>NZ_JBFUEQ010000001.1:0-1014372 GCF_056403835.1 Mesorhizobium sp. P2_E6
CTCCAACCGGCTCTACAATGGGGTGAGCGCGAACGGCCTGACGGAGATCGCGACCGGGCAGAACGTCGACATCTTCAGTATCGTGCCCTGCGGCATTCCGGGCTATCAGGCCTGGGAGGACGGCGGCAATGCGGTGCCGGCACCAGCCTCCAATGCCGACTTCTTCTACACCGTCACCGGCAAGTGCGACTTCAACAAGCGGCCCTCCGAGACGCTGCTAACGCAGTGAAGCTGCCAATCTCCCCCACGTGGGGGAGATGGCCGGCAGGCCAGAGGGGGGCGCTGTCCCGCCGACCTTGTCATTGTCGGCGATGTCCGCCCTCACTTTTCTCAGAGCGATCTGACCATCATTGCACACTGTCGCGCGGCGCCACCGTCGATCGCGCCTATGTTGGTGCTCTATGGCGCCCCCCTCTGTCCTGCCGGACATCTCCCCCACGAGGGTGGAGATCGGCTGCCGCGACCGGTTTTGCCGATCTCCAGCGTCGCAAAGGCGCTAACGACAACGATCACAAACCGGTGAGCGCTGTAACAAAGCCTCGGCCGGCGGCGAAGTGGGGACATGAGCGGCGCATCGGGGCGCCGTCACCCACGGAGCCAGCCGATGTCGCGTTCCTGCAAGTCACTCGTCGTGTCCAGCCTCGGCGCGCTCGCGCTCGCCACGTCGCTAGGTGCGGATTCACCCAGCGCCAGGTCACCTACGAGCCCTCCCTTGGCCATGACGGCCCGTTCACCCCCCAAGTGGTGGTCAATGGCCGCGCCGATGTCGTCGGCGCGGCGCCGGGCGAAATCCAGCAGCTGATCTCGAGCACCGACCGCGCCAGCGGCCCGTCGCTGTCGCTCGTCGGCGGCAAGGTCAGCATCGGCGCCGGCTCGGCGCCGGGCGGCCGGGCCGATGTCTGGGTGGTGCACTATGCCAAGGGTGTCGTCGAGGTGCCGGTGGCGCGCGGCGAAAACACCGGCCGCACCTTGCCGCACGCCAATGTCGTGCATTCGCTTGAGAAGCTCGGCAACTGGACTGGCGATGCCACCGCACTCGATGTGCCGGCCGCTTCAGGCGGGCTCAGCACCGCCGTGCTCGTCCAGTCGCCCGGCGGCGGACCGATCCTGGCCGCCGCGACCAACTAAAATTCCCTGCGCATCGTCCCGGAAAAGATCATGCGCAGACAACGACCCGCGCAACGCCGCAGCAGCGGCGCCGCGACAACCCGGCCCACCCAAAGAGGTGCGCCATCATCCCCAACCCCAAGGAGACCATCATGACGACCTTTTCCCGGATGACATCGTCGGCCCGCTTGACGCTGCCGGCACTGGCTCTCGCTTTGTGCTCGACGGCGCTGTTTGCCGGCGGCATCGCCCGCGCCGACGACGCGACCAATGCCATGAAGCCCGCCGTCAACGCCATGAAGCCGGCGACCGACGCGATGAAACCGGCCGACGCCATGGCACCCGACGCGATGAGCACGAACGCCATGAAGCCCGCGGACAACGCCATGAAGCCAGCCGCCGATGCGATGAAGCCGGCAACGGATGCCATGGCCCCGGCCAACTAGGGTTGACGCTGCTTCCGGCTTCGGTCCTGACACCAGGACCGGATCTGGACGCACGTGAAAGTGAGGCTTCGGCCGCAACTCACCCGTCGCATGATCCTCTCTTATCCAATAGACTCCACATGATGGACGTCACAGGAGCTCAGCCATGACCGACATTCGAAAACCAGTCGCCAGACGACAGTCGAATTTTGCCAGGAGCGCGCTCGCCGCGTTGGCGCTTGCCGCCGTGGGCGCCGCCTTCTGGCTGACGCCGGCGGTTTCCGCCGAGGACGCGGTGGTCATCCCGCCGCCGTCGATCGACGAGAAGGCAGCCGGCGGCAGTGAGAAGGCGATCTTCGCCGGCGGCTGCTTCTGGGGCGTGCAAGGCGTCTTCCAGCACGTCAAGGGCGTCAGCAAGGCGGTCTCCGGCTACACCGGCGGCAGCAAGGACACCGCCGTCTACGAGACCGTCGGCTCAGGCAGCACCGGACATGCCGAATCCGTCGAGATCACCTATGATCCGTCTGTCGTCACCTACGGTCAGCTGCTGCAGGTCTATTTCTCGGTCGCCCACAACCCGACCCAGCTGAATTTCCAGGGTCCCGATTCAGGCACGCAGTACCGCTCGACGATCTTTGCCGAAAACGATGCGCAAAAGAAGATTGCGCAGAGCTACATCGCCCAGCTCGACCAGGCCAAGGTGTTCCCCAAGCCGATCGTCACCACGCTGGAAACCGGCAAGACCTTCTATCCGGCCGAGAACTACCACCAGGACTTTTTGACCCTGAACCCGACCTATCCCTACATCGTCTACAACGACCTGCCCAAGGTGGCGAACCTCAAGCAGCTGTTCCCGGCGCTGTACAGCGAGAAGCCGGTGCTGGTGCTGTCGGCCAGCAACTGAGGCAGCTTTGACGAAGAGGCGTCGGCGCGACAGCGCCCCCTCTGCCCTGCCGGGCATCTCCCCCTTTGAGGGGGAGATTGGCAGTTCCGCCGTCCCGGCCACCTCACAGCGTCGACTGCGGGCGGCGGGGTCTTCAGCGATCCCACCGGTCGTAGTCTCGCCAGTCCCGCCGCATCTGCCGCGCCGGCAAGCCGATATCGTGCCTCAGATGGTCGCTTTCCGGTGGCAAGCGGCGCTTGCCCAGCAGTTGCGCGGGCAGCTCCACCGCGATCCGCCATAGACGGCCGGGCAAGGAGGGCGCGCGGCCGCTGTTTGCCATGGCCGCGACACCGGCCGGCATGTCGCCATTGCCGCCTCGAGCGATCGTATCTTCATCAGCGATAAAAGTAGGGTTCAAGAACCCTCACCTCCGTGATCTTGTCGACCGGCAGCGAGTTCATCTGGGCGGTGCTGCGGATCGCCTCCGGCGAGGGCGCGTCGTAGACGCAGAAGGTGTGCTTCTTGTCGGGCGACACGAACGACTGCACCCAGGTCACGCCTTTCTCCGCGTTGCGCATGATGACGCCGCCCAGCGCATCGGCGCCGGCTTCGTTCATCGGGACGTTGAGGCCATCCGGAAATGTACGTTCAATCAGGTAACGGGGCATGGGAGGCTTCCCTTTCCATTGCTTCACGCTCGATGTTGAGCGCGGTTGGACAAAGATCACGCTCGCAAAGGACGCGCATCGGAGCCTTTCCCTATGTTTGGCGGGACGATTCCCCATGTTAACGACGTTCAGTGCTGGAGCCACAAAGCAGATACCGAGCCGGACTATCCTGGCGGTCGAGCTGGGGTGGGTGGCGGCAACCGGGATCACCATGAGCGAATGACGATGCTTCTGGAACGGCAGCCACAGCTGGCGCAACTGGACAGCCTTCTCGCGGAAGCCGCGCGCGGCCGTGGTCACGTGGCGGCTTTGTCGGGTGAGGCGGGTGCCGGCAAGTCGGTGCTTGTCGATGCCTTCGTCAGCGGTGCCGGCCAGGAGGCGCGCATCTTCCGCAGTGCTTGCGAGGACCTGTCGATCCCCGATCCGCTCGGCCCGCTCTACGATCTTGCGCGCGAGGCGCAATGGGCGATGCCGCAGGCGGTCGACGCCCGGCAGGGACAGCGGCTGCCGCTGTTCTCCGACGCGCTGGATGTCTTCGAGGCGAGGACGGGCGCAACACTGCTGGTGATCGAGGACCTGCACTGGGCCGATGACGCGACGCTCGACTTCGTCCGCTTTCTCGGCCGTCGCATTGCCAACACCCATGTCCTGCTGCTGGTGACGGCGCGTACCGATCGCAGCGAGGGGCAGATGCGCGTGCGACGCGCGCTCGGCGAAATCCCGTCGGGCAGCGTCGCGCGCATCGACGTGCCGCTTTTGAGCGAGGCAGCGGTGCTGTCGCTCGCCGATGCGGCCGGCCGCGACGGCGATGCCATCTACCGGGCCACGGCCGGCAACGCCTTTTTCGTCACCGAACTGTTGAGCGCCGAAAATGAAACAGCGCTGCCCGCCAGCGTGCGCGATGCGGTGCTCGCGCGCGCCGAACGCCTGTCGGTTGGCGCCCGCTCGATGCTCGACGCGGTGTCGGTGTTCCCAAGACGGGCCGACGCCTGGGCCCTGCAGGGCCTCTGCGGCGTGGCCAGTGCCGGCCAGCTTGCGGAATGCGTCTCGAATGGCCTGCTGGACGATCTGGGCGACGGCTATGCCTTCCGGCACGACATCGCCCGCCGCGCCATCGAGACGATGCTGACGACAAGCCACAGAAGAGAGTTCAACCAGCGCGCCCTGACAGCGATGCTCGAAAAAGGCGACATTGCCACCGCGCGCCTGGTGCACCACGCGGTCGAGGCGCACAATCTGGAGGCGGTGCGCGAACTGGCGCCGGTCGCTGCCCGGGAGGCTTCCCGCATCGGGGCGCATCGCGATGCCGCCGGCTACTACGAAGTCGCCTTGCGACAGGCTGACGGCCTGCCCATGGAAGAGCGCGCCGGCCTCTACGAGAACTATGCCTTCGAATGCCACCTGATCGGCCGGATCGTCGAGGCCATCGAGGCTCAGCAGCAGGCGCGCGCGCTGCAGCGCGCCCTGGGCAATACGCTGAAGGAAGGCGACAGCCTCAGATGCCTGTCGCGTTTCGCCTATCTGATGGGCGACCGTGAGGCCGCCGATCTGTTCGGCGCCCAGGCGGTCGCGTTGCTGGAGACCACACTGGCGGGGCCGGAACTGGCCATGGCCTACTCCAATCTCTCGCAGCTGGCGATGCTGGCCGAAAGGCTCGACGAGACATTGTCGTTAGGCGACAAGGCGATCAGGCTCGCCGAACAGGTTGACCGGCCGGACATCGTCTGCCATGCGCTCAACAATGTCGGCGCTGCCGAACAATGGCTGGACCTGCCCAGCGCGCGGCTGCACCTTGCCCGCAGTCTCGAAATCGCGCTCGATCAGAATTTCCAGGAACACGTGGCGCGTGCCTTCACCAATTGCGCCTGCAGTGAAATGAACCAGTTGGACTACAACCAGGCTCAGTCCTTTCTCGATCGCGGCATCGACTATTGTGTCGAGAACGACCTGGCGACCTGGCGTGACTACATGCGCGGCGTGCGGGCGCAGTTGCTGCTGCGTTACGGACGATGGGACGAGGCGGCTGCCGAAGCGCTGGAAGTCGTCACCAACGACCATGCAGCCGCGTTGGTGCGCTATCCCGCACTGGTGGCTCTGGCGAAATTGCGCCTGCGCCGCGGCGATCCTTCAGCCGAGCCGCTTCTGGCGGAAATGAAGCGGTTTCTCGAAAAGGGTGCTGAGCTGCAGAGGCTGCTGCCCTATGCGGCGGTCGTCGCCGAACAGGCATGGCTGGGCGAGGCGGAAGAGGACGAGGCGCTGCGGCTGATAGACCTTGCCGAGAGCCTTTCACCGAAGCCTGCGGTCTTTGCCGAACTGGCCAGCTGGCGGCGTTTGCTGGTGCCGGCGATTGGCCCAGGCGACACGTCGGGCATGGCCGCGCCCTACCGGATGCTTCTGGAAGGCGACTGGCAAGGGGCGGCGGATTTGTGGGCCGCGATGGACGCTCCCTTCGAACGTGGGCTTGCCCTGGTTCAGGGCGATGAGGCGGGGCAGCGCTCGGCGCTCGGGATATTCGAAAACCTCGGCGCCAGGCCGGTCGCCCAGCACGTGCGCGACCTCATGCGGCGAAACGGTGTCAATCACATCGCACGGGGACCGCGCCGCACCACGCGCGCAAACAGCGCCGGGCTGACCCTGCGCCAGATGGAAGTGCTGCAACTGATCGAGCGCGGCTTCTCCAACAAGCGGATTGCCGACCACCTCGCCATTTCGCCGAAGACCGTCGACCACCACGTCTCGGCGGTTCTGGGAAAACTGGACGCCATCTCCCGTGGCGAAGCGACGGCTGCGGCACGCGACTCAGGGCTGATCTGAAGCACCGCACCTGCTTGATCTGCAGGATGGCCACTGGCGACCGGTAAGGCGTCAGTCGTAGGTCAAATCCGTAGCCTTGCCGCCGAACACCCGGTAGGCATAGAACGAATAGAAGATGATGACAGGCAGCACGACCACAGTGCCGGCCAGGATGATGGCCAGGCTTTCCGGCGCAGAGGCCGCCTGCCAGATGGTCAGCCTGTCGGGCACCACGAACGGATAGAACGACCAGGCAAGACCGGCAAAGCCGAGCGCGAAGATGGCGGCCAGCGTCAGGAACGGCGTCAGCGAATGGCGGTCGTCGGGCCTGGGCAGATGAAAGGTCTGCCGCCACAGCCACAGGAACAACAGTGCCGACAGGATCGGCAGCGGCGACAGATAGAGCATCGCGGGAAAGACGAACCATTTGTCGAAGATGCGCGGGCTGGCGAACGGCGTTGCCAGCGACACCGCGGCCATGCCGAGCGCGGTCAGCACAAGGGCGGTGCGCAACCAGCGCACGGCCTTCTTCTGCAGATCGCCCTCGGTCTTGTAGATCACCCAGGCGGCACCCATCGCCGCGTAAGCCGCCGCAAGGCAGAGCGCCACCAGCGCGCCGAACGCCACGCCGCCCGGGCCGACATCGAGGCCGAGCACATAGACGCCCAGCATATAGCCCTGCGCCAGCGAGGCGATGACCGAACCCATGAAGAAAATACGGTTCCAGCGATGCTTCTTGCCGCTCGGCACCTTGGCGCGAAAATCGAAGGCGACGCCGCGCAGGATCAGCCCGATCAGCAACACGAAAACCGGGATGTAGAGCGCGGTCAGGATGACCCCATGCGCCAGCGGGAAGGCGACCAGCAACAGGCCGACGGCCAGCACCAGCCAGGTCTCGTTGGCGTCCCAGAACGGACCGATGGCCGCGACCATCGTGTCCCGCTCGGTGTCTTCGGCGGCGGCGAACAAGATGCCGATGCCGAGATCGAAGCCGTCGAGTATGACGTAGATCAGGATGGCGAGGCCCATCAGGCCGGCGAAGATCAGGGGCAGCAGGGTTGGCCAGTCGAAGGTCATTGTCTTCTCCTCACTCGCCGGCCGCCGGCTGCGACAGGGCAGCGTTCATCACGCCCGGCAGCGGCGATGAATCGCCGTCCTTCGCCGCCTTCAGCGCCAGGTGCACCAGCACGCCGAGATAGGCGATCAGCAAAAGCACATAGAGGATGAGGTAGATGGCCAGCGTCAGCGCGACATGGCTGCCCGCCACCGGCCCGACCGCGTCGGCGGTCTTCAGCACGCCCGTCACCAGCCAGGGCTGGCGGCCGATCTCGGTGGTGTACCAGCCGGCCAGCGTCGCCAGCCAGCCCGACAGCGCCATCGGCACCATCAGCATGGCGAGCGGCCTCGGCAGGCTGTGCCGGCGCTTGAGGAAGAAGGCGGCCGACCAGGAAACCGCAAGCATCAGCAGTCCCGTGCCGACCATGATGCGGAAGCTCCAGAAGATCGGAAAGACCGGAGGATGGTTGCCTGGATAGTCGTTCAGCCCCGGCACCACGCCGCTGGTGCGGTGCCGCAGCACCAGGCTGGCGCCGTCGGGAATGGCGATCTCGAACCTGTTTTCCTTCGCCGCCTCGTCGGGCAGGGCGAAGAGCACCAGCGGCACGTTGGGGCCGGTGTTCCAGTTGGCCTCCATGGCGGCGATCTTCTGCGGCTGGTGCTCCAGCGTGTTCAGCCCGTGCTGGTCGCCGGCGAAGATCTGGATCGGGATCAGGATCGCCGCGGTGAAGACGCCGGTGCGCAGCGCCTTCCACATCGATTCCGAGCGGTCGCCATAGAGATAGCGCAGCGCCGACAGGCCGGCGATCAGGAACGACACCGTCAGGCCGGAGGCGAGCAGCATATGGACCAGCCGGTAGGGCATCGACGGGTTGAAGACGATCGCCCACCAGTCGACGGCGTGCGCGACGCCATCGCGTATCTCGAAGCCGGCCGGCGTCTGCATCCAGGAATTGAGCGCGATGATCCAGAACGCCGAGAGGGTCGTGCCGCCTGCCACCAGCACCGTCGCCAGCGTGTGGATGCGGTTGGAGACGCGGCGGAAGCCGAACAGCATGATGCCGAGGAAGGCCGCTTCGAGGAAGAAGGCGGTGAGGATCTCGTAGGCCAGCAGCGGCCCGGCAATGTTGCCGACCTTTTCCATGTAGCCCGGCCAGTTGGTGCCGAACTGGAAGCTCATGGTGACGCCTGACACCACGCCCATGGCGAAGGACAATGCGAACACCTTCACCCAGGTGAAATAGGCGCGCATCCAGGCGGAATCGTTTGTCGCGTTGTAGCGGAGCTTGAAGAACAGCAGCACCCAGCCAAGCGCAATGGTGATCGTCGGAAACAGGATGTGGAACGAAATATTCGCGCCAAATTGCATGCGCGACAGGATGAGCGGGTCCATGGTGGGCTCCGGCTGCTTCTAATGTGGCAAGAGTAAGCCCGTCGCGCCTGTCGGTCAAAGCGGCGTCCCGCCGCGAGGCGGAACGCCGCAGCGTCCGGGCAAGATGACGCATGCGCGTGCTGCTGCCGTGTCGGAACTTCCGCCGGCTCGCACTGGCCGGCCTGCACTGTCGAGAACTGTCAGCAGCGGCGTCGACTTGCGGTTGCACGCACCGACATTCAGCCTATATCAGGGGACCTCCCTCAAGCAGCCGTTTTCAGCCATGCCCTCCATCCTGTCCATTTCCGGGGTCTCCAAGACCTACGCCACCGGCTTCACCGCGCTCAAGGAAGTCAACCTCGATATCGAGCGCGGCGAGATCTTCGCGCTGCTCGGCCCCAACGGCGCCGGCAAGACGACGTTGATCTCGATCGTATGCGGCATCGTCAATCGTTCGTCGGGCACCGTCACCGTCGACGGTCACGACATCAACAGGGACTACCGCGCCGCGCGCAGCCTGATCGGCCTGGTGCCGCAGGAACTGACCATCGACGCCTTCGAGAGCGTCTGGGCGACTGTCAATTACAGCCGTGGCCTGTTCGGCAAGCCGGCCAACCCGGCCTTCGTCGAGAAGGTGCTGCGCGATCTGTCGCTATGGGAAAAGAGGGACGCCAAGGCGATTACGCTCTCGGGCGGGATGAAGCGCCGGCTAATGATCGCCAAGGCGCTGTCGCATGAGCCGCGCGTCTTGTTCCTCGACGAGCCGACCGCCGGCGTCGATGTCGAACTGCGCCAGGACATGTGGGCGATGGTGCGTCGGCTGCGCGAGGACGGCGTCACCATCATCCTCACCACCCACTATATCGAGGAAGCCGAGGCGATGGCCGACCGCGTCGGCGTCATCAACCGTGGCGAGATCATCCTGGTCGAGAACAAGGCCGAACTGATGCACAAGCTCGGCCGCAAGCGGCTGGTGATGGAGCTGCGCAGCCCGCTGATGGCCATTCCCGAAACCTTCTCGCGCTATGCGCTGGAGCTGTCGCCGGATGGCGGGCAGCTGACCTACACCTATGACAATCAGGCCGAGCGGCCGGGCGTCGCCTCGCTGATCCGCGATCTCGAGGCCGGCGGCATCCAATTCCGCGACATCGACACGCAAAACAGTTCGCTCGAGGAGATCTTCGTCAATCTGGTGAGGAGAGAGCCATGAACCTGCGTGCGGTATGGGCGATCTACCGGATGGAAATGGCGCGTGCCTTCCGCACCGTGCTGCAGAGCATCGTCTCGCCGGTCATCTCGACATCGCTCTATTTCGTCGTCTTCGGCTCAGCCATAGGCTCGCGCATCACCGAGATCGACGGCATCAGCTACGGCGCCTTCATCGTACCGGGGCTGATCATGCTGTCGCTGCTGACGCAGTCGATCTCCAACGCCTCCTTCGCCATCTACTTCCCGAAATTCGTCGGCTCGATCTACGAGCTCCTGTCGGCGCCGGTCTCCTATCTGGAGATCGTCATCGCCTATGTCGGCGGTGCGGCGACCAAGTCGATCCTGCTTGGCCTGATCATCCTGGCCACCGCCTCGCTGTTCGTCCCACTGACCATCCAGCACCCGTTCTGGATGGTTGCCTTCCTGGTGCTGACGGCGGTGACCTTCAGCCTGTTCGGTTTCATCATCGGCATCTGGGCGAAGAGCTTCGAGCAATTGCAGCTGGTGCCGCTGCTGATCATCACGCCGCTCACCTTCCTCGGCGGCAGCTTCTATTCGATCGACATGCTGCCCGGCATCTGGCGCACTGTGACGCTGTTCAACCCGGTCGTCTATTTGATCAGCGGGTTCCGCTGGAGCTTTTTCGGCAAGTCCGATGTCTCGGTCGGCGTCAGCCTCGGCATGACGATCGTCTTTCTGCTGGTCTGCATAGCGATCGTCGCCTGGATCTTCAGGACCGGTTACCGGCTAAGGAACTGACCGATTAGATCGCCTTGACCAGCCGCAGCAGCCCCAGCATCTCCACATAAGTCCCCTTGCGAAAGGCGATGTAGACCGGCTCCTCGACACCGTGGAAGCGGCGCTTGAACGCCGCCTGGCCTTGCAGGTTGAACCTGCGGCGGTTGACCCATGGCGAAGAGTAGGCGCGCTGGAAGGCATTGCGCCAGAAATCGCTTTCGGCAAACCCGCTCGGGACCACATCGAGCATCGGCGACAGGCCGAGCGTGACTACCGAGATGCCTTGCTCGCGGAAACGGTCGACGGCGAATTTGGTCAGGCCGATCTCGGCGTGCGGCGAGGCGTCGATATGCTTGCGCTTGAACGCCGTGGTGTAGCCGATCACCTTGCCGTCGCGAAACAGCGGGTCGAAGTCGAGCAGTGCGACCAGTCCGCCATCGGGGCCGTGCAGGACGAAACGGCGCATGTCGGTGCCGAGATGGTCGGCGAAGGGGCGGTTGAGAAAGCCCATCTCCCAGCGTTTGACGATGCGGTCGCCGCGCCAGTTTTCGGAAAGCCGGGCGATTTCGTCGAGATGGACAGTCCGCTTGTCCTCGTCGAACCAAAATCCCTTCTTCAACAGCCAGCGCTCGGAATAGCGCACGGTCTCGTTGCGCTTTCCGGAAAAATCATGGTCGGGCAGGTTGAGGCGGGTGTCGATGCCGAGGCGATTGATCTTGTAGCCGAGCCCGGCCAGCACCCGCGCCGTCTCCTCGCCGATCTGCACGAACCACGGGCTGCCGGCGGTTTCGACGAAGCGCCTGATGTAATCGGGCCGCAGCATTGGAGCCACCACCGGATCGCCGAGCGCGAAATGGCGCCCCATCTTGGTGCCGAAGGCGATGTAGCCGTCGGCGTCGCCGAAATAGGAAAGCTTGCCCTGCACGGCGGTCGAATAGGCAAGCGAGAAGTCACCATGGCGGCGAACAAGCGCCAGGCGCTCGACATGGGTCAGCCTCTGCCGCGCCACCTTTGGCGCGACGTCCTCAAGGATTTTGTCGAAATAGATCCGCAAGGAGGGCATGGTCGAAATTCCGCGAGCCGCCTACAGCGCCGCGCCCAGGACGCGCAAAGGTGCTGTAACACTTTGATTCTGCGCATGACCCCGGAAATCGACTCGATTTCGGGCATGCACGTGGGGGAATAGCAGAGACCCGCCAGCCCCAGGGCCTCGAATCAATCACATTGCCGCGACCTGATTACCGCTGATATCGCGCATATGCCATATAGTGCGCAATCGCGGACGGCGCATGCTCGAAATTCGGGTTCGATTCGCGATATATAAATCAACCGCAGGATCGAGCCGCCGCGGCCTCCCTTGGCGACCACGGGAAGCGTGGCGTCGGAAGGGTCGAATGGAGATCAAAGAAGGAATGGCTGAAACGACCATCAGACCGGTGACGAACGAACCGGTCGAGCCGGCGATCGTCGTCGGCGCCGGTGCCGCCGGGCTGGCCGTCGCACATGCCTTGATGAACGCCGGCATGCCCACGGCGATCCTGGAAAAGGAAAGCCGCCTGGCCGAGCCCTGGCACCGGCGGCATCGGCAATTGCATCTCAACACCCATCGCGATCTGTCTTCTCTGCCCGGTCTTGCCTATCCCCAGGGCACGCCTGCCTTTCCGCATAAGACTGTCGTCATCCGCCATATGAATGATTTCAGGGAGGAGAACCGGCTCCCGGTGCAGTTTGGCGTTGCTGTCGAAGAAATCGTCTTCAAGGGCGATCACTGGGCGCTGCTGACCAGCGCCGGACTGCGCCTGGCCCGCCATGTCGTCATCGCCACCGGCCGCGACAGGCAGCCCTTCATTCCCGAATGGAAAGGCATGACGGGTTTCGCCGGCCGCATCATCCACGCGGCGGATTTCGGCGACGCACGGGACTATGCCGGCAAGAAAGTACTGGTCGTCGGCGCCGGCAATTCGGGCTTCGATACGCTCAATCATCTGGCCGGCATAAACACGGCCGCCATCTGGCTGTCGGCCCGCAACGGCCCCGTGCTGCTGCCCAAGCGGATCGGCAAGATCGCCGTGCATCGGCTTTCGCCGTTCATGGCGCGCTTGCCCTTGCGCGTCGCCGATGCGGTGATGGCGGCGACGCAGCGCCTGGTTTTCGGCGACCTGACCAAATTCGGCATGCCGCCCGCGCCTTCGGGTGGCGCCAGCCGCCTGACCTCGGACTATACCGCGATCGCCTCCGATGACGGCGCCGTCAGCGCCATAAAGGCCGGCAAGATCGTTGTGGTGCCGGCGATACGGGAATTCGCCCGCGACGGCGTGATCCTGGCTAATGGCAGCCTGATCCATCCCGACATCGTCATTGCCGCGACAGGCTACCGCACCGGCCTGGAGCCCATGGTCGGCAAGCTCGGCGTCCTCGACAAAAAGGGCGTTCCGCTCTTCAACGGCGGGCAAGCCGATCCAAAATTGCCCGGCCTGTGGTTCACCGGCATGCGGCCGAGCATTCGCGGCTGCTTCGCCAATGCCGGCATCATGGCCAAGGCGATCACCAAACGGATTGCCAGTTCCGCTGGCACCTCCGACCAATCCGGCGCTTCACGCTGACTTGGGCTCAAGCCTCCGGAAGCCGACAGCCTCGATCAGCATGTCCTCTTCCACCATGCCGGCATTGTGCAGCGCCAGCAGGGTGAGAGCCAGTTCGCGAGCCTCGGCCGATTCGGGATGCGCTTCGCGGCGCCGGCAGGCTTCGTCGAACACACGTTGCAAGGTGGCGACTTCGGCAGGTTTGAGCAGGCCACGGTCATAAACGGACTTCGGCATGGCAATCTCCTGGTAAAGACCTAGGGCGCCATGTGCAAATTGCCAATCTTTCCCGTGGCTTGAATGATTGACGCAAAAAAGGAGGGGCTTCGGCTCGCCGAAACCCCTCCCTGAGATTGCGGTGCTTGATATTATACCGCGATCTTGCCGCCGCCCTGTCTGGTGATGGCGACGACCGCCGGCCGCACCGGCATGTCGGGCTTGAAGTCGGGCCAGCGCGTCGACAGGTCCTCATAGTAGGATGGGCGGCCGAACGCTTCCCAGTCCTCGCCGCCGTCACCCGGATGCTGGACGGCGACAAAGGCGGTCTGATCGTCAGGGGCGAACAGCGGACCACACATTTCGGCGCCGATCGGCACGCGGAAGAACAGTTTCGAGGTTGCCCGCGCCGAGCCTTCGGTGTCGACCGCCCACAGTCCATCGGTGCGGCCGGTGGTCTTTGGGCTCTGGCCGTCGGTGGCGACCCACAGGCGTCCGGCTGAATCGACCGCGCAATTGTCGGGCATGCCGAACCAGCCATTGGCCGTCGTCGCCGTCGAGAAGGTGGCGCCGACATCGGCCACCGCCGGATCGCCGCATTTCAAAAGCACTTCCCACTTGCCCTTGGTGGCAGTGAAATCGCCGCCGTCCTCGGCGATCTCGATGATGTGGCCGAAAGCGTTTTCGGCGCGCGGGTTGGCGGCATCGACCTGGTCTGCCTTGCGCTTCGAATTGTTGGTCAGCATGACATAGACCTTGCCGTTGACGGCATTGGGCTGGATGTCCTCTGGGCGGTCCATCTTGGTGGCGCCGAGCAGGTCGGCGGCGCGTCGTGTCTCGATCAGCACGTCGGCCTGGCTTGCAAAGCCGTTTTCGGCGGTCAACGGTCCCTGGCCGAAGACGATCGGCAGCCATTCGACGGAGCCGTCTTCGACGAACTTGGCGACATGCAGCGTGCCGTCGTCGAGCAGATCCTTGTTCGCCGCGAGGTCATTGGGATTGAACTTACCGCTGGTGACGAACTTGTAGGCATAGTCGAAGCGCTCGTCGTCGCCGAGATAGAAGACGACACGGCCATCCTTGGCGACGATCGATTCGGCGCCCTCGTGCTTGAAGCGGCCCATAGCGGTGCGCTTCCTCGGCGTCGAGGTCGGATCGTTGACATCGACCTCGACGATCCAGCCGAAGCGGTTGGCCTCGTTCGGCTCCTTGGCCAGGTCGAAGCGGTCATAGTGCGCCGCCCATTCATAGGCGCCTTCGGGAATGCCGAGGCGCTTGTAGTTGGCGGCTTCCTTGTGGCCCTCGGGCAATTCGCCGGAGAAATAGCCGTGGATGTTCTCCTCGGCCATCACATAGGTGCCCCACGGCGTGACGCCGCCGGCGCAATTGTTGAAGGTGCCCAAAACCTTCGTGCCGGACGGGTCGGCATTAGTCTTGACGCGGTCATGGCCGGCAACCGGGCCGGACAGCGCCATTTCGGTGTTGGAAGTAATGCGGCGGTTGAGCCTGCCGTCGCGCACGACTTGCCATTTGCCGCCGTCCTTGCGGATCTCGACGATGGTACCGCCATGCGCCGCCATCTCGACATCGACCTGTTCCTTGCTGAGCGGCGCGACGTCGGCCGACTTCTTGCCGTCCTTCTCGACGATCTTGACGATGCCCGGGAACATCAGATGCGGGTTGGTGTATTCGTGGTTGACGACCAGCAGGCCGTGTTCGGCCGAACCGTCGATCGCGATGTAGCCGACATAGTCGTTGTTGTAGCCGAACTGTTTCGCCTGCGCCTGCGCCGATTGCTTGGTCGGGTCGAACTCCGGCGAATCGGCAAACACCGGATCGCCCCAGCGCAACAGCACATCGGCATCGTAGCCCGGCGCGACATGGTGCTTGTCGTCGATGCCGGCCTCCAGCTCGTCGAACGCGAAGGCGGAGCCTTCGGCGGCCCGGGCCTGGTCGGCGCTGACCAGCGCCAGCGGGCTGACGGTGGCGGCGATCGCCGAGACGGCCAGCGAGCCTTTCAGGAAACCACGGCGCGAGAACCGCGCGGCGATGATCTCGCCCATGGTGCGGTTGTCGGTGGGATTGGTGGCCGGTCCGGCGTTTTCTTCGAGCAGGCTGGTGCGGAATTTGGCGTCGGGGGAGCGATGTTCGGTCATCTGGCTTGCCTCTGGCTTTGCGGGTGGCTGGAGCGTGTTGCCTCTTCAACCCCCTTATAGTCACCTGATCACATTTTCGTGACATCAAAAGCCTTTCAGCCGCGACAGCATTCTGAGACGTCGGCTAAGCACTCTGCGAGCAGCATGTAACACTGGGACAAAGGTCCCTTGTCAGGTCCGGCAAAGGTCCCTTGGCGGCACCGCATCGGTCGTGGGCCGGTTACGCGAGGCCGCCATGTCGGCGATGGTGGGTCCCTTGCGAAAACGCCGGCGGTGAAATCCGCCTGCCTGATCGATGAGGAGACTAGGATGCGCAGATCGATTGCGAGCCGCTGTTGCTGGCTGGCGCTGAGGGCGACCTCGGCACTGGCGCTGGCCATCGCCCCCTATCAACTCGCTTTCCACAGCTCTGGTCCCGGCATCGTTGCCGCAAGCGCGCATGCCAAGGATGGCGGACATGGCAGTGGCGGTGGAGGTGGCGGCGGAAACGGCAGCGGCGGGAGTGGCGCGAGCGGCAACAGCAGCAACGGAAACGGAAACGCTGGCGGAGACAATGGTGCCGGCGACGATCACGGCGCAGCCGGCAATTCCGGGGTCGGCAAGGGTCACGACGACGATGGAGATCACGTCAACGCGAAAACCGGTGACAAGGTCGAAGTAGACGGCAACAAGATCGAGGTCGAGCATCCCGACGGCATCACGGAAGAGATCGAGAACGGCCGTTTCCAGATGAAGGATGCAGTCGGCCGCACGATTGTCGAGCGTCCGGCGACGGCAAACGACATCAGTCGACTTCGGGCCTTGTGAAGCAGAAGGCCCTGTGAGGCAGGTCAACCGGGGAACGACCAGTTTGACAAGTCACCTCCGCCGCCCCCGGCGGAGGTGACTTGATGTTCGGCGGCATCAGGTAAGCCAGCTTCCAGTCGGCGATGGCGGTCGCCGCCGTCCATACAAGGTATATATTAGCACAAGCTTGGGACTTTAGTCCAATCTTGCGCTTGCAAAGGTCCTGGGTGACAAGCGCAACGGTCGGATACGGCTTTCGGGTATCTTTTCTTTCGGCGATGCTGGTGCAACTCCAACGTCGACGGTGGCACGCCAGCTCAATCGACGGAGATCACCATGCATAGATCGATCACGACCCGTTGTTGCCGGCTGGCGCTCAGATCGGCGGCCGCGCTGGCGCTGACCATCGCTCCCTATCAGATTGACCTCCACGGCTCCGCTCCTGGAATCCACGCCGCTAGCGCACAGGCCGGCAAGGGTGGCGGCGGCAATGGCGGTGGCGGTGGCGGTGGCGGTGGTAATGGTGGAGGCGGCGGCGGAAACGGTGGCAACAGCGGCGGCAATGGAAACGGCAACAGTGGCAATAGCGGCGGTAACGGTAACGGAAACAGCGGCAATAGCAGCGGTAACGGAAACAACGGCGCCGGCGACGGAAACGGCAAAGGAAATAGCGGAACCGCCAGCGGCAACTCCAAATCCGACCAGGGGCAGAACGAAAATGGCAACGGTCGCCATGTCAACGCCAAGACCGGTGACGAGGTCGACGTGGAGGGCAAGACGATCACGGTTCAGCATCCCGACGGCATAATGGAAAAGATCGAGAATGGCCGTTTCAGGATGGAGGATTCGCTCGGGCGCACGATCATCGATCGCGGAGCCACGCCGGCGGATGTCAGCCGCCTCAAAGCGTTGTGAAGTTGGCCAACAGGCAACGGCCGGCTTCACACGTCACCTCCGCCGCCCCCGGCGGAGGTGACCTCTCTTTTGCCACCCGGTTTCCGGCTGATGTGTGTCGCCCAGAAGCAGAGGCAACGACAAAGACTTAAAGCGCGCCTGATAGAGCTGTTCGGCATTTCCGTGAAACGGTGAGCCGCGCTCGGGATGGCCGAAGCCTCTACGAATGGTTCCGGTCCCGGTCGCGCGACTCACGCATCATCAAGGCTGCTTCGGTGCGGTTTCGCACATTGAGCTTCGACAGCACGCCGGTCATGTGATGCTTGACGGTCTTCTCCTGCAGCTCCAGCCGCAAGGCAACTTCCTTGTTGCTCAGGCCCTCCGCCACCAGTCGCAGAATTTCTGCCTGTCGCTCGGTGAGTTGCCGCAGCCGGTCCACTATGCCGTCGGTCGGCTGCAGGGATTGGAGGTCCGAAAGCAGGCGGGCTGACAGCGTCGGCGAAAGATAGCTTTCCCCGGCCGCCACGCTGTGCAGGATGTCTGCGAGCGCGCGCGACCCGACGCCCTTGAGGACATAGCCACGCACCCCGGCGTTCAGGGCCCTAGTCACGTCGGCATTGGCCTCCGAAACGGTCAACATGACGATCTTTTGGGCGGGATGGCTGGCGAGGATGCTTGCAACCGCGGTCAGACCGCCGCCCGGCATGGAGATATCGAGCAGCAGAATGTCCGGCCGTACGGTCGAGACGATGCGCTCGGCATCCTGCGCCGTGGCGCCCTCGCCAACCATCTCGAAGCCGCCGATTTCCGTCAGGCTGCGCGTCACGCCCTCGCGAAAGAGGGGATGGTCGTCGATAATGGCAATGCGAATGGCGCCGATCATGCTTGCTCCTCGACCGATAGGCGAATCACCAATCGCGTGCCGTGCGGCCCGGTCAAGGTTTCAAACTGGCCGCCAATGCTTTCGACCCGCTCTCTGAGCCCGGCGAGCCCGAGACCCTCGACGCGTGCCGGATCGAAGCCCGGCCCGCCGTCCGAGACTTCAACGAAAAGCCTGCTGCCTTTCATCCCCGCACTCACCGCCTGATCCTTGCCTCGCCCGTGGCGATAGGCATTGTTCAACCCTTCCTGCACGAAACGATAGATGCTGATCTTCTCGGAGGCGCCGGGTTCTGGCAAGTGTCCGGCCAGCGTGAGTGTCACCGACGTCCCTGTCCTCATCTCGTGTTCGTTGACGGCCAGCCGCAGGATGTCCGTTGTGGCGGCCGTCTCGATCTGCGGCAGGACGAGGCCTGTGCAGATGCCGCGTATTTCGCGCATCGCATCCTCCAGCGTCTTGCGGATCATCGCAACCTCGGTCGAGCGGCTTTCGCTCGAATGGCCATCGCCGGAAAATACCGGACTATCCATGCGCAGTGCCGCCAGCGCGACGAGTTGGGCCGGACCGTCATGCAGGTCGGCGCCGATGCGGCGCAGGTATCGTTCGTTGAGCGCTGTGGCGCGGCGGGACGCCCGCTGCACGCGAACCCGCAAGGCGTTGTTTTGCGCTACCAGGCCCTGCAGCTCCGACACCTGGCGGCGCAGCGCCCCGCGCTGGTCGTCGATGGTGCGGCTGCCGCGCAGGACGATGCCGGACAGGAGCACAAATGCCGCCAGGGTCGCGCCGGCCACGATCAGCCAGCTTGACAGCAGAGCGGAAGCCAGGGTGGTCTTGAAGTCGTCGGCGACCTCATAGAATTCTGTGACGGCCACCACTTCGCCGGACCACGGCTCGCGCACGGGATTGTAGATCTCGAGCAACGGCAAGCCGATCGCCTCCGCCTGGCTTTCGTTCTCGTCGAACGTATCGAACTGGGCGACGACATTGCCCTGGAAGGCGGAACGCAGCCCGGGGCTCAGATCGAAGCGGTGACCGATCAAACCCGCCTCCTTCGCATAGAGAACCATGCCGTCACGGCGCCAGAGCCTGAACGATACGATGCGCTTGCCGAGCGCGCCCTGGCCGAGCGTCTCATCGAGCGCTTGTTTGACGCTATCGCTGAGTTCCTGGCTCTTGCGCAGGTCGGGCAGCAGCGGCGCAATCACGCTGTCGACATAGAGCGCCGTCGTGGCAGCCGAATTGCGGATGACGCCGTCCCGGATCTGTGTCGTCACCCAGGCGCCCACCACCAGCATGACGGCCAGAAGGCCAAAGCCGCCGGCAACGAGGAATTGCAGCGCGAGAGAAAGCTCGCTCCAGCGTCGCAACAAGTTTTGCAGAATGCGAATCATGACCCCCGACCGCCCTTCAATCGACAGGCTGGGCGATGCCGGCACTTTGAGCTTCCATCCTGCCGTTGCCAAGGCCTTCGTTTGATCAACGTCGCTTGACGTCCCGGCGCGCTTCGGAAACAAGTCCGCGATACACGCGGCGCGATCCGCTTCGAGAGGGGACAGGACGTTGAGTTTTTCGGGGTTGCTGCAGCTTGGCTTTTCGACGGTGATCTTCCTGCTGGCGGCGATGGCGGCCAAGCAGTGGGGCATGGCGCCGAGCCTTGGCAAGATCCTGCTGACGCTGGCGCTCTATTCGCTGGGCAATCTGGTTATGCTGCGGCTGATCCGCGAATTCGGCATGTCGGTGTCGTTCAGTCTCTCGGCCGTCATCCAGCTGGTCTCAGTGAATGTCGTCGCCCTGATGTTCTTCGGCGAGCGCGTCAACACGCTGCAGGCGACCGGCATCGTGCTGGCGATCGCCGCCGTGGCGCTGATCACGCTCGGACCCTATCTGCAGGGGCGGTTGTAACGGGCCAGTTGCCGATGAAGAACGCCGCCAATGCACTGCTGAACCGGATCGAATTCCCGGTGCTGCTGGCCGGCCTGGTCATCGCCGGCTGCCTGTGGGGGTTCGAGGAGTTGATGGAGGTGGCGCGGGCCACCACGCCGCACGCCTTCGACACCGAAATCCTGCTCGCCTTCCGCCAGCCGGGCCAGCCGGGTGTGCCGATCGGCCCGCTTTGGCTGGAAGGCGCCATGCGCGATATCACCAGCCTCGGCAGCTCGGCCGTGCTGGTGCTGATCACGGCGGCGACGATCGTCTATCTGTTGTTGATCCGCCGTCCGGCAACGGCGCTGCTCATCTTCGTCGCGGTGGCGGGCGGCCAGGTGCTGTCGAGCCTGCTCAAACTCGGTGTCGACCGGCCGCGGCCCGAACTCGTTTCGCATCTGGTCAACGAAACTTCGCTGTCCTTTCCGAGCGGTCACGCCATGCTGTCGGCGGTAACCTATCTGACGCTCGGCTCGCTGGCGGCGAGTTTCCTGCCGGGAAGGGTGACGAAGATCTATGTGTTGTCGCTCGCCGTGCTGGTGACGCTGCTGGTCGGCGTCAGCCGCATCTATCTCGGTGTCCACTGGCCGTCGGATGTGCTGGCCGGCTGGTGCGCCGGCTTCGCCTGGGCAATGCTGTGCTGGTTGGCGGCCCGCGCGTTGCAGCGGGGACGCGGACGCCGCCTGAACGACGAAAGCGAAATTGCAGATTGACGGCCCCGGGCAGAAATCAAATCAGTCGGTTGATCAGCCCATGCCCGCAGCCTGCCAGCAAAAGAACCACCGACAGCACGCATGCCGATGTCATTACGCTCCTGAAAAGATTCAACCGCGCTACCCCCTGCCCCAGATGGAACACCCTAGCTCGAAGTCCCCAGGAAGTATCTGACAAAATGGACAAACAGGCGCTTACGTCTCAGACATTCATGTTGATGCTTGAAACATCACAATGATGGTATTATACGCTATAGCCGCAGACTCAGACGGGGATTTCGGCCGATGATCACTGCCGCGCAGATGCGCGCCGCAAGGGCGCTGGCCGGCGTCGATCAGAAGACGCTCGCCGAACGCGCTGGCGTTTCGCTTCCGACCATCCAGCGGATGGAGGCGAGCGACGGCGTGGTCAGGGGCGTGGTCGATACGCTGATGAAGGTCATCCAGGCTCTCGATGAGGCCGGGGTGGAGCTGATCGGCGAGAACCAGACCAGCGAGCGCGGCGGCAGGGGCGTGCGCCTCAAGCCTGTCGTGCCGCCGGATCCGAAGGCTGAGCCGGCATAAAGTCGCGACGGCGACCGCCGACAGTCCTGCCGACGATCCCGCCGCCTTCTGGAGCGGAAACCAGTCCATGGATCAGGCGCAGCGGGCAGTGCATCAACCGGGCCAGAGGTCGGCCCAGAAGTCGGCCCAAGGGTCGGCAAAGCCGACATTTTCCGAACTGTTCACGCCAAAGCTGGTGACGGTCTGGCGCGAGGGCTACCATCTGCCGCAGTTCAAGGCCGACTTCATGTCCGGCCTGACCGTCGCCATCGTCGCGTTGCCGCTGTCGATGGCGATCGCGATTGGCTCGGGCGTGACGCCGGAGCGTGGCCTCTACACCTCGATCATCGGCGGGTTCATCATTTCGGCGCTCGGCGGCAGCCGCTTCCAGATCGGTGGGCCCGCCGGCGCCTTCATCGTGCTGGTGGCAGCAACGGTTGCCCGGGTCGGCGTCGACGGGCTGTTGCTGGCGACCATGATGGCCGGCGTTTTCCTGCTTGCCATCGGTTATCTCCGCCTCGGCACCTACATCAAGTTCATCCCCTATCCGGTGACGGTCGGCTTCACCGCTGGCATCGCCGTCATCATCTTTTCTGGACAGATCGTCGAACTGTTCGGACTGAAACTTGCCGGCAAGGAGCCTGGACCGCTGGTGCCGAAGCTGATGGCGATCGGTGAGGCGGCCGGCACCATCAACCTAGCCGCGACCTTCGTGGCGGTGTTGACCATCGTCACCATCGCCGGACTGAAGCGCTGGCGGCCGACATGGCCCGCCATGCTCATCGCCATCGGCCTGGCCTCGCTGGTTGTGGCGCTGTTTGCGCTGCCGGCGGAAACGATAGGCACCCGCTTCGGCGGCATCCCTCGCAGCCTGCAAATGCCTGCCTTGCCGCCAGTCAGCCTGGGCAGGATGATTGACGTGCTGCCGGATGCCATAGCCTTTGCCCTGCTAGGCGCGATCGAATCGCTGCTGTCGGCGGTCGTCGCCGACGGCATGACCGGTCGGCGGCACCGTTCCAACTGTGAGCTGGTGGCGCAAGGCTTCGCCAACATCGCCTCGGCCCTGTTTGGCGGCATCTGCGCCACCGGCACCATCGCCCGCACGGCGACCAATGTGCGGGCCGGCGCGCATGGACCGATTTCTGGCATGATCCACTCCGCCATCCTGCTTGCTCTGATGCTGGTGGCCGCGCCGCTCGCCAGCTACATCCCGCTTGCCGCCCTTGCCGGCGTTCTGGCGGTGGTGTGCTGGAACATGTTCGAGAAGCAGGCTTTCGCCACGCTGCTGCGCGCGTCGCGCGGCGACGCGCTGGTGCTGATGGTGACCTTCCTGCTCGTCGTATTCCGCGACTTGACCGAGGGCATCGTCGTCGGCTTCGTGCTGGGGTCGATCCTGTTCATCGACCGCATGGCCAAGTCGATCGCGGTCGAGGCCGACTTGCCGCTGGTGCAGGAGGATGTCGCCGACAGCAGCGGCAGCGCCTATGATGCCAGCGAGGCAAGCGACGTCGACACCGTCGTCTACCGCATCTCCGGCGCGTTCTTCTTCGGCGCCGCATCGACTGTCGGCACCGTGCTCGACCGCATCGCCGACCAGCGCAGGAATTTCATCCTCGACTGCTCGGCCGTGCCGTTCCTCGATTCGACCGCGGCCAATGTCATCGAGGGCGCCGCCCACAAGGCCAGGCGCGCCGGTGTCCGCTTCATCATATCGGGCGCCTCGCCGCAGACACGGCGAATACTGATCAACCACGGCGTCAAGCGGCCGCTGGTGACCTATGCCGCCTCGATCCGCGACGCGCGGGCGCAGCTGAACGGGAAACGAGAAGAGACGCAGTAGTGGTCGGGATTTGCCGGCCGGGAGCCACTTGGTCAGGTGAAACTTGTCCGCCGTCAGCGCCGATCGCCAGGCCCCGTTTTTGACCCGAAGCGGCCACTGGCTCAATCCCCCGATTTGGATGATCCCACTGGACCGCAGCCGGGATCGACCGCAAAGTGGAACGACAGGGGAGGAGGGCTGTCGTGGCCGACGAGGTGGTTATTCGTGAACTCAACGGGCTCGATGAGATGCTCTCGATCTATCCGGTGTACCGGCTGAGCCACTCGCACCTGGACGAAGCAGCGTTTCGGAAACGGCTCTCGGCCATGCTCGCGCAGGGCAACTACCGCTGTATCGCGGCCTATGTCGGCGATCGGATAGTGGGTGTCTCCGGCTTCTGGACGGGCATTCAGCTCTGGTGTGGAAAGTACATCGAAGCCGACCATGTGGTGGTCGACACGACGCTGCGCCGCCTTGGCACGGGCAGCAGGCTGATGGCGTGGATCGAGGCGGAGGGCGAGCGGACTGGATGCGCTGTCTTTCGTATCGCCATGGTGCTTGGCAAGGAACCCACGCACCAGTTTTATGTTCGAAACGGCTTCTTTGATGACGGCCTTCTCATGGTGAAGGCCCTGAGCCGAGGCGCCGCGGAGTTTCCCGAGTATGTATCGCGACCTGCCGAGCCAGGCCTGGGACGCTAGCGGTTCGCAACCATTGTCTTCGGGTGTCCGCTTCCGGCTTTTGACCATTGCCGACTTCGATCCCCAGCCCGGAAGCGGGGTGCGCGCCTCAACCGTCGAAGAAATTTGCGGGACGATGTCGATTTCCGTAGACCCCGTTCGTCGTTTCGATGCGAGGTCGATGAGGCCGGCTCAGAACAGGAGACAGACGATGCGTGTGATGGTGTTCGTGAAGGCGACCGAAGACAGCGAAAAGGGCTTTGTCCCCACGCCCGAGACGACGGCGATGATGGAGGCGATGGGCAAGTACAATGACGAGCTGCGCAATGCCGGCATCCTTCTCACCGCCGATGGCCTCAAACCCTCCTCGGAAGGCAAGCGTATTGCGTTCGATGGTCCCGGCCGCAGGGTCATCGACGGGCCTTTCGCCGAGACCCGCGAGCTGGTCGCCGGTTTCTGGCTTTGGGAAGTGAAGGACATGGATGAGGCGGTCGCCTGGGTGAAGCGCTGCCCCAACCCCATGCCGGGACCGAGCGAGATCGAAATCCGGCCGTTGTACGAGATGGCTGATTGGCAGGAGTAGCGGACGCCGGAGGTCACGGAAATTCATGAACGGACCCGCGCGAAGCTCAGCGGCCCTAGCGACTGTCGGCCGCAGCCTGCTTGCCTGCCTTGTGACTTTGGCCGACAATGCGGCGGCATGACAGCAGGCGAGACGCACCAGGCGATCGAAGCGATTTTTCGCATTGAACGGGCCCGGCTCATCGCGGGTCTGGCCCGCGTCGTGCGCAATGTCGACCGTGCTGAGGAACTGGCGCAGGACGCCCTGGTCATTGCCCTGTCGCAATGGCCCGGTACCGGCGTTCCGGCCAATCCCGGTGCCTGGCTGATGACGGTGGCCAAGCGCCGCGCCATCGACGCGATCCGTCGCGACAAGATGCGCGCACGCAAGCATGAGGAGATCGCGCGCGAGCTGGACGGCGAGGTCGACGACACGCCCGGGATGATCGAAGCGGCCATGAACGACGATCTAGGCGACGAATTGCTTGGCCTCATTTTCACGGCCTGCCATCCCGTGCTTTCGGCCGACGCCCGCGCCGCGCTCACGCTGCGTGTCATCGGCGGTCTGACGACGGACGAGATCGCCCGTGCCTTCCTCTCGACTGAGGCGACGATCGCCCAGCGCATCGTCCGCGCCAAGAGGACGATCGGCAAGGCCGGATTGAGTTTCGAGGTGCCGCGCGGCGCCGAACGCACGGCGCGGCTCTCCTCGGTGCTGGAGGTCGTCTACCTCATCTTCAATGAAGGTTATGCCGCCACGGTGGGCGACGATCTTGTCCGGCCGGGCCTGTGCCGGGAAGCGCAACGGCTGGGCCGCATGCTGGCGGGGCTGATGCCCGAGGATGCCGAAGTGTTCGGCCTGCTGGCCCTGATGGAAATCCAGGCATCGCGCCTGCCGGCACGCATTGGCCCGGACGGTGCCCTGGTGCCGCTGACCGAGCAGGATCGCGCACGCTGGGACCAATTGCTGATCCGCCGGGGCCTTGACGCGCTGGCTCGCGCCGAGACGCTCGGGGGCGATGGCCCCTATGCACTGCAAGCCGCACTCGCGGCCTGCCATGCGCGCGCACGCAGCCCGGCCGATACCGACTGGCCCCGCATTGCAGCGCTCTACGACCGGCTGCGGGCCGTGATGCCCTCACCGGTGGTCGATCTCAATCGAGCGATCGCCCACAGCATGGCCTTCGGGCCCGAAGCCGGCCTGCGGCTGGTGGACGAGATTGCCGACGCCGCCGCGCTGCGCAACTATGCGCCACTGCCGGCGGCGAGGGGCGACTTCCTGTTTCGGGCCGGCCGGCTGGCCGAGGCCCGCTCCGAATTCGAGACTGCGGCCACGCTTACCCGCAACATGCGGGAAGCCGCCTTTCTCCTCGCCCGCGCGGACGCTTGCGCCGAGAATTGCTAGGCCGAGAGAGACGGGTTGGTGTTGGGCGGCAGCGCCTCTTCCGCCTCATGATCGTCCGGGAGACTATCGCCGTTCACGGCCAGCGGCCGGCCTATCCAGATCGGATCGACCAGATGGTCGCGCCTTGGGTTGGTCGTATTCGGGTGGATGAGTATGCTGAGCCCCCTATGGTTCAGCATCAACCACGGCACGAGTGAGGCGAAAATCTCGCTCGCAAATGAGACCTGGTACATTGCCTGATCATGCGGGCCAACCTTCTGCTCATGCCAATTGCCCAGGCGTACGCGGAAACGTTCCCCGATGCGAAGGCGCAGCCATTCGGCATGCTGTCGCTCGCTTTGCCCGTCGTAGTAGATATGGGCATGATAGCTGGCAATCTCCGCGAGCGGCCTTGGGCTGGCGGCGTCTTCGTTCACCTCGATAGTCTCCTTCGATGATTGTCGCTTTCGGCGCAACTGTACCCGAAGCGGGGACGCCTTGTCTGCAACCGGTGCGGATTCGTTCGAGTTCGGTCCAGTCGTCTGTTTCTCGCAGGATAGCACATCGGGCTTGGAATTTTTCCCGTAGGTGTTGACGGCACGCGGGACGAGCATCGGGTTCACTGGGGGTGTGCGATGACAGGCGTCTCGATACGCCGCGCGGACTTCATGATGGTCCTGGCTCATGGTGACTGGGCGGCGGCGGGGGTCGGCTTCCTGTTTCGGGTCGGGCGAGTGGACCGGAAGCCGCAAGTTCCCGACCCTGGGCTGCCTGTCTGAAAAGTGCCTCGTTTCAGACATTTTGGGATCGACTGCGAAGACATGGAAGCGGACATAGGTCCGTGCATTCGCTAAAACCACCAAACGATTTGCCCTTCATGCCGAGCTCGGCAGGACGAGAACTCATGATGCATGACGATCAGGTGGATATCGACATCGATATCGCCCGCCAGATGATCCGCGATCAGTTTCCCCAGTATCGTCTTGAGGACATCACCTCAGTTAGATCTTCGGGAACCGTCAATGCCATCTTCCGCATTGGCTCGAAGAGCGCTGCGCGGTTCCCACTGCGGGCGATGAACCCGACCGAATGCGCCGATATGCTTCGGTCGGAGGCCGCTGCCATGGTCGAGATTGGAGAACATTGCCTGTTTCCGACGCCTCAACCGATTGGGCTCGGCAAGCCAGGTCCTCACTATCCAATGCCATGGGCATTGCAAACGTGGATCGAAGGCGAGGTCGCCACGCCGCACGGGCTAAGTGGATCGACGACGTTCGCCCTGGACCTTGCGCGCCTCGTGGCATCGTTGCGCAAAGCGGACACACGGGGCCGACGCTTCGACGGTCAAGGACGTGGTGGACATCTCTCAGATCATGACGATTGGATGAATGTTTGCTTTGAAAACAGCGAGGGCCTTCTCGACGTGGCTCGCCTGCGCGACTTGTGGGCTCGCTTCCGCGAGTTGCCATCCGCTGGGCCTGTCGTGATGAGTCATAAGGACCTTATCCCACCAAACCTTCTCGTGCAGGGCGAGCGTCTTGTCGGAGTGCTTGATGTCGGCAGTTTCGGACCAGCCGACCCGTCGCTGGATTTGGTCGTCGCGTGGCATCTTCTGGACCGCGAGCGAAGGGCGACCTTTCGGTGCGGCCTTCAAGTTGAGGACCTTTGGTGGCAGCGTGGTGCGGCTTGGGCATTCCAGCAGGCGTTGGGTCTCGTCTGGTATTACCATCGCACCAACCCCGCCATGAGTGCGCTTGGGCGCAGCACGCTCTCTCGCATTCTCGATGATCCCGACATCTGAACTCTGGTAGTCGGGGCGCGCGCCATTCCGGAACTCGCTCTGGCACAACCCGCTCCGGATTGACCGCCTTTGTCCCTTGGCGGAAGTTTCGTTGCGTGTGTTATGCAGAACGCAAGCGGAGGCCGACAACGTGACCCTGACCAATCGAGACATCGTCGAGCTCATGGCATGGCGGCGCCAGCTGCACCAGCGCCCGGAAATCTCGAATGAGGAGGAGAGGACGGCCAAAGAGGTCGTCGACTTCCTCGCCGATACGGGACCGGACCAGGTGCTGACCGGCTTGGGCGGGCACGGCGTGGCGGCGGTCTACGAAAGCGGCAAGGCCGGACCGACGCTGTTGTTTCGCTCGGAACTCGATGCGCTGCCGATCCACGAACTGTCCGGCGCGCCACATGCATCGCTGGTGCCTGGCAAGTCGCATATGTGTGGCCATGACGGACACACCGCGATCCTGGCGGCGCTTGGCCGTCAGCTGGGGCGCGAGAGGCCGGCTCGCGGCCGTGTCGTGCTGATGTTCCAGCCGGCGGAAGAAACCGGCAACGGCGCGGCCGGCGTCGTAGCCGATCCGCGCTTCGGCGCGATTGGGCCGGATTTCGCGTTTTCATTGCACAATCTGCCGGGCGTGCCGCTCGGCGAGGTCCGGCTCAAGACCGGCGTGGTGAACTGTGCATCGCGCGGCATGCGCATCGTGCTGGAGGGGAAGACCGCGCATTCGTCGATGCCCGAGACCGGCATCTCGCCCATGGTGGCAATCAGCCAATTGATGCCGGCCCTGCCTGCGCTCGGGCGCGGAACCTTTGCCGACGACGACTTCAGCATGGTCACCGTCACCCATGCCGAGATGGGCGAAGCCGTGTTCGGCATTGCGCCCGGCCAGGCCGAGATCTGGGCGACGCTGCGCACCCGGCGCGACGACCGCATGGCCAATTTGTGCGCCGCCGCGGAAGCCCTGGTCACGCGGATTGCCGCCGAGCATCGTCTGTCGCCCCGGTGGGACTATCATGAGGTGTTCGTGGCCAGCGTCAACGCACCGGAGGCGGTTGAGCATCTGCGGCGAGCGCTCGACGAGGAGGGCGTCCCGCACGGCGAAGAAAACCTGCCGATGCGCGCCTCGGAAGATTTCGGCGTGTTCGGCCACAAGGCAGCATCGGCGATGTTCTTCCTTGGCGCGGGCGAGTGGCACCCGGCGCTGCACAATCCGGACTATGACTTTCCCGACGACCTGATCCCGATCGGGTCGAAGGTGTTCATGCGGACGCTGCGCAACCTCCTTGGCTAGCGCCGGCCTCGGTCAACTCGAATGCAGAAAATCCGGCTCACAGGAACATCGTTTCGTGGGCGGAACATCCGGTGGCATGAGCGCATTTTGCGCTCGCACCGTCGAGGCTGACTCTGAATCGCCGCCGGGGGTGCGTGGGAAACCGGGCCGCAATGGCTTCAAAAAGGGAAAGGGACAAGCAATGGCAATCGCCAAGAACACGATCTGCGTATGGTACGACAAAGACGCCGAGGCTGCAGCCCGCTTCTACGCCGAGACTTTTCCCGACAGCGCGGTGAGTGCCGTCCATCGTGCGCCCAGCGACTATCCGTCCGGCAAGGCGGGCGATGTGTTGACGGTCGAATTCACGGTCGCCGGCATCCCCTGCCTCGGCCTCAATGGCGGGCCGGTGTTCAAGCACAACGAAGCCTTCTCGTTCCAGATCGCCACCGACGATCAGCAAGAGACCGACCGCTACTGGAACGCCATCGTCGGCAATGGCGGCCAGGAAAGCGCATGCGGTTGGTGCAAGGACAGATGGGGTGTCTCCTGGCAGATCACGCCGCGCGTGCTGACCGAGGCGATGGCTGCCGGCGGCGATGAAGCAAAGCGCGCCTTTGATGCGATGATGGACATGAAGAAGATCGACGTCGCCGCGATCGAGGCCGCACGGCGCGGCTGACGACAGGCACCGTCAGACTGTCGCCTCGATCGGCTCGGCCAGCTTCGGGTTTGAGCGCGCCGCGATCAGGCAGCCGGCGACGATCAGGCATGCTCCTGTCAGCGTGGTCCAGGTCGCCGCCTCGTCGAAGAAGAACCAGCCAAGCGCGATGGCCCAGATGAAGGCCGAGTATTCCGTCGGGATCAGATATTGCGCCTCGGCGCGGGCGTAGGACCAGCTCATCAGGAATTGCCCGGCAAGCGACAGCACTGTCACCCCGGCCAGGGGAAGCCAAAGGTTGGTCGGCAGTGCCACCGCGAGCCACGGCGCGGCGAGGCCGAGGAGGATGGCGACGCAAAGGTTCTGGAACAACATGATCTCGATTGGCTTGGCCAACTGCGCCTGTTGCCGCGCCAGGATCAGATTGTAGCCATAGAACACCGTCGATACGAGCACCGCCGCCGTGCCCAGCATGGCATCGTGCGAATAGCTTTCCCGCCCGAACTGGCCGGCCATTATGATCGCGACGCCGGCGATGCCGGCCAGCGATGCCCATATCGTCTGCCGTCGGATTCGCTCGCCCAGCAACAAGGCGGCGAGGAAGAGGGCGAACAGGGGCGCGATGAAGCTGAGCCCGATCGCCTCCGCCAGCGGCAGCCTGGCCAGACCCCAAAAGAAGCATATCAGGACGATGCCGACGACAGCGGCACGCAGCGCATGCAGCCGCAGCACCGCAAGGGTTGGCTTTGAGCGCGCCCCTGCAGACCAGGCTGCACCGGCGACGACAGTCGCGACCATGCTGCGCCACAGCACGGTGTTGTAGACGCCGACGGCGATAACCAGCGTCTTCATCGCCGCGTCCATCCCCGACAGCAGGAAGATCGCGAACGCGCAGACCAGCACCGGGGTCATCGGGGAAACGGCGCCGGCCAGGCTGGATGTCTTGACGGCTTCACTCATGTGCAGCCGGATATCCCGGAGCGAACGGCAGCACCAGATGGCAGCCCCGTCGATATGGCGGTCCAATCCCGACCGGCTTTGTGTCCGTCGAGACAGGGGGCTGTCCCCTTATTCGTTGAGCGATCTCGGCCCGCTGACGAACGGGCTCCCCCTGACATAAAATCGCAGCAGGCGGCTCGCGTCCCGCGAAATGCCGATCCTGGTGCTCTGCCCGATTTCGCCGACCTCGTCGTCCTCACCATGTCCGAGCCATAGCGGGCCTTTCCGGCAAAGATCGAGCCCGTCGAGCGAACGATCGATCCGCAACGCCGTGGCGAGCCTTCCCGGTCCTCGCGCCAGGTCGCGCAAGCGCTCGATGCCGCGATTGAGCCGCATGATGGCGATGCCTTCGAGCGGCTCGAGCGCCCGGATCAGGACGCCAGTTCCGATCCCTTGCATTTCGCTCGAGACGTTCAGCATGTATGAGATGCCGTAGGCGACATAGACATAGGCGTGGCCGGGCTCGAGAAACAGCGAGCGGTTGCGCGGGGTCATTCCCCGATAGCCATGCCCGGCGGCATCGCCGACGACATAGGCCTCGGTCTCTACAATGCGGCCGATCGCGACCCCTTCCGGCAATTCTCGCACCACCACCTTGCCAATGAGATAGCGGGCGAGAGCGGCCGTATCGTTCGGCAGCTCCGGGCGGGCAAGTGGGCGGATGACCATCCTTACGACGGCCAGGGTTCAGGGGATCCGCTCGACCCATTGCGCGCGCGAAGGCCCCGGCTCGAACGGATCGCCGAAATACTGCGTCTCGCGGGCCACCTTGCCATCGAGGAACTCCATGATGCTCACCGTGTAAGACGGCCGCCCGTCATAGGCCAGGACATATTCGGTGACCCAGAGGTCGCCGGCGCCGATGATCCGCCGCACCGTGAAGCGCTTCAGGTTCGGCTGCGCGGCGCGGGACGATTGGATCTTCCGCCTTCCGTGGATGCGCTCGCCCGATTGCGGATAGTCGAGCACCGCATCCTCCCGATAAATTTGGTGCTCCGCCTCGAAATCGTTCGCATCGGAGGCGGCCCAGTGGCGATCCAGAGCCGCGCGGATCTCCCGGTCTTCCATATCAAACCTCCTTCGCCGCCTATGCCGGGCCAGCGTACCATACGCCAGCCAGGAGACAGGAGCGAGCCGGCTAACAATGTCGCGAACAACCCTCAGTCGAGTGTCAGCGCGGCCACTTCGCCCTCGTTCATCAGCGGCACGAAAATGGTCGACTTGCCGTCGGTGCCGATGTCGGCGCTGCCGGGCTTGAAATGCGCCACCACTTCCGGCGTGCCGCCGGCACGGTAGCGGTAAAGCGTGCCCGTCATGTAGGCGGTGGCGTAGATGGTGTCGCCGATGGCGATGACGCCGTCGAGGTCCGCGAATTTCTGCGCGCCTAGCAAGGGCGAAACCGCCTTGTTGGCGAGATCGACCGACAGCAGCCCGCCGGGCTCCGCCGTGCTGAAGTCGGGCTTGATGCCCTTGCCCCAAGAGGCGACGATCAGCCGGTTGCCGTCGGCAATGACGCCGTTGGGCGAAGCCAGCATCGCATCCCTGACGAACAGGTCCGGCCGTCCGCCGTCGATGCGGTAGATGGCGTCGGCCAGCATGTCGGTGACATAGACCTTGCCGGATTGGTCTGATGTCATGTCGTTGAGGAAGACCGCATTCGGCACCGTGATGCTCGAAACCAGTTTGCCGCTGGCGAGATCGACAACGCGAACCTTGGTGATGTCGGCGACATAGAGCTTGCCGCCCGATATCGCCATGCCCTTGGGTGCGTCCATGCCGTCGGTCCAGTGCTGGGTGACCGTCTTGCCGTCGCTGGACAGCACCGAGAGATAGCCGTTGCCGTCGGCATCGCCGGGATTGCCGACGATGTTGGAGACGATGATGCGGTTGTTGGCGGCGTCGAACAGCGCCGATTCCGGCTGTTCAAGGCCCGTCGCGCGCCAGAGCTCGCCAGCCTGGGCGGCGGGCGCCGCTACGATGCCGATGAATGCGAAAAGGGGGATGAAACGGTTCATGAGTGCTCTCCTGTGATGACGGGGAAGAGCTACGGTTTTCGATACTTTCTGAAAAGGCCGATTACCGCTAGTATCGTAAATCGATACGAAACTGCCGGCAAGAGGTGCATCCGATGAACGGTTTGATCTTCGAGGCGCTGAAGCGGACGCTGAAGGCCAAAGGCGTGACCTATCGCCAGCTTGCCGAACGCATGGGCGTTTCCGAGCCGACGGTGAAGCGCATCTTCCACGAGCGCAACTGCAAGCTCGACCGGCTGATGGAGATCTGCACGGCTGCCGGCGTCGAACTGGAAAACGTGCTCGGCTCGATGAACCGCGGGCCAGGGCCGGTCAACCACATCGCGCCGGACATCGAGCGCAAGCTCGCCGGCCGGCCGGCGCTGCTGTTCATCTTCGTCATGCTGTCGGAGAAGTTCACCCCCGAAGGCATCATGCGCTCGCAAGGCCTGAGCGAGGCCTCGATGTTCCTCTATCTGCGCGATCTGGAGGAGCTCGGCCTGGTCACGCTCGGCCGGGGTCTCACGGCAAGATTGCTGGTCGAGACGCCGATCCAGTGGAATTTCGAAGGGCCGCTCAGGCCGCTGTTCGAGATAACCAACAAGAATTTCATCGGCTGGGCCATCACCCATATCGACAACGAAGCGACCTTCGTCAGCTTCTCCAGGCGGATGCGGCCGGAGACGGCGGAGATGGTGCGGCGCGAGGCGGAGGAGCTCGCCGGGCGTGTCAAATTGCTTGCCCACCACGACCAGCACACCACGCCGGAGGATGGATTGGTCGGCTACAAATGGACGTTCGCGTTTGGTGCAACACCGTTTCCGGCGATCATGCCGATTGGGCCGCATCCGCGCGATGCCGGAGCGTTCGATCGGCCCGCCGCCGCTGCAAAGGGACGCCGCCCGTTACCGGCCTGAAACGGCCAATCATCCCGAGCAGGATAGGGCGCGTTGGGATAGAACAGATCCGGCACCAACACGGTATAGCCCTCTGCAGCCAAGCGTTCCGCCATGCCGCCCAGCGCCGGCCGAACGCATCCATGCAGAGAATAACGCCGGGCGCTGCGGTTTTTGGTGACCTGAACAGGGAGCTTCCGCCTGTCCTGCTTCGGTTTTCACCATGATCTTTTTTCCGGATATTTTTGCTCTCTGCAGCCGCGTTTCAGAATGAAATCACATTCATGATAGAGTTCGCGCACTGATTTGTCAGACTGTAGAGGGCGGGTTTGCCGATGCGTGGCACGTCCCCCGTGAAATCGAAGTGATCCTATGCCGACCGCGCCAACACTTGAACTTCGCCGCTATTCGCGCCTGAAAAATTTGCGGGCGCGCGCAGAACGCCAGGGTGCTGCATTGCAGTTCTGGGCGCGTACGGCATCGCTCGCTGTGATCGCCTGCTTCTTTTCATTGATCAGCCGCTGGGATGCTTCGCTGCTCTTCGTGCTGACGGGCCTCGTGCTGTTCCAGCTCATCGGCCTGATCCAGTTTCTCTTTGCGCGCCGTCGCACGACGGCGCGATGGTGGATCGGTTACCTCGTCGGTACGCTGGACATCATTCTGTTGACCGTTCTGCTGGTAACGCCCAACCCGTTTTCCCTGGAGGTCGCGCCGGCCGCGATGCAACTGCGCGAGGGCAGCTTCAAATTCCTGCTGATTTTCGTATGCCTTGGCGCGCTGACCCTTTCGACACGATTGGCGCTCTATCTTGGCGCGCTCGCGGCCTTGACATGGGCGATCGGGGTGGAATGGGTGATTTATCATCCGGGAACCGTCATTCCGGCGACGAACCTCTATTCGCTGCCGATGACAGAGCGACTGAACCTTTATCTCAACCCCAATTTCGTCGATACATTTGCGCAGGCGACCAACGTGTTGGTTGTGCTGATTATCGGCGCGATCATGGCGCTGGTCGTCTTTCGTTCCCGACATCTGTCGGAAGACTATGTGAAGGCAGAGCGCGCCCGCGCCAATCTCGCCCGGCATTTTTCGCCCAATGTCGTCGACCAGCTCGCCACCGATGACGAGCCCTTCGGCCCGGTCCGCCGGCAGGATATCGCGGTGCTGTTCGCCGACATCGTCGGCTTCACACACTATTCCGAGGATCATCCGGCCGAAGCAGTGTTCGAACTTCTGCGTCAGTTCCACCGTCGCATGGAACAGGTCGTTTTCGACCACCATGGCACCGTCGATAACTATATCGGCGATTGCATCATGGCGACATTCGGGGTTCCGCAAGCCAGCCATGACGACGCGACTCGGGCCATCCAGTGCGCTGAAGCGATGGTCGCCGCTCTCGAAGACTGGAATGTACAGCGGGTGTCCAGGGGATACCCGCCGCTGGACGTTCGGATCGGTGCACAATATGGCGCAGTTGTCATCGGCGCGGTCGGCAGCGAGCGCAATCTGTCCTTCGCGGTGGTTGGCGACACCGTCAACGTTGCCAGCCGTTTGCAGTCACTATGCCGTGAGCTCCAGGCGAATATTTGCTTTGGGTCACGACTGATTGACGCCGCGAAGGCGGAATCGCCCACGACACAGTTGAATGCGCGCGATCATGGACCGGTGAGCATCCGGGGCCGGGACGAACCGGTCCATGTCTGGATCGAACATAGAGCCGAAAACCAGGGTGCGGTTTCGGCGTGATGTAGGCCGCCATGTGAAACGCCTGCACCCCGGCTGGAAGGCGGTAGGCCGCGCCATAGGGGGCATGTCCATCACCTGTCTGAGGCGATTGCCCCAGCCTTTGCGGGTGCGGCGTCTGAGCTTGCCTTGTCGTCCCACGTCACCGCCCGGTAGTCGAACCCGTATTCCAGCGTCGGCTTGACGATGCGGAAATAGGGCGACAGGTCGAAATCGCGCGGCGTGTAGAGCGAGTGGTGGCGGATATGCAGGATTTCCCTGCGTGAATAGTTGGACTGCGCCGAAGCACGGCCGGGCGCGCGGGTGATTTCGGGCAGGATCGGATAGCGGATCTGGCCGTAGGCCTCGGCGATCAGCGAGGAACAGATGGCCCGTGTCGGGTCGCCGGAGCCGAATGCCAGCATGCGTCGGCGCCAGCGCACCGGCACCGGCGGCGCCGGCAGGAAATAGCGCAGCATGTCGAGAATGTTCTTGAGATCGTATTTCAGGCCGAGCTTACCGATCATGAAGGCGACGACCCTGTCGCGGTCCTCCGGCGCCAGGCCGCTTGCCCGGCAGATGCGGGTGTTGTAGGTGCGATAGCGCGACAGCGGCACGGCAACGCAGCCTTCGCCCATCGAGACCTCGATCAGCCGCGGCCGCTCCGTTCCGTCTTGCGGCTCGGGCAACGCATCGCCGACATAAAGGGCCGCATGCGACCAGGTCGACTGGGTCAGGTACTTGATCACCGCCGAGATCTTCTGATTGCCCTCGATCAACAGGATGTCGCCGGGCTCCAGCGCACGGCGCAGCGTCTCGGCATCGGACGGGGTATAAGGTTCGTAGCCGGAAGACTCTTCCTGCAGCGCGCCGGCGAGCCGGCGGCCAAGTCGATCCAGAAGCGTGTCTCTGAGCTCGGTCATGCCAAATGCCGATTAGCACGGGCAGGCGCTGGGTGCCAGCGGGAGGGTGGTTGCGCCGACGTCAGCTCCCCCTCCACAAGGGGAGAAGGGAGAGGACAGCTCCGTCAGCCGGCGGTTGCGATCAGATCGTCCTGGGCTGCCTCGGCCAGATCTCCGCGCGCCTTGCGTGCCAGCTTGCGTGTCGAGCGTTTGGGACTGTCGCCGAACAGCTCGGCCGCCTCAGCCAGGCAGGACTTCTTCAGCTGCTTTTCCGACCGCTTCAGAAGCTTGCCCAGGAGCCTGGTGTCTTCGGGCGATCCGAGCGGACGGTCATCGGCCTCGAGCAGGTCGCGCATAACGAACAGGTCATGCAGGTCGCCCAGCCGTTCACCCAGTGCGTCGACCGCCTTGCGCCTGGCCTTGATCGGCGTCGGCCACAGCCTGCCGAGCAGCGACAGATGCATGCCGTGCGTCTTGGCCGCCTTGCGCAGATCGTGGAAATCATTGGCCGCGCCGCGCGATCCGGCCTTGTCGAGCGCTTTCCTGGCCCGGCGCAAGGTGGCGCGGGCGCCTTCGGCAAGCACATCGGCGGCCTGTTCCGGCTGATCGGGCAGAGCGAGGGTTTCGATCCGGTGCAGGCCTTCCTCGCAAGCGGCGGTCGCAGCAGCGATTGCCGCGTCGAGCCCGGCGCCTTCGTGCAATTCATGCTGCCGGGCAATCAGCCTGTCGCGCACCGCAGCCAGCCCGTCGTCGGCGCTCTCCTTGGGAAAGCTTGCCGCCAGCCGGTCGACGGTCTCGATCAGCGCCGTCGCCTCGCGCGGCCCGGCAAGCAGGCCCGCCACGTTGCGGTAGCATTGGTTCTCGGTCTCGCAGAATGTTCCGTCACCGGAACGAACAAGCCGCAGCAAGGCGCGCGCGCTCTTCAGCCGCTTGCGGCATTTGTGCAGCCCCTGTTCCGGCCGGCTGCGCGCTGCGTCGAGATGGGCCAATGCCTTGCCGATTTCCTCGGCAAGGATACGCCTGACCTCGCCGGTCAGCGGCAGGCGCGGATCGATGCGAAAACTCATGCGGCGATCTCCGGAATCCCCCCGAGGGCGAGCGACGCGTTGTAAAATTCAGACTCGCCAGTGACCTCTCGGCCGAGCCAGTCAGGCAGCATTTCGTCAGGCACGTCCTCCGGCGTCTCAAGTTCGGCGACCACAAGTCCCGCAAGCGGGCCGCCAAAGACATCCACCTCATAGAGATGGCCGCGATGCCTAACATGGTGGCGTGTCTTCTCTATGACACGTCCGAGCGCGAAGGCCAGCATCTCCAGGGCGTCCGCCAGCGGGATCGGATATTCGAATTCGTCGCGCACGCGCGCCCTGCTGCCGAATTTGAGCGTCAGCTTGGCGGAAGCTTCGTCGCTGATGCGGATGCGCAGGGTTCGGCCGGGGGTCGCGGCAAGATAGAACTGGCGAATGCGGATATCCGCCTCGACCAGATCCCGCCATGCTGTGCCGGAGACCAGGAATTTGCGTTCGACTTCCTTGCCCATGGCCGCGCACTAAAGCGTTAACGGCCGGCCGTGGCAAGATGGTTGCGTACGCAAGTTTGAGTCATCCATTGACTTTAATCAATCGATTGATTAAAGTGCGCCTCATGATCAAGTTACCCGACACCGGAAGTCCCCGTCGCGAGACGTCACCCGCCGAGATGACGCGCGCGGCCCTCGTTCAGGCGGCGCTGAAACTGTTCGGACGGCAGGGTTTCGACGGCACCTCGACGCGCCAGATCGCTGCCGAGGCAGAGGCCAATATCGGCTCGATCGCCTATCATTTCGGCGGCAAGGAGGGCCTTCGCGCCGCAGCCGCCGACTTCATCGTCGAGACCATCCAGACGGTTGCCGGCCCGGCGCTCGGCAATGTGCCGGCGGCAGTGGCAGGACCGGCCAATCCGGAGGCGGCGCAAGCGCTGCTCTTCGCGGCGCTGGAGCGGATGGTCGGCTTTGTCGTTGCCAGCCCGCAGGCCGGCGAGATCGTCCAGTTCGTGCTGCGCGAGCTTTCGCATCCGACGGCAGCGCTCGACCGCATCTATGACGGCGTGTTCGAGCCGACGCACCGCCGGCTGTGCCAGCTCTGGGAGCAGGCGACGGGAGAGCCGGCCGAAAGCGAGGCCACGAGGCTCACCGTGTTCACGCTGATCGGCCAGGTCATCTATTTCCGCATCGGCCGCGAGGCGGTGATGCGCCGCATGGGCTGGAACGACATTGGCGCCGCAGAGGCAGCCAAGGTGGTGGCGGTCACATCGGGCAATCTCAAGGCCATATTGGCTGCCCGCAAGGGCCAGGGATGAAGGGGCAAAGACCATGAGCTTTCTGTGTTCGCTGCCGCTCGCCGCGCAGCTTTTCAGCGCCTGTGCGCCGGCAGCGCCGCTGGCCGTCGGCTATGTCGAGGGCGACTATGTGCTGCTGGCGCCGATCGAGGTGGCGCAGGTCGAGACCGTCACCGTCAAGCGCGGCGATCGTGTCACACCCGGCACGACCGTGGTGACGCTGGAAAGCGCCGATGCCAAGATCGCGGTCGCGCAGGCCGAGGCCGGCCTAGCCCAGGCCCAGGCGCAATTGGCCGACCTGCAGATCGGCAAGCGCCCGGAAGAGATCGCGGTGCTCAGGGCCGAGGTCGACATGGCCAGCGCGCAGGCCGCCGACGCCAAGCGCAAATACGACCGCGCCGCCGATCTGTTCAAGCGCGGCGCCGGCACGCAGGCCGATTTCGACACCGCTTCGGCGACACTGGAGACAGCCAACGCGCAGGTCGGCCAGGCCAATGCCAATCTCGCTGTCGGCGGCCTGCCGGCGCGCCCGGAAACGATCAAGGCCGCCGACAACCAGGTCAAGCAGGCGCAGGCAACCCTGGAGCAGGCGCGGTGGCGGCTGTCGAAGCGGGTGCTGGCGTCGCCGTCGCCGGGCCGCGTCAACGATGTCATCCGCAATCCGGGCGACACCGCCGGCCCGACCTCACCGGTCATTTCGATCCTGCCCGACGGCGCCGTAAAGCTCAGCGTCTACATCCCGGAAGCTGCCTTCTCCTCGGTCAAGGTCGGCACCTTGCTCGGCGTCCATTGCGACGGCTGCGGCCCGGACGTGAAGGCGCGGGTCAGCTACGTCTCGCCGGATCCCGAATTTACCCCGCCGGTGATCTATTCGTTGGAGAACCGGCAGAAGCTGGTCTATCTGGTCGAGGCGCGGCCGGAGGGCGACGCCGGCCCGCTGCAGCCGGGCCAGATCGTCGATGTCGATCTCGCGGATGGCGGAAAATGAACGCCATCGACGTCCATGGTCTGGTCAAGCGGTTTGGCGACAAGACCGTCGTCGACCATGTGACGATGACCGTCGCCGAAGGCGAGATCGTCGGCTTTCTCGGGCCCAACGGTTCGGGCAAGACCACCACCATCCGCATCATGTGCGGCCTGCTGACGCCCGACGAGGGTGAAGGCACGGTGCTCGGCTTCGACATCCGCACCGACAGCCTGCGCATCAAGCGCGAAGTCGGCTACATGACGCAGAAATTCTCGTTCTACGAGGATCTGACGATTGGCGAGAATCTCGAATTCGTCGCGCGGCTTTACCGGTTGAAGCCGGTCGAGGAGCATGTGGCGCGTACGCTGGAGGAGCTCGGCCTGACGACGCGCCGCAACCAGTTGGCCGGCACCTTGTCGGGCGGCTGGAAGCAGCGGCTGGCGCTGGCCGCCTGCATCATGCACAAGCCGAAGCTGCTGTTGCTCGACGAGCCGACGGCGGGCGTCGATCCGAAGGCGCGGCGCGAATTCTGGGACGAGATCCATCGCCTCGCCAGCGGCGGGCTGACCGTGCTGGTCTCCACCCACTATATGGACGAGGCTGAGCGCTGCCACCGCATCAGCTACATTTCCTACGGCAAGATGCTGGCCACCGGCACCGTCGCCGAGGTGGTGGAAAATGCCGGGCTGACCACTTTCGTCCTGCAGGGCCCGCGGCTCGACCAGGTGGCGGAAGCGCTTCAGGGCCGGCCCGGCGTCGACCAGGTGGCGCCGTTCGGTGCCACGCTGCATGTCGTCGGTTCCGACAGGAAGAAGCTGGAAGCCGCGCTCGCAGATGTCGAGAAGGAGCATAAGGGCGTGAAGGTGGCGCCGGGCGAAACCAGCCTCGAGGACGTCTTTATCCAGTTCATGTCCGGCTCGAAGGACAACATGGCATGAACAGTGTCTTTTCCTTCGCCCGCCTTGGCGCGCTGCTGATCAAGGAGTTTATCCAGATGCGGCGCGACCGCATCACCTTCGCCATGATGCTCGGCGTGCCACTGATGCAGCTCGTGTTGTTCGGCTATGCCATCAACAACGACCCGAAGAGCCTGCCGGCCGCGCTGGTTGCGACGAGCAGCGACCCCTACACGCGCGCCATGGTCTCGGCGCTGCAGACGACAGGCTACTACCGTTTCGACCATGTCTCGCAAAGTGCGGCCGACGCGGAGTTCCTGATGTCGCGCGGCGATGTCGCCTTCGTCGTCACCATCCCCGCCGATTTCGCCCGTCGGGTCGAACGCGGCGACAGCCCGCAGATCCTGATCGAGGCCGACGCCACCGACCCGGCTGTCGCCAGCGGCGCCATCTCGACGCTCGGCACCGTCGCCAGCCAGGCCCTGCTCAGGGCGCGCGGCATGCAGGAGGCGGCCGCCGAGGCAGCCCTTGGCCAGCTCGAAGTGGTGGTGCACCGGCGCTACAACCCCGAAGGCATCTCGCAATACAACATCGTGCCCGGCCTGCTCGGCGTCATCCTGCAGATGACGATGGTGATGATGACCTCGATCGCGCTGACCCGTGAGACCGAGCGCGGCACCATGGAGAACCTGCTGGCGATGCCGTCCAGCCCGCTCGAGATCATGATGGGCAAGGTGCTGCCCTATCTGGCGGTCGGCGGCGTGCAGGTGGTGGTGGTGCTGGCGGCGGCCAAGCTCTTGTTCGCCATCCCCTTCACCGGGTCGATGTCGCTGCTCCTCACCGCCGTGCTGATCTTCGTGCTGGCGCTGGTGCTGCTCGGCTACACGATCTCGACTATCGCCCGCACGCAGATGCAGGCGCTGCAGCTCACCTTCTTCTTCTTCCTGCCGTCGATCATGCTGTCCGGCTTCATGTTCCCCTATCGCGGCATGCCGACCTGGGCGCAGGCGTTCGGCGAGATCCTGCCGCTGACGCATTTCCTGCGCATCATCCGCGCCGTGATGCTGAAGGGCGCCGAACTGCCCGCGGTGGCAACGGAGATCGGCTGGCTGGTGGTGTTCGTGGCATTGTTTGCCGGCGTCGCACTGGTCCGGTTCCGGCGGACGCTGGATTAGATGCCGCGCCGTTGGCGTAAGCTTTGCGGAAGTTTTGAAGGCCGGAGGGACAGCGCCCCCCTCTGGCCTGCCGGCCATCTCCCCCGCAAGGGGGAGATCGGCAGTTTCAGCGCGGCGCTTGCTCCTGCGATGGCGGCGATTGGCGAAAGCAGAGATAACGCCCAATCTCCCCCCTTGCCAGGGAGATGCCCGGTAGGGCAGAGGGGGGTGCGAAGGATCGCTGCGGCTGTCACCCTGGGCGGCCGCGTTCTTCGTCTACGCCGCCGCCATGATCTCCGCATAAGTCCCGAAATCGACATTGCCGCCGGACAGCACCACGGCAACGCATTTGCCGGATAGCTCGATCTCGCCCGATGACAGGGCCGCCAGCGCGACGCAGCCGCCGGGTTCGACCACCAGCTTGAGATAGGCCATGGCATCGCGCATCGCCTGCGCCGTCGCCTTGTCGGAGACGGCGATGGCCCCGGCAAGGTTTCTGCGGTTGATCTCGAAGGTGATCACGCCGGGCTCGGCTGTCAGGATCGCATCGCAGATCGAATTGTGGCCCGGCTCGTTCGAAACCCTGGCGCCGGCGGCCAGCGAAAGGCGGGTGTCGTCGAAATGCTCGGGCTCCACCGCCCAGACCGAAGTGCTGGGAGAGGCGTCCTTGACGGCGATGGAAATGCCGCTCGACAGGCCACCGCCGCCGCAAGGGATGACCACGGCGTCGAGGCTGACGCCAAGCGCTTTCGCCTGGCGCATCAATTCGAGGCCGATCGTGCCCTGGCCGGCGATGATGGCCGGGTCGTCGAAGGGCGGCACCAGCACCATGCCTTTCTCGATGTAAGGGCGCACCACGGTCATGCGGTCGTCGCGAAAGCGGTCGAACGGCACCACCTCGGCCCCCATCTTGCGGACATTGCCGACCTTCATTACCGGCGCGTCGGCCGGCATGGCGATGACCGCCTTGACGCCGAACATCGCCGACGCCGCAGCGACGCCCTGTGCGTGGTTGCCCGACGAGAAGGCGACGACGCCACGGCTGCGCTCCTCTTCGCTGAGTGAGGAGAGCTTGTTGTAGGCGCCGCGGAACTTGAACGAGCCGGTGCGCTGCAGCGTCTCCGGCTTGAACAGGATGCGGGCACCGAAGTGCTTGTTCAACTCCTGCGATTCGATCAACGGCGTCTCGACGATCAGGCCGGACAGCCGGGCTGCGGCGCGATGGATGTCTTCTATGCCGGGAGGGGTGGTCATGGCGGATCCTGCGAAAAAATGGCCAGGCCATGGTGCACGGAAACAGCCGCGCGACACCAACGAAAAAATGTGACGGTTACAAGGTTTGGGAGTCTTGCCGGCGTTTGTGCCGTGCGGCCAACCGCCACTTATCCCAACAACGCCCGTTGCCGCCTGGTGCCCCCCAGCTTGCGCCAGCTGTTGAAGCGGTGGGTGGCGGCGGCGAAGGAGATTTTCATCTGCTGGGCGACCGAATAGCGCGACTTGCCTTCGTCGAACATGCGGTAGCAGCACTCGACGCCCTCTTCGGTCAACTTGCCGTCCGGGGCCTTGTTGTGCGGGTTGGCGGGGTCGAATTTCTCGACCTGCTGCTCGACCATGTCTTTCAGGCGCCGCAGATCGGCCTCGATGCTGGCGATGAGATCGAGAACGGGCTTGGGGTCATAGTGTTGCGGGGGCTGTTTTGCCGTCATCTGCGGAATCCTTTTCCTTGGCTTAGTGCCAAATATAGGTGAACATTCGCTGATAATGAAGAGGTGCGGCTCGCGCGCGGGCTTCAACAATTGTTGACCGCGACCCAGGCGCGCATTGACCTGGGGCACATCAAACCCTAGTTTAGAACCATTCTAAACTAGGGTGAATTCCTCATGCTTTCCCGTGTTTTCGGTTTCGGCCGCCGTCCCTTCGAATCGCTCTCCGAACAGGAGATCCTGGCACTGGCCATTTCGTCCGAAGAAGATGACGGGCGCATCTACCGGGCCTACGCCGACGGACTGGCGGAAAGCTTTCCGCAATCGGCAAAGGTGTTCGAGGAGATGGCCGAGGAAGAGGATGGCCATCGCGACTCGCTGATCGAGCTTTTCCGCAAGCGGTTCGGCGATCGCATTCCGCTGATCCGGCGCGAACATGTGAAAGGCTACTTCGAACGCAAGCCTGACTGGCTGGTGAGACCGCTCGGTATCGAGCATGTACGCAGCCAGGCCGAGGCGATGGAGCGGCGCGCCTATCTGTTCTACGTCGAGGCGGCCAAGCGCACCACCGATGCTTCCACCCGAAAACTGCTCGACGATTTGGCGGTGGCCGAGCAGGGCCACGAAACGCTGGCGCAGCGTCTGGAACAAAAGCACGTGCCGGGCGAGGTGAAAGACGAAGAGGCAGTTGCCGAGCAGCGTCAGTTCATCCTCACCTATGTGCAGCCGGGGCTGGCCGGGCTGATGGACGGGTCGGTGTCGACGCTGGCGCCGATCTTCGCCGCGGCTTTCGCCACGCATGATACCTGGCAGACGCTCCTTGTCGGCCTCGCCGCCTCGATCGGCGCCGGCATTTCGATGGGCTTCACCGAGGTTGCGTCCGACGACGGCAAGCTGTCGGGCCGCGGCTCGCCGATCAAGCGCGGCCTCACTGTCGGCATCATGACGACGCTCGGCGGGCTCGGTCACGCGCTGCCCTATCTCATCCCGCAATTCTGGACGGCGACGGCGGTCGCCGCGGTGGTGGTGTTCTTCGAATTGTGGGCGATAGCCTTCGTCCAGAACCGCTATATGCAGACGCCCTTCCTGCGTGCCGCCTTCCAGGTGGTGCTAGGCGGCGCGCTGGTGTTCGCGGCCGGCGTGCTGATCGGGAATGCTTAGTTTGACGACGAGGGTCGGCGCCCCTCACCCTTACCCTCTCCCGCGAAGAACGGGGAGAGGGGGTCGCCAGCGTTGGAGCGCTACCCTTCTCCCCGGGTGCAGGCAGGCGGATGAGGGGCAACGCCGACACCTACCCGCTAACCCTCATCCATTCACTGCGCGGCTATCCGCCGGCGCCTCGGCCCTCTCCGTCAGGCCGTAGTCACGCACGACATGGGCGATACGCAGACGGTAGCCGGCAAAGATACCGCCACGGCCGGCCTTCTGCGCCTGCCGGTGCTCCTCGGTGTTGCGCCAGGCCTTGACCGCCTCCTCGTCGCGCCAGAACGATAAGGACAGGATGCGATTCGGGTCGGAGAGACTCTGGAAGCGCTCGATCGAGACAAACCCGTCGATGCCGTCGAGCAGAGGGCGCAGGTCAGCAGCGATGCGGAGATAGGCATCGCGCCTGCCCGCCGCTGGTTCGACCTCGAAGATGACGGCGATCACGGCAGCACCAGTTTCGCGTGTGGGCCGGAAGCCAGTTTCAGGAACATGCGATCCTCCCTCTGGATGAACTTTTCACGGCGGGCGAACTCATAGTTTGCCTTACCGGCAGGGTCGGCGGCAAGCCGGGCGCGGTAGGCCTCGTAGGCCGCCAGGCTGTCGATGTTGTAGGCGGCGTAGGCCGTCGTGGCCGAGCCCTCATGCGGCACGAAATAGCCGATCAGGTCGGCGCCGCAGCGCGGAATGACCTGGCCCCAGTTGCGGGCATACTCCTCGAAGGCCGCCTTGCCGAACGGGTCGATCTCATAACGGATGAAGCAGGTGATGGTCATAGTGGTCTCCTTGGCGGGTTGATGTCTTCTTGCGGCGACATTTCGAGCGGGGTCGAAGCATCCCCAGGGTCAATGTGCTAGGCAATTCCCTTGCGGGTCATGCCTGCCAGAAGGATTTCGCGCATTCACGGCGCACGTCTTCCGGTGTCAGGCCGAGGTCGCGCAGCAAATGATCGTCGATCTCGGCAAGGTCGAGGCGCTGCACATAGCGGTCATGCCAGCGAGCCAGCAGCCGCAAACGGAACCAGGTGACGAACGGGAACGATCGGCAGCTGGTGAGCGGCGGTGCGGAGGTGGAAGCGGTTGTCATCGTCGTCTCCTTGATCTGGTCGGAGAATAATGCTTATCTGACAAGAATGCTTCGATGAGGAACGAACTATGCGTGAAGGACCCGACATCGCCCGCATCGCCAGCCTGGTCGGCGATCCGGCGCGGGCAAACATGCTCAACGCGCTGATGGGCGGCACGGCCTTGACCGCGAGCGAACTGGCGCTCGAGGCAGGCGTGTCGCTGCCGACGGCGAGCTCGCATCTGTCCAAGCTGATGGAGGGCGGGCTGCTGACGTTGGCGAGCCAGGGAAGGCACCGCTATTACGGCCTCGCTGGACCCCAGGTGGCGGGCATGATCGAGGCCATCACCGGTGTCGCCGAAGCCGTTGGCCCAAAGCGCGTGCGGCCGGGCCCGCGTGACGGCGCCATGCGCGTGGCACGCGTCTGTTACGACCACCTCGCCGGCGAGCAGGCGGTGGCGATGCTCGATCGTTTTGTCGAGAAGGAAATCCTGCTGCGCGACGACAAGGAGATCAGGCTCGGGCCGTCGGCGGCACCGCATTTCGCAGCCATCGGCATCGATGTCGATGCCAAACCGCGCCGGCCGGTCTGCCGCGCCTGCCTCGACTGGAGCGTGCGCCGTTCGCACCTCGCCGGCACGTTGGGTGCCGCTATCCTCGACAAGATCCTTGCCGAAAAATGGGCGCGCCGCGAGAAGGACAGCCGCGCGGTCATTTTCTCACCGCCGGGCAAGCAGGCTTTCGAGAGGGTGTTTTTGGGCTGAGATGTTGGCGGGACAGCCCGAGCATGTGCGGAAGAAACTAGCCCCGCCCCAGCACCTTCCCCTGCCCGAAGAAATCCGCCCAAGGATCGGCTTCCGCCAGCTGCTTCAGCGTCGTCTTGTCGCCGATCGGGAAAGCGTTCGGCGCCAGTCCCGCCTCGATCTCGGCCCACGTCACAGGCATCGACACGGTGGCGCCCTTCTTGGCGCGTGACGAATAGGGCGCGACCGTCGTCGAGCCCCGGCCATTGCGCAGATAGTCGACGAAGATCTTTCCCGTGCGCGCCTTTTTCGACAGCGTCGCCGTGTAGCGGTCGGGCGAGGCCTGTTCCAGCGCCTTGGCAAAATCATGCGCAAAGGTTTTCACTGCGTCCCAATCCGCCGATGGTTTCAGCGGCATCACGACGTGGTAGCCCTTGCCGCCTGAGGTCTTGACGAAATTCGGCAGCGACAGCTCTTCAAGTTTGCCTCTGATATCGAGTGCGGCCTCGCGCACGGCTTTCACGTCGACGCCCTCATCGGGGTCAAGGTCGAAGATGATCTGGTCCGGCTGTTCCAGCGCAGCGACGGTGCAGCCCCAGATGTGGATCTCCACCACGCCGTACTGGACGAGTGCTGCGACGCCGTCGAAATCGCGGATGAACAGAATCTCCTCGCCGTCGGTCGGGTCCTTCATCCGGGCGATCTTGTCGCTCATGCCGGCCGAGGCATGTTTCTGGAAGAAGCGCGGGCCGCCGACGCCGTCCGGCGCTCTTACAAGGCTGAGCGGTCGGTTGACGATGAACTGTTCCATGCGCGGCCACACCAACGCGTAGTGGTCGAGCAGGCCCTGCTTGGAAATCTTTTCCTCGGGCCACAGCAGCTTGTCGGGGTGGGAAAGCTTTACGCTGGTCGTCGTCGCTCCGGCAGGTTTGCCAGCGCTGCCTGGCACCGGCCTCGCCTTGGCCGGGCTCTTCCCTGTCGAAGACTGGGGCTTTTCCTGCACGACTTCCTCCGCCGGCTTGTCCTCGCGCAATCCCTGGAACGATGCATGGCGTATTATACGGTCGGATGTCCAGCTCCGGAACTCCACTTCGCCGACCAGTTCGGGCTTCACCCAGACCAGGCCCTTGCCTTTCGGCACGGCCTTGTCGAAGGGCGAATGCTCCGCCTTCAGCGCATCGAGTCTTGTCTTGAGTTCGCTGGCGGTCTTGGCCGAGAAGCCGGTGCCGACACGGCCGGCATAGTGCAGTTCGCCATTCTCGTGATACCCGACCAGCAGCGAGCGCAGCCCGCGCCCGGTCTTGTCCGACGGCAAATAGCCGCCGATGACGAATTCCTGCCGCGCCGTGCATTTCGACTTCACCCAGGAAGGTCCGCGCCCGCTGCGATAGGGCGCATCGGCGCGCTTGGAGACGACGCCTTCCAGCCCCATGCGGCAGGCATGCTCCAGCATGATCTTGCCGGGCTCGGCGAAATGGTCGCTGAAACGGACGGCCGAGTTCTCCAGCTTGCCAAGCAGGTCCTGCAAGGCCTGCTTGCGCTCGACCAGCGGCTCGCCGCGCAAATCCTTGCCGTCCAGCCGCATCAAGTCGAACACATAGTAGATGAAGCGATCTGTCCGTTTCGCGGACAGGTCGGCCTGCAACAGCGCGAAGGACGACACGCCGCTGTCGGCCAACACGACGATCTCGCCATCGATGATGGCGTCGCTGCATTTCAGTCCGGCGAGTTCCGCGGCAATCGCGCCGCCGAATTTTTCCGTCCAGTCGAGCCCGGTACGGGTCAGCAGCTGCACCTCCGTGCCGGCAATCTGCGCCTGCATGCGATAGCCGTCGAACTTGACCTCGTGCAGCCAGTCCTTGCCCGGCGGTGCGTCCCGCTCCAGCGTCGCAAGCTGCGGTTCGACGAAGTCCAGGCGCCTGCTGGTCTTTGCCTTGCCGGCGACCGGCTTGTTGGAATGCCAGACATCAGGCTTCTCGCCCCTGGCGGCCTTGCCTTCGCCGATCTCCTCGATCGTCAGGCCCGACTTCACCGATTCCGGCGCCTCCTTCAGAATGTCCTCGCCAGGGCGCGCCGCGGCATCGTCCGATTTGATCAGCAGCCAGTTCTCGCGCTTTTCGCCCGCGCGCGGCTTCAGCCGCACCAGGTGCCACAGACCATGCAGCTTGTGGCCTTTGAGCTCGAAGGTGATATGGCCCTTCTTCATCGCCTTGGCCGGGTCGATTTCGGGAACCCAGGTGCCCTTGTCCCAGACGAGCACCGACCCGCCGCCATATTCGCCCTTGGGAATGGTGCCTTCGAACGGCGCATAGTCGATCGGATGGTCCTCGACATGCACGGCCAGCCGTTTCTCACTCGGGTCGAGGCTTGGACCGCGCGTCACCGCCCAGCTCCACAGCACGCCCTCATGCTCCAGGCGAAGGTCGTAATGCAGCCTAGTCGCCGCATGCTTATGGATGACGAAGATGCCGCCAGCCTTGGCGTTTTTGCCGGGCGCAACCTTGCCGGCCGGTTCGGACGTCTTCTTGAAATCGCGCTTGGAATGATACTGTTCGAGGCTGGCCATCTGTCTCTGATCCTCAGGCCGATTTGCGCTTGGACGCGCCGGCTTTCGGCTTGGTGCGATTGGCCGCGGGTTTTGCTTTTGCCGGCGTGGAAGCCTTCGATGCGCCGGCATCCGAAGACAGGCTCTTCTTCAGCGCGTCGAACAGATTGACGACGTTTGACGGCTTGGGCTCTGCCTTGGCCTTTGGCGCCTTCCTGCCGGCCTTCCTGGCGCGGATCAGCTCCAGCAGCGCGTTCTCATATTTGTCCTCGAACTGAGAGGGATCGAACTTCGCCTTCTTCTTGTCGATGATCCGTTCGGCCAGATCGGTCATGACCGGGTCGCTCTTCACATCCTTGATGTCGCCGAAGACGGAGTCCCGTTCGCGCACCGTGTCGTCGTAGCGCAGCGTCGTCAGCACCATGCCCATGCCGCGCGGTTCGATCACCACCGGGCGTTCGCGGTTGTAGAGCACGATGCGCGCCAGCCCGGCCATCTTCTTGTCCGCCATCGAATCGCGGATGACGGCAAAAGCCTCTTCCGACACCTTGTCGGCCGGCGTCACATAGTAGGGGGTGTCGAGATAGATCTGCTGGATCGAGGATTTGTCGACGAAACCGTCGAGCGCCATCGTGTGCGAGGACTCGATCTGCACCGCCTCGATCTCGTCTTCCTCGATGCGGACGAAGTCGCCGTCATCGACTTCATAGCCCTTGATCTCATCCCCCTCGCGCAACGGCTTGCCATTTTCTGCGTCGACATAGATGCGCTTCACGGTGTTGCCGGTCTTGCGGTTCAGCACCCGGAACGAGACCTTCTCGGCTTGGGTGACGACGTTGGTCAATTCGACGGCACAGGTGACCAACGACAGCTTCAGATAACCCTTCCAGGCCGGACGCGGCGCCATGACAATTCCCTTCGCAACAGGTCCCGAAATCCAGAACGACTGGAGCCTGTTCCAGTTCCGTCACCGATCCCTGTCAGCATGCCAGGCTGGGATTTCCGGCGCTGCGTCGGCCAGCAAGGAAATTTCGCCAGCGCGGCAAGAATTGAAACAGAACCGCGCGCAGGCGACATTCAAACGAAACATATGTGATGCAAAAGTCACATTGGCCGAAATGTCGACGGACCACACGGAAAGACCCCGAATCAGCCGCATTCCGGCCACGAACCAAGGCCTTTTCGACCAGATATTAACATCGTGTTCACCGACTATTCACGCCTCGACGCTAAGATGCCCGCAATTCGGAAGGGACATCCGAAAATCGGGACAGGGACAGGTAAAATGAACTTCCTCACGCACCTCATCGGCTATGCCGCCGCCATCCGCGAATTCGTTGCGCCGACCTATCGGCCGGAGCGCTACTACATGCGCGGCCCCGGCCCGGCCAGCGCCCGTCGCGGCAATTCGTTGAGCGCGCGCTGACCATGACCTTCGAGAGCCGCCACGACAGCCGGATCTGCCGGCCGGCCGCCGAATCCCGCGCCACCACCTATCGCGCCGAGCGTCCCGCTCTGACCGACAGGCGGCGTGCGATATCGCCTCGGCTTTGATACCGCCTCCGGCTGGCTTAATGTCCTAGGGCATAAGCAGCCGAGGCCCGCGTGACTGACCTTCCCAACCCAAGTCGTCCCCATTCAAGTCGACCCAAGTCCGTCCGTCCCTCCGACCCCCTCGATCGCAGCCATCCGCTGATCGTCTTCGACGGCGTCTGCGTGCTGTGCTCCGGCTTCGTGCGCATGGTGGTCAGGCTCGACCGTCAAGGCCGCTTACGCTTCGCCACCGCGCAGTCGCCGTTCGGAGAAGCGCTGTTCAGGCAACACGGGCTGCGCACGGATTCCTACGAGACCAATCTCGTCCTGATCGACGGCATCGCCTTCACGCAGCTAGACAGCTTCGTTGCCGTCATGGCGGAGCTCGGCTGGCCGTGGCGGGCGGCAAAGGTCCTGTTGCTGCTGCCGCGCCCGCTGCGCAACTGGCTTTACGACCGCATCGCCAAAAACCGCTACGCCCTGTTCGGCAGGAAAGACAGTTGCGGCATTCCTCCTGCCGAACTGCGCGAGCGGTTCCTGGGCTGAAAGCGCGGCTCTGGAAGCAGCGAATGAGGCGTCTCATTGTCGGTTACGGCACCTCTACGGGTGCGGGCGATCACAAAACAGTTGGCGGCTTGCGCAAAAAGCCGCCGCAGCCGAAAGTTTTTCCGCCGCCTGTCGAAATCGGGCGATGCCGCGCGACATACGTCCGGCTCGCAATGACGCGGCCTCGAAACCACGGGAGAAGACCATGCAGTATCTGCTTCTTATATATTCCAGCGAAGCCGGAATGGCGGCCGCGCCCAAGGAGGCGATCACCCAGATGAGCGCCGCCTATGGCGCCTATACCGAAGCGATGAAGAAGGCCGGTGTGTTCGTGGCCGGTGAGCGATTGAAACCAACCAAGATAGCAACCACCGTACGGGTGGCCAACGGCAAGACCAACGTGATTGACGGCCCCTATGCCGATACCAAGGAGCAACTCGGCGGCTACTATTTGATCGAGGTGCCCGACATGGACGCGGCTATTTCGTGGGCGGCACGCTGTCCCGGTGCCAGCGCCGGCACAATGGAAGTGCGGCCGATCTGGCCGATGGCCGAATACATGACAACATACACTGCTGCATGAAGGCTGTCGGGTCAGATGCCGCCCGGGCGGTCGCCGAGGCCGCCGCCCGGCAGAGCTACGGAAAGCTGGTCGCCTGGCTCGCGGCGCGCACGCGCGACGTGGCTGGGGCCGAGGATGCGCTGGCCGATGCCTTTGCCGCAGCGCTCGAACATTGGCCGCGAACCGGGGTGCCTGAAAGGCCGGAAGCCTGGCTGCTGGCCGTGGCAAGGCGCCGGCGCGTCGATGCGGTGCGGCGTCGGCTGACCAGCGAGGCCGGCCGCGATCATCTCAAGCTAATTGCCGAGGAGGCGGAGGCGCGCATGACCGACGAAGAGCTGCCCGACGAACGGCTGCGGCTGATGTTTGCTTGCGCGCATCCTGCGATCGAATCGGGTGTGCGCGCGCCGCTGATCCTGCAGACGGTCCTAGGGTTGGACGCCGCTACCATCGCCTCTGCCTTCCTGGTCTCGCCGGCAACTATGGGCCAGCGCCTGGTGCGCGCCAAGATCCGCATCCGGGAAACCGGCATTCCGTTCCGCGTGCCTGAACGGGCCGAACTCGGCGAGCGGCTGGACGCGGTCCTGGAAGCCATCTACGCCGCTTTCGCCGAAGGCTGGTCCGATCCGGCCGGCACCGAGACGCAGCGCCGCAACCTGGCGACTGAAGGCATCTGGCTCGGCCGGCTGGTGGCTTCGCTGATGCCGGATGAGCCGGAGGCGCTCGGCCTGCTTTCGCTGATGCTGTTTGCCGAGGCACGCCGCTCGGCGCGGCGCGATGCGGCCGGAGAGTATGTGCCGCTCGCCGAGCAGAAGTGCGCGGAATGGGACGCAGCCTTGATCGAGGAAGCGGAATCCCTGCTGCGCCGCGCCGCCGCCATGGGCGTCATAGGCCGTTACCAGCTCGAAGCGGCCGTACAATCCGTCCATTCGGCGCGACGGCTGACCGGCCTGACCGACTGGGCCGCGATCCGCAATTTCTACGATGCGCTGTCAGTCATCGTCGGATCGCCGGTGGTGGCGATCAACCGCGCGGTGGCGATCGCGGAGGCTGAAGGCGCTGTGGCGGGGCTGGCGGCTCTTTATGTGCTGGGCGACGACAAGCGGCTCAACGACTATCAACCTTATTGGGCGGCGCGCGCCGGTCTCCTGGCCAGGCTCGGTCAGGTGCCGCAGGCGATCGAGGCCTATGACCGGGCGATCGGCCTTGAGCGCGACCCGGCGGTGCGCCGGTTCCTACAGGGAAAACGGGCAGCCCTCAGACACTAAGCCTCGCCGTCGGCAGTCGTTCAGGCCGGCCACATCTCATGTGCCGTGTTGAGCGTCTTGATCACCGGATGTTCGCGCATTCCGGCCCACAGGCGTTCCACATTCGGCCACGCCGCGCGAGCCCTGTCGGAGTCGGGATGCCAGGCCACCAGCATGACGAGGTAGATGTCGGCCACCGACATGCGGTCGCCCACCAACCAGTCGCGGTCCTTGAGCGCCGCATCGAGGACGGCGAAGCCGCGATCCATTTCGGCGATGGCCGCTTGCTTGACGGCCTTCGTGCCTTCGGCGTCGGTCGTATAGCGATGGGCGTAGTAGAGCCGCAGGATTGCCGGATAGAGCACGGACGACATGAAGGCCATCCAGCGCAGGAAGTCAGCGCGGGCCGGCGCGTCGACCGCCGGCGCCAGGCCGGCATCGGGGTGACGCTCGGCAAGCAGGATGCAGATCGCCGCCGATTCGGTCATCGAGCTGCCGTCCGGCAAGGTCAGCGCCGGAACCTGGTTCAAGGGACTGATTTCGACAAATGCCGGATCGGGCCTGTCCGTCTTCGGCACGTCGACCTGCTCGAACGGCGCGTTCGCCAGCGCCAGCGCCGCCTCGACGACGAAGCCGCCGCTGCCCGGACGGGTATAGAGCTTGTACATGAAATTTCTCCCCGGCCTGCGCAAAGCAGGCCGGTGACGATTTGCACGGGAAGCAGGTTCTGCTCAAGCCGGTACCGGCCGCCACCAGAGGTTTTTTCGGGGGGCCAGGCCGAACGGTGCAGAACCCTTTGATGTCGGCGCGAAGGATCGCGCCGGTTCTATTCTCGAGATAGCGAGACCCTACGCCCCCAACCCCTCGAACAGGATCGTCGACAGATAGCGTTCGGCGAAGGACGGGATGACCACGATGAGGTTCTTGCCCTTGTTCTCCGGCCGCGAGCCGACGACGATCGCCGCCTGCAGGGCGGCGCCCGACGAGATGCCGACCGGGACGCCTTCGAGGCGGGCGACGAGGCGGGCATTGGCGACCGAATCCTCGTTCGAGACCTTGACGATCTCGTCATAGATCGTGGTGTCGAGGATTTTTGGCGCAAAGCCGGCGCCGATACCCTGGATCTTGTGCGGGCCGGGCTGGCCGCCCGACAGCACTGGCGAGGATTCCGGCTCGACGGCGACGACATGCACCGAGGGCTTGCGCTTCTTCAGCACTTGGCCGACACCGGTGATGGTGCCGCCGGTGCCGATGCCTGCGACGAAGATATCGACCTCGCCATGCGTGTCGTTCCAGATTTCCTCGGCCGTCGTCGTGCGATGGATTTCCGGGTTGGCGGGGTTTTCGAACTGCTGCGGGATGATGGCATTGGGAATCGTCGCCGCCAGCTCGTCGGCCTTGGCGATGGCGCCCTTCATGCCTTTCGGTCCCTCGGTCAGCACCAGCTCGGCGCCGAGCAGCGCCAGCATTTTCCTGCGCTCGATCGACATCGTTTCCGGCATCGTCAGGATCAGTTTGTAGCCCTTGGCGGCCGCGGCGAAGGCAAGCGCGATGCCGGTGTTGCCCGACGTCGGCTCGATCAGCGTGGTCTTGCCGGGAGAAATCTTGCCGGCGGCCTCCAGCGACTCGATCATCGCCACGCCGATGCGGTCCTTGACCGAGGCGATCGGATTGAAGAATTCGAGCTTGGCGATGAGATTGGCGACGATGCCCTTTTCCTTGGCGAATTTGTCGAGCCGCACCAGCGGCGTGTCGCCGATCGTGTCGGTGATGGAATCGTAGACGCGGCCGCGACCGGGCACGCGGGCAGGGGTGACGGGCTTGTTCATTGGTTTCGCTCCCAGAACTTCAGGCAAGTGAGAATTTCAGGCAAGTGGAGGACTTCAGGCAAGTGGAGGACTTCAGGCAAGTGGCACTGCAACCGCCAAGATAGGACCTTCGGTCGCGCAAGATAGACTGTCGGCCGAAAATATCGAGTGGGACCCATGTCTAAAACATAGGGCTCCTGGAAAAGCGTTTCCCGGAGAAGCCTGTCCCTGGAATGATTTGGCCGAAAGGAGCCTACTGACGGGCGGCAATCGCCGCCGCGGCGCCGACCATGAAGCCGGCGGCGGTGCGGTTCAGCGCCTTGAGCGCGCGCGGCGATTTCATGAACCAGCGTGCCTTGGCCGCCAGCGCCAGATAGGGCACCAGCACCACCAAAAGCACGACGATCGTCAGCGCGACCAGTATGCCGTAGTCGGCCAGCGTGATGGTCTTCAAGTCGACGATGGTCGGCGTGATGGCGAGGTAGAAGATCATCGTCTTCGGATTGCCGAGCGTGACCGTGAGGCCGGCGAGGAAGCTCGAAACCAACCCGCCCTTGCCCTTCTTCGCCTCGACCGTTTCGGGCGTGATGCCGCTGGTCCAGAAGCGCCAGCCGAGGAAGGCGAGGTAGGCGACGCCAAGCCATTTGATGGCGAGAAACACCATGCCGAAGGTCTGCGCGACGAAGGCGAGGCCCAGCACCACGGCGGTCAGATAGGTGAGATCGCCAAGCATCAGGCCAAAGGACATGGCCAGCGACGAACGGAAGCCTGAGCCGAGCGCCCGCGCGACGAGCGCGGTGACGCCGGGGCCGGGAATGGCGGCGGCGATGCCGAGGGCGGCACTGTAGGCGAGGAAGCCGGTAACGGTCATGGTTGCGGCCTTGCGCGACGCTGTTGCACCGACGACCTATGACACAAGGTCAGCCATGCGGGAATTGGCTGAAGCCGGATTCGATTGCACCACGTCGGCGTGCGACCATGCTGTCAGGAACGGCCGCCACTATAGGTGACGCGCCAGATGGTTCCGTTGCCGTCCTCGGTCACGATCAGCGCGCCGTCCCGGGCCACCGCGACGCCGACCGGTCGTCCCCACACCTCGCCGTTGGAGACGACGAAGCCGGTGATGAAGTCCTCGTACTCGCCGGTCGGCTTGCCGTCCTTGAACAGCAACCTCACCACCTTGTACCCGGTTCGGTTGCCGCGATTCCATGAACCGTGCAAGGCGACGAAGGCATCGCCTTTGTATTCGGCCGGAAAGCCGGAACCGAGGGCCAAGTCCTTTCTGTCGTAGAAGGCGATGTTGAGCGGCGCCGAGTGCGCCTGCATCAGCACATCGGGAATGGTCGCCTTGCCGGCAAGATCGGGGCGCTCGCCCTTGTGGCGTGGATCCTCGTTGTTGCCGATGTAATACCAGGGCCAGCCATAGAAAGCGCCGTCCTTGACCACAGTCGCATATTCGGACGGCACATTGTCGCCGAGTGCATCGCGCTCGTTGACGACGCACCACAGCGCCCCGGTCGCCGGCTGGACCGTCATGCCCGAACAGTTGCGCAAGCCGGTGGCGACGATGCGGCCATTCTTGCCGTCGGGGTCGAAGGCCAGCACGTCGGCACGGCCGTCCTCGGACCCCCAAGCAGCACCCAGCGGCTGCGACTTCGTCCAGGCGTCGAGGCCGCCATCCGGCTCCTTTGCCATGTTCTCGGCGACGTTCGATCCCGAGCCGACCGACAGATAGAGCGTCTTGCCGTCCGGCGAGAAGACGATGTCGCGGGTCCAGTGATGATTGGCAGGGATGTTTTCGACGATGGTTTCCGGATCACTGGCCGCCTTCAGGTCACCATCGCGATAGGCAAAGCGCACGATGCTGTCGCTGTTGGCGACATAAACCCATTGCGGGTCCTTGCCCGGCGGGTAGAAGGCGATGCCGTAGGGCTGGTTGAGATCGCCGGCAAATATGCCGTCCTTCGCCGGCTTCGCGCTGCCCTCGGCAAGGCGATAGACGCGGATCTGGTTGGCTTCGCTGTCGGCGACGAACAGGTCGCCATTTGGCGCGGTGCGCACGACGCGCGGATTGTCGATGCCCGACGCCATCAGCTCGGCCGAAAAGCCCGGCGGCAATTTCAGCTCGGCGTCCGCCGGCCGGTCGGCGAGGCCGGCGCCGTTCGAGGCGGATTTGGTGACATAAGGCCTAGGCAGGTCTTGCGGCTTGATCAGGCGGCGCACCCCAGGCCTGTCGGCACGCCAGTCGCCGAAGGCGGCGGCACCCCTCAGTACTGGCTGCTCCGCTTGCTGGGCCAATGCAGCCGTCGTGAGAAACAGTGCGGCAGGAAACGCCAGCCCGGCCAATCGGATCATTTCGTCCTCCACCTTGTCGCGAAGGAATCAACGGCCTGTTTGTTCCTCGGTTCCGCCTCACATGATGAGTTGAGGTGAAACGGTCTCCAGCCTCAGGTGCCGGCGGCGTAGAAATCGTCGTCGAGGCGCTTTTCCAGCGCGACGAGATCGGCCGGCAGCGGCAGGCCCATGGCGCGCATTTCCTGCAGTTTCTCGCGCAACTGCTCCTGGATTTCGTGCTGGTCCTCCGGCTGGTTGACCATTTCTTCGAGCAACAGACTGATCCGGGCCTTGAATTCTTCGAGCGCCATCGTCGTCTCCTCGGTTACCCAGTTCAACGCAGCATGCGGGAAATCAGCTGCGCCGTATAGTCGACCATTGGCACGATGCGGGCATAGTTGAGCCGGGTCGGGCCGATGACGCCGAGTGCGCCGACGACGCGGGCGTCCTTGTCGCGATAGGGCGCGACGACCAGCGACGAGCCCGACAGCGAAAACAGCTTGTTTTCCGAACCGATGAAGATGCGCACGCCCGATCCCTGTTCGGCCAGGTCAAGCAGCTGGATCAGCCCATCCTGCGTCTCCATGTCCTCGAACAGGTGACGCAACAGTTCGATGTCGGCCTGGGCGGTGACGTTTTCGAGCAGGTTGGCGCGGCCACGCACGATGAGCCGCGCCGGCAGGCCGCTCTCGGCGCCGGCCCACACCGCCAGCCCCTTCTCGACCAAGTCTTGCGACAGCGTGTCGAGCGCGGCCCTGGTCTCCTCCTTGATGCGGGCAATCTCGATCCGCGCCTCGGCCAGCGTGCGGCCGCGAATATGGGCGTTGAGGAAATTCGAGGCTTCATGCAACTGCGAGACGGTGATGCCGGCCGGCAACTCGACGACGCGGTTTTCGACGTCGCCGTTTTGCGACACCAGCACCGCCAGCGCCTTGGTCGGCTCGAGCTGGATGAATTCGATGTGCTTCAGTGCCACCTCGTTCTTGGCGGCCAGCACCAGGCCGGCGCCTCGCGACATGCCCGACAGCATCTGGCTGGCCTCGGTCAGCATGTGTTCCAGCGTCGCACCCGAGCCGGACGCGCGCACCTGCGCCTCGATGGTGCGGCGCTCCTCGTCGGAGAGGTCGCCGAGTTCCATGAAGGCATCGACGAAGAAGCGCAGGCCGGCCTGCGTCGGCAACCGGCCGGCGGAAATGTGGGGGGCATAGATCAGGCCGAGATGCTCGAGGTCGCTCATCACGTTGCGGATGGTGGCGGGCGACAGTGAGGACGGCAGGATGCGCGACAGGCTGCGTGATCCCACGGGTTCGCCGTCCTTCAGGTAGGAATCGACGATGCGCCGGAAGATGTCGCGCGAACGCATGTCGAGCGACTGCAGCGCAGGCGACAGCAGACTGGGTTCGGCAACTGCCTTGGTCATTGCGCCAAAAACCTCCGGCCCAAGGATATAGACTTCACCATGGTCCGCGCAACCCAGGTGTCTGAAGTCAGATCACCCGGGTGTCTGAAGTCAGATCACCGGCCATTTTCCTTTGCGCCACGCGCCCCATGTGGTTACAAGCCGGCCAAGAATCCGAAAAATGACGGGAAAGAAGCCTGAATGCGCCCCTCCAAACGCCAATTCGACGAAATGCGCGCCATCTCCTTTGAGCGCGGCGTCTCCAAGCATGCCGAAGGCTCATGCCTGGTGAAGTTCGGCGACACCCATGTCCTGTGCACCGCCAGCCTCGAGGAGAAGGTGCCGGGCTGGATGCGCAATTCCGGCAAGGGCTGGGTCACGGCGGAATACGGCATGCTGCCGCGCTCGACGGGCGAGCGCATGCGCCGCGAGGCTTCCGCCGGTAAGCAGGGCGGCCGCACGCTGGAAATACAGCGGCTGATCGGCCGCTCCTTGCGCGCCGTGGTCGACCTGCAGGCGCTGGGCGAGCAGCAGATCACCGTCGACTGCGACGTCATCCAGGCCGATGGCGGCACCCGCACGGCCTCGATCACCGGCGGCTGGGTGGCGCTGTATGATTGTCTGCGCTGGATGGAAGCCCGCCAGATGGCCAGCGTCGCCAAGGTGCTCAAGGACCATGTCGCGGCGATTTCCTGCGGCATCCATGACGGCCAGCCGGTCATCGACCTCGATTATCTCGAAGATTCCTCGGCCGGCACCGACGCCAATTTCGTCATGACCGGCAAGGGCGGCATCGTCGAGATCCAGGGCACCGCCGAGGGCGAGCCCTTTTCCGAGGACCAGTTCGCCGACCTGATGGGCCTGGCCAAGAAAGGCATCCAGCGCCTGGTCAGCCTGCAGCAGATGGCGGTGGTTTAGGCCTGGTTTGTATTGATGAGGTTGGCGATCCTTCCCACCCCCCTCCGGCCTGCCGGCCATCTCCCCCGCAAGGGGGGAGATCGGCTGTGGTCCTTGGTTTCGCCAACCACCAACGTTGCAAGCTGTGAGCCGGCGTTGACGCTTCCAATCTCCCCCGTTGCGGGGGAGATGCCCGGTAGGGCAGAGGGGGGTGCCTCGTGATTCCCTCCGCCATTCTGGAATCGGCTCTCTACGTCACCGACCTTGACTCTGCTGAGAAGTTCTACACCGGCGTCCTCGGGCTCGACCTGCTCGGCAAGGTTGACGGCAGGCACCTCTTCTTCCGCTGCGGACCCGGCGTGTTGCTCATCTTCAACGCCGAGGCGACGAAAGTGCCGCCGGCGCCCGACGCGAGGCTGAAAGTGCCGCCGCACGGCGCAGTCGGCGAAGGTCATCTCTGCTTTGCGGCCAGCGCCGACGAGATCGAGCGCTGGAAAACGCATCTCGAGGCGAAGAAGATCGCCATCGAAAGCGAATTTGAATGGCCGCAAGGCGGCCGTTCGATCTATATACGCGACCCCTCGGGCAATTCGATCGAATTCGCCGAGCCACGGATCTGGGGCATATGATGCATTCGCCAACCATTCACTCGCTTGATGGAAAAAAGATCGTCGTCGCCAGCCACAATGCCGGCAAGCTGCGCGAATTCGCCGATTTGATGGGGCCGTTCGGTTTCGAAGCGAAATCGGCCAAGGACTATGGCCTGCCGGAGCCGGACGAAACCGGCACCACCTTCGAGGAGAACGCCTACATCAAGGCATTTGCCGCCGCCCAGGCCACCGGCCTGCCGGCGTTGTCCGATGATTCCGGCCTGTGCGTCGACGCGCTCGACGGCGCGCCTGGCGTCTACACCGCCAACTGGGCCGAAACCCCTGACGGTTCGCGCGATTTCGCCATGGCCATGCAACGCACCGAAGTGGCGCTGCAGGAAGTCGGTGCCGCCTTGCCGCAACAGCGCAAGGGGCGCTTTGTCGCCGTCATCTGCCTGGCCTTTCCCGACGGTGATGCCGAGTATTATCGCGGCGAGGCAGAAGGCACGCTGGTCTGGCCGCCGCGCGGCGACCTCGGCTTCGGCTACGACCCGGTGTTCCTGCCCAACGGCTTTGAAAAGACCTTCGGTGAGATGAGCGCCGAGGAAAAACATGGCTGGAAGCCCGGCCAGCCGACGGCGCTGTCGCACCGCGCCCGCGCTTTCCAGAAATTCGCCGAAGCGAGATTGGGTTCGGCATGAGCATGCTGCTCGACCGGGCGCCCGGTTTTGGCGTCTACATCCATTGGCCGTTCTGCGCGGCCAAATGCCCTTACTGCGACTTCAACAGCCATGTCCGCCACCAGCCGGTCGACCAGGAGCGCTTTGCCAGCGCCTTCGAGGCCGAGCTCGCGACCATGCGCCGGCGCACCGGGCCGCGCGAAGTGACCAGCATTTTTCTCGGCGGCGGCACGCCGTCTCTGATGAAGCCGGAAACCGTGGCCAGGATTCTGGACGCCGTCGCGAAGAACTGGAAGGTGCCCGATGGCATCGAGGTGACGCTGGAGGCCAATCCATCCTCGGTCGAGGCCGAACGGTTTCGCGGCTATCGGGCAGCAGGCGTCAACCGCGTCTCGCTCGGCGTGCAGGCGTTGAACGACAAGGATTTGCGCTTTCTCGGCCGGCTGCACAATGTCGAGGAAGCGCTGCATGCCATCGGCCTGGCGCGTGAGATCTTCCCGCGGCTGTCCTTCGACCTGATCTATGCCCGGCCCGGCCAGACACCGGAGGCCTGGCAGGCCGAGCTTGAACAGGCGATCAGCCATGCCGCCGATCATCTGTCGCTCTACCAGCTGACCATCGAGGAAGGCACGCCTTTCCACGCGCTGCATGCGGCCAAGAAATTTATCATCCCCGACAATGACCAGGCCGCCGACCTCTATGCGCTGACGCAGGAGATCACCACGACGCACGGCCTGCCGGCCTACGAGATTTCGAACCACGCCAGGCCTGGCGCCGAAAGCCGGCACAATCTGACCTATTGGCGCTATGGCGAATACGTCGGTGTCGGACCCGGCGCGCATGGCCGCTTTGTTGAAAACGGCCGCCGCACAGTGACGATCGCCGAGCGGATGCCGGAAACCTGGGCCAATCTGGTCGAAGCCAAGGGCCATGGCGTCACCGGCGGCGAGATCCTGACGCGCTCCGAGGAGGCCGACGAGTTCCTGCTGATGGGCCTGCGGCTGGCCGAAGGCATCGATCTCTCCCGCTACGAGGCGTTCTCCGGGCGCGGCCTGTCGAGCGCACGGTTGGCGGTGCTGCAGGGCGAGGGGCTGGTGGCGCCGATCGGCAACGCCCGGCTCCGCGCCACGCCGGCCGGCATGATCGTGCTCGACGCGGTGGTGGCGGATCTGGCGCGCTAACCCTTGAAGAACGTGCTCTTCGTCTGCAGCCAGAACCGCTTGCGCAGCCCGACCGCCGAGCAGGTGTTTTCCAAGCGCAGCGATATCGAGGTTGAGTCGGCCGGAACAAACCACGACGCGGAAACGCCGCTGACGCATGAGCTCGTCGCCTGGGCCGATATCATCTTTGTCATGGAAAAGGCGCACCGCGCCAAATTGCAGAAGAAATTCAAGGCCAGCCTGAAGAAGGCCCGTGTCATCTGCCTCGACATCCCCGATGACTATGAATTCATGGACCCGGTGTTGGTCCAGCTTCTCGAGGCGAAGGTCCCGCGATATCTCGGCTGAATGAGGCCGAGCATTTGCAACTACGCTTTGTCAGCCTCGCGCTTGACCCGGATCCATGCCGCGATCGTTGGCGAGGAATGCGACGGCAGAATTCTGAACCGTCACAACCTCTGCGCTAGGCGTCGTGCTTGTGGCGGTGTTTGGCGCGGTCCTTCTCGGCGTGCGAGTCTCCGGAGCGGACCGGCTTGGCGTCGTCCTTGTCGCGGCGGGCGCGATGCTGGTCACCTACTTGGGATAGCGGCACGCCGTTACGGGCGTTTTTCGTTTCAAGACGGGTGATGAAGATATCGAAGCGATTGGGCATCGTTCGGTCAGTGCTCCGTCGTGCTGTCTGGTTTGTTGTCGGAAAGCCTGACATTCGTCGGCAAGGCGCTCGTGGTCCGCTTGGTCAGGCTGGTGTCGGTCTTGGCAGGCAGGCACTTGTCCTTGGCCGCGGCAACGCGTTTGCGGCCGGCATAGTAGGGTTCGAAAGCGTCCTGTATTTTTAGGCTGTCCATCCTGTCCTCCTCCTCGGGAATCAGGGGGTAAATCTGCCGAACCCGGTTTCGTTCCCTACTGTGGCAAAGGAATGGCAGGCGGACCCGGCGTCAGCTTTTGCAAGCCGGCGTCAGCCGTGCCAAACAGGGTTTGAACGGAGATGCATCGGTGACCGGCGAGACGAGCAAGCGCAGCTATGTGGTCGGGCAGACCGAGATCGCGGCCCGGCCGCTCGAGGCGGCGCTCTATCTGGTGGCGACGCCGATCGGCAATCTCGCCGACATCACGCTGCGTGCGCTGGAAACGCTGGCCGCCGCCGACATCGTCGCCTGCGAAGACACGCGGGTGTCGCGCGTGCTGCTCGACCGCTACGGCATCCGCCGCCGCACAACGGCCTATCATGAGCACAATGCCGGCGAGGCCGGACCAAAACTGATCGCGGCACTCCAGGCCGGACAGAGCGTGGCGCTGATTTCCGATGCCGGCACGCCGCTGGTCTCCGATCCCGGCTACCGGCTGGTCGGCGAGGCGCTCGACTATGGCATTCGCGTCGTGCCGATCCCCGGCCCGTCGGCGCCGCTTGCCGCGCTGACCGCATCTGGCCTGCCGTCGGACGCCTTCCTGTTCGCCGGCTTCCTGCCGGTGAAGGCTGGGCAGCGGCTGACGCGGCTCGAAGCCCTGAAGGCCGTGCCGGCGACGCTGATCTTCTTCGAATCGCCGCGCCGGCTGGCCGAATCCCTCGGCGCCATGGTCGAGGCCCTCGGCGGCAACCGAAAGGCCGCGATTGGCCGCGAGCTGACCAAGACGTTCGAGGAGATGCGCACCGGCACGCTGCAAGTGCTGGCCGACCACTATGCGGCGGCCGATACGCCGAAGGGCGAGATCGTCGTCTGCGTCGGTCCCGCCGAGGCCAGGGCCGACGAGCCTGAAGACATCGACCGCCTGCTTTTGTCGCTCGCAGCCGAAATGCCGGCCTCCAAGGCTGCGGCGGAAGCGGCGAAAATGACCGGCGGCCAGAAACAGGCGCTCTATCGGCGGCTGCTCGAGCTCAGGGATGCTGCCGGAGAGAGTGGTGGCTGAGCGCCCGAGCGCAAGCCGCCAAAAAGCCTATCGGCGCGGCCATCGCGGCGAATGGCTGGCGGCGGCAGCGCTGATGCTCAAGGGCTACCGGATTCTGGCGCGCCGCCACCGCACCCGTTTCGGCGAGATCGACCTGATCGCGCGGCGCGGCGATCTCGTCCTGTTCGTCGAGGTCAAGGCACGCCGCACGCTGATCGAAGCCATGGAGGCGATCGGTCATGAATCGGAGCGCCGCATCGAGGCGGCGGCCGACATCTGGCTGTCGCGCCAGTCCGACTATGGCAGGCTGTCGATGCGCTTCGACATGGTCGCGGTGCTGCCCTGGCGCTGGCCGGTGCATGTGGAGAATGCGTTTTATGGAAGGAATTAGAGCAGGTTTCTGAAGACGACCCGTTGCCGAAGTTGGCGCCGCCCCTCATCCGCCTACCGGCACCTTCTCCCCTTATAGGGACGGGAGAAGGGAGATGGCCGCAACGCCGGCTCCCTTTTTTTGCAACGCTGGCGATTGGCGAAACCATCGATGAGAACGCCCCTCTCCCCGTCCCTATACGGGGAGAGGATGCCGGCAGGCAGGTGAGGGGCAGTGGTGACGGCCGGTGAGATGAGAACTCCAACCGAAGCGATTGCCGTAGCTCAACCCCAGATCATCAACGCCACCAGCCCGACGCCACCGACCACCAGCCGCCACCAGCCGAACAGCGAGTAGCCGTTGCGCGAGACGTAATCGAGCAGGAAGCGCACGACGATGAGCGCCGTGACGAAGGCGGCGACAAAGCCGATGGCGATGATCGGCAGGTCGGCGCTGCTCAGCACGTTGCGGTTCTTGAACAGGTCGAAGGCAAAGGCGCCGACCATCGTCGGGATGGCGAGGAAGAAGGAGAACTCCGCCGCCGCCCGCTTGTCGACGCCCAAGAGCAGCGCGCCGACGATCGTCGACCCCGAGCGCGACGTGCCGGGGATCAGCGACAGGCACTGGAAAAGCCCGATCTGCAGGTAAAGCCGGGTTGGGAAGCGCTCAACGTCGCGGTAGACCGGCTTGAGGTTCATGCGGTCCACCGCCAGCAGCACGACGCCGCCGATGATCAGCATGATGCAGATCAGCCTTGGCGATTCGAACAGCACTGTCTTGATGAAATCATGCGCCAGCGCGCCGATGATCGCCGCCGGCAGGAAGGCGATCAGGATGCCGATGACGAAATGTCGTGTCAGCCGGTCATGCGGCAGGTCGAGCAGCATTTGCCACAGTCGGCGGAAATAGACGCTCAGGATCGCCAGGATGGCGCCGAGCTGGATCAAGATCTCGAAGGCCTTGCCGGTCGAATGGAAGCCGAGGAAATGGCCGGCGAGCAGGATATGACCGGTCGACGAGACCGGGATGAACTCGGTCAGTCCCTCCAGCAGGCCGAGCAGCAGGGCTTCGACGATGGTCTGGCTTTCCATGGCTACCTCGGCATTGGCGTGACGGCTAACAGAACGGCTTGCTTGTCATGGCCTGCAAGTCCCCCTATAGGTCGCAACACCCTGACGGCCCGCTAGGCGGGCGGCCAAGACTTACCGGTGCGACCGGCGATTCGCCAGTGCGCTTTATCATCGCGGAACCATGCTGACGCTTTTCCACCACCCCATGTTCGCCACCTGTCGCTTCGTCCGCCTCGCTTTCGGCGAGTATGGCGAGGAGCTGGCCTTGATCGAGGAAAAGCCGTGGACGCGGCGCAAGGAGTTTTTGGCGCTGAACCCGGCCGGCACGCTGCCGATCCTTCTGGCCGAAGGCGACGTGCCGATCGTCGGCGCAACCGTCATATCGGAATATCTCGATGAGACGCGCGGCGTCTTGAAGCGCGACAAGCGGCTGTTCGCCGAGGACCCGATGCAGCGCGCCGAAATCCGCCGGCTGATCGACTGGTATCTCAACAAGGCCGAAAGCGAGGTCACCCGCCATCTGGTGCGTGAACGCGTGCTGAAGCCGGTGATGCCGGAAACGGCGGGTGGCGGCTCGCCCGATTCTGGCGCAATCCGCGCCGCACGCGCCAACATCCGCCAGCACATGAAATACACCAACTGGCTCGCCGGCACCCGCCATTGGCTGGCCGGCAGCAGGGTCACCTATGCCGATCTCGCGGCCGCCGCGACGCTGTCGGTGCTCGATTATCTCGGCGAGATCGACTGGCGCGAGCACGCCGCGGCGCGCGAATGGTACACGCGGGTGAAGTCGCGGCCGTCCTTCCGGCCGCTTTTGACCGACCGGGTGCGCGGCCTGTCGCCGGTGTCGCATTATGCGGACCTCGACTTCTGACGCCGCAAAACTGCGCGCGCTGATCGACGCAGAGGCGCATCGCGCCGGCTTCGATGCCGTCGCCGTTACCACACCCGATGCGATCCCGCTCGCGCCTGCGCGCCTGGCCGAATTCGTCGCCGACGGCTTTCACGGTTCGATGGGCTGGATCGCCGAGACGCTTGAGCGCCGCAGCGAACCGACGGCACTGTGGCCGCAGGTGCGCTCGATCATCGTGCTGGCGATGAATTACGGTCCCGACCATGATCCGCGCGAGGTGCTGGCCAAGCACGACCGTGGCGCCATCTCGGTCTACGCGCAGAACCGCGACTATCACGAGGTGATGAAGGGCCGGCTGAAGGAAATCGCCGGCAAGCTCGTGGCGCGCGCCGGCGGCGACGTGAAGGTGTTCGTCGACACGGCACCGGTGATGGAAAAGCCACTGGCCGAGGCCGCCGGGCTCGGCTGGCAAGGCAAGCACACCAACCTGGTCAGCCGCGAGCACGGCTCCTGGCTGTTCCTCGGCACCATCTTCACGACTGCCGAACTCGTGCCCGACCGGGCCGAGATCGACCATTGCGGTTCCTGCCGCGCCTGCCTCGACGCCTGCCCGACCGACGCCTTCCCGGCACCCTACCGCCTCGATGCGCGGCGCTGCATCTCCTATCTCACCATCGAGAACAAGGGGCCGATCCCGCATGAATTCCGCGAAAAGATCGGCAACCGCATCTATGGCTGCGACGACTGCCTCGCCGCTTGCCCGTGGAACAAGTTCGCCCGGGCGGCTTCAGAGGCAAAGCTTGCCGCGCGCGACGATTTGCGCGAGCCGCCGCTTGGCCAGCTGTTGCAACTCGACGACACGGCCTTCCGCGCCTTCTTCTCCGGATCGCCGATAAAACGCGTCGGCCGCGATCGTTTTGTCCGCAACGTGCTGATCGCCGCCGGCAATTCCGGCGATGCCGAGCTCGCCGGTGCAGTGCGTGCACTGCTGGCGGATGGCTCGCCGCTGGTGCGGGGCGCGGCAATATGGGCGCTGGCGCGGCTGGTGCCCGATGCCGAATATTCCGAACGGGCAGCTATCGGCCTGAAAACCGAGGACGACAAGGCCGTGTGCGACGAATGGCGTCTGGCGCGGCCAACCAGGATGCATTCATGAGCGAAAAGCAGATCTTCATCTTCGGCGCCGGCTATTCCGGCCAGGCTTTTGCGCGCGCCAACAAGGGTGCCGGCAGGATCTTCGGGACGACGCGTTCGCCGGATAAACTCGAGACGCTGCGGCAGGCCGGCATCGTACCGCTGCTGTTCGACAGCGCGATGACCGGCGAAATCGCCGATGCGCTGGGAAAGACAACACATCTGTTGATCTCGGTCGGCCCGGAAGAGGCGGGTGATCCCGTGCTGAATGCCGCCCGCGCGGCGATCGTGGCCGGGATGCCGGCGCTCGCATGGATCGGCTATCTCTCGACCGTCGGTGTCTACGGCAATTATGACGGCGCCTGGGTCGATGAAACGGCCGAGTGCCGGCCGGTGTCGAAGCGCTCGGTGATGCGGGTGGCTGCCGAACAGGACTGGCTGGAATTGGGCCGCGACATCGGTCGGCCGGTGGCGATCCTGCGCCTGTCGGGCATTTACGGGCCCGGCCGCAACGCCCTGGTCAATCTGGAAAACGGCACCGCAAGGCGGCTGGTCAAGCCGGACCAGGTGTTCAACCGCATCCATTGCGATGACATTGCCGGCGCGCTCTGGCATTTGGCGGAACGCGATCTCGGCGGCATCTTCAATGTCACCGACGACTTGCCCGCGCCGCCACAGGATGTCGTCGCCTATGCCGCGGCGCTGATGGGCATCACACCGCCGCCCGAAATTCCCTTCGACGCCGCCCAACTTTCGCCCATGGCGCGCTCCTTCTATGGCGAGAACAAGCGTGTCGCCAACGCGGCGATCAAGGCGGCGGGTTATTCCCTGCGTTTTCCGGATTACCGCGCCGCCTTCGACCATATGTGGGCCAGCGGCGATTGGCGCGATGGCGAGCCGCGCAGCCCGATGAAGCGCTAATCATCGAAGCGGCGCGCGTAGCGTGCTATGATTCGGCCTTGGATTGCGGTGGGGATCGGGTTTCATGAAAACAGCGACGCGGCGATCTCTCGGCAGGAAATCACTGCTGGCCACAGCGCTCGGCCTGTTCGCGCTGGCCGGGCTCGCCGCGCAGCCGGCAGCGGCCGAGGAACGGGCGAAGGATCTGTTCGGCGCCAAGAAGCTGCCGGCGGCGACCGCAGCGCAATCCATTGGCTTCTATTCCAAGGGCTGTTTTGCCGGCGGCGTCGCCATTCCCGTGGATGGCCCGACCTGGGAGGTGATGCGGCCGTCGCGCAACCGTCGCTGGGGCCATCCGGCGATGATCGCGGTGATCGAGAAACTGTCGCGCGACGCCGCGGCCGATGGTTGGCCGGGCCTGCTGATCGGCGACATTTCGCAGCCGCGCGGCGGCCCGATGATGACTGGCCACGCCTCGCACCAGATCGGCCTCGATGCCGACATCTGGCTGACGCCGATGCCCAGCTCTCCGCTGTCGATGGCGCAACGCGAGAGCATCAGCGCCACTTTGATGGTCGACGAGAAGACCCATCTGGTGAAGGACGCCTTGTGGACGCCGGCACATACGAGGCTTTTGAAGCGTGCTGCGAGCTATCCCGAGGTCGAACGCATCCTGGTCAATCCCGGCATCAAGAAAAAGCTCTGCGACACCGTCAAGGGCGATCGTGACTGGTTGCGCAAGATCAGGCCGTTCTGGGGCCACGACTACCATTTCCACATGCGCATCGGCTGCCAGCCGGGCTCGCCCAACTGCAAGGCGCAGGAAGCGACGCCGGCCGATGACGGCTGCGGCAAGCCGCTCGCCTGGTGGTTCACGCAGGAGCCCTGGCGGCCCAACAAGAACCCGGATGCGCCGAAGGCTCGTGACCTGATGACGATGGCGAACTTGCCGAAGGAATGCCGCGCCGTGCTCGACGCGCCGGGGCCGGCGTCTGCCGAGGCGGCAACCTATAATGGCGGCGCTGTGCCGGTCGCGGCCGCGGCGCCCGAGCTCGAAGCGCCTTCGCTGCCCGCCGCCACTACCAGTGGTGCGGCCAGCTTGCCGGCCTCGGTGAATGCTTTCACCGAGACCCCCGAGATCGGCATCCCGCTGCCGCGGCCACGGCCGGGAAACTGACCGCTGCAGCTTTTATCCAGGGTTGAACCGGTTTAGCCGGGCCGTTTTTGCGAAATAGTGGCCGTTTGGCCGCAGAACCTGTCTCACCGTGACAGCGGCCTCGAAAACCGTTTCCCTTTTCAAACTCATGCGCTAGTCAACGGGAGAACGGCGCTACGCCGTCGTGGGCGCCGGGGACGGACGAGAGCATGCCAAGCACGGGCGATGACGATACTTTGTTGCGGTTTCCGATCCTGATCGGCGACATTGGCGGCACCAATGCGCGCTTCTCGATCGTGCTCGACGCCAATTCGGAGGCCGGCGAGCCGACCATCGTCCAGACCGCCAATTACAACACCATCGACGAGGCGATCCAGGCGGCCGTGCTCGACCGCTCGTCGGTCCGCCCCAATTCGGCGGTGCTGGCGGTGGCCGGCCCGGTCGACGGCGACGAGATCGAGCTCACCAACTGCCCGTGGATCGTCAAGCCCAGGCAGATGTTCGCCAGCCTCGGCTTGAGCGACATCGTCGTGCTCAATGATTTCGAGGCGCAGGCGCTGGCCGTCGTCGCGCTCGGCGAGGAGCACATGGAAAAGATCGGCGGCGGCACGCCGGAGCCAAATGCCGGGCGCGTCGTGCTCGGCCCCGGAACCGGGCTCGGCGTTGCCGGGCTGGTCTATGCGCTTCGCCACTGGATACCGGTGCCGGGCGAGGGCGGCCATATGGACATCGGTCCGCGCACGCCGCGCGATTTCGAGGTTTTCCCGCATATCGAGAAGCTCGAGGGCCGCATTTCGGGCGAGCAGATCCTGTGCGGACGCGGCCTCGTCAACGTCTACCGGGCGGTGGCCAAGGCGGACGGCAAGCCTGCCCCCTTCACCACGCCGGCGGAAGTCACCGCCGCGGCACTGGCCAAGACCGATCCGGTTGCCGAAGAGGCGGTGGAGACCTTCGTCACCTGCCTCGGGCGCACCGCCGGCGATCTTGCGCTGGTGTTCATGAGCCGCGGCGGCGTGTTCCTCACCGGCGGCATCGCGCAGAAGATCGTGCCGGCACTGAAGGCCGGCAATTTCCGTGCTGCCTTCGAGGACAAGGCGCCGCACAGCGCGCTCATGCGCACCATGCCGGTCTATGTGATCACCCACCCGCTGGCAGCGCTTTTGGGCCTTGCCGCCTATGCCAGAAACCCGTCGCTGTTCGGGGTCCAGACCGCGGACCGCCGCTGGCGCGACGAAGTTAGTCACCCCAAGGCATAGGCAAGCCGGCCCCTTGGCGCTAAGAGAAGTGCCGAATCGCAACCCGGCCACGGGAAGCAGGAACCTGTGAAGCGCTCCGATTTGACATTTCAGATACCCAACAAGCCGAAAGTCACGCCCCGTGCGGTCACGGCGGTGCTCCGCCGCATTATCGCTGAAAACGGCCGTGATTACCGCTGGTCCTATGCTTTTGCCGCTGCCTGCCTGATCGCGGTGTCCGCGACGACCGCCTTCACCGCCTGGGTCATGAGCCCCGTCGTCAACTCGATATTCTATGAACGACGCGGCGATCTGATCGTGTGGATTTGCGCCGCCATCATGGCGGCCTTCCTCGTGCGCGGTTTCGCCGGTTACGGCCAGGCGGTGACGCTGGCCAAGGTCGGCAACAATCTGGTGGCGCGCTACCAGAAACGCCTCTTCGACCATCTGATGAAGCTCGGCGTCGGCTTTTTCAGCGACACGCGTTCGGGCCGGCTGGCTGCCCAGATGAACGAGAACGTCAACGGCATCCGCGACCTCCTGTCGATGACGCTCACGTCGATCGCACGCGATGGCGTGACGTTGCTCGGCCTTCTTGGGGTCATGATCTACCAGGATCCCGTTCTCTCCCTGAGCTCCCTGCTGATCGGACCGCCGCTGATCTGGACTGTCACCTATCTGATGCGCCGGGTGCGCCGCATCACCCGCGAATCGGTGCAGATCAATTCTCGGCTGATCGGCGCCGTGCAGGAGGCCACGCAAGGCATTGCCATCGTCAAGGCCTTCACCATGGAAGAGGAGCTGTCGCGCCGCATCGGCGCGCTCGCCGACAGCGCCGAGCAGCGGGGAAACAAGATCGCCCGCGTCTCGGAACGGCTGGCGCCGATCTCCGACATGCTGGCCGGCCTTGCCGTCACCGGTGTCATCGCCTATTCCGGCTACCGGGCGATCGTTCTTGGACAGCCGCCGGGTGCGGTCTTTTCCTTCATCACCGCGCTGTTGCTCGCCTATGATCCGGCACGGCGGCTGGCGCGCATGCAAGTCGGCATGGAACGCGCGCTGGTCAATGCGCGCATGATCTACGAACTTCTCGATCTCGAGCCGCAGCAAGGCGACACGCCGGGAGCCGCCGAGGCCAGGTTCACCACCGGCGAAGTGCGCTTCAACAACGTGTCCTTCCGCTACGTCGAGGAGGCGCCGGTGCTGCAGGACCTGAGCTTCGTCGCCGCAGCCGGCAAGATGACCGCCATCGTCGGCGCCTCCGGCGCCGGCAAGACGACGCTGGTGGCGCTGCTGCAGCGCTTCTACGACGTCGAGGCGGGAACGATCGAGATCGACGGCCAGGACATTTCCAAGGTCACCAAGCACTCGCTGCGCAGCTCCATCGCCTATGTCTCGCAGCAGCCCTATCTGTTCGAAGGCACCATCCGCGACAACATCCGCTATGGCCGGTTGAATGCCACCAACGCCGAAATCGAACAGGCCGCGCTGCAGGCCGAGGCCGACGGCTTCATCCGCCAGCAGCCGCAGGGCTACGACACGCCCGTCGGCGAAAACGGCGTGACCTTGTCGGGCGGCCAGCGCCAGCGCGTGTCGATCGCCCGCGCCATCGTGCGGCAGGCGCCGATCCTTCTGCTCGACGAGGCGACGTCGGCGCTCGACAACGAGGCCGAGGCGCGGGTCCAGGAAGCGCTGATCCAGGTCATGGAAGGGCGCACCACCATCGTCATCGCACACCGGCTGTCGACGGTGGTCAATGCCGACCACATCATCGTGCTGGAACAGGGCCATCTGGTCGAACAGGGAACGCATGCCTCGCTGATGGCCGACCCGCACAGCGTCTATGCCCGCTTCCACCGGGTACAGGGCAAAAAGGGGCTGGGGCTTGTCGACGACGCCAAGCCAATCCAAACTCCGTCGCCGCGCAGCCGCGCGAAAAAGGCGGTCGGGAGACCTTCATGAGCGATATGGGCCTGGTCGTGGTGGGTGCTGCCGGCCGCATGGGGCAGACGCTGATCCGCGCCATCCACACCATTCCCGGCGTCCGCGTGATCGGCGCCGTCGAGCGTGCCGGCTCACCCTATCTGGGCAAGGATGCCGGCGAACTTGCAGGCGTCGGCCGCATCGACGTGCCGATCGGCGACGATCCGCTGCCGGTCTTCGCCAGGGCCGACGGTGTGCTCGATTTCACCACGCCGGCATCGAGCGTCGAATTCGCCGGCTACGCGGCGCAGGCGCGCATCGCCCATGTCATCGGCACCACGGGCTGCTCGGCCGACGATGACGCCAAGATCGCGGCGGGGGCGCGCCACGCGACGATCGTCAAGTCGGGCAATATGAGCCTCGGCGTCAATCTTCTGGCGGTGCTGGTCGAACAGGCGGCACGAGCGCTCGACGCCGACGATTTCGACATCGAGATCCTCGAAATGCACCACAAGCACAAGGTCGACGCACCGTCGGGCACGGCGCTGCTGCTCGGCGAGGCCGCCGCCGCCGGGCGCGGCATCGCGCTCGCCGGCAACGATGTGCGCGTCCGCGACGGCCACACCGGCGTACGCAAGACCGGCTCGATCGGCTTTGCCTCGATGCGCGGCGGCTCGGTGGTCGGCGACCACAGCGTGATGTTGGCCGGCACCGGCGAGCGCATCACCCTGTCCCACCACGCCGAGGACCGCGCCATCTTCGCCCGCGGCGCCGTCAAGGCGGCGCTATGGGCGCGCGGCCGCAAGCCGGGACTTTATTCGATGCGGGACGTGCTCGGCCTCAGCTGAGCGGCCAATCTGCCAACCTGCCTATCTGGCAATTTGAAGGAGCAAACATGTCGAGAACCCTCGTGCTCGTGCGCCACGGCCAGAGCGAATGGAACCTGAAGAACCTGTTCACCGGATGGCGCGACGTCGACCTGACCGAGCTGGGTCACGCCGAGGCCAAGGCCGCCGGCCAGAAACTCAAGGCGCGCGGCCTGAAGTTCGACATCGCCTTCACCTCGGCGCTGGTCCGGGCGCAAAAGACCTGCCAGCACATTCTCGACGCGGTCGGCCAGAGCGATCTGACAACCATCCGCGACCAGGCCCTCAACGAGCGCGACTATGGCGACCTGTCCGGCCTCAACAAGGACGATGCCCGCAAGAAATGGGGCGAGGAGCAGGTGCATGTCTGGCGCCGCTCCTACGACGTGCCGCCGCCCGCCGGCGAAAGCCTGAAGGACACCGGTGCCCGCGTCTGGCCCTACTACCTGCACGATTTGCAGCCGCACGTGCTGCGCGGCGGCACCGTGCTGGTCGCCGCCCACGGCAACTCGCTGCGCGCGCTGATCATGGCGCTGGACGGCAAGTCCGGCGAGGAGATCGTCAAGCTGGAGCTCGGCACCGGCGTGCCGGTCATCTACACGCTCAACGCCGATTCCACGGTGGCTTCCAAGGAAGTGCTGGAGAGCTGAGCCGGCAAGCGGCAAGCCTTTCTTGATTGGGCATGATCGCTTCCGAAAACCGGTTCCCACTTTTCGGGATCATGCTTTGAAAAAAGCGCGTTGACACACATCGCTTGCCCGCTTACATGAGCCCGCACCAGCCCAGATGGCGGAATTGGTAGACGCGCACGGTTCAGGTCCGTGTTCCGCAAGGAGTGGAGGTTCGAGTCCTCTTCTGGGCACCAAATTCCCGTTTCGAACCATTCGACGGTTCAGAAACCCAAAGAAAAAGCCCGGTTCGTCCGGGCTTTTTCTTTGCCGCCAACCTCTCCTCTCGGCTAGGCGCTGAACAAACCGCTTCAAACTGCGCCGCCGCTTCGGTACGGTCGAAACCATGTCTCAATCGACCACCAATCCGATCTTCGGCGCCCGTCGCGATCAGGCGTTCCCAACGCTGGCTGACACCGACATCGACCGCATGCGCCGGTTCGGCGAGGCCAGCGACTATGCCGCCGGCGAGCGCATCGTCACGGCCGGCGATGTAGCGCCCGGCCTGATCGTCGTCCTGTCGGGCAAGGTCGACATCATCCAGGATAGCGGGCTCGGCCGTCGCGAAACGATCGTGACGCATGGTCCGGGCAGCTTCGTCGGCGAACTGGCCCAGCTTTCTGCCCGTCCGTCGCTGGTGGATGCGCAGGCGGCCGAGCCGGTGAAGGCGTTCGTCATCGCCTCGCAGAGGCTGCGCGACCTGATGGTGCAGGAGGCCAATCTCGGCGAGCGCATCATGCGGGCGCTGATCCTGCGCCGTGTCGGGCTGCTGGAAAGCGCAACCAGCGGGCCGATCATCATCGGACCCGTCGGCAATGCCGACGTCTTGCGGCTGCAGGGATTCCTGGCCCGCAGCGGCCAGCCGCACCGCGTGCTCGATTCCGACAGCGACCCCTGCGCCAAAACCCTGGTCGAGCGCTTCGATGTCGACCTCCACCATCTGCCGATCGTGCTGTGTCCGAGCGGCCGGCTGCTGCTCAATCCCGGCGAGAAGGACCTCGCCCGCTGCATCGGCCTGCTGCGGCCGATCGATGCCGACAAACTATACGACGTCGCCATCGTCGGCGCCGGGCCGGCGGGGCTGGCGGCGGCCGTTTATGCGGCGTCCGAAGGTCTGTCGACCATCGTCCTCGATTGCCGGGCCTTCGGCGGGCAGGCGGGCGCCTCCTCGCGCATCGAGAACTATCTCGGTTTCCCGACCGGTATTTCGGGCATGGCGCTGATGGCGCGCGCCTACAACCAGGCGCAGAAATTCGGCGTTGAAATGGTGATACCAGACGAGGCGAAGCTGTTGAGCGCTGGGACCGACGGTGCCCGTTACACGCTTGATGTCGGCGATGGCGAGACCGTGCGCACACGCACCGTGGTGATCGCCAGCGGTGCGCGCTACCGCCGCCTCGACGTCGCCAATCTGGCGCAGTTCGAGGGGACGTGCGTGCATTATTGGGCCTCGCCGATCGAAGCGCGGCTTTGCCAGGGCCAGGAGGTGGCGCTGGTCGGTGCCGGCAATTCGGCCGGACAGGCGGCTGTCTACCTGGCCAGCCACGTGCACAAGGTGGCGCTGCTGGCGCGCGGCGGTAGTCTCGATGCCAGCATGTCGCGCTATCTGGTCGAGCGCATCAAGGCGCAGCCGAACATCGAGGTGCTGACCGGGACCGAGGTCGAGGCGCTGGAAGGCGACGAAGGCAATCTTGCCACCGTGCGGTGGCGCAACCGCGCCAGCGGTGTGGAAACGACGCGCCCAATCCGCCATCTCTTCCTGTTCATCGGCGCCGACCCGAATACGGACTGGCTGGCGCACTGCAACGTGGCCCTGGATGCCAACGGTTTCGTGCGCACCGGATCCGACCTGGAATCGGCGCATGGGGTGATGGAGACGAGCCGCAGCGGGGTGTTTGCCATCGGCGACGTCCGCTCCGGCTCGGTCAAGCGCGTCGCAGCCGCCGTCGGCGAGGGTGCCCAGGTGGTGGCGGCGTTGCACGCCTATCTAGCGCAAGACGGCAGCCACGCCGTCGCGCCTCAATTGATCGGGAGAGTGTGATGGCGGATGAATGCAGACATGCGGCTGATATCAAGGACGTGACGCCGAGCGCGCTCGGCTGCGAGGAATGCCTGAAGAGCGGTTCGCAATGGGTGCATCTGCGGCTATGCCGCACCTGCGGCCATGTCGGCTGCTGCGACGACTCGCCCAACCGTCACGCCACCAAGCATTTTCACGCCACCCGCCATCCGATCATCGAGGGCTATGATCCACCGGAAGGCTGGGGTTGGTGCTACATAGACGAGGCCTTTCTCGACCTCGGCGACCGCACGACGCCCCAGAACGGTCCGATCCCGCGATTCTATTGAGCCAGCGCCGGGCGAAGAGGGGCTAGAGCCCCAAAGAGAAAAGCCCGGTTCTCCCGGGCTTTTGCCTGACCGTCAGGGGACCGGATTTCGCGCTCAGTCTCGCTTTGGCGATGCAGACGCGGGCTCCTTGTTGTCCACGCTGTTCTCGTTCACCTGGAAGGCTATTCCTTCAACCTTCTTTTTCTTCAGGTCGTCATCGGTCTGCGGTTGCGGCGGGCGCTTGGGATCTTGCGCGGTGTTCTCATTCACGTCGAGGGCTCTCGTCATCATGTCCTCCATCGCTGGAAACACAATGTTCGACGCAGCATAGCGTTCCCAGCCAAAGACGGCGCTCTCGCCGAGAGGGCAACAGCCAGCGGCCGCCTTATCGCACGGAGCCGGTGACGGTCGGATCGATCGTGCTGGGAACGGATTTGCGTTCGTTGCCGGCAAGCGCGGCTATGATCAGCAGGCTGGCCACAACCGGCACGAACAGGATGGCAACGCGGGCTTGCACGTAAAAGATGGCGCGCCATTCGTTGCGCTTGTCGGGGCTGTTGCTCATCATACTCACTTTGTCAGACCCCCCGGGCGTGACATAGCCGGGAACGGTTAAGCAACTCCTTCCGACTTTGTTAACCCGGCGGAATTGAGGCGAAGTTCCTGGTCGTGATCCCCGGCTTCAGCTCAGCCCGAGGCGTCTGGCGCCTTGCCGGAACAGTGCCGCAGCATCCGGCTCGAAGCGAAAGGTGCCGATGAAATCGTCGCTTGAATAGTTCGGCAAGGTCTTGCGGATGGCGGCGGCAAAGCCCTGCGCCTCGTCGAGCCGGCCCGCCAGCGCCAGGCAGTGCGCGGCGATCGCCAGGATGATGGCGTGGGCGTTGGGTCGTGCCGCTGCCTTCAGCGCCCATTCGGCCGCCTCCTCGAACTGGCCGAGCCGGACATGCGCCATCGCCCGCGCCCCCAGCATGCCGAACAGCAGCGGGTCGAACGGGCTGAGATGGCGCGAATGGTCGGACGAGCCGATCGCCGCCTGCGGGTCGCCCGACTGCGAGTGGACGAAGGACAGCGCGTAATGGCCAAGGGCGAAGTTTGGGCTGAGGTCCACCGCCCGTTCCAATTCGAGCAGCGAACCGTCCTGTTCGCCGCGCAGCCACAGCGCCCGGCCCATCGCCCAATGCGCGGCCGGATTGTGGTCGTCGACCAACAGGCTGTGGCCGGCGCTCTCGAAGGCCAGCGCGCTTTCCCTGTCGCGGTCGCCCCAGCGCTGGAAGGCGTTCTGCCAATGCGTGAAGGACAGGCCGGCATAGGCGCGGGCAAAGGTCGGATCGAGCCGCAGGGCCATGTCGAAGAAATGCCGCGCCTGCTCGTTTTCGACCTGGGTGAAGCGGTACATGTGCCAGAGGCCGCGATGATAGGCCTCCCAGGCGTTGAGCGAATTGGGCGCCTTGAGCATGGCGCGGTTGCGCTCGACCGTTTCGATCTCGGCCGAGATCGACGAGACGATGCTGTTGCCGATATCGTCGAGCAAGCCGAAGATGTCGTCGGACCGGCGCTCGAACGTCTCGGCCCAGACGATCCTGGCGGTGCGCACCTCGATGAGTTCGACGCTGACGATGAGGCGGCCGGGCGGGCTGCGCACCGTGCCGGTGGCGACATAGTCGACATTCAGCCGGCGGCCGGCATCCTCGGGTGCGATGTTCTTCTCGGCCAGCGCAAACACCGATCCGCGCGCGATGACGAAGAAATCCCTGAGCTTCGCCAGGCGTGTGATGATGTCGTGGGTAAAACCGTCGGCAAGCCCGCCGCGCGCGCCACCGGTTTCCTCGACAAACGGCATGACGGCCAGCGACGCGTGGCTCGGCTCGACCGGCCCGGTATGGCCGGGTGCGGCGACCAATTGCGATACCGCGGACAGGCCGGCCGGCAGCTGCAAGACGGCTGGCCGTTGCTCACGCATCGCCCGCCAGGCGGCATTGACCGGTCCGAAATCGATCGCCTCCGACTGAAATAACTGTTCTGCGGCCGCCAGATGCTGCTCGGCCGCGCCGATCTCACCGCGTTCCGCCAGATTGGCCAGCAACGCCAGATGCGCGCGCGTGTCGAACGGCGCCAGCTCGACCCATTTGTCGAGATGCGCCGACACATCCGGTGTGTCAGCCTGATGGTTTGCGACAAGATGCTCCAGCACGGCGACTTGGCATGAGTGAAAACGGCGGCGTTGGGCGACCAGCCAACTGTTGAAATGCGGGCTGCGTTCGAGCTCCAGCCCGTCGAGGAAATCGCCGGCAAACAGTTTGGCCAGCGCCCCTAGCCGCTCCGCGTCGAGGGTGCCGATCCCTTGCTCCGCAGCGTGGCTGACCTCCAGCGCATCGACCAGGCAATCGCTGAGGTCAAGCGCGACCGTGTCGCCTTGCGTGGAGACACGGCGCCTGTCCGGCTCGTCGAGCGCGCCGCGCAGTTTGCTGAGGCACCAGCGCAGCTCGCCGCGGGGGTCGTTGGGCACGTCCCACAACAGCTCGCACAGGCGACTGCGGCCGACGGCGTGCGGCGCCAGCGCCAGATAGGCAAACAACGCGCGCAACTTGCGTGAGGCCGGCAGCGCCACCGCAACGCCGTTGCGGGAGATCGTCAGCGTTCCAAGCAGGCGCACAGACAGGCCGGTCGCTTGGCCGTCCAGTCTCGTTCGAGTGGATTCCACGTGCGTTTCCACGCCTGCTCCCACGCTGGCCTGTCGGCCCTTGCTGTATCACCGAAACCGACAAAGCGCATCCGGCGGCGTATTTCCGTGCCGGATGCCGCCATTGCCGCAATGCCGGCATGTCTGTCCTAGCGCGGCCAGGTCTCGAAACCTCGCCGCCCAACCCGCCGGTTTGTAACCGGCTTGTGATGGCAAACGATCGAGGAGATAAAAAGATGTTGCAGCAGCAGAAAATCAGGACCACCGCCGGGCGCGGACACCTGTTCGACAGCATTCTCGACACCGTCGGCGACACGCCGGCGGTGCGTATCAACAATCTCGGACCGGCCCACGCAACGATCTATGTGAAGGCAGAATTCTTCAACCCGGGCGCCTCGGTGAAGGACCGCCTGGCGCTCAACATCATCGAGGCGGGCGAGCGCAGCGGCGCGCTGAAGCCGGGCCAGACGGTGGTCGAGGCGACCAGTGGCAACACCGGCATCGGGCTGGCCATGGTCTGCGCGCAGAAGGGCTATCCGCTGGTCGTCACCATGGCCGACAGCTTTTCCGTCGAGCGCCGCAAACTGATGCGCATGCTGGGCGCCAAGGTGGTGCTGACGCCGCGCGCCGAGAAGGGCTTTGGCATGTACAAGAAGGCGGTGGAACTGGCTGAGGCCAATGGCTGGTTCCTCGCCCGCCAGTTCGAGACGGCGGCCAATGCCGCCATCCACGAGGCGACCACGGCGCGCGAGATCATCAATGATTTTGCCGGTTCGCGGCTCGACGGCTTCGTCACCGGCTATGGCACCGGCGGCACGGTCGTCGGCGTGGCACGCGTGCTGCGGCGGGAACGGCCGGAGACACGCATCGTGCTCTCTGAGCCGGCCAACGCGCAGCTCATCGGTAGCGGCAAGGCACAGCAGCGCGCTGCTGACGGCGCTCCCGCCGCCACCCACCCGGCCTTCGAGCCACACCCGATCCAGGGCTGGACGCCGGACTTCATCCCCAATGTGCTGCAGGAAGCGATCGACGCCAGCCTCTATGACGAGGTGATGCCGGTTGCCGGGCCCGAGGGCATCAAATGGGCCAAGGCGCTGGCGCGCCAGGAAGGCATCTTCACCGGCATTTCCGGCGGCGCCACCTTCGCGGTGGCGCGGCAGGTCGCCGAACGGGCGCCGGCCGGCGCGGTGATCCTGTGCATGCTGCCCGACACTGGCGAACGCTACATGTCGACGCCGCTGTTCGACGGAATCGAGGCCGAGATGGATGCCGACGAGATCGCCCTGTCGCGCTCGACGCCCGGCTGCCAGTTCCCGGCGGCTTGACGGAGACCCATCATGGACATGGTGCAGGAAACCCTTGGCATGACCGAGGAAACGCTTGATCCTCAGGACTGGGCCGATGTGCAGGCCCTGTCGCACCGGGTCATCGACGATGCGGTCGATTATCTGCGCGACGTGCGCGACCGCCCCGTCTGGCGGGAGATGCCGGCGGATGTGAGAGATGTCTTCGCGGCACCCCTGCCGCGATCGCCGGCGCCACTCGCCGCTGTCTATGACGAGGTCTCCCGGACTGTGATGTCCTATCCAATGGGCAACATCCATCCGCGCTTCTGGTCCTGGTACATGGGGTCGAGCAATTTTGCTGGCGCGCTCGGCGATTTTTTGGCGGCAATCCAGGGTTCCAATCTCGGCGGCGGCAACCACGCCGCCGGGCTGATGGACAGCCAGGTGGTCAACTGGTGCAAGCAGATCCTGGGTTTTCCGGCTTCCGCCGGCGGCACGCTGGTCAGCGGCGGCTCGATGGCCAACATCATCGGGCTGACCGTGGCGCGCAACGTCAAGGCCGGCATAGACGTGCGCGAGCATGGCGTTGCCGCCATCGAGAAGCCGTTGCGCTTCTATGGCTCGGACCAGATCCACTCCTGCCACCGCAAGGCGATGGAAGCGCTCGGCCTCGGCAACCGGGCGCTGCGCCGCATCCCGACCGATGCCGGCCTGCGCATCGATATCGCTGCCTTGCGCGCAGCGATCGCCGAGGACCGCGCGGCCGGATTCAAGCCGGCCTGCGTCATCGGCACGGCCGGCACGGTCAACACCGGGGCGATCGATGATCTGCGGGCGCTAGCCAAACTGGCGCATGAGGAAGACCTCTGGTTCCATGTCGACGGCTGCATCGGCGCGCTGATCGCCATTGCACCCGAAAATGCCCATCGCGTCGCCGGCATCGAATGGGCCGATTCGGTCGCGCTCGATCCGCACAAATGGCTGCACGCGCCATTCGAGGTCGGCTGCGCCCTGGTCAGGGACGCCGTCGCACATCGCAAGACCTTCGCGGTGACGCCGGAATACCTGGAATCGACCCCGCGCGGTCTTGCCTCCGGCGAATGGCTGCACGACTACGGCCTGCAGACGTCGCGCGGCTTTCGCGCGCTCAAGGTGTGGATGGCGCTGAAGGAGCATGGCGCCGACAAGTTCGGACGCCTGATCGACCAGAACATTGCGCAGGCGCGTTACCTCGCCGGGCTGATCGAGGCCGAGCCGGAACTGGAGCTGGCAGCACTGCCGACCATCAACATCGTTTGCTTCCGCTATCAGCCGGGCCTCGCCGGCGAGGCGCCGAAGGCGCTCAACACCGAAATCATGCTGCGGCTGCAGGAAGAGGGCATTGCAGCACTCTCCGACACCACCGTACATGGCCAGCACTGGCTGCGGGTGGCGATCACCAACCACCGCACCCGGCGCGAGGATCTCGACCTTCTGGTGCGTCAAGTGACGAGGCTGGGGCGGCAGATCGCGGCGGAGCACCCTGCGTCTTTCTAGTTCCCGGCAGGCATGCGATTCTGGCGCCATGATTCGGGAGATCGAGACCGTGACGCTGTTTCGCATGGCTGCATTTGCTGCCTTGGTCTTCACCACGTCGTCCGAGGCAGCCGAGATGGCCTTCTTCGTCAAGAACCTGCGCAAGGAAGCGGTTGCGGTCGAGCTGTTCAGCCGCGACCGCGAAACGGTCTGGCCGGGCAGCGATCAGGTATTCCTGATCGACCCCGCCTCGCAGAAATCGGTGCCGCTCTCCTGCAATCAGGGCGAACACATCTGCTACGGCGCCTGGGTTAACGGCAACGACAGCATCTCCGCCGGCGTCGGTCCGGACAACGACCAGCCCTGCGACACCTGCTGCTTCATCTGCGTGGAACACACGACCGAGACGATCGATCTGGTACCTTAGTTCCGATATCCCCAAAATCAGTCCGGAATTGTTGCAATCGTCCCTTTAGCGGCCACGCACGGCGTGCCATGGTCGCCCCGCGGCCGGGTAGGCCGTGTCTTTCCAGGGGGTTACCATGTTTCATGCCTACGCGCGCCGCACGCTGGCCGCGCTGTCTCTCGTCATGCTGGTCGTGCCGTCGGCACATGCCGGCGACGTTACCTTTGCCATCAAGAACAGCCATCCCAATGCCATGCGCCTCGAGCTTTACAGCCAGGACCGCGACTATGTCTGGCCGGGCAACAACCAGGATTTCTACCTCAATGACGGCGAGACCAAGTCCTTGCCGATATCCTGCAACGAAGGGGAATCGATCTGTTACGGCGCCTGGGTCGACGGCGACGAGGAGACCTATTGGGGCGTCGGCCCCGGCAACAAGGAAAAATGCGAGGACTGTTGCTATACCTGCAGCGGCGGCGAGACCGAGGAAATCGATCTGGTCCCCTGACCGGTTTGCCAGCTTGACGGTTTTCCTGCTGGAGCCGTAGAGCAATTCCAGAAAAAGTGTGAAGCGGTTCCGACGGGAATTGCGTTAAAACATTGCCTGCACAAATACCCAAAGCGCGCCGCGTCTGTCCGTCTGGATGCGACGCGCTTCAGGCAACAGGAGCGTAGCCATGGCCGGTATGGTCGAAAGCGACAAGATTGACGTCGGGTTCTCGGGCAAGCGCTGCATTCATTCGCGCAACTGCGTGCTCGGCGATCCGCATGTTTTCGTGCCCAACGCGCCGGGGCAGTGGATCCATCCCGAGGCGGCCAGCGTCGAGAAGATCGTCGCCATCGCCGAAAGCTGCCCCTCCGGCGCCATCACCTACATCAGGAAGGATGGCGGGCCGCAGGAACAGCCGCCGGTGGTCAACACTGTGCGCCTGCGGGAAAACGGTCCGCTGGCCGTGCATGCCGAGATCGTGCTCGACGGCGAGACGTTCTATCGCGCCACGCTCTGCCGGTGCGGCGCTTCGGAAAACAAGCCGTTCTGCGACGGCAGCCACAACAAATCGGGTTTTGTCGCCACCGGCGAGCCGCCGCTGAAGGACACGCCGGCGCTGGAAATGCGCGACGGCCCGCTCAAGGTCACTCCGACGAAAAACGGCCCGCTCAAGCTCGAGGGCAATATGGAGATCGTCACCGGCACCGGCCATACCGTCGACCGCACGACAGTCGCGTTCCTGTGCCGCTGCGGCCACTCGGCCAATAAGCCGTTTTGCGATGGCACACACAAGAAGGTTGGGTTTGTCGGCTAAGGTGTCGATATTCAGGTGAGGCCGGCCTGCAAACGGCGGCTTCCTGCGCTTCCGGTGCTCACGTACGAAAAGAACGGTCCGCTCCGGTTCTCGGAATCCACCATTTTCGGCTCGGCCTGACTTGAATCTCGACACCTTAGCGGAACTGCCAATCCCCCTTGTGGGGGGAGATCGAACTCCACCGTGGCCCAGCGCTCGCGTCTTTATCGGCCGCCCCGTATCGGCTAAGGGCAGGGAAACAAATTTACCCAGCCGGACGACCATCAGAAATGACCGCCAAGACCAAGCCAAAGCCGCTGTTCCTCGGGATCGACACCGGCGGCACCTACACCGACGCCGTGCTGTGGTCTGAAACGGAAGGTAAGCAAGAGGGGCCGAACAAGGGCAAGGTGCTGGCCAAGGCCAAGGCGCTGACCACGCGGCATGACCTGGCCGTCGGCATTTCCGGCGCCGTCGATGCGGTGCTGCAGAAGGCCGGCACCGATCCGACCGCGATCAAGCTGGTCTCGATGTCGACGACGCTTGCTACCAACGCGCTGGTCGAGGGCCAGGGCGGCCGCGTGGCGTTGGTGATGATCGGCTTTTCCGAGGCCGACCTCGCCCGTGACGGGCTGAAGGCTGCACTCGGCACCGACCCGGTGGTGTTCTGCCCCGGCGGTCATGATGTGCATGGCAATGCGGCCAAGCTCGACCTGTCGGGGCTCGAGGCAGCGCTGCCGGAACTCGGCGTGTCGGTCTCCGGCTTTGCCGTTTGCGCTTATTTCGCGACCCGCAATCCGGCGCACGAGATCGCCACCCGCGAGCTGATCCGCGAAAAGACCGGTCTGCCGGTCACATCAAGCCACGAGCTGTCGGCCAAGCTCGGCGGCCCGCGCCGGGCGCTGACGACGCTGCTCAACGCCCGGCTGATCTCGATGATCGACCGGCTGGTGGCGGCAACCGAAGGCTTTCTCGAGCAGCGCAACATCGCCGCACCCCTTATGGTGGTGCGCGGCGACGGTGCGCTGGTGTCGGCGGCGTTTGCCCGCCAGCGACCGATCGAGACCATCCTGTCCGGCCCCGCCGCTAGCCTGGTCGGCGCCCGCCACATGACCGGGCTCGACAATGCCATGGTCTCCGACATCGGCGGCACCACCACCGACGTCGCCGTGCTCGACAAGGGCCGGCCGCGGCTCGACCCGGAAGGCGCCACCGTCGGCGGCTTCCGCACCATGGTCGAGGCCGTGGCCATGCGCACCTTCGGCCTCGGCGGCGATTCCGAAGTGGCGCTGGAGGATGGCGCGCTCAACCCGAAAATCTTGCTCGGGCCCCGCCGCCTGGTGCCCTTGGCGCTGGCGGGGATGGCCCATGGCTCCGCCGTCACCGCGGAACTGGAACGGCAATTGCGGGCGCCCAATCCCGGCCGCATGGACGGCCGCTTTGCAGTGCGCACCGGTGTGCCGGACCGGCTTGCCGCCGGATTGACCGGCGCCGAAGCCCGCCTCTACGAGGCGATTGGCGCGGTGCCGCTCGCCGTCGACAGGCTTTTGACCTCCAACGCGCAGAACGCGACCTTGAACCGGCTGGTGTCGCGCGGGCTGGTGCATGTCGCCGGCTTCACGCCGTCGGACGCCGCCCATGTGCTGGGCAAGCAGGCGAACTGGGATCCGGTCGCCGCTCGCCTCGGCGCCGAACTGTTCGCGCGCAAGCGTGACGGCCGCGGCCAGCCCATCGCCGCGTCGCCGGAGGTGATCTCGGAGCGCGTGCTGGTTACGCTGACACGCTGGTCGGCGGAATACATCCTCGAAACCGCCTTCGCCGAGGACGGGCTCGATGGCGCGTCGACGGTGGCGCATGCTCTGGTGCAGCGCGCCGTCGATTCTCACCCCGGCATTGCCCGGCTAAGCGTCGCGCTCGACCGCCCTGTCATCGGCCTCGGCGCTTCAGCGCCGCTGCACTATGCCGGCCTGCCGCCGCTGATCGGCAATGAGTGCGTGGTGCCGGAGGACACCGACGTCGCCAACGCGCTCGGCGCCGTCGTCGGCCAGGTCAGGGTTTCGGCCGAGGCCCGGGTCAGCCAGCCCAAGGAAGGCCTGTTTCGACTTGCCTCGGGTGAAACCGTGCGCGATTTCCTCGATGAAGCGGCGGCGATCGCGGCGGCCGAGGCCGATGTCCGCGCCATCGTCGCCCAGCGCGCCAGGGATGCCGGCACCGACAGTGCCGAGATCGAGGTCGCGACCGAATTCCGCGTCTCGACCGTCGAAGCCCAGCGCATGTTCATCGAGGCGCATGTCGTGGCGGTGGCCTCGGGAAGGCCAAGGATTGCGGTGTAGATTCAGGTCAGGCCGGCCTGCAAATGGCGGCGTCCTGCACTTCCGGTGCTCACGTACCCAAAAGTACGCTCCGCTCCGGTTCTCGGAAACCACCATTTTCGACTCGGCCTGACCTGAATCGCGCACGCCGTATGAAGCGATGTAAATGCTCGCCCTTCACCCTAAGCTGAATTGACCCGGCAAACCTGACATGCCAAAGGCCCGCAAAGCCTTTCATCTGGAGAAGCCTGATGACCGATCGCATCGAGATCGCCGGATTGCGGATTGCCCGCGAGCTGCATGATTTTGTGGCTGGCGAGGTGCTGCCCGGCACCGGCATCGAAGCGGCCGACTTCTGGAACGGCTTCTCGGTCATTGTCCATGACCTGGCGCCGAAGAACCGGGCGCTGCTGGCAAAACGCGACGCCATGCAGGAGAAGCTCGACGGCTGGTATCGCGACCATAGCGCGCCCGTCGACATGGGGGCCTACAAGACCTTCCTGAAGGAGATTGGCTATCTCGTCCCCGAGGGGCCGGCCTTCAGCGTGTCGACCGAAAATGTCGATCCGGAAATCGCAGTCGTTGCCGGCCCGCAGCTGGTCGTGCCGGTGATGAATGCCCGCTACGCGCTCAACGCCGCCAATGCGCGCTGGGGTTCGCTCTACGATGCGCTCTATGGCACCGACGCCATTCCCGAAACCGACGGCGCCGGGAAAGGCAAGAGCTTCAATCCGGCGCGCGGCGCCAAGGTGGTTGCCTGGGCTAAGGACTTCCTCGACCAGTCGGTGCCGCTCACCTCGGGCAAGTGGGCGGGCGTCAACGGGCTTTCGTTTATCAACGGCATGCTGCGGCTGGGCGAGGGTGCCGGTGTCACGACACTCGCCAATACCAAGCAATTCGCCGGCTATCGCGGCGACGCCGCCAACCCTGAAGCCGTGCTCCTGGTCAAGAACGGCCTGCACATCGAGATCGTCATCGACCGCAACAACCAGATCGGCAGGACCGATCCGGCAGGCATCGCCGATGTCATCCTGGAATCGGCATTGACCACCATCCAGGACTGCGAGGATTCGGTCGCGGCGGTGGATGCTGAGGACAAGGTCGTCGTCTACCGCAACTGGCTCGGCCTGATGAAGGGCGATTTGGCGGAAGAGATCACCAAGGGCGGCAAGAGTTTTGTTCGCAAGCTCAACCCCGACCGCGCCTACACCGCGCCCGCCGGCGGCACGCTGACCGTGCCCGGCCGCTCGCTGATGCTGGTCAGGAATGTCGGCCACCTGATGACCAATCCGGCGATCCTGGATCGCGACGGCAACGAGGTGCCGGAAGGCATCATGGATGCGGCGATGACGGCGTCGATCGCGCTGCACGATGTCGCGCCGAAGGGTCGCCGCGCCAACTCCCGCGCCGGCTCGATGTATGTCGTGAAGCCCAAGATGCACGGGCCGGAGGAAGTCGCCTTCGCCGTCGAGATATTCGACCGCGTCGAAGCCCTGCTCGGCATGGCGAAGAACACCATCAAGATGGGCATCATGGACGAGGAGCGGCGCACCACCGTCAACCTCAAGGAGGCCATCCGCGCCGCCAGGGAACGTGTGGTGTTCATCAACACCGGCTTCCTCGACCGCACCGGCGACGAGATCCACACCTCGATGGAAGCCGGCCCGATGATCCGCAAGGGCGACATGAAGCAGGCCGCCTGGATTTCCGCCTACGAGGCCTGGAATGTCGACACCGGGCTCGAATGCGGGCTGGCCGGCCACGCACAGATCGGCAAGGGCATGTGGGCGATGCCGGATTTGATGGCGGCGATGCTGGAACAGAAGATCGCCCACCCCAAGGCCGGCGCCAACACCGCCTGGGTGCCGTCGCCGACAGCGGCGACGCTGCATGCCACGCACTACCACAAGGTCGATGTCCACGCCGTGCAGGCGGCGCTGAAGAATCGGCCCAAGGCCAAGCTCGACGATATCCTGTCGGTGCCGGTGGCCGTGCGGCCGAACTGGACGCCGGACGAGATCCAGCGCGAGCTCGACAACAACGCGCAGGGCATCCTGGGCTACGTCGTGCGCTGGATCGACCAGGGCGTCGGCTGCTCGAAAGTCCCCGACATCAACGATGTCGGCCTGATGGAGGACCGCGCCACGCTGCGGATTTCCTCCCAGCACATCGCCAACTGGCTGCATCACGACGTCTGCTCGCGCATCCAGGTGATGGATTCCCTGCGGCGCATGGCGGCCATCGTCGACCTGCAGAATGTCGGCGACCCGCTCTATCAGCCTATGGCGGCCGACTTCGACAACTCCATCGCCTTCCAGGCCGCCTGCGACCTGGTCTTCAAGGGCCGCATCCAGCCCAACGGCTACACCGAGCCGGTGCTGCACGCGCGGCGGCTGGAACTGAAGGCACGCGCCTCGGACTGAGCCGAAGTTTCATCAGAGCCAAGGGCAAGGTGCCGCCGCTTGCGTTTCCAGCCTTGAAGGGCGAGGGGGCGTCACGCCGCCTGCGCCACGCGCTCCGAACTCATGCGGTAGGAAATCGCCTCGGCCAGATGGATGCGGCCGACGGTTTCGCTGGCGTCGAGATCGGCCAGTGTGCGCGCCACTTTCAGCACGCGATGATAGGCCCGCGCTGAAAAGGCGAGCTTCTCGCTGGCGTCCTTGAGCAGCGACAGGCCGGCGGCATCCGGCATGGCGATCTCCTCGATGACCGCCGGCGCGCAATGCGCGTTGGTCGTGGCGCTGACGCCGAGCCGTTCGAAACGCTCGCGTTGGATGGTGCGGGCCCGTGCCACGCGCAGCGCCACGGAAGCACTCTTCTCCGCCCGGTCAGGCCGAATCAGGTCGCTGGCCGACACCGCCGGTACCTCGATCCTGAGATCGATGCGGTCGAGCAGCGGGCCCGAGATGCGCGCCTGATAATCGGTGCGGCAGCGCTCGCCGCGCAGGCAACGATAGCCCGGCTCACCCGCCATGCCGCAGCGGCACGGATTCATCGCCGCGACCAGCTGGATGCGCGCCGGATAGGTGACCCGATGGTTGGCGCGCGCGATCATGCAGTCGCCGGTCTCCAGCGGCTGGCGCAGCGCGTCGAGCGTCTGCGGCGTGAATTCGGGAAACTCGTCGAGGAACAGCACGCCGTGATGGGCGAGCGACACTTCGCCCGGCCGGGCGCGTATGCCGCCACCGACCATCGCCGCCATCGAGGCCGAATGGTGCGGCGCGCGGAACGGCCGCCGGTCGGTCAGCTTGCCTTCGCCGAGTTCTCCCGCCACCGAGGCGATCATCGAGACTTCCAGAAGCTCCTTCGGCGCCAGCGGCGGCAGGATCGACGGCAGCCGCTGCGCCAGCATCGACTTGCCCGATCCAGGCGGCCCGATCATCAAGACATTATGGTCAATTAATTGACACTGATGACAATGGCGTATAGTTCGGTCCGGCATGGCAAGAAAATTACCCAGCCGCCCGAGAGCGTATTCCTACATCCGGATGTCGACCGATATTCAGCTGCGGGGCGACAGCCGTCGCCGTCAGCTCGAACTGTCGGAGGAATACGCCAAGGACCACGAGCTGGAACTAGTCAAAGAGTTCCAGCTGGAAGACCTAGGTGTGTCGGCCTTCAGGGGCGCCAACCTCGCGGCGGAATCCAGCCTCGGCCGGTTCCTGCGGTCAGTCAGGAATGGCCAGGTCCCCGTCGGTTCATACCTCTTGGTCGAATCCCTTGATCGCCTTAGCCGGCAAAATGTCTTCACGTCGCTCTCGATCTTCACGGATCTGATCAAGGCCGGAGTTAGGCTCGTCACGCTGGCGGATGGCCAAGTCTACACCGCCGAAACAACGGACTTCAGCCAGTTGGTCGTGTCGCTGGCGATCATGAGCCGAGCCCACGAGGAATCGCAGATGAAGAGCCGCCGGTTGAGCGCGGCATGGACGAACAAGCGTGACAAGATAGATGACAGGAAGCTGACAGCGCTGTCGCCGGCTTGGCTGTCCTTGTCTTTGGATCGCAAATCCTTCGAGGTGAATGAAAAACGTGCCCTGGTCGTGAGATCAATCTTCGAGGATGCGGCGGCTGGCCTTGGCAGCTACGCCATTGCAAGACGGCTGAACAAATCAGGTGTCGCACCGTTTGGTCGATCGAAGGGGTGGCAGACCTCGTACATCGGGAAAATCCTCACCAGTCGCGCAGCCATCGGGGAATACCAGCCGCACAGGATTGTCGACGGTCGGCGGATCGCCACAGGGGCCGTCATCCCGAACTACTTTCCACCGGTCGTTGATGAGCAACTCTATCTCATGGTCCAGGCTGGGCGTTCACAGCGACGAGTCGGTGGAGCCGGGCGAAAGGGCCAGTTCGTCAGCAACCTGTTCTCCGGGTTGGCTCGCTGCGCGTATTGCGGTGCGCAGATGCACTTCATCAACAAGGGCCAAGGTCCAAAGGGCGGTGTGTACCTAACCTGCGACAACGCGCGGCGGGGCCTCGGCTGTGACAACGTGGCTTGGCGCTACGATGACTTTGAGTCATCGTTCTTGACGTTCGTCGAAGAGATCGATCTCGAGTCACTCCTCCAGCCCCAGGGTGATTCCTGCGAACGACAGAACATCGAGAGGGAGCTTCAATCACTGGAGGGCAAACTGGTTCGGCTTGAGAAGGAGCGAGACAGGACGTTCCGGCTACTGCTCGACCAGGAAATGCCAACCGACTTCTTGAAGGGCGAGCTCGCCAGAGTTCAGCAGGAAATCGACGGGCTATCAGTAGATAGCGACCGGCTCGTGGGGGAGCGGCGTCGCATCGACGCTGAGATGGCCAATTTCGTCGAGAGCCGTGAAGAGATTCAGAACCTAGTGTCCGACATGCGTAGCCGCGCCGGAGACGACAGATATAGGCTTCGCGCAAATTTGGCCGGTAGGCTCAAGTCACTCGTCTCGGGGGTCGAAGTTGCCACTTTGGGTGACAGGGGACCAAATGCCGGAAACCTCATCGAGATGACAAGAGAAGAGCACGACTTCTTCAATGGGGGCGATGGCCGTTCCTCGGCCTCAGATTTCAGAGTGCCGGACCGTTCGGCGCGTCATTTCAACGTCTTCTTCAAGGACGGCACGAACCGGCTCGTCCATCCCCGACCGGCCGATTCAACCGCCGGTGAAAGCCAAGTTTATCGATCATTATTTCCGGCGGACAGGCAACGCTAATTGCCGTTGGCCCATTGGTAGCGCAGGTGGAGCCGCCAGAACTCGGCGTACAACTGATGAAGACGCCGATCCACCACGCTGGCCTTGAAGTTCGGATAGTCGATAGCCGCAGATTTCCTGGCCAGAAGGTCGCTGAACTCAGCCTTGGAAGCATAAACCCGACATGCGTAGTCGGCGTCGGGCGACATGGTGATCTCCTGGTTAGGAAAGAGCGCTTCCAGATGGCTGAGGTTCCGGGCCCGGACGACCAGATTGTCTGGGTTGTTTTGATCCCGAACCGCTGAAACAAACCCTTCTTTGAAACATATCCACATGGCGCACCCCTTTTGCAGGGGCGTCTCAGTACCCTGATTGTTTGGGCATGGACAGGGCGTTACATGGGTCGAGTTCGACTGCTATGTGCCGGAGCGGGTTTTGGCCTTCCTGGCGAGAGCAGCGGCGATGCTTTTTTCCAAGACGTCATGATCAACTCGGCCTGGGTATCGACCCGCGTGGATTTCAATCGACCGCCGAAAGGCCTTGATAAAGGCGTCCTCGTCGACCCAGCTCTTTTCCAGCACCTGAAATGGCCAGTCGTAGAGTTGCCCGCCTCCAACGCCCCCTCTTTCAAGCAGGGCCTCGGCGGCGATCAGGTACTCGCTGGGTGATGCTGGCGGAACGGAGACAAGGCCGAACTCGTCGACTGCCCATTGATCATTCTTAAACAACACTGGCATTGCGAAACCCTCATGATCATGCGGAAGCGCATATAGGAGACCTAGGAGGGCCTCGCCAGACGTTGAAGCCGACCGAGCTTCAAACCATCAAGGGTCTTGTCATGACCTAGAGCCAGCCGCGCAGTGGCGGAGCCGCCCGGGTTCAATATTCTGTCATTCTCCACACCAGACTGGTGACGGAGATTGGCGATACCCGGTTGCTATTTCCGGACCGGGGCGACCGACGCGTGGCGAAGGAAGCCGCAAAGACGATAATGGCAAAAGGCGTTAGTGACGGGAAAGATCGCGGATGAATTTCCAGTCGGTCATGGCGCCGTTCCGGTACTCTATCTCTTTGGCAGAGTAGGCTACGACTCGGGCGAGATCCAGATCTGTATCGGCGACCTGTTGAATCATCATCTTGCCCTTGGTTGCGATTGGCCTAGGGCGGGATCCTCGAAGCTCAACGACACGGTCAGGCGCGAACCAAAACTGAGCGTTTAGCAGAAAGTGCAGCGCCGAGGCTTTGCTGGGCGGCGCGACTACCAAGTGGCCATGAATGTCGGGATAGAGCTCGAAAAATGCTAGTCCCGCCATTCGGCATTCCGACTTGTGCCAACTCCGGCCAAGGTAAAAGCGATCGACGCGCGCCGCCCAGCCAACCAACGCATCCTCAAGGGCTGGACAAGTCGAATTCGGCGCCAGCATCGCCGTGACATGGAACAGCGGCCTTCTCAATCTCGAAATCGTCTCGACCAGAGCACTTTTGTAGCGCTCTCGCTGCTCTCGCGTCATGACCGCTCCCGACCGACTTTGCGGTACTTAGGGTCGGCGCCAACCTGACCCGGGCACTAGCGCCCGGACGCTGGTACAATTCCACCAAACCATGAGCAGCGAGCAGACGGAGGCCGCGAGATTTCGCATCCTTATCGACGCCGAGGTCATCCAATAGGTGCCTTGGCATCGAAACCCAGTCAGAACCGGTCAATGCCTGCTGATGGTAGACAGCGACCAGAACCGCCAAGCATTTTCCCTCCAGCTTGGAAGCAGTAGCGATTTGCTCGAACGGGATTGGCCCTCTCAGGAATCTGGCCTTCTTCCGCTGAGCCTTAGCTACAGAAAATGGAGTGCCGACTTCGACCTCTGAGAAGGAGCGGCCAAAGGTCTTCTTGCGTTCAGCCCTCATCGTGATCTTCCCCGTGAAGCCTGCCAACAATTCGCGCCCACATGTCGGCACCCTTCTCGTCCATGAACCGGTCAGGCGCCCGGACGACGGCAGCGTCTGTCCTGAGCGACAGACCGCAGACGGCCTCGCCCGCTCTGGTCATGATTGCCTGCATCTCTGCTACCCGCGCATCCAATTCTCCGATTGGGCATTCGATAAGAAACGCATCATGCACCGGGGCAGCTACTCGAATCCCCTCCTCGACAGCGGCTATGGCCGCGATCCGCATCATCTCAGCCCCGTTGGCTTGCATTGGAAAGTTCATCAACGAAGTTGGCCTAGTTTCGCGGCCGACACGGGCCTTCCACCCGAAAGTCGACTGAAGCCCACGGTTGATGTAGGCGCTATCGACCGCTTCTTGGATAAATCGCCAATAGCGATTGTAGATTCGCTTGTGCCTCAACAGCAAATCAGCAGCTTCCACGGTTGTGATTCCGGCCTTCGCTGCCAGCGCATCCTTTCCCATACCGTAGCCGACGCCCAGAACGATCGCCTTGCAAACCCTTCGTACATCTGGGTGCGACAGGGCACTGGCCCCGGTCGGTGCAAGTCCTGCGTCGATCGCGAACCGCATATAAGGGTCGCCGGAGGAATAGGCGTCGCCAAGTCGCTCGTCGCCGGATAGTCCGGCGGCGATGCCGATCTCCTGGGCTGCCCAGTCTACGTATGCTAAGGCGCTTCCAGCTTCGGGCCTGATCAGTTGGCGCATCCATCGCGCAGGCCCGTAGATCTGCTTCGAAGTCGATGGCTGGTTCCGGCCGGTCACTGACGAAAAGGGCGAAAGCGCGCACCTGTTCCGCCCGTCGGAATTTATCTGCAGCCCGGCCCCGTTCATCCTAGCCAGGGTCCTGCGCAGCTCGTGAAGTGGGCGGATACTCGGATAGCTGTCGGCCATCCTGTTGAACGCTCCATCGTCCAGCGCGAGCGAGCCCGAAGGGAGGCGAGGCCAAGGAATACCGGTGGCAGCCAAAAATCTGGCGAACCGGTCGATCTTGAATGTCGTCTGCTCGAAGACTCCGAACTGGCGATCTACATCTGCGATGAGGCCGGCCTTCATGCCGACCCAATTGTCACAGGCTCGGCGGTAAATCTCATGATCGACTGGGATCCCGTTGCGCACGATTTTGGCAACAGCAGTCATGTATCGGCCACGCAGCAAGGCCCTGCCCAAATCAATCTCGGGCGTCATCTCGCGAAACAAAGCTTCCAGGGCGACAGCGTCACTTCTGCAATAGTCGAGGATCTCCGCTCGCTCCGATATCGACCAAGACTGGCTGCCGAGAATCAGCTCGCGAAGGCGCTCCTTCTCTGCAACGTCAATGTGTCCGATGCCCCGGATGGCCATAGCGCCCAACAGCGAGTTCCCGACCCGGGTGTCGAACGCGTTCGTCTGGACCCGGTGCTCAACGAAAAGGTCGAGCACGCGCTCGGGGAGAGGCCAGCCCAGCTCCAGAAAGCAGGAAAATTCCGCTGGCGAGAAGTAAGCGACAAAGAGGCTATCCGGGCCAACGTCGAAAGGAGCCTGGGTCAACCGGTTAAGCTGGGTCCGCCACAGCTTCAGGATTCGGCCACTCTTCAGCTCGTGAGCCGCCATACAGACAGGATTCGGTCGTTCCGGCTCGCCGTTGAACTCGAAGTCAACAAACCAAATTTCCTTGAAGGCGGCGGTCACGCCGCCGCCCTTGCCCTTGAGGTCAACCATGATTCAAAGACCCCGCAGCCGGTGGATAATGGGATGGTCCTCGGTCTCGATCACGCGGCCGTTGAATGCGATCTTCAGCATCTCATTGATCGACATAGTCGAGAACTTTGCGTCTTCGAGAGCTCCCTGGGCGCGGTAGATGCGGTAGGCGCCGAGATTTGTGTCGGCCACTATCCGAACCCAGCCCCTTTTTGCCTCTTCGATCGCCATCAGCTTCGAGCCGGTCCAAGCGCACTGTCTGCCCTCAAGCGGCAAGGCAATCGGCCAGATGCCCATGACCCCGGTCGTGGTGACGAAGTGGTATAGCGTGGCGATCCGCTCTTCACCCGACATCGCGCCCCGGATCGCCGGTGACACGAAGTAGGTCGTATCTCGGTCCTGTTTGTCGATGAAGACTGCTGTGGTCAGCGACATTTCCGAATCTGGGCAGATGCGGAAAAACTCCTGGCGCGCTGGCTTGCGTACAGGGATAGTGGCGAGGACTTCTGCAACTTCGTGAAGCATATCCGAAGGGTTGATGCGGACGGCGTTGAGATCATCGAAGACGCTGGGTTTGGCGGCCGGCAGGGCCTTGTAGTCGTTGGAGTCGCTCATGTTTCTGCCTTTCGGTTTCGGGATCATCGCGATGCCGAAATGTCGCAGAAACCGGGCTCGGGACGCCAATGTCAAAGACAGTCAAATTCGGCCAACTGCTGTCAGCCAGGCCATGCAGCCTTCTTCGCTCGCCGGAGCGTCTCGACGCTGACTTCGTCCTTGCCGTCGGACCTCAGGTCGAGATTGAGCCGGGTCAGCATGTTTTTTTCGGAAACGCCGCTGGGGCGGGCGTCGCCGTATCTGGACCGCAATTTCTCGATCGATGCAGCGACCTTCGTTCGGGTCGTAAGTCCGTCAGAAAGCCGTTCGTTCGAGGGCTGGCCCTTTGGCGCTGATCGCGCCTGCTGCGGGGCTATGAGACCCATATCCGCGGCGCCCGAGAACTCCAATTCGCTTTCAAGATCGTCGTCCGACAAAGCCAGCAGGCGAGCGCGCTCCGACGTCGCGTCCTTGCGCATTTCATTTTGACGCGACTCTTCAGCTTCGTCCCCGCCGCTCAAATTCAACACCCCAGACGGAAAGCGACTCTCGACGATTCGGTCGACGACGGCGGCACGTTCGGACTGCGACAAGGGCATGGCGGTTCTTCTCGTGGTGAACTGGACCGGCAAAGCTTCGCGCCGGTGCGAAACCGGTCCATATTCTCCTTATATAGTAGGGGCGTCGGTATCCGAGGAGGCTTGGCCGACGGGCGGGGCGTCCACCGCGCTAAGGAACCGGAATACGGTGGCCTTGCCGATTCGAAGCTGCCGTGAGATTGCGTTCAGGCTGGCACCGGACTGGCGCAGGGCGAGGATCTCGGTGGCACGACCCGGCGCCTTTGGCTTTCGGCCTCTATATTTACCCTCGGCCTTGGCCGTCGCGATCCCTTCTCGCTGTCGCTCAAGCATCATTTCGCGCTCGAATTCGGCGACCCCGGCCAAAACGCTTAACATCAGTTTGCCCGTCGGTGTTCCAGTGTCGATGCCCATGCTTTCAATTCTGACTCCAACGGCCTTGCACGCGAGCCTATCGAGAATCTCCCACATGTGTTTCACTGACCGGGCGAGACGGTCCAGTTTCGTCACCACAAGGGTGTCACCTTCGCGGGTAAAATCGATGGCCGATTCAAGTGCCTCTCGCCGAGCCAAGGCGGATACCTGTTCGCTGAAAATCTTCTCGCATCCCAGGCCAGCCAGATCCCTCACCTGGGCTGCTAGGCCAGCTTCTTGATCGAGTGTCGAAGTGCGCGCATAGCCAACTAACATTCAGCCTCCTCGGTCCCCTGAGGTGGCCTCTGTAAACTGAACTGGTCCAAAGTACATGCGAATGTCGTGGACCGGGGAGGCCTCGTCGTGCGGGACCGGTCCACACGACCAAGGTTCAGTGGACCGCCACGAAAAGATAGTCGGCAAACAAGTGGCAGCGGCCCGTTAACGGTCTGGCTGGGTATAGGGCTTGTCGAACTGCATCTCTATCGGCCCTGAGTCGGTCTGGATGGTTGCCCGGATCACGGTCGGGCAAATCACATGCTTGGCGATCGCGATGCTCTCGCCGATGTGAACCGTTACATTGTATGAGATTGTCCCCGACCTTCCAATTCGCCTTCCGACGCGCCCCCCTATTCGTTTCACCGTCTCAGGTGACCAATGCGGCGAGCTCCGAGCTGCTGAACACCTGTTCCGCCACCTCCTGCAGCAGCGGCAGGCCGAAGCCCGTGATCATCGCGTCGTCCGCGTCCGTCAGCAGATACTCGCCGATGCGATTGTGCGCGATCGAACTCCTCATCCGGTAGATTTGGTAGGCGGCCAAGTTTGCGATCAGGGTGTCGAAAGCCTCGTCGTTCTTCGCGAGGATGGTGGTCTTCGCGCTTGAACGGGCAAGCGGGCCAGCCTCGATTAGATCCCGGAACGCATTCCACTTCGGCTCGTCGGAGAGCGGGTTCCCATCCTTGCCGTGCAGCTGGAACATCTCCTGCGCTGGGACGAGGAACTGCTCTAGCTTAGTCATCGTCGCAGCGATCGCGTCGAAGTTCCGACAAAACTCGCGCACGATCCCCTTCAGCCGCGCCAGTTCGGCACGCTGATAGGACGACATAATCTTCCCAAAATCGACGAGGTCGTCGCCCGCCTTTACCAGATGGCGGTAGGTGACGTAATCGAACAGCAGCTCCACCGTGTGATACATGCGGAGGAACTGCTCGCGCGGACCGGTGGCGCGCGTGAGGCGGCGAAAAGAGCTCTCGTGGTGCGAGGTGGGGGCGATTACATCCCTTCGCGCCCGGATCTCGGCGACGGTGCCCGATCCACTCCCAGGCGACGTTCCGTGGCTGAACCCGCCCCAGATCGCGGACCCCATCCGATAGTGCTCTAGGTAACGTCCGAATTCCACCTCCTCGATGACGGCATAGTCGCGCGAGAAGCGCACCGGACCCAGCAGGGTATCTACGCTGGGCGCGTCCGCCAGCAGCGCCGTGTACTCGTAGCGCGTGAGCTCCTGCAGGTTCCTCGCGTCACGGCCGGCGACGAGACAGAGAACGCCGAGTGGTGCGCTGAGCTCATCCAAGATCAGAAGATCGCTCGCCCGATCGAGCGCCCAGGCGACCCCGTCTACGGGCATGGCGACGCGGCCGCCAACGATGAGGTAGTCACCCTCCATGCGAGCCGTGGCGGGGTCGACGTCTTCAACCTTGGGCAGGAGCCCGGCCGCCGCGGCGGCGGTGATCTCACCGGCCTCCATTCATTCGACCGCTATTGTCCAGCAGTCGGCCAGCGGAACGTCGCCGCCTTCCCGGAAGAACTCCTTGAAGCCGTTGGTGAGAAGCCGGCGCGTGGCGACGCCGACATTGACCTTGCGCGGATTGAACCCGGACCGGAGCTTCGCGAACTCCTCCAGCCCGAGGGGGTCCGATGCCTTCGATGCGTCCTGTAGGATGCGCCCCAGTGCCTCAAGCGCCTCCCCCGCCCGGCGCCTCCGCTGGTCGGTATTTCCGAATTGAGCGACCGCGGCGAAGAATGACGCCATGACGTTGCTCGTCGCGAACCAGTTTGCGATGCCCGCCGAACCCTTCTGACCAGTCCCGCGAGGGTTCGCGTCGTCATCGACATCCGCGATCATCAGCCCCTCCTCGTAGATCCGCGCAGTCTGATCGTCGAATTCGACGTACCTCTTCAGCATCTCGACGAAGCGATCGAACTGCTCCGAGACGCCCTGCTCGCCGAGATCCAGCGCACTGTTTTCGATGAGCTCGTTAGCGACGAGGTTGGTCTTCTGGACTTCCGGAGAACCGGTGATCATCGCCTGGTAGGCGTTCACGACGACATCGAAGGCGAACTTCTTCGGCTTGGTGCGGCGGGTGTTCTCGCGTTCGAGATAGATCTCTAAGCCCGGTAGGCGCTTCAGAATGGACTCCTGCAGAGACGAGAAGAGCAGCTCGAGCTGGTGCCGGATCGACATCGGCTTCTGGCCGGCGTTCAGAACGATGATGCGGTAAATGAGGTTGTGCAGGTCCCGCTCGAGCCAGAACTCGACGAGGATCCTCTGATCCGGCTTGAAGGTCTCCCCTTTCTCCGCGAGATCCCGCATGATGTAGGTGCGCTGCAGTCCATCCAAGATGTCCACGGTTCCAGGAGTGTTCAGCGCTGCTGCGAGCGGGCCGGCCCTCCCAGGGTCCGTCCGGTAATCATCATAGGAAGGCATGATGTCTGCGACCCTCTCCAGCTTCACGGCAAGCGTGATCGAGGGAAGAAGGGCGCCGTCCCTGATGTCGGCCTCGAGCCGACCATAGGCCTTGTGCTTCTCGCGCCGGCGCTGGAGGTGGAAGTCCTCGAACCTCTTGCCAACGATCGCCAGATATTCCGGCATGGTCATCTGCGCGTAGACGACCGGCGTGCCGGTGCGGACGTCGACCGCTGAGCCGAGTATCGTGATCGTCATCGCTCTACCGCCATCTCCAACGTACTCTCCATCAGGCTAGTCTAATGGCGAAGCCCTGCCAACGCCGGCATTGTCATCATCATCGCCGGCGCCCCGAGCGCACCTTACGCCACGGCACGTTCCTGCCGCGGACATCCCTCTGCTCTTTAAGCCGCAGCACTTGGTGCCGGACGGGCTGCGCAGCCCGATCACGCAGCTCGTTGTCGTCAGCCGGCGCCTCGACGCCGTCGAGGGCGACGACGTTCTGGTGGCCGCGGTCGTCGCCGTCGTCCCCGGGCCGAGCAGAAAGTCGCGCGTCCGCAGACGGCATCCCGATGTCTTGGTCTGGCTTAGCGGTGCTGGCGGTAAGAAGACTGTGTAGCGCCTCGGCGATCTGCCTCGCGAGCAGGGGCGGGACGGCGTTGCCCACCTGAACGAACTGCTGGGTCCTGTTTCCAAGGAACCGGTAGTTGTCGGGAAAGGTCTGGAGCCGGGCCGCCTCGCGGACGGTGAGTGCGCGGCACTGCGCTGGGTCCGGGTGGATGAAGTAGTGGCCGTCCTTTGCGATGTGGCTCGTGATCGTCGTCGATGGGGCGTCCCAAAGCTGCGCCCTGAACCGGTCGGCGAAGTGCCCGCTGTCCCAGTTCCGGTGGTCGGGAGCGAGCGCCGCGGGGAACTCGCGCGCGACCGGCGACCGGCCGTGCGCCAAGGCGAAGGTGGCGACGAACAGGTACCGCGCGAGATCGGACGGCATGTGCCCCCTGCTCGCGTGGCCGGTGACCTTCCGCAACCGAGAATCGATGAGCCATTGCCTGAGTCCAGGCGGACAGTCGGGGTGCATGGTGCCGACATCGTCGCCGGTCCGGGGGGGCAGTAGGCTGGGGGGGGCGAACCGGCTCTCCATGCCGACCAACACCTCCCGGACCTTCCGGAGCGCGTCGCTTCCGCCCGCAGTCGCGGCCGCGACGGTCTTCATCGCCTCTCGCATCCGGCTCGCCCAGTCTCTGGAAGAGTCGCCGCTGCTGAGGCCGCTCCGTAGCGCCGGGAGTCCGGTCAGGACGTGCCGTACGCTCGCCCTCGCGGGCGCGGAGGCGGCCCAGGCCGCCGACGCGTCCGGAACCCTGAATAGGAGATCCCGGGCAACCGCATCACGGCGGACGCCGATAATGATGACCCGGTGCCTGGCCTGGGGAACGCCGAAGTCCTCGGCGCAGATGATGAAGTCGCGCGGCTCCAGCGTCGGAACGAGCCGGACCGAGCCGTCGCCGGCCCGCACGAAGGCAAGGAGCTCGTAGGCGCGGGTCTCGCCACCGATGGCACGTAAGTCGGCTAAGACCTGCGAAAAGATCGCCTTGCCGTCCACTGAGGAGGAGAGAATCCCCTTCACATTCTCCATGACGAACGCGGCCGGGCGGATTCGCTCGAGGATCGCAATGTACTCGCGGTAGAGGAAGTGCCGCCCGTCCTTAGCGGGCTTGTAGCCTGCCTTGCCCTTGTTCCGCGCCCGACCCACGATCGAGTAGGCTTGGCAGGGGGGGCCACCGATGACCACCGTGCGACCGGCAGAACCGTCGCGAACGCGGTCGACGAGCGGCTGGACCTTCTCGGCCGCACCCTCGCTGCCGAGCTCGAGCAGTAGTGCCTCGGCCTCAGCGGCCGCCCACTCGGCGGGGAACTCAGTCGCCCAGTCCGGCTCCTCGATGCCATCGTTCAGGAACTCGTAGTAGCGGTCGGGGTAACCTTCCGGGAACTGCCGCAGGAACGCCCGGAAGCGGAGCGTGCCATGGGCGACTGGATCCTTCTCGACCGAAAGGGCGATGCGGAAGGGTCGCTCCCCGTCCGTCTGTACGGACGCGAACCCCTCGGCGAGTCCGCCCGGACCCGCGAAGAGATCGACTACGTGGAAAGGCAGGTTCCTGGCCACGTCAGAACCTCAGCGTGCCGGGACGAAACGAATGCGTCGCTGAGTGGACAAGGATCGTCATGAGCAGTTGCTCGCGGATGCGCAGGATGGGATCGGGCCAGTCGACGAGGTCCGCGGGCACCATCGTCGAGGTGTATCGAGCACTGACGAGGAGCGACGACGGCTCCGCGTCCCCGGGCAAGAGCACCTGCTCCGGACAGGAGTGCACCGCGGCGCTCCTGCTCCCCTGCTGCAGGGCGCTCGCCGGGGCGAGCAGCCCAAGCATCATCGGCATCGGACCCGGATTGCTCTGGGCTTGGTCGCACGCCGCGCCACCGCGGACCAGCACCAGCCGTCCATCAGCGACCCTCGTCATTTTTAGCTTGAACTCTTGGGAGCGGAGATGCGTCTCGGTCGCGCCGAAACGTGCCAGCATGGCCGCATCCTCGCGCTGCTCCGCGCCGAATGGGATGACTGCACCCCAGTCGGTTCGCTCCACTGCCTCGGCCGGCGGGACGGCGAAGTGAACTACCCGGTGCATGCTGGCCTTCTGCGTGGCGGTGAGCTGACCGCCCTGCGGAAAAGTCACTGCGCGCTGCCAGAGCGCCGCCGAATTGTGTGGGTCGCCCTGGTTCATGATCCTGTCGGCAAGAACCGGTGCGAGGGCCGAGGCCACCGCGGCCCGTGGATCGCCTCTTGCGCTGGCCGATCCAGCGGCTGCCAGCCCGAGAAGACTGAGCGCGCGATCGAGACCGCCGGCATAAGCGCCGAGCGTGCGCTGGTCCGGCGGAACCAAGCCGCCGACCAGCGCGAGCGTCGCGTTGGCGGCCGCCAGCACGTCGCGCTCCCAGCTCATCAATGCCGCGAGCTGCGGAATTCCGGCCACCTGCTCCCGCAAGGCGTCCTGCAGGGCCGGACCGTTCCAGCCGTCGCCCGCGCGGAAGCGGCCCTTGTCAAGTCCGAGCACGGCGAGCGGCATCTTCTCCGGCGCCTCCGCCAACGCGACCTCGAGCCGGTCAGCTAGCGCCTGACGTTCCTCCTCGTGCGATGTCCAGAGCACGAGAAGGTAGGGCCCATGATCGGCAGGCACGCACGTCAGAATGATTTGGGCGACGGCGTCGTAGTTCTGCGTCGGCGACGCGGCGATTTTGATCAGGTGAAGATCGGTGAACAGCACTCGGATGCCCGCGAAAAGCGAAGGCTCAGGAAGCCCCGGCGGGTCAAAGTGGATGCCGACGCACGGCGCTCCAATCCGGTGCAGCGCCTCTACCAACGGCACAAGCTCGGAGCGTTCGTCGTCGATGGCGATGTAACGGGAAGGGCTAAACATCAAGGCTCCCGGAACACTAGCGCGGCGACCGCGCCATCGAAACCTGCCGGCACTTCCGCCCTCTCCGGCGTCGGGAACTCTAAGCGTCCGCCGTTCAAGTCCATAACGAGATTGGCGAAGTACAGACCGAGGCCGCTGCCACCGGGGCGGCGGGTGAAGAAGGGCGCCACCATCACCTCCGGATCGTCCTGGAACCCGGGGCCGTTGTCCGCGACGACGATCGCCGGACCGCCATCGTAGTCCGGCACGACGTTCACGTAGATGCGCCTCTCGCCCGGCTCGGGATGCCTGACCTTGACCCAGTGGACCGCGTTGTCGATCAGGTTGGTCAGCGCTCCCAGCGCAAGGCCGGGCGTGAAGACCGGCCGCGCATCCGGCGATCCCTCCTGCAGCGCTGGGCAGTTGAGCCTTATACCGTGAAGGCGGAACCGGATCAGGCTTAGATCGCGCGCAGTGCGGACGACCTCGCGCAGCGAACCGGCCCTGCTCTCCGTGTTTCGCAGGAGCTGGCTCGAGGTCTCGAGAACGCTCTGGAGCTGGCCCGCCTGCTCCCGGAGGCTATCCATGCTGACCGCCGGATCGCTGATCGAACTCGTCAGCACCCGGACGCCGCGCTCGACCTCGTGGAAGATGACCGCTAGGCCGGCATGCGACACGCCGGACCGCGCGAAGTTCTCGCGAAGAGTCGTGTACTCGCTCTCGATCCGGCGGACGGCGGGCTCGAGCACCACGTCGACGCCGTGCTCCCGCGCGAGCGCCCGCAGCTCGCGAAGAGGGCCATCGAGCCCGAACCCGGCCTCACCGGGCTCGCCGACCACCCGCCGGATGCGGTCCTTGTCGACGTTGCGTTCGGCCTGGAGGACGTAGAGGGCACCGAGGACGATCCGCTGAAGGCGCCAGTAGGCCCCGTTCTCCACGAAGCCCTCACGGTTCGTCTTCTCGTGCAGCGCGGTGCTCGTAGACAGGTCGAGATCTACAACGCCAACGGTGATGTTGCGGCTGAGACGCTTGGTGGGTTCGTTCACGCGCCGGAGGTCTAGCCCCAGCCAGTCGTCGCTCGGCTCGCCGTAGTTGTAGACCCGCATACCGTCGCGGTAGATCCGGACGCCGCCGTTCTGGTTCAAGTACCGCTCAATGAACTGGACGTTCGGGTAGCGCGGCAGGATCTTCTTGTCGCGATCGAAGATGAAGAAGCGGCCCGAGATAGGTCCGATGCCGTCGAGCATAGATGCATTCGCAACCGGCCTGCGTCCTCCGCGCGCGCGCGGACCGTCCGCGGGATCGAGGTCGTCCGGCTCGTGCGGGGGCGGCAGCTGGAAGTGCGCCTCCTCGCGCTCGACAAGGCGTGGCTCCAGCCTGATGCCCGGGATGCCGCGGAACTCGTAGTGGTAGCGCAGACGCGCGCCGTCAAAGTCGAACTCGAACGTGTACGGGGCCATGCCGAGGAGCTGGTCGACACTGGGCAGGTCAAGCCAATCCGGATGCTCCGGAACCGCCATCTCCACGCGGAAGTCGTCGTCGCGGTCCCCGAACGGCGAAGCGATCGATGTGACTTGGCGATACAGGTCGCGAATCTCGCCCCTGGTCCAGGCGGGGTCGCGCAGGCGGCCAATCTGGATAAGGGTGCCGGTCGCGACTGTAAACACCTCCGGGTCGCGCTGGACGATGGTCACCTCGGCCTCGGACAGATAGCGCTGCTCAAGCAGTCGGTCCCAGTCGAACTCGACGACGCACTCGAGCCGGTCCCTCGCCCGGGTGGTCAGCCGGATGCGGTCCCCGAGCTTGTGCACGGCGAAGCGCCCGACGCCCTTCTCGCCGAGCGGCAGCCTGCGGTAGCGCGGGGAGCGGAGGTCCCGTTCTCGGTCGAGCTGGCGATGGTCGTCGCCCGGCACGAGCCACACGTCCACGAGCGTGTCCATGGACATGCCCTGGCCGTTGTCGCGGACCGTGATACGGGCATCAGGGCCATCCACGTCGTGGAACGTGATCTCGACGCGGTCGGCATCCGCATCGTAGGCGTTCTTCACCAGCTCGAAGAGCGCCAGGCGCGGCGATCCGATCAGCTGATCGCCGAGCAGCTGCAGCAGTCTCGCACGCGGACGGAACGCCCGGCTGACGACCTGTTCCGAATCTTCGCTCAATTCCCCCAACCCCCGAGATCCTCATTCGCGATGATCGTCGAACGCACGGCCCACGTCCAGGAAGAAATGGCGCGAGCGAAGATGCAGGACGGGGAGGGCGGGGTGCTCACGATGCGAGGACCTCGGGCGCGTGCTCCTCGACCACGTTCAAGATCCCGACGGCGGCGCTGACCTGCTTGGGCGATGGGTCTCTGCGCCACTGCTGCGCTGCCATCCCCGACAGCGTCGTCGCGATCCCTGCCTGGCGCCAGTGCAACTTGCCCGAGCGGGTGCCCCACTCGGCAATGCTGATCCAGCGCTGCGCGTCCACCCGCTTCACGCGCTGCGCGGCGGCGAGGTCACCCGCCACGGCCGTTCCGTCGGTGCCCGGCATCAGCTGAACCATGCGATCAGCCTCGCCGGCCAGCTCGGGCGGCATCGCCTTCGGGAAGACCAGCTCCATGCGGTCTATTTCCGTCCAGCAATCCTCCTTCTTAAACCATTCCGTGGGATTGCGCTGGCGGCTGCTCGCGCCGGCGAGCAACGCGTCGCGCACCGGCACGGCCCAGCCGCGCAGCATGGCCTCCAGTTCCCCGCTCACCGCCTGAGCGTTCCAGATCCGCCGCAGATCGAGCCGGCTCGACGAGCGCGACGACAGGAGCGCGACGAGGTACGCGACGACGTTCGCCCGGAATGCCGGGATGCCCTCCCAGCGCACCATGCGCTCGGCGACCTGCCAGACGATCGCGATGGCGACGAGGTCTTGATACCACTGCTGATCCGGCTCCCACGCCAGGCCGTTGCGCCGGCGCAACTCCTCCATGAGGCTCGTGAAATTCTTCTGGCCGCCGAGGCTGACGTCGTGCGGCCGGCGACCCCACGCGTTCAGGAAGCGGGCGAGGTCAACCTTGGAGAAGCGGCCTTCCTTCGGCGTCTCCCGGAGGAATTTCGCACGCCGCGCGGCGGTGCTGCCCGCCAGCGCGAGTTCAACCTCGTACTGGCCGCGCGCACGCTCGTAGAACCACCGCCGCTCGCCGCCAGGCGCCCAAATCGAGCGCGAGAGGCGCTCGACGGCGACGTGGAAGGGCTCGTTCGCCGACAGGTCCGCCTGCTGCATCGGGTTCTGCGTATTCGCGTAGCGGGAGATCTGCTTGACCATGGCGTCACGCAGCTCCGAGCCGACGACCACGATCTTCGCCGCCACCGCCACCCGGGAGATGTCCGCACCGGCGCGACGGGCCGCGTCGTGGATCGTCGCCGTGGTTTGGCCACCGTTCACGATCTGCACGTTCACGAGACGCGCGACGGCCTTCCCGATGCCGGGAAGGAACCGGTCGTAGAAGGACTCGGCCGTGATCACGATGCCATTGTTGTAAGCGACGAAGCGTTCCGGCTGCCTCGTGACGGTCTCCCGCATCCCCTTGTTGACGCGGCCCCGCACCGAGAGGAACGAGCGCACGTTGAACTCCAGCAGCGCGGCTCCGTGCTCCTCGTAGAGGTCCGCCAGCACCGGGCCAGGCACCATCATCAGGAGCGTCGCCTGGCCCTCCTCGCTGTCCAGCCGGACGTAGGGCTGGCAGCCCTGCTCCGAGTTCTCGAAGTCGACATCGATCGGCTCGCCCCCGCCCTCGACCGACATACTGCGCACGAGGCGCGGGAGGTCCCAGACCTCGATCTCGGCCGGCAGACCGGCGACCTCGCGCCGCGGCAACCGCCGCGCCGCTGACATCGCGTCGGTTAAGATGAAAATGCGCACCCGCCGTACGCGCGAGCCCACGCCGCGAATACTGGACAGCATGGCGCCGGCAGCATCGTCCGGTGAAGGCGCATCCTTCAGCCTAAGCGCCATCTCCGCGAAGCGGCCCGCCTGGCCAGCGAGCCGGTCGAGGTCGTCCGAGCGGACAGACCGGACGGCGGAGCCGCCCTCGACGTCGACGACGAACAGGTCCAACGTATCACGCTCGTCGCCGATGCCGTAGCCGTCCACGCGGCCGAGGCCCCGGCCCGCGGGGCCCTCCCAGGCGGCGACCTGGCCGTCGTCGACGCGTCCGATCTCGATCAGGTGGTCGACGCCAAGTCGCGCGAACCGCTCGCGCATTTCCGGGAGCCCGAGGTCCAGGCCGGCGTCCTCGAGGATCATGCCGTGGAGCAGCTCGAGATCCTTCGCAAGTTCTTCATCCGCCATGAGAACAGCCTAGCAGCGGCGGCTGGCGGATGTCGAGCGGGTGAGCCCGACGACTAGGTCGGCGGCACGCCGGGCGGCATCGCCCTCCACGGCCACGGCGAGCTCATGGTTGCGGAGCAACCCGTTACGCGACAGGTTTGACGACCCGATCAGCGCATAGCGCTCGTCGCGGACGAACACTTTGGCGTGGAGGTCGTGGAGCGGCGGACCGTCGTAGTCCCAGAACTCGAACAGGTCCGATGCCGCCGCCACCGCGTCGAGGCGCGCCATCGCGGCGCGATCCTGCCGCGCCACGCGGTTCACAACCATGACGACCCGCACGTCACGCGTGACCGCATCGCCGATCCAGCCGGGAGCGAGGTCGAACTCCTCGCTGACCGAGTAGCAGCAGGCGACCACTCGGCGACGCGCGTCCGAGAAGATCGAGCAGAGGCCCGTCTCGACCGAGCGCACGCCCGAGCCGACCCAGGCCATCCCGGATGCGAACAGCTCGGCCAAGTCAGGTCCCCAGTAGCACGTTGCGGTCGAGCAGCGCGTTGCGGTGCTCACAGGAGGTCTCCGACTGGAACAGGCATGCATAACATGCAGCGCCGTTCACCCGGTCGGGGCCGAAGTGCTCGCGGCCGCACAGCGGATCGTTCGAACACGAGTCGAGGTTGCGGAAGGCGCGCTCGACCACCCGCTCGAACGTCGGCACAAGCGACACGAGCCCGCCCAACGTACCGTCTCCGCCCGGCTGCACAGTGTAGAGCAGGAAGCCGCCCATGCGAGCGCCCGAGGGCAGAGGTTCAACGAAGATCCGCTCGCGCAGCGCCGCCGAGGAGTAGCCGCAGGTCAGCGACAGGGCCGAGATGAGCCGGTGGGAGAGAGTGTGCAGCCAGACGAACGCGGGATCCCGGTGATCGGGATCAGCCCACTGCGCCCCGCCAGCGCCGCGGGACCAGGCGGCGGCGGCGGCGCCGTGTACCGGAACAGGTGCGGGCGCGCCCGCATCGTCCACGAGGTCGAAGAAGAGGCCCTCGCCGAACAGCTCCACGCCCGGGTACCAATGCTCGCTGTTGATCTCGGCGCGACGGTCCACCGGGCTGCCACCCAGCCGGGAGTAGCCGGTCTGCACCATAACCACGCGCAGCCGGCTGACCGGCGTCACCCGCAGCAGGCCACCAGACGGCATAGGAATGGTGCGCACGTCGGTCCGGATAACTTGGAATTGGGTGCGGCCGGCCCCGGGCTCGAGCGGGAAGCCGTCAGCGGCGGCGTCCCTGAGCCGGCGGTACTCGTCGAGCCGCATCTCGGCCGGCGTCTGAACGGCGACCGGCCTGAGCACGTCGTCCAGCGCCCTCATCACCTCACCCTCAGGATAGGACAGGATCGTGTCGACGGTGCCCCGAGGCACCTGACCGGATGAGCCGACCTGCTCGAGGAGGCCACGCAGCGTGGCGAAGTCCGCCGGCCGGACGTACGAGAGCAGCACCCGCAGCGCGCTCTGATTCAGCAGCCGGTGGAGCTCGAGCGCCGCTGGCGGGATCGTGAGCGCTGTCAGCGTCTCTGGGACGAACACGTTCGACGCTCCGCGCTGCACGATCGAGCCGGGCACGGAGCAGGGCGGGGTGCTTCGACCGGCGCGCTCCTCCGGGAAGTCGCCCGAGCACCGCCACGCACGGGCGTAGGCCTGGCCGAGATTGGCCGAGCCGCCGCACGTGGGGCAGCGGATCGCCACCGACCGCAGGGCGCCTCCGCCGCCGCGCCACTGGAAGTGCGAAGGACGGCAGCCGCCTTGGCATGTCCCACCCATACTCGAAACCATCCCCGGCCAGTCGACGTCCTGCATGTGGCCGGCGGCGCAGATCTGGACGAAGCGGGTCTTCTCCGCCGCCGCGCGCTTTCCGGCGGCAAACTTGCTGGCGAGCGGCGGACAGAGTGGGCAGGCGTGCAGATCCTCGGGGCTGCGACGGTAGAGCGCGGAGTGGGTGACGCAGAGCGACCATTTCGGAAAAGGGGAGGTCTCGTAGACAGGGCGGCTCTCGTCGAGGCTGAGTTGCGCGTTGGACGGAATCCCGACAATCCGGGCGCCACCGAGCACGTTGTCGGAGAGCCGCCGCTCGACGATCTCGTAATCGCCCGGCTGGACGTTCTGGAAGATGCGCGACTGCTCGAGCGTGTGGATGACGCGAGGTCCCTCCGGGCCCTCGAGGATGGCCCCGGGCCCGTAGGTGGTGATGAACTGCGAGCGTCTGATAGACTGGCCGGGCATGTCAGGTCCTGAAGGTTGTGGTCTCCTCGATCGCGCGCAGGCTCTGCGGCGCGTTCTCGAAGGCCTGAGGGAGGTCGGCGCCGGTGTGTTGGGGATCACCCAACACTACCTCGCGGGTGGGGACCCGCGTCATGGCCGGCTCGTAGTAGACGAGGTCGTCACGGGTGACCGCGCGTCGCGCGAGGAGCTGCCAGCGGTCGAGCTCAGCCTCTACCTCGGTGGCGGTCACCCCGGCCGGCGGCCGGATGTCCTCCGGCTGCGACTGCGCGCGGCGCTCCAGGATCGCCGGCAGAGCTGCCACCTCGTCGTCGCGGCGGTGCGCCTCCATGCGCCTCGCTTCGCTGAAGAACTGCTGTCCCGACAGGCGCTGCTCGATCCGCCAATCCGCATCCACGCGATGGCCGTCGAGCGTCGCCGCTTGGCGCAGCAGCGCGACGGAGAGCGGGCCTAGGCAGCGCTCCCGCGCCTTCGGCGCGAACGGCGAGACGGTGATCGCCTCGACGTGCCGGTATAGCGCGCGGTGATAGGCGGTGAAGTACTCGTAGTGGTCGAGGTCGCGTGGCCGCGCGGCGCGCAGGAAGGTGACCACCAGCGCGCCGGAGCGGCGACCGACGCGGCCGGTCGCCTGGATGTAAGTGGACGTCGTCTTAGGCTGCCCGTGGATGACCATCATGCCGAGCCGGTCGATGTCGACGCCGGTCCCGAACATGGACGTCGCGCATACTACGTCGATGCCGCCGTCGGTTCCGGGAAGCGCCAGCTTCTCAAGCATCGACGGCAGCTCGACCGAATTGACGCGGCTCGACAGCTCCATGTAACCCGCGAGGTCCGTCGGCCGCGCCGACTGGCCGAACCGGTGGCGCATCCGCTCCGGAATGTCCTGCCGATACAGCGTCGCGGCGCCCGCGAGCTCGCGCACCGCGTTGAAGTAGCCTGCGAGCGTCCACAGGCGGTCCGGGTCCTCGGCCAGGGGCGCGCCCGCGCACCTCTGCCCGGACTGGAGCAGCGACGACCAGATCCGCACGATTGGCGTCTGCGCGCCCTTCCCGGGGGCGGCGACCGCCACGTAGAGGCGGCCGGCCGCCCGTTCGTCGAGCTGGTGCGGTTCGCCCGTCACGGCGAAGAAGCTGTCGTCGATGCGCAGCCCCTGCGGGGGAAACTGCGCGACGGATCTGTTGAACAGCGCCTGAACCTGCGGCGCCGCCTGTCGGATCGTCGCCGTCGACGCGACGTACTTCGGTCGCCGCGCCGTCTCGCCGAAACCCTCGCCGAGTGCCTCGAGCGCGGTCTCGTACAGCCCGACCATGCTGCCAAGCGGCCCCTCGATCAGGTGCAGCTCGTCTTGGATCACGAGGTCCGGCGGCTCGAACCGCGGCACGGAGACGTGCAGCGGCGCCGAAGATCCCCTTCCGCCCTTCGGATGCGGTCGGAAGGTCGGCTCCTGGCCAATGCCGGCCGGCGCACCTATACGGTAGTAGCCGTGCCGGGCGTGGTAGTGGTCCACGTTGCCGAAGATGCCCGCGGCCTTCGGCTCGAAGGCGAGCCGCGCGAACTTGTCCGCCGTCGCCACCAGCAGGCTCGGACACTGCGCGTAGATCTGGTCGTCGACCGTGTAGGCGGGGATAGGCATCCGCGACGAGACGCGGGTCGAGAGCTGCGTCTCGGGCTGCGGCGGATCCTGCCAGTAGCCGGACAGCGACGGGAGATCGGCGTGGGCTAGGTCACAGTAGGACCGGTCGGCGAGGCTCGAGAGCGTCCGCGCGGAGCGAATCACCGGCACGTTTTCTGCCCAGGCCGTCGAGTTCAGCTGGCAGTCCGGGTCGGGGCACAGCACCTCGAAGCCGGTCACGGCACCGGCGGAACCGTTTTGCCGGGTCAGCACGTAGCCGGGCCTCGAGGGGCGAGCGCACATCAGGTCGCCGGTGCCGATCCCGGGCTCCACGGCCCTCGCCCACCACTCGTCTAGCCGCCGGGAGTTGAGTGACGCACCCGGGCCGACGCGGAAGGTGAGCGAGGTGACGAACAGGTCGCCTATCGGTACCGTCGCGATCCCGACTAGGTCGACGCCCGGTTCCGGCGCCGTGAACGCGGACGGCGACGTGGTCGGATTCGCCGCGGCCGAGTGTGGGACATGGACGACGTGCTCGCCCGCCGGAAGCCCGCCACCCTCTTGCGACCCGTCGGCGACAGCGAGGATCGCGCGGCAGCACGGGCAGTTGGCGACTTGGGCCGGCTCGCCGCCCGGGTGGACGTTCTTGCGCGCGAGCCGCGAGGCGAGTGCCTGGTTGGGTCCGGTGTACTGGGGACGAGCGCCCTCAAGGATGTCCACCGCACCGAGGAAGCAGTGCAGCCGATTGTCGATTCGGGCGTCCATCGTGTGAAGCCGGTTTGGCGTAACGCCGCCGCCGACCCATAAGCCCGCCGAGAACCGCTCGGCGCCCCAGAGAAAGGTCTCATGGCGCGGGCATGCGGCGGGGCGCCAGCCCACGATCGCGCCAGACTGGCCGAGGCCCTCCACCCGAAGTCGCTCACAGGCCGTGATCGTGGTCAGGGCACGCCGGAATTGCTGGATCGTCAGCAGGCGGAGCGTGTAACGCGAGAGCACGCCGGTGCCGCCACCCTGTCCGGAACGGAGTCGGCGGTAGGCGATCGTGAACGCCGCGAGCGCCAAGTAGCCTTCCGTCTTGCCACCACCGGTCGGGAACCAGAGCAGGTCGCAGACGTCGCGGTCGTCGTCGTCCGGGAAGGCAGTCGACCTCAGTGCGACCAACAGGAAGGCCAGTTGGAATGGCCGCCAGGCAAGATCGCGCCCCCGCGACCAGCGGCCTTGCTCGGCCATGGCGCGGTTGGCGAAGCAGAAGGCGAGACGCACCTCCTCGTCCTCCGCGAGCAGCTGGATCGCGTCCCCCAGGCGGGCGGCGAACCGCTCGCAGCCATCGAGGTTCGCGTCGGCGGCGCGCCGAGCGGCGCCGGTCAGCGGCTCCGCCTCCGCCCGCCGGTCCGAGCACCAGCTGCGGTACGAGACAAGCAGCGGCGTCAGCGCCGCGTCGATTTCCGCCGGCTCCCACGTCTCGGCGAGCCGGAGCGCCTCTAGCTCCGGGCGAGGGTCCCACGCCTCCGGCCAGTCGCTGGCCGGCGCTTGGACAGAGTAGGTCGGCACGAAGTCGGTCCGCAGGTCCGCAAGCGAAAACAGCGCCCGCTCGGCCGGCGCAAGGAGCTCGCCGTCGACGAAGGAGAAGGGGGCGGCAATCGGGCGGTCGGGCTCAAGGTCGCCGGCATCCCGCTCGGGATCGACGTCGCGCCACAGCGCTCCGCACATGTGACCGCGCGCGAAACCCTGACGGGCGGCGTAGAGTAGGTCGAGCTCGTCGTCCTCGTCTACCTCCTCGCCGGCCGGCTCCTTGGGGGTGCCGGCCCCCTCGAGCGGCATCATGACTGTGCCATTGCCAAGTGCCACGCGGATCTGGGGCTGGAAGAGGTGGTCGATTGGACCAGAGCGGCCGGCGTCCGACAGCACCCGGGTGTTGATGAAGTACACGCTCACCCGGCGCGCGCCAGAGGCCAGACGGGTGACCTCGATCCAGATCTCGGTGCCCGCGGGGGAGGGCGCGCGCTGCGACCTTTCGAGCTCTACCCAGTCCGTAACCTGCGCCTCGGGCGCCCTTCGCCAGCCGCCCTGCGGATCGGCGACGTAGCGCGCCCAGGTGCAGCAGAGCCGCATAGACGGCGCTTCGCCGTCGACTATGAAGGACAGGCCGATGGAGCGCGGGAGCTGGGTAGGATCGATGGACGGCGAGACCGGGATCGCGCCGACGATCGCGTCGTCGTCGTCGTCGTCCTCTCCTGCACCGTCGGCGTCGGCACCAAGCACCAGGCCGGCATCGTCGAGGTCGTCCGGGGGCCGCAGCGCGCCCGCCGGCGGCGCCGGCCGCAAGATGCCGGTCACGTATTCGTTGCGCGGGTCCTCGCGCATCAGCTCGCGCGGACCGTCGCGCGGCCCGAGCACCTCAGCCACCAGCTCGACGAGAGCCTGACTCCTCAACCCCAACGCAAACCTCCCGATCCGTCCGCGACTTGTGGCGTGTTCGCCCTTTCAAACCGTTTACCCGGTTAATCGCCTGGCTACCCTGCCGGTGGTGCTTCAACACGCTCCAGGGCAGGCGCGCCGATTTCCAGATCGGCGCCCTCGCCCACGAGCCAGCCGGCGAGTTCCCGCGCAACATCATGAGCACCGCGTTCGCGTAGCGCGCACTCCCAGACGGTGGCGACGCGCCAGCCGTCCCCCAGCAGCGCGGCGCGCTGCCGGGCGTCGCGCTCGACCGTTCCCGCGAACTTGGCCTGCCAGAACTCCTCCCGCGAACGGGGATTGTAGGCGAGCCGGCAGCCCGGGTGACGGTGCCAAAAGCATCCGTGGACGAAGACGACCGCGCGGTGGCGGGGCAGTACGACGTCCGGACGACCAGGCAGCCCCGCGCGGTGGAGCCGGAAGCGCAGGCCTCGGCGGTGAAGGGCGGAGCGGAGCACCACCTCCGGGGCGGTGTTTCGTCCCCGGATCGTTGCCATTATCCTCGAACGTGTGGTTGCATCAACGATGTCGGCCATGAGGGATCCCGATCCGGAAGAACGCCAACCGCTGGTTACTGCTGAGCCACATCGATGCCGAGCGATCAACAGCGCCTTATGAGTCGCCGGGTCCATGGCGGCCTCGAACGCAAAGGCCCACGACGCGCGCCGGCCAAGAGGCGATTTCAGTCGCGATCGCACCCGGTGGCCTGAATCACAGGGCAGGCGAATCAGGTTGGTCGGGTGCATGGCGCTCACTAAGCGAGTAGAGCCAAGCTGAAGGTCTTGGTCAACGGCACAAGCAACGGTCAAGACATTGATTTTCGATTTTTTAAGCAGGTGACCACTGGCAGTCGGGCGGAAAGAGACAATCCTAAGCTCAGCTAATGGCAACTTCCCTTGGGACACCCGAAACTCACCAGTCCGCAAGCGGCCCAAAGCCCGCGAGCGCTAACCCCGCCACGTGTCTCGCCGATCACTATCACGATCCATCCGAGAGCGACCTTAAGGTATTGGGTCCTAGGACCTATGGTGCCTTTTCAGGCTCGATCATCGCCCGCCGTTTAATCAGCCACAATGTCAGCATGCATCGCCCACCGGCCAAGGGCGCGTTTGGCGGATAGCTTTGAAAAAGTCGGCTGCGTAGGAATGTCGAATATGTGTGCAGCAGATCGTGCAACATGGCATTCGGGATTGGAGGAGGATCGAGATGACATTGATCGACTTAATCGATGAGCTAACCCATTTAGCGAAAAAGACAGAGAATGGCGGACTCGACCCTGCGCAGGATATCCCTATCCGGGTGGTGATCCGCAAACCAAATGAGGCCCCCGTGCCGGACGAAGCCATGCAATACGAGCTGATTGGGGTCCAGAAAACGGAAGGATGGGAGTCAGATATCGTCTTGATCTTTGCGGGCGACCACGCAGCCACCTCGGATTGGCCAACTCAGCTATAAAATTGTCAGAGTCTCCGAAGCTTAATCCACTCTTCTGCGAAGGCTGGATGAACGGCGTAGGTTTGGCCAGCCTTTCGATACCAACCGCCGATCGGCACAGGGCCAGGCCCGTGAACGGCCTTTGTGACATGGCCAAGGATTGTGCCGATGGCATCTGTCGACGGGCACACGCTTAGAAGCTGCTCTTGGGAGAGTTGCCTCTCCACGCAGAGTTTGTCCACAAATCCGGCCATCAACCTAACTGAGAACACCCGGTTACCTTGCCTCAAGTGAGTAAGGGTGTCTTCTGCCGCAGCACTCCAGTCTATGTTCTTGTCCTCGAACCCCTGCGCGTGTTGGGTACTGACCGCCCCAGGCTTAAGACGCAGAGATGTCGCATCATTTCTCGTTTTGGTAGTAGCAGTGGCGTCCGGGAAAGCGCTTGCAATCTCTTCGAATGTGAACCTTGCTGAAAAATGCCGCAAGTTCGCTCGGAAGCTTGGTACATCGCCGTCGCTGCAAACCAACGCCGTTGTCGCCGCAGCATGAGGGAGCACGCTACGCGGCGGTTTCTGTACCCAGCAATCAGCTCGGATGGGATACGCTTCAGCTTGGCCAAGTTGAAATCGATCTGACGGTCTTTTGAACTCGAGATGCAGCGCAAAACGATATTCATTTTTAGTGGCGAAGATTGCTAGGAGGTCCGTCTCTTTTCCGGCACAGCCCGGGCATCGGCACGCTTCGGTATAGTGAGATCGCCACCATGAGGTTGTTCCTGGAGTGCGCGCGGCCAGCATCTCCCTGTCTAGCAGTCGTGCTTCTCCCGCAAGACTTGCAAACTTAGTTCGCTGCAGCACCCAAGAGCGAAAGCTCGCATCTTCTGACAAAGCCCTCGCAAACGGCTGCGCATAGACCCATTCTAACGAGCCATACCTCATGCATGGCATCCCCGACTTCGTATCGGCCTATCGGAGCACGTACGCGGCCGCGAGTCGAGTGGCCAATAGGAATAGCGATTGGAGCCTGCGCTCGCGTTTCGGGTTGCGATCATGACGCGCCGTTTAATTAGCCACAATGTCAGAAAAAGTGACTGCCAGCACTCACCAAAACTTGAAATATTTCAGTTTAGTTGTGTTTTGGCATAGCGGGGGGAGTTTGGGCGTGTGTTGATCGTCAGCCGGTGCGATTTATCGACACTATGCGGGATCTGCTCTTTCCGTCCTCTGTTTCTGGTTCTATCAAGGCCTGAAAGGTCCGGGGGCTCGGGCGAACAAACGCCCGAGTGAATGTGATGCAAAATTTGCTTTCTATTGATCGGTTGCCAGACGGCTTGCTCTCCACTTTGAGTGGACGGGAGATTACTCTTTGGCTTCACCATCTGCCGGCCGGACTTGACCCCAGCGAGCTAGCGAAACTCATTGGCCTGCCATGGCGCGAAGTCCTCGTTAGCGAGACCACGAAGGAGCTCCTCGACGCGCTCTCGCTCGACGCGGACCCGAATCTCCTTCGCCGTCGCGGCTACATGGAGGTGATTCAGACCGACCCATCGCTGGTCTCGCTGCCGCCCCGGTCGCTCCCCGTATACCAGCTCGACGCTGCTGCTCCGTCCGAGTCCGAGTTCGACATGATGCTTCGCCGGATGGCGATGCTCGGTTGCCTGAGGCGCTCCGGCGTGCGCCACCTTCTTATCGTCTCTGACGAACACGGAACGCTCCCTGCCGAGCTCGCAAGAGTGGTTGATGCTGGCTTTAGGCCCTTTGTCACCCTGGTGTCCGCAACCGAATTGGGACTGGCCACCGTGTCCGCATGGGCCGAAAGCAATGTGCTGGCGCCACCTGCTCAACTCGTCCGCATGTCGCCCACGGACTTCGTCCGAGCGCTCGTTGCGCGCTACGCCGAGATTTACCCGCTCGATGCGACTATCGTTCGCCTACGTCGCGTGGACGACTCAAAAATCCTAGTCGACATGACCGAAGTCGATGATATCGAGCGCCCAATCCTGAATGCATATGACGTCATTCAGGAGCGCAATCTGGCGATAGTCGCAGCCGAAGGTCTCGATGAGGAGGAGTTTATCGGATTTTTCGAAGGTCGGCAGGATTCTTGGCGCCCCTACGCAGCCGGAGTTCCTTGGCTGAGGGACGAATATGCTTGGCGTAGCTTGCATAGGCTGCTCCGCAAGCTAGATACAGTCGGCTCCCCCGAGAACAAGATCGCCTACATCGCCGCGCAACCCGGCGCTGGCGGCACGACGCTCGCACGCGTCATTGCATTCGAGGCCGCGCGGGCCGGATACCCGACGCTCGTAGCGAAACCAATCCCCTTCGCTCCCGACGCGCTGCCGGTAGTTGGCTACCTCACCCGCGCCCATCAGGCGTCGCTTGCCATCGAAGGAGAGCAATCGGGGAAGCAGCGAGAGGACCGCCGACTGTATGAGACGCCGTGGGTAATAGTCTTCGACCGGATGCATTTCGAACACCGAGAGGGAGATCTTCGCCACTTCGTGAACGAGCTAACGCGGTCGGGAAGACCGGCGATCGTGCTAGCCGTAACAGGTCCGATCAAGCCAGTCGAGTTCTATAGTGAGACCGTCGCGGAGGAGATAGCCGCGCCTACCCACTTCCTAAGAGGCGACGAGGTCGAGGCGCTTGGCCGCCATCTCAACCGATTTCTCAGCATGTACCAGAAGTCGCGTCCACCCGAGTCGTGGTCCCAGTTCTATCGCGAACACAGTGTGCAGCAGATGCACGGTGTGGCCGCGTTCTGGATCGCACTATCGTTTTGGCTGCGAGCGAGCCGCGACATCACGGGCTCGATTCAGGACTGGGTGTATGATGCGTTCATCGTTCACGCGGGAACAAAGCCCTTGCGTTCCGCGCTCGTTGAAATCGCGGCGCTTAGTACCGAGCGACTCCCTCTTAACGAGAGTCTGCTCCCGCCATCCGACGACCAGTGGCCACTCTCAGTCCGTCTGGAGGACCAGCGTCAGAGTCTCTCCGCCTTGGGCTTGATGCGCGTTAAGGCCGACGGCGAGTACTACTGGGGCTTGGCCCACGACATTTTAGGCCGCTTGCTACTGAACGCGCTATTCCACGACTTCCCGACGCGAACTGAGCTCGGCTTTGGGGAAGCGCAAGATCCAGAGCACCTGCGCTTTCTCGCACTGAAGCGTATCGCCGTGAAACCCTCCATGGCTGAGACGCGCTACCGGCCACTTGCCGACCAGTATGCGACGACGATCTTCAAGGTGGACCCGGACCACGGCGCACCTGCCTTCGCAAATATCTGGCGCGAGGTGCTCGCCGCCTTAGACGACATGCCGAAGCTGCTGCGCGACACCAGCCGGGTTTTCCGTCACCACACGGCTATCTCGAGACGGCGCATCGCCGCCTTCGACAACCCGCTCTACGGGGTGACGATTCAAGATCGCGTGGACCTTTTGGAGAGGGCGATCGAGGATATTCGCTACGCCCTCACCGCGATCGATAGGGTTCCAGGCGAGGAGCCTGATATCAACCTCTACAACTCGCTCGCGAACGCATATCTCAATCTCGCCGACGTATTCGCGACTAACCAAGCATCCCGAGAGAAGGTCGCCGAACTCCGCCAACTCGCAAGCGATGCCACGCGTAGGGCATACAGCGACAACCCGACGAATCCGTGGGTCGTCGAAACCCACATCAAAAACTTGCTGAGCATCGCAAGGTCCGAGCCCGAACGCGCCGTCGATTCGGCGCTTGAGGCATTGATCGCAGTATACGGCGCGCTCCGAACGTCAGACGTCAATCTTCGCACCGGCAAGCTTGGTCGCCTGGGCGAGGACGCGCTCACGATCCTGCTGGCAAACGCGCCGCCAACCCCCAGCCGGGCTGATATGGCGAGCCCGGTGGACGTTCTCGTCGCCACATGGAGAATCCTGGCGCGGGTGGGTGTCGTCGGCCTCGACGAAACCCTGACCGATTTGCCTCCGGGCGTGGCGGACGAGGCTTTGGCGATGCTCTCGCACCCGGCAGGGCGAGGCGACATGCAGATCCTCCGGTTCCAGTACGGCATCCTGAGCGCGGCCAGGCCTTTCGAGTTTTCGAAGCGTCTCGCAATCGTCGAGAACCTTCAGATTACCGACGGCCGCCTCTCACCACAGCTGCAGCTTGAGTACGCCCTCCTACTATACCAAGTCGGGCGGGCTTCTGAAGGTGACAAGCGCTTCCGAGCTCTTCGCCGGCTTTGGCGTGACGCCGAGTACTTCGTTCAGGTACCGGAGCCGCTTGATTGGTTGCGTGACGGTGAAAGCGACACGCTCCGCACCGTTCAGGCGCACGTCGGCTCAGATCAGAGCTTCAGACCGATGGCGCGCATCGCCGAATTCGGGAATATCGTCGCACCATTCCGGCCCGAGGAGTTCGCCGTGCGCAACATGCGACCTGGTACCCCATTCCGCGCGCACGTTTCTTTCGGCCACAATGGGCCCTTCCTTCGCCCTCCGTCCGCCGGCCCGAAGCGCGGCTGACCACATCATGGATATGGTCGCCATATACGCGGCATCAAAGGCATGGACCTTGCGGGCCAACATAGTCCTAGTCGAGGGGACATCCGACGAAGCGCTGTTTAAACGTGCCGACGAATTGTCCGTGCAAGCCGGCCGTTCGCTCCTCGGCGATGAGATCAGCATCGTAGCGGCAGGTAGACGTGACCGTGGGGGCACTTACGGGGTCGCCCGTGAGCTCATCACGGTTCGCTCTATGGTGCCGCTCGTACTCGACCGACATGGAAGGCCCGTGTATCGGGTCTTGGGTCTCGTCGACAATGACGGAGCCGGGCGTAGAATTATCAAAGATGTCGTCCGCGTGGACCGAAGCGCATTCGAGTTTCGGGACATCGTCGCCGTGCGACCTGTGACACCAACATTCCAGCAGATGGAGCCGATCGGTCGCCAGCGCGAGTGTGATCTTGCCAACCTCCCCTATCGAACACTGGACTGGGAAATCGAGGATGCGTTGTCTCCGCGACTTCTGCAGCTATTCGAGCGAAGATACCCTGGGATGATTACCCACCGGAGGAGGGAGAGTGACAAGACGCATCGCGAACTGACGATGGCTGGAAAGTCCTCGCTTCATCGATTGGTGCATAATGAAGCCACTCTTCAAGACCTCGCCGGCGTTGTCCAGATTGTTAGAATGATCCGGTCTATGTTGGGGTTGCAAGTGCCCGCGACATAGCTGTGAGCGAGGTTCTAAGGGTGCATACTCCTCGCTGCTCTGAGGCAGCTAAGAACTATTGGGGAGCTGCCGGCTCTATGGGCAACCTGCTCTCGGCGGACAGCATAGGATGCGGTCGGTTGGTCCGATGGGCTGACCTGATGGCGGCACTGGGCAACTTAATTGGCCACATTATCAGCATGAACCGTCCACCGGCCAACGTCGGCCTGGGTCCACAAACATACGGCCTGAATGCCGAGGGGGAAGTTCCCAATGACCTTCGGTCGCGCTCCGTGAGAATATCGGCTTCGACGGGGCGGAGTCCGTCCCTTGACTGTTACCATGCTTCGGTTACTCCCCGTGGCAGATTGTACGCCGCCGACTCCCGAGGAAAAGTAGCTTTGAAACTGCCAGTCGCACGCACCGGGTCAATTCCGGCTGCGCAATACCTTCGCATGTCCACCGAACACCAACGCTATTCGCTCGACAATCAGAGCGCCGGGATCGCGGCTTACGCCAAATCGCGTGGCTATCAGATTGTCGAAACCTACAAGGACGCGGGACGGAGCGGCCTGTCATTGCGCGGACGAGCGGGCCTCAAACAGTTGCTCAGCGATGTAATGGGTGGCAAGGCCCCCTACGAGATTATTCTCGTTCTCGACATCAGCCGATGGGGGCGTTTCCAGGACGTGGATCAGTCAGCCCACTACGAGTTCCTATGCCGAGAGGCTGGCGTTTCGGTCGCCTATTGTGCGGAAGCGTTTGAAAACGATGGCAGCGCGACGTCCGCGATCGTCAAGCAGATAAAACGCGTCATGGCGGCAGAATACAGCCGAGAGCTATCAAGAAAGGTATCGCGCGCGCAGCGCCAACAGGCGCGGCTTGGCTTCAGGCAAGGCGGCGATGCTCCTTACGGCACCAGGCGGCAGCTGATCGACGAGGGCGGCACTCGCCGTATGATACTGGAGCCGGGCGAACGCAAAGCGATCATCACCGATCGGATCATTCTGACCCATGGGCCGAGGGAGGAGACGGATCTCGTACGTCGAATCTTCCAAATGTTCGTCGATCAAAAAATGCGCCTTGCCGAGATCGAAAAAGCGCTGGCGTCAGAGGGGCGTACATCCACCCGTGGTGGCGACTGGTCACTGGGCACCATCCGTAATCTCCTGAGAAACGAAATCTACATCGGCCGCTACGTCTTCGGCCGGCAGCTCAACAATTTGGGCCGGCCTTTCAAGACTCTGCCCGAGACCTGGTCGCGTTCGGAAATGATGGAGCCCATCATTCCCATAAAACTATTTAAAGCCGCGGCGCGTCGGCTGAAAGAGATCACCAGGGTGCGCCTGAGTGACCAAGACCTCCATGACCGTCTTACTCGGCTTTACGTACAGCACGGACGCCTGACGTATTCACTCGTGCATGATTGTCCGTACCTGCCTCTGCCTCAGGCAGTACGGAAACGCTACGGTAGCCTGTACGCAGCCTATCTGTCAGTCGGATATGAAATGCCGACGCGATGGAAACTAAACGCCGACGGCAAACCATACACCAACGAGGATCTTCTCAACGAACTGCGTCGCATCTACGCCGAGCATGGGCGCCTAACGACGGCGATCATCAACAAGGATCTCCATTCGCCCACTGCCAGATATTTTATTCGGAGGTTCGGCGGTCTTACCAACGCGTGTCACTTGGCAGGTGTTGGCGAAGTGAGCATGACGAGCCGCCGGGCAGCTTCATTGCAAAATCAGCGTGAGCGGCATGAAAGGGGCGTTACGCGATCGACGATCCGGTTCAACGAAGATGGCAGCCGCATCACTGATGAACAGCTTCTGGATCACCTGCGACGGTTGATGAATCACCACGGCCACCTTTCGGTAGATGTCATTGATGCAGATCCTACCACACCGACCAGCCAGTTCTTCCGCCGGCGGCTTGGCGGCCCAAAGGCGGCCTACGCCCGAGTTGGGTATCTTTCCGATCAGAGTGCTATCGTAAAGGCGGCGCTGAAGCGTCTAACGCCTAATTGTCCCTCAGAGCCCGCCGTTTAATTAGCCACAATGTTAAAAGGTTGTGCCCGCCGGCCGCCGCCACTTCCAGCGCCCGCTTGGCTGTCTCCTGGCCCTTGATGTCGGCAAGGTCGGGCAGGTCGCGCGCCGAGGCGTGGATGCCGGCTTCGGGGCGCGACAGCACCTGCGTGCCGCGGAAATGATTGGCGATCGCAATCAGGCTGCGTGGCGCCAGAATGTCGAAATCCTTGCCGGCCCAGGCCGCTTCCGGGCCGCAGGCGAACGGGCAGATCAGGCCCTTGCCCTCGGCGTTGGCGCCGATTGCCGCTGGCAAGGCGCCGGCCACCGCGGCAATCGTGCCGTCGAGCGACAATTCGCCAAGCACGACGTAGCCGGCCAGCATGTCGCCCGGAATGGCGCCGAGCGCCGCCATCAGGCCAAGTGCGATCGGCAGGTCGTAATGGCTGTCCTCCTTGGGCAGGTCGGCCGGGGCAAGATTGACGGTGACCTTCTTCGACGGCATCGACAGGCCCGACGCATGCAGTGCCGCTTGCACCCGCTCGCGGCTTTCGGCCACCGCCTTGTCGGCTAGGCCGACGATATGCATGTTGACCTTGCCGGGCGCGATCATCACCTGCACGTCGACCGGCACGGCCTCGATGCCCTGGAAAGCGACCGTGCGAACCCGCGCCACCATTTTATGCCTCCGGATAGTGGTTCGCTTATGCCTTGGCGATCAAGGCGCGAGTGAGATCGGACAAGACAACCACAGATTTCGGAGTTAGGCAAGAACATTACAAGAACATGCGGTTGCTTTACGCAAGCCGAAGAAGCTACCGGCAAGCACGCACCGTTCATGAGTCGGCTTCGATCGGAAGCTTGGGTGATTAACTGTCGCGCAACTAACGGGAAACAGCAAGGTCAGTGGGTGGGAAGAAAGCCCATCGCCGGTGTCGATCCGCACTGGGCCATACATCGAATCGATCAAATCAGGAACATTGCAGGAATACCCAGCCCCGCCGGTCGCGGCCGGGTTGTGCCCGGTTGAAAAAGCGGAACATGGTTAAGACAAAATGAAAACGGCTTACTTCCGCTTGTCCTCGACCGCGTCCCAGAACAGGCTGGCGATGTCGGCGCCGCCAAAGCGCCTGACTTCGCGCACGCCGGTTGGCGACGTTACGTTGATCTCAGTCATGTAGTCGCCGATGACGTCGATGCCGACGAGGATGAAGCCGCGCGATTTCAGCGCCGGCCCGATGCGGGCGCAGATTTCGCGCTCGCGCGTCGTCAGCTCGGTCTTTTCGGCACGGCCGCCGACATGCATGTTGGAACGGGAATCGTGCTCGGCCGGTACCCGGTTGATGGCGCCGACCGGCTCGCCGTCGATCAGGATGATACGCTTGTCGCCCTTGCGCACATCCTTCAAATAGCGCTGCACGATATAGGGCTCGCGGAACATCTGGCCGAACATTTCGAGCAGCGAGGCAAGGTTGCGGTCGGCCTCCAGCATGTGGAAGATGCCGGCTCCGCCATTGCCGTAGAGCGGCTTGATGATGATGTCGCCGAACTCCTTGCGGAAGGCGGCGACTTCGAGCGGATCCTTGGTGATCAGCGTGTCCGGCATCAGGTCGGGAAACTCGGTGACGAAGATCTTTTCCGGGCTGTTGCGCACCCAGGCCGGGTCGTTGACCACCAGCGTCTTCGGGTGGATGCGTTCGAGGATATGCGTGGTAGTAATGTAGTTCATGTCGAAAGGCGGATCCTGGCGCAGCAGGACGACATCCATTTCCTCCAGATCGGTGCGTACCTTCTCGCCCAGCGAATAATGGTTGCCCTTCTCGTCGCGTACCTGCATCTCCTCGATGCGGGCAAACACCTTGCCCTCGCGCAGCGATAGCCGGTCGGGCGTGTAGTGGAACAGCTGATGGCCGCGCCGCTGCGCCTCCAACGACAGAGCGAAGGACGTGTCGCCGGCGATCGACACGGTGGAGATGTGGTCCATCTGGACGGCGATTTTCAGCTTCATGGCAAGTCTCCGGCGGCTCGGATGGGCGACTGTCTTGCCTGTACAGGCTCACTGACCGTCTGCCAATCGCGACATTTTGAAGATTGGCATCAGACAACCGCAAGCCGCCGTGCCGATCGATTGGAGACAAGGCGAGGCTGCGCGTCATCGCTTTCTTAAGCCTTGCCGTGCAACGGTAAGCCCGAATGCGCCCGGCCGAATTGACGCAGCGCCGGGCACTCGATGGAACAACGACCAATGAACGCCGTCACCGCCATCCGCGCCTCCGCAACCAAACAGCTCGAACTCACCATTCTCATGCCGTGCCTCAACGAGGCCGAGACGCTCGCCGTCTGCATCGGCAAGGCGAAGGCCTTCCTCGACAAAGCGGGCATCTCCGGCGAGGTGCTGATCGCGGACAATGGCAGCACCGACGGATCGCAGGCGATTGCCGCGGAAGGTGGCGCCCGTGTCGTCCCGGTGGCCCAGAAAGGCTATGGCGCAGCCCTTTTGGGCGGCATCTCCGCCGCTAAGGGCCGTTTCATCATTATGGGCGATGCCGACGACAGTTATGATTTCGGCGCGCTGGAAGCCTTCGTCGCGCGGCTGCGCGACGGCGCCGACCTGGTCATGGGCAATCGCTTCCAGGGCGGCATCGAGGCCGGCGCCATGCCGCCGCTGCACCGCTACCTCGGCAACCCGGTGCTCAGCTTTGTCGGCCGCCTGTTCTTCCGCATCAAGACCGGCGATTTCCACTGCGGCCTGCGCGGCTTCAATGCCGACAGCATCAGGAAGCTCGACCTGCAGACCACCGGCATGGAATTCGCCAGCGAGATGGTGGTGCGTGGCGCCCTTGCCGGCCTGCGCATCGAGGAAGTGCCGACCACGCTCAAGCCCGACGGCCGCAGCCGGCCGCCGCATCTCAGGACCTGGCGCGACGGCTGGCGGCACCTGAAGTTCCTGCTGGTCTACAACCCGCGCTGGATGTTCTTCATCCCGGGCACGGTGCTCGCCGGCCTTGGCCTGTTGTTCGCGGCGCTGCTGGTGTTCGGGCCGCTGCGCGTGATCGACAACCTGTCGCTCGACCTCAACACCTTCGTCGCCGCCTGTTTCATGGTCGTCACCGGCGTCCAGCTCATCACCTTCGGCGCCATTTCGCGATACTATGCCGAGATAACCGGCATCCTGCCGCCAAGCCGCCGTTCCGACTGGCTGACCAGGACCATCAGCACCGATCGGCTCGCCGCCAATGCCGGCATCTGCTTTGCCGGCGGCGTCTTGTTCTTCGGCTATGCCGTGGCGCGCTGGGCGCATCTCGGCTTCGGCCCGCTGGACGATTCCGAGATCCCACGCATCGTCGTGCTGGGCCTGAGCCTGATCGTCATTTCATTGCAGGTCTTCTTCTCGGCTTTTCTGCTCGGTGTCCTGGAAATACCGGTCAAGCGGCTGAAGTCCGGCCGGGCCGGTCAATCCAATGAACTCCCGGCCAATGAGTTGCCGACCTGTGAATCGCCGGCTAACCAACGGCCGGCGCGCGACGCATGAGCGAGGCATTGCCCGTCTTTGTCCGGACGCGCCTGTTCCGGTTCCTGACGGTCGGCGTCGGCGCCGCATTGCTGCTGTTCGTCCTGTCGTGGCTCCTGGTGTCGCTGGGCTTTTCGCCCTTCATCGGCAGTGTCGTCGCCTATGCGATCACCTTCGTTGTCGGCTATAGCGCGCAGCGTGGCTGGACATTCGGCGGCCAGCACGATCATGCCAGCGCCATGCCGCGCTATCTTGCGCTGCAGGTCGGATGCGCGCTGTTTTCGGGCCTGGTGTCGCATCTGGCGGTCACCCGTTTCGGCATGTCGGCGCTAGCCATGTCGGCGCTGATGACGGTTGCCGCAAGCACGGTAAGCTACATTCTGTCGTCGCTGTGGGTGTTTCCGGCGCGCGATTGATGCATGGCGCCCAAAAGTGGCGCAAAATCGCGCCGCTTTACGCTTTGTGAAGCGGCCGGCGCTAGCGTGCGCCGACAGACACAGGCTGAAAGCCCACTCCATGACCACCGCTCATACCGCGATGCTTTCCAAAGACGGGGAACGCGCCTCCTGGCGAGCGGACCTCATGCTGGCGCTGCTTGCCACGCTCGGCTTCCTTGTCGTCAACGCCTGGGCTGGATTCCCGGCGCTGAACAATGCCGGCGGCGACAATGACGATCTGCTGCGGCTGGTCGAAGTGCGCGATCTCTTGGCCGGCCAGGGCTGGTTCGACCTGCATCAATACCGGATGGGCCTGGAAGGCGGCTTCGTCATGCATTGGTCGCGGCTGGTCGATGCGCCTATCGCCGCCATCGTGCTCGCCGTATCGAGCCTGACCGGCAACACCTTGCTGGCCGAGAACGTTGCGCAGGTGGCGTGGCCGGCGCTGCTTTTCGGCCTGACGATGGTCTTCATCATTCGCGCCGCGCGCAGCTTTGCTGGCGATGGCGCTGTGCTGCCCGCCGTCATCGTCGGCGCGGCAGCGCAGTATTTCATCGGCATCTTCGAGCCGGCCGCTCTCGATCATCACAATGTCCAGCTGATGCTGACCGTCGCAAGCCTGAGTTTCCTGCTCGAAGCGCGTATGCGCAGGCCGGCGGCGTTCCTTGCCGGCCTGTGCGCCGCGCTGACCCTGGCCGTCGGCATGGAGACCGCTCCCTACGTCGCCGCCATCGGCGTCTGCGTGGCGACGCTGTTCGCCTTTGACGCATCAGGCGAAAGACTGATCGCGAGGGATTTCGGCCTTGGCTTTGCCGGCGTCGCGGCGCTTGTCTTCGTCGCCACCGTCCCGCTGTCGGCGTGGGGCCAGGCGCAATGCGATGCCTTCTCGACGATGCAGTTCGTCGTCGCGGCCCTTGCCGGAACCGGCCTTGCGGCGATCGCCTCGCTCGAAGCGGCCGGGCGCGGGCAGCGTCGGCTGTCGCTTGCCGTGCTCGGCGTTGCGCTCGGCGCGGTCCTCCTTTTGCTGTTCCCGCAATGTCTGGCCTCGCCCTATGGCGGGCTCGATCCGCGCCTGAAGACGTTGTGGCTCGATCATGTCGACGAGGCGCAGTCGCTGTTCCAGCTCGCCGCCCACGATCCCGCCGAGCTGGCGGCGCGCTATGCCACGCCGCTGGTGGCGCTCGTGCTGATGGCGTTGCGCCTACGTCGTGGCGGCTGGCGGCACCAGGACAGCCTCGTCGCCACGCTGCTTGTCGTGGCGTTCCTGGTCAGTGTCTGGCAAGTGCGCGGCTCGACATTCTCGATTGTCTTCGCGGTGATCCCGCTGTCGGCCTGGATTGCCAAATGGCGGCAGCGGGCCGAAACCAGCCCGTCGCGCGGCTCGGTGCTGCGGATGGCCGCAGCCTGGCTCATCTCGGTGAACTCGCTCTGGTCTGGCGCCGCCCAGGCGGCGTCGGCGGCGCTCGCAACCGGTGTAAAGATTACCAGCGACGCTGGCGTCGACCCGTCTTGCCAGGCCAAGGCTACGTTCGCCACACTCGGCAGGTTGCCCGATACCACCGTGCTTGCCGTCTCCAATATCGGATCGCCGATCCTGGTGTACTCGGGGCATCGCGTGTTCGCCGGGCCCTACCACCGCAACGTCGCGGGAGACCTGCTTGCGCTCGACGCGTTCCTCGGTTCCGATGCGCAAGCCAGGTCGATCGTCGGCGATCATCACGTCGGCCTTGTCGCGCTGTGCCGCGGCAACTCGGAAAGCCAGCTTCTGGCCTCCACCGCGCCGGACGGCTTTCTTGCCGGGCTGATGCGCGGCAACGTGCCGGAATGGCTGGAGCCGATCGCGGACACGAAGGGCGCCTCGCTCGAACTCTACCGTGTCCGGCCCAGGGGCTGACGGCCTGAAACAAGGGCTGGACGCACCGCGCGTCGATCCTTCCGAACGCGACGCGCTTTACCCGCGAATAATCGATTTGGGGATACGTTTCCTAAAGGGTTTGCTGCCAATCTGAAGCTAAATTCCGAAGTCACAAAACAGGGATACCGATGCAAACTTCGTTTGGCACCGGTCAGGCAAACAGGGATAGCACGGATCTGGCGTTCACCGATCCGTTGACCGGGCTTGGCAACCATCGCCGCTTCTTCGACAAGGTCGATCGCCTGATCAGCGACCGTGCCGACGACCCGGCGCCGTTTACCGTCGGCATTCTCGACCTCGACGGCTTCAAGCCGATCAACGACCTGTTCGGCCACAAGGCCGGTGACGATATCCTGATCCAGGTCGCGATGCGGCTGCGCGCCTCTATGGACGGCCATTCCACCGTCTGCCGCATCGGCGCCGACGAATTCGCCTATCTTTACCCGATGGTGTTCAGCGAGGAAGCGGCGGCTGAGAAATCCCGCATGCTGATCGAGATACTTTCGGCGCCCTATGATGTCGGCGAACGCACCGCCAGGCTTTCGGCCTCGGTCGGCTGCTCGCTGTTCTATTCGGGCGATGAGACCACCGAGATCCTCATCAACAAGGCAGAGACGGCGCTCTACCACGCCAAGCGTTCCGGCCGTGGCCGCGTCGTCGTCTACACCCGCGAGATGGAAGAGGCGGCCAAGCGCGTCACCCGCATCGAACAGGCGCTGCGCCGTGCTGTCTCGGCCGGCGAGGTGGAGCCGCATTTCCAGCCTATCGTCGACCTTAACACGCGCCGCACCATCGGTTTCGAGACGCTGGCGCGCTGGACCGATCGCGATCTCGGCTCGGTGCCGCCAACGGTCTTCATTCCCATCGCCGAGGAGCGCGGCATCATCGGCCCGCTGTCGCAACTGGTGCTGCGCAAGGCGACCGAAGCGGCCAGGAGCTGGCCGAAGGACCTGTTCCTGTCCTTCAACCTGTCGCCCTCGCAGCTCGTCGACCAGAACACCGGCCTGCACATTCTGGCGATACTTGAGCGCACCGGCTTCGATCCGCGCCGGCTGGAGATCGAGATCACCGAGACCGGCCTGATGAACGATCCGGCCTCGGCCGAGAAGATCGTCGAGGATCTGCGCCGTGTCGGCATCCGAGTCTCGCTCGACGATTTCGGCACCGGCCAGTCCTCGCTCGGCCGCCTGCGCGAATTTCATTTCGACAAGCTTAAGATCGACCGCGCCTTCGTCTCCTCCATTCTCGACGACCGCCCGTCCGAACACATCATCCGCGCCATTCTCGCCATGTGCGAGGGGCTCGGCATGGACGTGGTCGCCGAAGGCATCGAGCAGGAGGCGCAGGCCGATCGCCTGGTCCAGTTCGGCTGCGCCGGCGGACAAGGCTATCTGTTCGGCAAACCGGTCGATGCCGATGCCACGCTTGGCTACCTCCGCGATTCCTTCCGCGGCGTCTTGCGCGCCAACGCGATCTGACCGGCTAGCTCGAAGCGGCCCCGCAATCCCTGTGGGGCAGCTGTGCGTCCGCTGCGGCGCATTGTCGTTTTGTCTGACATAAGCCCGCAATCCGTCGTTTCGCCCTTGCCCGCACGACATGTCTGGCTAGGATGCGCGCCGGCCTGACCACAGCGCCGCGCGTCCTTCAGGACGCGCAAAGGACGCTGTCGGGGTCATGCGCAGGGAGAAAAAATATGATGCCATCGGCGCATTTTGCCGACCTCGAGGGAGCCTCGGTGCTGATCACCGGCGGCGGCTCCGGAATTGGCGCGGCACTGACCGAGGGTTTTGTGCGCCAGGGCGCCAATGTCGCCTTCATCGACATCGCCGACGGCCCCAGCACTGCCCTTGCCGACCGCATCGAGAAAGCATTTGGTCGCCGGCCGCTGTATCTCAAGACCGACCTGCGCGACGTCGAGGCCTTGCGGACCTCGGCAGCCAGGGCGGCCGACGCGCACGGCGAAGTCACCGTGCTGGTCAACAATGCGGCGCTTGACGAGCGCCACGCCGTCGAAGACGTGACGGTGGAATTCTGGGACAACAACCAGGCGATCAATCTCAGACCGCATTTCTTCACCGCGCAAGCGGTGGCACCGGGCATGAAGCGGGCCGGCGGCGGCTCGATCATCAACTTCACTTCGACGTCCTACCTGATCAATCACCCCGACATGCCGGCCTACACCGCCGCCAAGGCCGGCATCCTCGGTCTGACCAAGGGGCTGGCCGGCAAGCTCGGCGTGGACGGCATCCGCGTCAACGCCATTGCGCCCGGCTGGGTGATCACCGAGCGGCAAAAGGAGCTCTGGGTGACCGAACAGGCGCTTGCCGCCCATGTCGCCAAGCAGTGCATCAAGCAGGTGATGCAGCCCGACGACATCGTCGGCACGGTGCTGTTCCTCGCCTCGGATGCCTCGCGCATGCTGACCGCGCAGATGCTGATCGTCGATGGAGGTTTCCTGTGAGCCCAGGGTTTGCCGGCAACGCGCCGGCGGTAGCCGTCGTCGACTGGGGCACGACCCGCATGCGGGTCTGGCTGATCGACAAGGGCGGCAAGGTCCTTGCCGAACGCCGTGGCGATGATGGTCTGATCACCGCCCAGCAAAAGGGTTTTTCGACCATTCTCGAAGGGCACCTCGCAGCCATGGCTGCGCCGGACGCGCTGCCCGTCATCATCTGCGGCATGGCCGGCTCTCGCCAGGGCTGGCTCGAGGCGCCCTATGTCACCGTTCCGGCGCCGCTCAGCGCCATCCTGGCGGGTGCGGCGAGGGTACCGGGCCAGCACCGCGATGTCCGCATCGTGCCGGGCCTCGCCCAGCGCCAGATCGATGCGCCCGACGTGATGCGCGGCGAGGAAACGCAGCTTGCTGGCGCCGGCCTGCCGGCCAAGGGGCGCCACCTGGTCTGCATGCCCGGCACCCATTCGAAATGGGTGCTGGTCGAGGACGGCGCGGTTGCCGGTTTCGGGACTTGGCCGACCGGCGAGCTGTTTTCGGTGCTTGCCGCGCACTCGATCCTGCGCCATTCGCTCGGCGAACATCCCAAGCCGGTCACCCCTAGCAATCCATTCTTCCGCAGTTGGTGCGAAACCGCACTGGCCGAGGCCGGCGATGTCACCTCGAGGCTGTTTTCCATCCGTGCCGCGGGCCTGCTGCAGGATCTAAGAGCCGACGATGCCGCCGCTTGCCTGTCCGGCCTGCTGATCGGTGGCGAGATCGCCTCGGCCAGCCGCCGCCATGGCGCTGGCGCCGAACCTGTCGTGCTGGTGGCGTCCGGCGCGCTTTCAGCACTTTATCAGGCCGCCCTCGGCCTTGCTGGACTTGAGGTCCGCACCGTCGATGCCGACGAGGCGGTGCGTGCCGGGCTCATCGAAGCGGCACGCGAGAACGGCATGATCGCCAGAACCGGAGCAGCCCCATGAGCCAGACCGCACCTTTCCCGAAGCTCAAGCGCGGCCTGGTCGCCATCCTGCGCGGGCTCAAGCCGGACGAAGCGATCGCGATCGGCCAGGCGCTGTTCGACGCCGGCATCGAGGCGATCGAAGTGCCGCTCAACTCGCCGGAGCCGTTTTCGTCGATCGCCCGGATCGTCGAAGTGCTGCCGAAAACGGCACTGGTCGGCGCCGGCACGGTGCTGACGCCGACCGATGTCGATGGCTTGCACAAGGCCGGCGGCCGGCTGCTGGTCAGCCCCAACATCGATGCCGAAGTGATGGCGCGTGCGATGCATCACGGCATGGTTACCATGCCCGGCGTGTTCACGCCGACGGAAGCCTTCCAGGCGATCCGGCTCGGCGCTTCGGCGTTGAAATTCTTTCCGGCGAGCGTGCTCGGCGCCAGCGGCATTTCCGCGATCCGGGCGGTGCTGCCGGCGCAGACATTGGTCGGCGCGGTTGGCGGCGTTTCGGAGAACGACTTTGCCGGCTACAAGGCGGTGGGGGTGACGGTGTTTGGTCTCGGCTCCAGCCTGTTCAAGCCCGGCATGACCGTCGACGAGGTGGCGGCGCGAGCACATGCCGCCGTCACGGCCTGGGATGCGGTGTTCGGAGAGGCATGATGAGCGAAGCGATCGTCTCGGTTTTTTCCGACCACATCTGCCAGCTCGGCGAAGGGCCAAGCTACGATCCAGTCACCGATGCGCTGTTCTGGTTCGACATCGTCAATGGCCAGCTTCTGGAAAAGCCCGTGGCCGGCGGCGCGCTGAAAATCCACGAGCTTGGCCAGATGGCAAGCGCCATCGCCATCATCGACGACCAGCGCCAGCTGATCGCCACCGAGACCGGGCTTCATGTCCGCGATGTCGCGACCGGCACCATGAGCCTGCACACGCCGATCGAGGCCGACAATCTCGCCACCCGCTCCAACGATTCCCGCGTCCATCCCTGTGGTGCCCTGTGGACCGGCACGATGGGCAAGACGGAGCAAAAGGGCGCCGGCTCCATCTACTGGTTCTTCAAGGGCGAATTGCGCCGCCTGTTTTCGGACATCACAGTCTCCAACTCGATATGCTTTTCGCAAGATGGCGGGCTCGCCTATTACACCGACACCTCGACCGGATTGTTGATGCGCGTCGACTGCGACCCGGCGACCGGCCTGCCCACCGGCGAGCCGAAAGTTTTCGTCGATCACCGCTCGGCCAAGGGTTATGTCGACGGCTCGGTGGTCGATCGTGACGGCGTGCTGTGGAACGCCGTCTGGGGCGGCAAAGTGGTCAAGGCTTATGCTCCTGACGGCACGCTGCTGCGGTCCGTCGCCATGCCGGTGACACAGCCATCCTGTCCGGCCTTTGTCGGCAAGAACGCCGACCGGTTGGCGGTGACATCCGCCTGGAAGGGCAAGGATGAGAAGCAGCGCAAGCTCGATCCGCAGGCGGGCATGACCTTCCTGCTCGACATCCCTGTCAACGGCCGTTTCGAGCCGCGCGTGCTGATCGCCTGATTGAACACGGTCGGCGGTTGCGTTGTCACGCAACCGTCCGACCCGGTCGGTTTCGCGGCAGCCGATTGCGCTTCCCATGCGATGGTAGGCGACGCCATCGCTGGAAAACCATGCAAATCCATGACGAGCCAAACGCCAAGACTGATCCTCGTCCACGAGCCGGAAAAGGTCTGCTTCGACCGTCTCGTCGCCGACGGCCATGCAGCGGAGCGTGCCGCCGAAATCGCCTCCTATCTGGCGCAGTCGACCGATCTCGCCCATGAGTTTGATGCGCTAGCCGCCGCTTGCCAGGCGCGCGGCCTGTCGTTCACGCCGGTGGCGCTGGACGACGCCGCGGGCGTGCTCGCCGGCGAGCATCCCGGCACGACAATGGTCTGGACGCTGACCGACGGCATTGCCTATTTCCGGGGCAGCGCAGCACCCGCCTTGGCGAGGCTCGGCGGGCTCAAGACGATCGGCGCCGACGATGCGCTGTTCGCGCTCTGCCAGGACAAGTTCCGTTCCGGCGCGGTGCTTGGCGCGCTCGGTCTGCCGGTGCCGCAGGCCGGTCTTGCGCGCGACGGCAAATGGCTGGTCGAGCCGCCTGCATCTGCCGCCGGCTGGTTCGTCAAGCCCAACCGGCTAGGCGCCAAGATCGGCATCTGGGCGGATTCGCGCACAAGCGATCTCGGCCACGCACTGGAGCTTAGCCGGCGTGTGTTTGCGGCCTATCGCGACGATGTCGTCGTCCAGCCCTATGTCGCCGGCCGCAATGTGCGCGCCAGTTTCCTCGGCCTGGTGCCGGGCGCCGGGGTCGAAGCGCTTGGCGTGGCCTTTGTCGATTCAGGCGCAGATTTCCAGACCATGGCGGACAGCCTGGCGCTTTACGGCGACACCGGCGAGGCGGCGAAAGCGGCCGGGCACTATGCCGAACCGGAGCTCGTTGCGGTCGCCGACAGCCAGCCGATCGCCGATGTCAGGGTTCGCGCGATCGCCGAGCGGCTGATGAGCGGGCTTGGCCTGCGCGATGTGTTTTCCATCGACCTTCGCGTCGAGGCCGACGACACGGTTCACCTTATCGAGTTCGAGGTCTGCCCCGGCCTGCCTTGCTTCGATTTCCGCGCCTACTGCCGCCAGCAATGGGATCTCGAGCTTGCCGACGCCATGGCCGAAACCGCTGCCAGCCGGCTACTCGGCCAAAACCACCATATTTGAACGCGCGGCGCCCGCGACGAGCGCCCGACATGACATGACAGCCCAAGGCGAACCCGCTATCCCGGCATTCGCTCGAATTTCTGCAACGTGGGATCGATCGTGTCCCATGCATGGCCGCGGATGGCGTATGTGACCACCTGCGGGTCGAATTGGCCGGGGTCGTCAAGGCTGGTCGCGTTGACCGCAATCAGGTCCGGCATGGCCACGAATGTCAGGTAGACCGGCGTTCCACAGGTCGGGCAGAAGGCGTGGACCTTTTCGTTGCCGCTGTCGCCTCTCACACGCCAGGTGGTCGCTTCGCCTGCAATTTTCATGTCGGCGCGCCGGCCGAAGGTCAGATAGGATCCGTGGCCGGTGCCTGCGCGCTTCTGGCAGTCGAGGCACTGGCAGTGGTTCTGGAAGATGGGCTCGCCGCTGGTTTCGTAGCGGATCGCGCCGCATGCACAGCCACCGATATAGCGCTTGGTCATTGTCGTTCTCCACTGGCCTGGTTCTGCATGATATCGCAAGGCATCAGGCCGATTTCGGCTTGGCGAAAAGGTCGATGCCGCTGCCGGTTTCGAGGAAGGATTTCATGCTGGACAGCACCGCCGGCCACCCCTGGCTGACGCCTTTCGCCATGCCGCTGCCGGCTTCGAGTTCGTCATGGGTGACGGTCAGCCGCACCATGGTGTCGTATTCCTCGATGCCGAAAGTCACCCGGCTGTATTGCGAGGGATCGTTGGCCTGCGAAGCGTTCGCCCAGGTGATGACGAGACGGGTCGGCGGCGAGATCTCGACGACCTTGCCGACGAGTTCGACGGTCCGCTCGTCATTGGCGCGGATATGCTCCCATGTCGATCCCGGCTTCCAGTCGGAGACGTTCTCGTGGCCCCAGTAGCGTTTCGCAATGTCAGGCCTGGTTATGGCCTCGAACACTTTTTGCGACGTCGATTTGATGTAGGTAACGTAGACAAAGCTGGTCGTCTCTCTGGTCATTGGTCCTCTCCTTCGAGTTCTTGCTTCAGATCGTGCAGCAGGCTGAGCCGCTGCCGTTCGAATTTCCGCACCCACCGCTCGTAGACTTCGTGCAGCGGCACGGGGTTGATAAAATGCAGTTTTTCCCGGCCGCGCTTGACCGTGCTCACCAGGTTCGCCGCTTCCAGCAGGTCGATGTGCTGGGTGGCGGATTGCCTCGCCATGTCCAGGTTTTCGCAAAGCTGACTGAGCGTCTGCCCGTTCTTCTCGCAAAGAAGGTCAAGCAGCCTTCTGCGTGTCGGGTCGCCCAGTGCCTTGAAAACCTTGTCAGCGTCCATCAGCCTCACTCGTTGGCTTGCGAGGTTGTAATATGCAGGTAAATACCTGCATGTCAACTGGCAACGAATCCGGTCGCCTTCACCTTGGGCGAAAGCGACTCTGGCTCGGCAGTCGTTTGTTGGATGGGCCGGCCATGTGGCGGTCGGTGTCGAACGGCTCCGCCCGGCTGTCGGCCAGGGCATAGTGAAGCTGCCTGGCCTTCAGGGCACCATCTTATCGGAGTGCTCGGCTTGGCCGGGCGGAGTCAAGCGAAGAGGACCGTCAGCACTTCGTCTGACGCTCCGTCAGTTCTGGTCGATGGCCCTCAGATGCCTTCGACGAGCACGATCTCGCCGTCGGCGACCTTCTGGCGGATGGCGACCGCGCGCTGGTATTCCGGCGAGTGGTAGCAATCGTGCGCCATGGCGAGCGATTCGAACTCGATGATGACGTTGCGTGCGCGTCCGACACCCTCGGCCAACTCATGCGCACCGCCGCGCGCCAGAAATTTCGCGCCGAAGCGGTCGAAGGCCAGTTTCGAGGCAGCGACATACTCCTTGTAGCCTTCGGCATCGCGCACATCGACGCGGGCGATCCAGTATCCCTTGGGCATTCTTCTTCTCCCTGTTGCTTACGCTGAGCGCATTTCGGCGATGATCGCTTCGGCCGCTTCTCGTCTGTTGGCCGACGCAACGATCGGCCGGCCAACGACGAGATGGCTGGCGCCGTTGCGGATCGCTTGTGCCGGCGTCACCACGCGCTTCTGGTCGCCATGGTCGGTGCCCGCCGGCCGGATGCCGGGCGTCACCACCGCCATGTCGGGGCCGACGATGCGGCGCACCGCTTCCGCTTCCGCGGCCGAGCAGACGATGCCGCCCATGCCGGCATGCAGAGCCTGTTCCGAACGCCGCAGCACCAGCGTGTGCGGGTCATATTCATAGCCGACGTCGATCATGTCCTGCTCGTCCATCGAGGTCAGCACGCTGACCGCCAGCAGGCAAAGGCCGCTACCCCTGGCCGCCTCCACCGCCGCCGCCATCGCCTTTGGATAGGCGTGGATGGTCAGCATGGTCACGCCCATCTTGACGATGTTCTCGACGCCCTTGGCCACCGTGTGGTCGATGTCGAGCAGCTTCATGTCGAGGAAGATCTTTGTTCCGCCGCTGGCCAGTTCCCTGGCAAAGTCGAGCCCGCCGGCAAAGGCCAGCTGATAACCGATCTTGTAGAAGGAGACGACGCCGTCGAGTTCGCGCACCGCCTGTTCGGCCTCCTGCACGGTCGGTACGTCGAGGCCGACGATCAGTCTTTCCTGCATGGATTTGGCCTTTATCGATGGGGCCTGGATGGATTCTGACCGCATAGTGTCGACGATCACGCCTCGATCCGGGTCGACAGCATGCGCGAGGTTTCGATCAGCGTGCGGCATAGGTGCTCCATCGATTTGTACAGTCTTTCGTCGCGGAAATTGCCGCCCTCGTCGAAGGCGCTGCCGCCTTCCGGCACCGAGCATTCCGGCGTCACCACCTCCATCTGGCAACGCACCAGCACGGCGCGCAGATGGTTGATGCAGCGGATCCCGGCAAAATGCCCGTTGGAGGACGAGCAGAGGCCAGCCACCTTGCCGGCCAGCGGCCTGACCGTCCTGCTGCCGTCCCTGCGCACCCGGCTCACCCAGTCGATCGTGTTCTTGAGCAGCGGCGGGATCGAGCCGTTATATTCGGGCGTGGCGATCAGCAGCCCATCATGGGCGATGACCAGACGGCCAAGTTTCAGGGCATTTACGGGAACGCCCTTTTCCTTTTCCAGATCCTCGTCGAGGATCGGAAGGGGATAGTCGGCGAGCGAGATGCGGGTCACCTCGGCGCCTTGCATGGCGAGCTCCTTTTGCGCCACGTCGGCGGTCTTGCCGCTGTAGGCGCCACTGCGCACCGAGCCGGCGAAGACGAGGATTTTCGGGATCACTGCCATTGGCCAACCTTGTTCCCGGACAGGTACAGCCAGAGGCCGCTCAAATCAACGCACCTGCCCAAAAATCAAAGTCGAAATTCAGGTCGCCCTAATGCGCCTCGCGCCGGTAGATCCACAGCTGCGTCGGCGGGATGTTGCGGAAGATGAAATCGAAATGCTTGACCGTGTAGTCGCCACGGCCGGCCGGGATCGGCGACATCGGTCCGTAGGTCAGCTGCACGATCGGCCGTCCTGCCGGGATGCGGTCGAGCAGGCTCTCGATATAGGCGATGCGCTGGGCGACCGGAAAATTGAGCAGCGGCACGCCGGAAACCACGGAATCGAAGATCATCCCGCTCTGTTCGCCAAGCGTCGCGTTGAGGTTGAAGGCATCGCCCTCGATGACGTTGACGCCGGGATAGAGTTGCCGCAGGTGGCGGACGAAGTCGGTGGAATATTCGACAGCGTAGAGATTTTCGGGTCGCACCCCGAGGGCCAGGATGGCGCGGGTGATGACGCCGGTGCCGGGACCGACCTCGAGCACCGGCAGGCCGGATTTCGGATTGACGATCGAGGCCATCTTGCGGGCGGTGACCGAGCTGGTCGGCACGATCGAGCCGACCGTCTTCGGCTTGTCGATCCAGCCCTTGAAGAATTTGAGCTCGTCGTCGAACTTTTCGGCAAGCGCCTTGCGCAGTCCGGGACGTGTCATGCAAGCTCTCCTCAGCACTCCCCCCAAATTACTTAACATCTGAGCGGCGCAAGGCAAGGCGCGGTCAGACGCATGTCGTGGATAAGATAAGTTTCGTCGCGTCTCAATATGCGACGCATTTCACGAAATCACGCGGCTTGCCTAGAATTCCCATCAGCGCTCGCCGAAGGATTCGAAGAAATCCTTCATGCGGGTGAAAAAGCCACTCGATTGGGGCGAATTATCCTGCGAGGAGAGCTGTTCGAACTCCTCCAACAGCTCGCGCTGGCGGCGAGTGAGGTTCTGCGGCGTCTCGACCGCGGTCTGGATGTAGAGATCGCCGACATTGGGCTGGCGCAGCACCGGCATGCCCTTGCCCTTGAGGCGGAACTGGCGGCCGTTCTGGGTGCCTTCCGGCACCTTCACCTTGGTCTGCGTGCCATCCAGCGTCGTCACCTCGAAGGAGCCGCCAAGGGCGGCCGTCGTCATCGAGATCGGCACCTTGCAGTAGAGATCGGCGCCGTCGCGCTGGAAGAATTCGTGCGGCTTGACCGCCAGGAAAATATAGAGGTCGCCAGACGGCCCACCGCGCAGGCCGGCCTCGCCCTCACTGGCAAGGCGGATGCGGGTGCCGTCCTCGATGCCGGCAGGGATGTTGACCGACAGCGAACGCTCTTCGGTGACGCGGCCCTGACCAGCGCATTTCGGGCACGGATCCTTGATGGTCTGGCCGCGGCCCTGGCATTGCGGGCAGGTGCGCTCGATGGAGAAAAAGCCTTGCGTGGCGCGCACCTTGCCGTGGCCGTTGCACATCGAGCAGGTGACAGGCTGGGTGCCCGGCTTGGCGCCGCTGCCCGAGCATTCCGAGCAGGAGATCGATGCTGGCACGCGGATCTGCGCGGTCTTTCCCGCGTAGGCTTCCTCCAGCGAGATTTCCATATTGTAGCGCAGGTCGGCGCCGCGCTCGCGGCCGCCCGACGAGCGGCGCTGGCGCCCGCCCATCATGTCGCCGAAAATATCCTCGAAAATGTCGGCGAAGCCGCCGGCACCAAAGCCTTGCGCGCCGCCATTCATGCCACCCTGCTCGAAGGCCGCGTGACCGAAACGGTCATAGGCCGCGCGCTTTTGCGGGTCCTTCAGCGTCTCGTAGGCTTCGTTGATTTCCTTGAACTTGTGCTCGCAGGAATGATCGCCGGGATTGCGGTCGGGATGGAACTGCATGGCGAGCTTGCGGAAAGCGCTCTTGAGCTCCTTCTCGTCGGCGCCTTTCTGGACACCCAGCGTTTCGTAGAAATCAGCTTTCATTTTTTCCCGCAGTCCGGATGTTCAACGTCTTGATGCATATGTTGCGTCGTTTGCCGGCACGTTGTCTCGATTTAGGAGCGGTGCTGCCCGGATGCTAGGGCCGGCGCGGTTCTGTCCGTCTTTTTCAGCGATTTTTTCCGCCAGGGTTGCAAAAAAGCCCGGCCTGCGCCGGGCTTTTCGCTTTATCTTGCCGTCAAACGGTTCAGGCCGACTTCTTCTTGTCGTCGTCCTCGTCGATTTCCTCGAAATCGGCATCGACCACGTCACTGTCCTTGGCGGCATCCGCCTTGGCGTCGGCTTCCGCCGCTTCCTTCTGCGAAGCCTCGTACATGGCCTGGCCAAGCTTCATCGAAGCCTCGGCAAGCGCCTGCGACTTGGCCTCGATGTCGGCCGCGTCATCGCCTTCGGCCGCGGCCTTCAGCGCCGTGATCGCATCTGCGATCGCCGTGCGTTCGGCTTCCGAGACCTTGTCGCCATATTCCTTCAGCGACTTCTCGGACGAATGCACCAGCGCCTCGGCCTGGTTGCGGGCCTCGACCACCGCACGCCGCTTCTTGTCGCTCTCGGCGTTGGCCTCGGCGTCCTTGACCATCTTCTCGATGTCGGCGTCCGAAAGGCCACCCGATGCCTGGATGCGGATCTGGTGCTCCTTGCCGGTGCCCTTGTCCTTGGCCGAAACGTTGACGATGCCGTTGGCGTCGATGTCGAAGGTGACCTCGATCTGCGGCACGCCGCGTGGCGCCGGCGGGATGCCGACCAGGTCGAACTGGCCAAGCGCCTTGTTGTCGGCGGCCATTTCGCGCTCGCCCTGGAAGACGCGGATGGTCACTGCGGACTGGCTGTCCTCGGCCGTCGAGAACACCTGGCTCTTCTTGGTCGGGATCGTCGTGTTGCGCTCGATCAGCCGCGTGAACACGCCACCCAGCGTCTCGATGCCGAGCGACAGCGGCGTCACGTCGAGCAACAGCACGTCCTTGACGTCGCCTTGCAGCACGCCGGCCTGGATGGCGGCGCCGAGAGCGACGACCTCATCCGGGTTGACGCCCTTGTGCGGCTCCTTGCCGAAGAACTGCTTCACGATCTCCTGGATCTTGGGCATGCGGGTCATGCCGCCGACCAGGACGACTTCGTCGATTTCGCCAGCCTTCAGGCCGGCATCCTTGAGCGCCGCCTTGCAAGGGTCGATGGTGCGCTGGACGAGGTCGTCGACCAGCTGCTCGAACTTGGCGCGCGTCAGCTTCAGCGTCAGGTGCTTCGGCCCGGTCGCATCGGCGGTGATGAAGGGCAGGTTGATCTCGGTCTGCGTCGTCGACGACAGCTCGATCTTGGCCTTTTCAGCCGCCTCCTTGAGGCGCTGCAGGGCCAGCTTGTCGTTCTTCAGGTCGATGCCCTGTTCCTTCTTGAACTCAGCCGCCAGATACTCGACCAGGCGCATGTCGAAGTCCTCGCCGCCGAGGAAGGTGTCGCCATTGGTCGACTTCACCTCGAACACGCCGTCGCCGATCTCGAGCACCGAAATGTCGAACGTGCCGCCGCCAAGGTCATAGACGGCAATGGTCTTGCCATCCTTCTTGTCGAGGCCGTAGGCGAGCGCGGCCGCGGTCGGCTCGTTGATGATGCGCAGCACTTCCAGCCCGGCGATCTTGCCGGCGTCCTTGGTTGCCTGGCGCTGGGCATCGTTGAAATAGGCCGGAACGGTGATGACCGCCTTCTCGACCTTCTCGCCGAGATAGGCTTCCGCCGTTTCCTTCATCTTCTGCAGGATCATGGCCGAGATCTGGCTGGGCGACTGCTTCTTGTCGCCGGCCTCGACCCAGGCATCGCCATTGTCGCCCTTGACGATCTTGTAGGGGACAAGCTTCTTGTCCTTCTCCGTCACCGGATCGTCATAGCGGCGGCCGATCAGGCGCTTGACCGCGAAGATGGTGTTTTCAGGATTGGTGACCGCCTGGCGCTTGGCCGGCTGGCCGACGAGACGTTCGCCGTCGCCGCTGAAGGCGACGATGGAAGGCGTCGTGCGCGCGCCTTCCGCATTCTCGATCACCTTCGGCTCTTTGCCATCCATGATGGCGATACAGGAGTTGGTGGTGCCGAGATCGATACCGATTACTTTTGCCATTTTTCTAGTCTCTCCGCTAAGCAGGCTCTCAGGACCCGTACAGGCGTTCCGACGAAAGCCCCTGTTCACAAGAAATTCCGTTCCGGCAACCGGCATTCCGGCGCCGAACGGCTTGGCGCGTATATAAGAACAGGCAGCATCGCGCGCAAGCATTCTGCGCAAGGCTTCCATGAACCTTTCCACCTCAGCCCGCGACTGATGTCCAGGTGCCGCATTGTGCGGCCCGGAAAGGAAGCCCCCATGACCATTAACCCAGAGGCTCTGAGGTCTCCGGGAACAACAGGAACTCGGCGCGACCACCGCCTTCGAGACGAGGTCGACGCCCTGGGCTTCCTGTTGATTCCGTTGACCCTGCGTAAGAGCAGGCGTATCGTCAAGATGAGGAAAGCAGACAATTCGATCAGGGAAGAACGTGCCGGACCACCGCGCCTTGCCCTGGTTTGCGCGGCAACGCCGGATGTTTCTCCCGTGGCTAACGGGGGTAGCTTCATGTCTCGCGTCCGCGGCACGTTCGTGTCTTCTCTCAACAGCGGCCTGCGCCACGCCATGCATCCGGGCGGATTGCTGGCGCTGGCACTCACTGCCGGCCTTTGGCTGGGTGACGCAGCACGGGCGCAGGACACCCAGATCATATATCCCGGCTCGATGGCGGTAACCGGTTTTTCCGGCACCATCATTCCCAATTTCGACGAGGGCCTGCCGCCCGGTGTCGATCCGGTCGACGAAACCTTCATCGACACCACGCGCGCCACCTTGCGCGTGTTCGACGTCTCGCATCTCGGCGGGCCGGCCGCCGGCCAGCTCGTCTCCACGCCGCCGCCCTTCGAGGTGACGGCCGAACAGATCGGCCAGGTGTTCGGCCTCACCTATGATGACGGCGTGCGCGACGGTGTTCCGTCGGGCGTTCCCAATCTCTATGCCGGTGCCACCTCGCTGCACGGCATCCGTATCGTCACGCCGGATGCCGATAGCGATGGAAGGCCGGAGCGGCAGCGCCGCGGCGCGGCCGGCGCCACCTTCATGGATGGCCAGTTCGGCACTGAAAACGGTGGCGGGCCGGGTACCATCTGGAAGATCGACGGTATCACCGGCCAGGTCTCCAAGTTTGCCGACATCGACACCAACAGCGGTCCCGGCATCGGCAATCTCACTTTCGATCCCATCCACCGCCAGTTCTTTGCCTCAGACCTCGACACCGGCCTGATCCATCGCATCGACGCCGAAGGCAGGTTGATCGACAGCTTCGACCATGGCGTTGCCGGGCGTCCGGCGCACGGGCTGGCCCCGGTCGCAGACGACGGTTCGGTGATGGACATACAGGGCGCGGCCTTCGACAGCGAAGACCCCGACAGCTGGGGCTACACGCAGGACGAGCGCCGCGTCTGGGGCGTCTCCTATCACGGCGGCCGGCTCTATTATTCGGTTGGCGAAAAGTCGGAAATCTGGTCGGTCGGCATTGCCCGCGACGGCACCTTCGCCGGCGATCCGCGCTGGGAACTGACGGTCAAGGCCGACAAGGACTACGCCGTCACCGACATCGCCTTCGACAACAGCGGCTTCATGTATCTGGCACAGCGCGGCCCGGTCGAAAACCGCTATGATTACAGCCAGTTCGCCGATTCCGGCAAGGGCGAGGTCATTCGCTACTGGCGCGAGAATCCGGACGATCCGGCGACGGAATCGGTCTGGGTCGAAGTGCCGCAGGAATATGCGGTAGGCTTCCCGCAAGGCAACCGGCAGTCGGCCGGCGGTCTCGACCTGCAATATGGCTATGATGCCGACGGCAATCTCGACACCTCGGTCTGCACGCAGACGCTTGTCAACACCGGCGACAAGCTGCGCGACAATCCGGCGCTCGCCGAGCAGCTCGCCGCCGGCGGGCCGCTGGCCGTGCACGGCGTGCAGATCACGCCCAGGGAGCTGGTCAAACCGGCCAACGTGCCGCCCTTCGGCTCCTGGTTCGTCGATTTCGACGGCTATTTCGAAGATCCCGAAGTGGAAGGCCATGTCGGCGACGTCGCGGTCTGGCATCCCTGTGAAGGTCGCGCCGGCTATTATGAAGAAATCCCGGGTGGCTATCTGCCCCCCTTCTACCCGCCGGACTTCCCACCGCCCGGCAATCTGCCTCCCTGTCTCGATGTCGAGGACGTCCAGTACTACTGCACGCCTTCCGGCCTCGAGGCCGATCTCTATCTCCATGACCATGCCGGCTTCGGCGGCGATTCGATCAAGGCCCAGTCCAGGACGCCAGGCGTCGGGGTGACTTCCCCCATGTCGCATGCGCCCGGCACGCCATACACGATCGGCATCACCGGCCACTATCCGGGCGACACAGTCGATGTTGGGCTCTGCTTCTACAGGAAGTCCGACAAGGACAAGGGTGGCTACTACCCTTGCTGCAAGATGACTTTGCCGCTCAGAACCCCAGCCGTCAGCTGCGAACGTTGAGGAGGGGAAGATGAAAAATCTCGCACTTTCCCCGCTCGCAACGAGCAACCAGTCGAAGCAGTCAACCGTCTTGGAGACGATCATGAAACCCCTGTCACTCGCCAGGCGCGGCGCGCGCTGGCTGATGGCGGCCGGTATCGCGGTCGCCACCCTGACCCCGGTGCAAGGCTTCGCCGAAGAGTTCTACACCGTCATTACGGAGCCCAGACTCGACCTCGACAATCCGCGCATCATCAATCCGGAGCCGGGCCGGGTCGTGCCTTTTTTCACCAAGAAGGGCACCCAGAGAGGCTGCGACTATGTCGTCTATTCCCTGAGCTTCGGCCTGCGCGGCGACCCGCAGGGTTTTGCCGACCCTGGCTTCGCGGCCAGACTGAAAAAGGCGCGACTCGACTTCAAGGACCAGCTTCCGCACGGCCTTGAGATCGTCAACGTCAATGTGTCCGGCGACGGCACGGATGCGGCCGGCGGACCACTGCCGGGTGCAACGATCAGCACATCGGCAAATCCCAACGACACGGCGACGGTTTCCGATTTCCGGATTTCCGCCTCCGATCTCGACGGCGTCGGCGCTCCCAACGAGCGCGTCATCACCTTCCAGATCACGGCCAAGATCGACCATGCGGCGTTTCCTTCGCCGACCATCGTCGACAACCAGGGCATGATCAAGGTGACGCCGGAAGCCGGCACGGGGATCATCATCTCGTCGCAGGATCCGAGCAAGCCCGACGACGGCGACTTCAAGACCGGCGAAAAGACCTCGATCAAGATCGATGTCACCAAGTGCAATCCGCCACCGCCGCCTCCCGGCAAGGAATGCTTCAAGGTGGAGCGCGGCACGGTTGATTGCGTGCCCGGTGGCGGCGCCTTCATCTACCACATGCCGGTCGGCCCGGAGATGGGCGGCAAATGGGTGCAGGTGTCGACGACGACACCCGGCATCACCATCATCCCCGACACCCAGCTGGTGCCGGCGGGCGGCGGCGTGCTCAACTGGAAGATCGTTGGCGCGTCACCCGGCGATGTCATCCACCTCATCGTCACCGGCATCGAAACCTATGCCGGCCCGGAGGAAGGCTGGGGCCTGTGCTGCACGCAGACCATCGACATCGTCATCCCGCGCGACCAGAGATGCCCGCCCAAGGACAAGGAACCGGACCTCAAGGTTGAAAAGCGTGCCGAAGTCCAGCGTTGCACGATGGGCGGCGGCTGCGACTTCACCATCAGGGTGACCAATGTCGGCACCGGTGCCTATCACGGCAAGATCGTGCTCGACGAGGTGACGCTGCCGGCCGGCTCGACGCTCAATTCAGGGCCCAATCCGCCCTGGGTCTGCGTACCCGGCACCACCCCGATGACGTGCACCTATCCGGTGACCACGCTCAATCCGGGAGCCTTCGTCGACCTCAAGCTTGGCTTCAAGCCGGCTGGCGGCTGGCAAGGCAGCGTGCTGCGCAACTGCGCCACCTACAATTATGCGGCCAGCGGCAAGTCGCTGTTCGGCAGCCAGTCGAACGATCGCGGCTGTGCCTCGATCCCGATCTGCCGGCGTGGCGATCGTGATCGCGAATGCCAGCCACCGGTCGAAAAGAAGGTCGACCTGATCCTCAAGAAGCGTGCCCGCACCGAGGTCTGCACGGCCGACGGCATCTGCACCTTCGTGATCGATATCATCAACAACGGCACCTTCACCTACAATGGGCCGCTGACGGTGATCGACAGCTATCCAGGCGGCGCGCCGGCCTCCTCGACCTTCGGCCCGACCCCGCCATGGACATGCGGCCCGACCGGCCCCGGCCAGTTCCGCTGCGACAATGCGGGCATCTCGCTCGCACCGGGCGCCTCGACGCCGATCTTCGTCAAGGCGGTCATGCCGACCGGCTATCAGTCCGACACGGTGGAGAACTGCGCCGAGGTGAAGGCCATCCCCGGTGAAACCGACCTCACCAACAACAAGGCCTGCGCCAAGGAACGCATTCGTCACCCCAATGGCGGCAAGCCCGCCTTGCGCATCACCAAGGTGTGCAATGGCTCGCTGGCCGGTGCCGCGGTCGTCTCTTGCCGCATCACCGTCGTCAATGCCGGCACCGCTGCCCCCACCGGTCCGGTGCGGGTCAACGACGCCGCCACGCTGGTGGCGGGCGGCGCGCCCGTCCAGATCCAGACCGTCACCCCCGACGGCGCGGAATGGGCGTGCGGACCGGTTCCGGCCAATACGCTGTCGTGCCAGATTCCCGGTGCCGTCATGACACCTGGAACCAGCCGTCACTTCGACGTGACGGTTTCGGCGAACGGCGAGTTCGAGAACTGCGCGCGGGGTTCGTATGGTCCGGCCCCCGGCGACGACATCGTCTATCCGATCGGCCAGGCCTGCGCCAAGGGCGGCGGCTCTTCGATCATCCGCGTCGAAAAGACCGGCGACCGCGAATGCAAGCTCGGCCAGCCCTGCTCGTTCGAGATCACCATCACGAATGACGGGACGAGCCCCTTCTCCGGTCCGGTTCGCATCGGTGATGCGATCGGCGTCGAAGGTCTCGGCAGGTTGGACGGCGTTGCGATCACCTCGATCGATCCGCCTTTCGGCTGCTCGCCGGAACCGGCGACCTTGCCACTGTCCTGCATTGCCAACCTGACGCTCGGCGCCGGGGAGAGCCAGGTGCACCAAGTCACCGTGGTCATTCCCGACGACGGCCGCCTGGCCAATCTGCAGGGCAATGTCAGCGGCCAGAACTGCGTCGGCGTCCTGTCTCCCGACACACGGGTGCAAGGCGGCGACATGCTTCCCGGCGACCAGGCCAATGTCCAGGGCGACCGCGGCAAGGCCTATGCGTGCCATCCCTTCACCATCACGCATGAGGTGAAGAACGAGTGCTCGCCAGGTTTCGTCATGAACGACGCCGGCAGATGTGTCTGCCCGCAAGGCACCACCTTCCGCAACGGCCAGTGCTCGCCCGACGGTGGTGTCATCGTCGAGCCAAAGCCGCGGCCCTGCGTGCTGCTCGAAGGCCAGATCCGCACCCAGGACGGACGTTGCGTCTGCCCACGCGGAACCGGGCTTCAAAACGGGAAGTGCGTCAAGACCGACAAGCCTGAGCAGTGCACGATCCGCGGTCAGGTCCACAATTCGGACGGCGATTGCGTCTGCCCGAAGGGTACGGAAGTCCGGGGCAATGCCTGCCGTCCGATCCGGCCGAAGCCTGAGCAGTGCACCATCCGTGGCCAGGTCCACAATGCCGATGGCGATTGTGTCTGCCCGAAGGGTACGGAAGTCAGGGGCAATGCCTGCCGTCCGATCCGGCCGCAGCCCGAGCAGTGCACCATCCGTGGCCAGGTCCACAATGCCGATGGTGATTGTGTCTGCCCGAAAGGTACGGAAGTCCGGGCCAATGCCTGCCGACCGATCCGGCCGCAGCCCGAGCAATGCACCATCCGTGGCCAGGTCCACGACGCCAACGGCAATTGTGTCTGCCCGAGGGGTACCGAGGTGCAAGGCAATGCCTGCCGGCGCAAACAGCCGCCGGTGGAGCAGTGCGACATACGCGGCCAGGTCCACAACAAGCGCGGCGAGTGTGTCTGTCCGCGCGGGACCGAGGTGATCGACGGCGCATGCCGCAGATCCAGGCCGCAGGTGGAGGAGTGCGCGCCGGGCTCGCAGATGATCAATGGCCAGTGCCAGCCGATCATCAAGCGGCACTGCCCGGAAGGCACGATCGGGCGCTATCCAAACTGCAGGCCGATCCGTGGCCAATTGGAACCAGGCCTGCTGAACCCGAACGTCCTGCAGCAGCTGCTTCCGCGGCGCAGGACGCAAACTGACCAGCAACAGCAGGGCGATCCGGCTGGAAACATCCAGAACTTGAAGCCGTAACCGTCTGCGCGACACAACCAGAAACCCGCCGGAGCAATCCGGCGGGTTTTGTTTGGACCGGAGCACCGGCAGCCGACATGGGCGGCACGTAGCCTGTGCTGCCAGCCGCCTGCGCACTCGACAAGTCACCTGCGGCGCATTAGGCAGTCGATAGAGTGGCCGGATGAGAAGGGCGCTCGGAAAGGCCGCGCCCATGAGCAAAAAAACCTTGATTGCGCCCTCGGTGCTGGCATCGGATTTTTCCAGGCTCGGCGATGAAGTCGAAGCGGTGGTGGCTGCCGGCGCCGACTGGATCCACCTTGATGTGATGGACGGACATTTCGTCCCCAACATCACCTTTGGCCCGCCGGTGATCAAGGCGATCCGCAACCGCACCAGGGCCTTCTTCGACTGCCATCTGATGATCGCGCCGGCCGACCCCTATCTGGCCGCCTTCGCCGACGCCGGCTGTGACGGCATGACGGTGCATGCCGAGGCCGGGCCGCATCTCGACCGCTCGCTGCAGACCATCAGGAACCTTGGCAAGAAGGCCGGCGTGTCGCTCAATCCGGCAACACCGGAAAGTGCGGTCGAATATGTGCTCGACCGGCTCGATCTGATCCTGATCATGACCGTTAATCCGGGCTTCGGCGGCCAGGCTTTCATTCCGGCGATCGTCGACAAGGTGAAGCGGGTCAAGGCGCTGATCGGCAGTCGGCCGATCCGCATCGAGATCGACGGCGGTGTGTCAGCCGAAACCGCGCCTCTGGTCACTGCCGCCGGCGCCGACGTGTTGGTGGCAGGCGCCGCGATCTTCAAGGGCGGCAGCGTCGACGCCTACCGGCAAAACATCCAGGCGATCAGGACGGCAGCCGACAAGGCAGCCGGCTGATCCACGACGCCAATCCTGTCTTCAAGTCCAATTGGCCGCCAACGGCTCTCATGCCCGGCAGGGTCCGTCAGAGCCTGATTCGCGAAGCATCGAGCCTGGTCGAGACGCCTGATTCGGTCCGTCTTTTGCACGCGGCAGAAAAGCCGATCGCGCGTGCTCACAAGAACAGATGATCCTGCGTGCATACAAAACACGTTAAGTTTCCGAAGGTTGTAGAAATACGCGACTTTGCATCGCTGAACGGCAAAATGCCGTATATATCTTCGTGCTTAAGTACAATAGCGTGATCTTCTGCTTGAGCCTCCGGGGCCAGACGCGATATGGTACGTGTACGAAGGGGGATGCTTCGGACTCGAATTGCCCAAACATAATTTGGGGACAAGGAGTCGCTTTGACATACGGAGCTGCCAATCTGAACGACGACGGCGCAGGGCCCAAGAGCACGCTTGCCAGCACGGTCTATCACCAATTGCGGGATGACCTTCTCGGTGGAGTTCTTGAAGCCGAGAGCAAGCTGCGGGTCGAATGGGTGGTTTCCAAATATGGAGCCGGCGCTTCCCCTGTCCGCGAGGCGCTCAATCGCCTCGCCTCGGAAGGACTTCTCGGCAGGCACGACCAGCGCGGCTTCTTCATTATGCCGGTCAGCGCGGCGGAGCTCGAAGAGTTGACGCGCACCCGTTGCTGGCTCGAGGAACGGGCGCTTCGCGAATCGATCGCCCACCGCACCGCCGAATGGGAAGAACAACTCGTGCTGGCGCTGCATCGCCTGGGGCGTGCGTCACGTCTTTCGCCGCAGAATCACTCGTCGCTCAATCCCGATTGGGAGAAGTTGCACCGCATCTTCCATCGGGTCCTGATTTCGGCCTGCCGGTCGCAATGGCTGGTGGGATTCTGCGAGCAGCTTTCCGATCACGCCTACCGCTACCGGCAAATGGCGAGTGACAGCGAAAGCGCCCAGCGCGACGATTTCGGCGAGCATCGCCGGATCGCCGAATGTGCGCTGGACGGCAATGCCGACGGCGCCGTCGAAGCGCTGATCAATCACTACCAGCTGACCGCTGCCATGTGCATGGAACGCATCAGGCAATCGGAAGGCCTAAAGTCGGTCGCCGGCAAGGCCGCACGCGCCCGGCGATAGCGGCGGGTCCGGCATCTTTTGCAGCCATCCCTGCAGCCCATAGGCGCCACGGGCAAACACCTGTCCGCGGGTCTTGACGGCGCGGCCAAGAACCGCGAACTCTTCGCCGCCCATGCATGCCGCTCGAAAAGCATGCCCGGCGCCGCCGTCACTATCCCCGGGAAGACTTCATGAGCAACCATCTGTTCGACGCGTTCCGTTCCCGGATGCCGGCCCCCGATCGCTTGTTGATGGAAACCGATGATGGCCGCTCGCTGACCTATGGCGATATGCTGGCGCGGTCGGCGCAGCTCGCGCATGCGCTCTTGCAGTTGGATGTCGAGCCGGGCGATCGGGTCGCCGTGCAGGTCGAGAAGAGCCCCGAAGCCGTCCTGCTCTATCTCGCCTGCCTGCGTGCCGGCGCCGTCTTCCTGCCGCTCAACACCGCCTACACGCTGGCCGAGCTGGAGTACTTCTTCGGCGACGCAGCACCACGCCTGGTCGTCTGCGATCCGGCCAGGGCGGCCGACATCGGCGCACTGGCGGAAAAATCGGGCGCCGTCACCATCACGCTCGGCCGCAATGGCGAGGGATCGCTGACGGATCAGGCCTCGCGATTGCCGGCGGACTTCCACGACGTGGTGCGGGCCAAGGACGATCTCGCGGCGATCCTCTACACCTCGGGAACGACGGGCCGCTCGAAGGGCGCCATGCTCAGCCACGAGAACCTTGCTTCGAACGCGCGGGTGCTGGTCGACCACTGGCGCTTCACGGCCGACGACGTGTTGATCCACGCGCTGCCGATCTTCCACACCCATGGTCTGTTCGTTGCCACCAACGTCGTCCTGATGGCCGGCGCCTCGATGCTGTTCGAGCAGAAATTCGACCCGGCCCGCATCGTCTCGCTTTTGCCGCGAGCCACTGCTCTGATGGGCGTACCGACCTTCTACGTGCGCCTGCTGCAGCAGGACGGGCTGGACCGTCAGGCGGCGAAAAGTATCCGCCTGTTCATTTCCGGTTCGGCGCCGCTGCTGGCCGAGACGCACAAGGCCTGGCGTGAGCGAACCGGCCACGCGATCCTCGAACGCTACGGCATGACCGAGACCAACATGAACACCTCGAACCCCTATGACGGCGAGCGGCGTGCCGGCACGGTCGGTTTTCCCTTGCCGGGTGTGGCGCTTCGCATTGCCGATCCCGACACTGGCAGGCCGCTCGCTCAGGGCGAGGTCGGCATGATCGAGGTCAAGGGCCCGAACGTCTTCGGCGGCTATTGGCGCATGCCGGAAAAGACCAAGGCGGAATTCCGCGCCGACGGCTTCTTCATCACCGGCGATCTCGGCATCGTCGACGCCGACGGCTACGTCCACATCGTCGGCCGCGGCAAGGATCTGATCATTTCCGGCGGCTACAACATCTATCCGAAAGAGCTCGAAAGCGAGATCGACGCGCTTGACGGCGTGAGCGAAAGCGCTGTTATCGGCGTTGCCCATCCCGATTTCGGCGAAGGCGTCACCGCTGTCGTCGTGCGGTCGCCGGCTTCGAACATCACCGGAGCCGAAATTCTCGGCGCCATCGCGGAACGCGTCGCAAAATACAAGCACCCGAAGCAGGTGATCTTCGTCGACGAATTGCCGCGCAACACCATGGGCAAGGTGCAGAAGAACCTGCTGCGCGATACCTACAGGGGTCTCTACACATCTTAAGGCTGGACGTGCGCAGGCAGCTCGTCAGCCGCGGTACAGCAGCTCGACTACATGCTCGGCGATCGCCAGGCTTGCCGTCAGGCCGGGGCTCTCGATGCCGAACAGACTGACGATCGGCCCTGTGCCATGGTCGGCCGGACCCTGGATCATAAAGTCGGCCGCAGGCTGGCCCGGGCCGGACAGTTTTGGCCGGACGCCGGCATAGGCCGGCTGCAAGGCGCCGTCGGCAAGATCGGGCCAATAGCGCCTGATCTCGCCGTAGAAGGCCGCACCACGAGCAGGGTCGACCGTGTAATCCACGCTGTCGATCCATTCGACATCCGGACCGAAGCGCGCGCTGCCGCCCAGATCGAGGGTGAGATGGACGCCGAGGCCGCCATTAACCGGCACCGGATAGATCAGCCGCGAGAAGGGTGACCGGCCCGAGAGTGAAAAATAGTTGCCGCGCGCCAGCCATCGCGGTGGAACAAGGCGTTGCGGAAAACCTTCGATGCGGCCGGCGAGAGCCTGCGCATCGAGGCCCGCGGCGTTGACGAAGGCGCCAGCCTTCAGCGCGAAGCCCTCGCCATCGGCATCGTGGGTATCGATCCGGATCCCATCGGCTTCGATCGCCGCTCCGGTAACGGACGTGAGCAGGGCGAAGGATGCACCGGCGGCCTCGGCGTCGCCGCGCAGCGACAGCATCAGTGCCTGGCTGTCGATGATGCCGGTCGATGGCGAGAGCAACGCGCCGGCGCATTGCAGCGCGGGTTCGAGGCTCTCGGCTTGTGCCTGCGTCAAGATTTCGAGATCGCCAACGCCGCAGCTCTGCGCGTTGGCCCTGATCGCGTCCAGCCTGTCCAACTGGCCCGGTTCGACGGCGACGATCAGCTTGCCGGTGCGCGCATGGGCAACATTGTGCTCGCGGCAATAGGCATAGAGCCGCTCGCGGCCTTCGACGCAGAGCCGGGCTTTCAGGCTTCCCGGCGCATAGTAGAGCCCTGCATGGATGACTTCGGAATTGCGCGAACTTGTGCCGGTGCCGATCGCGCCGGCCTGCTCGACCACCAGCACCTCGCGGCCCGACAGGGCGAGCGCCCTGGCGATGGCGAGCCCGACGACACCTGCTCCTGCAATGACGCAATCGATGTCATGCATGGCCTGATATCACCCAGCGCTGTTGGAGCCTGCAAAAACCTTCCCGCCGCCGATCCAGACGCCTCTGATGTCGAGATCGTCCGACAGCGCAACGATATCGGCTGCCGTGCCATTGGCGAAGCGCCCGAGCCGGTGCGACTGGCCGATCGCTTGCGCCGGGTAGAGCGAGGCCATACGCAAGGCCTCGGAAAGCTCGACCCCGACGACGAGGTGGATGAAGCGCACGGCCGAGATCATGTCGAGATCGGCGCCCGCAAGCGTCCCGTCGGCAAGCCGCAGGCTGCCATCCCTGCGGTAGATGGTGCGGCCGTTGAGCGTGAACGAGGTCATATCGGTGCCGATCGGCGCCATGGCGTCGGTGACCAGCACGATTTTGGCCGGCCCCTGCTTGGCGCGCAGCGCGATCTTGATGGTGGCGGGATCGACATGGATCCCGTCGGCGATGAGGCCGGCCGACAGGGAGCCGATATCGATGGCTGCGCCAGCCAGCCCGGGCTCGCGGTTGCCGATCTGGCTCATCGCGTTGAACAGATGGGTGACCATCGAGGCGCCGGCCTCGGCAAAGGTGCTGGCCGTGGCGTAGCCGGTGTCGGAATGGCCGAGGCTGACGACGACGCCGGCCCTGGTCAGCGCCGAGACCCGCGCCGGTTCGACGGATTCCGGTGCGATGGTGGTGAGCAGCACCGGCAGTTTCTGCCGCGCCGCGATCAGCTCCGCCTGGTCGGCGTCCAGCATCGGCCGGATCAGCGCCGGATCATGCGCGCCCTTGCGGGCGATCGACAGATGCGGGCCTTCCAGATGCAGGCCGAGGAAACCCGGCAGCTTCCGCAGCGTCGCGGCTTCGCCGGCGGCGACGGCGGCGGCGGTGATGGCGGGCGTATCGGTGATCAGCGTCACCAGGAGCGCGGTCGTGCCGAAGGGCGCATGCGCCCGGCAGATGGTTTCGAGCGAGGCCACATCGGGGTGGTCGTTGAGCATGACGCCGCCGCCGCCATTGACCTGCAGGTCGACGAAGCCGGGCGCCAGCATGCCGCCGCCGGTCTCGACGATGCGGAGGTCGGAGGCAAGGGCGCCGGCGGGCAGGATGGCCTCGACGAGGCCGTCGCGCACGACGAGTGCTGCGCCGTCGTGCCAGTCGTCACCGTCGAAAATGCGGGCGCCAGTCAGGGCAAAACGGTCGCTCATACGGTCTCCGTCACCTTGCGAAGATTGCGCGGCGTGTCCGGATCGAGGCCGCGATGGCGGGCAAACGCCTCGACGAACATGTAGAAGGAGACGATCAGCGTCAGCGGATCGGTCAGCGGATGGCCCGTGGCGACATGCGGCAGGCGCACGGCGCGCTGGGCAAGTGCGGAGGTGACGAACACCGGCGCACCCTTGGCCGCCAGGCTGTCGGCGGCCTCGGCAACGGAAGGCTCGGATGCGTCACGCGCGGCCAGCGCCAGCACCGGAAAGTCCGGGCCGATCAGCGCCAGCGGGCCATGCATGACTTCGGCCGCACTATAGGCCTCGGCATGCATGCCGCAGGTCTCCTTGAATTTCAGCGCCGCCTCGTTGGCCATCGCCGCCGACGGGCCGCGGCCGAGGATGAACAGCGACTTCTGCTTTTCGATCGTTTCGGACAGCACCGTCATCCAGTCGCAGGCGATCGCCTTGCGGAAATGCTCGGGCAATTCGAAGAGCGCTGCCAGCAGCGCCTCGTCTCCAGTGGCATGCCCCATCAGGCCAAGACCGGCGACGGCGGAATTGATGAAGGTCTTGGTCGCCGCGACGCTGCGCTCCGGTCCGGCCAGGATATCGATCGCATAGTCCGAGGCACGCGCCAGCGGCGAATCGGCGGTGTTGGTGATGGCGATGGTCAGCGCGCCGCCGGCTCGCGCCGTTTCGGCCATGGCGACGATGTCGGGGCTCTTGCCCGACTGCGAGATCGCCAGGCAGGCCGAACCGCCGAGCCTGAGCTCGGCTCCATAGATCGAGGCGATCGACGGACCGACCGATGCGACGGCAAGGCCTGCGGTCAGCTCGACGGCATATTTCATGAAGGTCGCGGCATGGTCGGACGAACCGCGCGCCACGGTGACGACGAATTGCGGGTCGCGTTCGCGGATGCCGCGCCCGGCCTCGGTCAGCACGGCGCCGGAGCCGTCGAGCAGGCGGGCGACGGCCAGCGGGATCTCCTCGATCTCGCGCCGCATATGGGTCATTTCTGTCGACTTGGTCGGCTCAGTCGGCATGGTCGGCTCTGTGGTCATGGTCGGCCCTCTTCGCTCGGCCCTGTCAGCCGCAGTTCGGCGACGAAATCATAGGCGTCGCCCCTGTAGATGGAACGGGTGAATTCGATCACCTTGCCGCTCGCCAGATAGGAGATGCGTTCGATGTGCAGGCCGGCAATGCCCGGCGGCACCTCGAGCAGACGCGCGTCGCCGTCGCCGAGGTTGGCGGCGGAGATGCGCTGCACCGCCCGCACCGGCCGGTTGCCGGTCAATTCCAGCGCCGCATAGAGCGAGGAACCTATTCCCGCCGGGTCGGGCAGCACGCTGGCCGACAGCGAGGCGCGTTCGATCGCCAGCGGCGTGTCGTTGGCGATACGCAGGCGCGCCACCCGCGCCACCAGTTCGTTCGACGACAGGCCGAGCACCATCATCTCGTCGGGCGAGGGCGCGTAAAGGCCGCGGTCGAGCCAGGCCGAACGCACCGCCATGCCGCGCCGCGCCATGTCCTCGGTAAACGAGGTCAGCCGCGACAGCGACTGCTCGACGCGCTCCATGCGCGGCGCCACGAACGTGCCGGAGCCATGGCGTTGCACCAGGATGCCGCCCTTGACCAGGTCCTGCACCGCCTTGCGCACGGTGACGCGCGAAATGTCTGCCTTACTGGCGATGTCGCGCTCCGAGGGCAGTGCGTCGCCCGGTCCGATCAGGCCCCGATTGACGGCGTCCTCGATGCTCTTCCTGAGTTGCAGATAAAGTGGCGCACCGCTTTGCGACGACTGTTTCAGCATGGCGAAGATCTGGTCGGCGGCATCGTTCATCGAGCCGCCTCCGCTGTCCCGGCGAAAAGCCGGGCCGCCATCTGCACGGCGCCGCCCAATGCATCGCCGATCGGCGGCTTCAGCAGCGCCCGGTAGCGGGCCGACAGCCGCGGCGCGTATAGCGGCGCCAGCCCGCCGAGCAGGCACAGCGGCGCGTCGTCCGCAAGGTCGAGCGCGCCGAGTGCGGCTTCGACATCGGCGACCACCCTGTCCAGGATCCAGTTGGCGACGCTGTCGCCCTTTTCGGCATGCTCGAACACCTTGGGCGCGAAGCCGCCGAAATCGCCGGGCTTGGCGTTGGTGGTGAATTCGACAACGTCCTGCGGGTTGTTGCGGAAAACCGCCAGCATGCTCTGCGTCAGCGGCGAACCTTCGCGGACGCCGTCATAGGCAAGCAGCGTCTGTTCGAGCAGGTCGCGGCCGATGCGGGCGCCGCTGCCCTGGTCGCCGACCTGAAAGCCCCAGCCACCGATGGCGCGCGACTTGCCGTTCTTGCGCGCCATATAGGCGGTGCCGGTGCCGAGGATCGCCATGGCGCCGTCGCCGGAGCCGACAGCCCCTTCCAGCGCGATCTCGGCGTCGGTCTCGACACGGCTGATGCTGAACGGCAGGATCGCTTCGAGCTGCTGCCGGTAGGTGCCGACATTGGCGCCGGCAAGGCCGAGAATGGCAGGTGTCTGCGGGATCAGCTCCGGATCCTCGCCGGCGGCGATGAACGCCTGCCGTGCCGCCTCGACGATGTTCGACCGGGCGCCGGTGAGATCGGTGCGGATGTTTGCGGCGCCGCTCTTGGCGCGGCCAATGACGGCGCCATCCGCGGTTGCCAGGGCGGCCCTGCAGCTGGTGCCGCCGCCATCGATACCGAGCACGAAATTCACGCGATTTCTCCTCCGGGCGGATAATACCAATAAAATACCAATAGCCAAGAGTTAATTTCCGTTTCAAAAAGATTAAGCCGTATTTTATTGAAAAACCTAGGCATTTCGTCGGCTGAGCGATTTCCAGCCGGCGAATTCGTTAATGCATGTGGACAAGTGGTATTTTTTTGGTATTGTTTCTCCATTGGAGGAACCGGGATGGCCGAAACGCGCACCGAAGCGCTTCACCAAAATGCCGAGGGGCTGGATATCCAGGCCCCGGACGCCATCCTTTCTTCTTTGGCCGATGCGCAGATCGAGGCCGCAAAGGTCGTGCGCAATGCCATTCCCTCCATCGCCAGGGCGGCCGAGATCATCGCCGGCAGGTTGAGCGGCGGCGGCAAGCTTGCCTACGCCGCGGCCGGCAGTTCAGGCCTGATGGCGCTGGCCGATGCGCTTGAGCTTCCGGGCACCTTCGGCATTCACCGCGACCGCATCGCCATCCTGATCGCCGGTGGCGACGAAGCCTTCCGGACATTGGCCGGCGGGCCGGAGGACGACACCGAGGAGGCAGCAACGGCCGTCATCAATGCTGGCATCGGCAAGGGCGATTGCCTGATTGCCATTTCGGCCAGCGGCACGACGCCCTATGCGGTGCGGGCCATCGAGGAAGCCGCCAATCGCGGCGCCGCCACCATCGGCATCGCCAACAACCGGGACTCGGCTCTGCTGCGGCAGGCCGAAACCGCCATCCTGCTCGAAACGCCGCCGGAACTGATTGCCGGCTCGACGCGCATGGGCGCCGGCACCGCCCAGAAGATCGCGCTCAACATGCTGTCGACGCTGACAGCCGTCCATCTCGGCCATGTGCATGACGGCTACATGGTCAACCTGTTGGCCGACAACATCAAGCTGCGCGACCGCGCTGCGCGCATCGTCGCCGCCGTCAGCGGGCGCGGCAGGGACGAAGCGGCCCGCCTGCTCGAGAAGAGCGGCGGCGCGGTCAAGACCGCCATTCTGCTCGCCGCCGGCGCCGACAGCGCCGATGCGGCGGAGAAACTGCTGGAAGGAACCGGCCAGAAGCTGAGGCCGGCGCTTTCCGCGATCGAGGGGAGCAAGGGGCGCGCTGCCTCTGTTCTCATCAAAACCGAACCTGAAAAAGGTCAACAGGGAGACTGAGCATGACAACGAAACTACTGACGGCACTGCTTCTGGGCACCAGCATTCTCGGCACGGCCGGGGTGGCTAATGCTGCAGACGTAACGCTCAACATCGAAAGCTGGCGCGGTGACGACCTTGCCATCTGGAAGGACAAGCTGATCCCGGCCTTCGAAGCCAAGAACCCGGGTATCAAGGTGGTGTTCGCACCGTCGGCGCCGACCGAGTATGACGCCGCCCTTGGTGCCAAGCTCGCCGCCGGCTCGGCGGGCGACCTGATCACCTGCCGCCCGTTCGACAAGTCGCTTGAACTGTTCAAGAAGGGCAACCTTGCCGACCTCTCGGCGCTGCCCGGCATGGACAATTTCTCGCCGGTGGCCAAGTCCGCCTGGCAGACTGACGACGGCAAGGCGAGCTTCTGCGTGCCGATGGCCTCGGTCATCCACGGCTTCATCTATAACAAGGATGCCTTCGACAAGCTCGGCATCAAGGTGCCGGAGACCCGCGACGAGTTCTTCGCCGCGCTCGACAAGATCAAGGCCGACGGCACTTACATCCCGATGGCGATGGGCACCAAGGATCTCTGGGAAGCCGCGACCATGGGCTACCAGAACATCGGCCCCAACTACTGGAAAGGCGAGGACGGCCGCGCCGCCCTGATCAAGGGCGACCAGAAGCTGACCGACAAAGACTGGGTCGCGCCGTATGAGGAACTGGCCAAGTGGAAGCCTTATCTCGGCGACGGCTTCGAGGCGCAGACCTATCCAGACAGCCAGAACCTGTTCACGCTTGGCCGCGCCGCCATCTACCCGGCCGGTTCGTGGGAAATCGGCCTGTTCAACACCCAGGCCCAGTTCAAGATGGGCGCTTTCCCGCCGCCGGTCGAGAAGGCCGGCGACACCTGCTACATCTCCGACCATACCGATATCGGCATGGGCCTGAATGCGGCTTCGAAGAACGCCGATGCGGCCAAGACCTTCCTGTCCTGGGTCGCCTCGCCGGACTTCGCCACCATCTACGCCAACGCGCTGCCAGGCTTCTTCAGCCTGAACTCCTCGCCGGTGAAGATGGCAGACCCGCTGGCGCAGGAATTCGTCTCCTGGCGCGGCAAGTGCAAGTCGACGATCCGCTCGACCTACCAGATCCTGTCGCGCGGCACGCCGAACCTCGAAAACGAGACGTGGGTTGAATCGGCGAACGTCATCAACGGCACCGACACCCCGGAAGCTGCGGCCAAGAAGCTGCAGACCGGCCTCGACAGCTGGTACAAGCCGGCGAAGTAAGAGCTCAGGCAACGAGATCGGCCGGGCGTACGCCTGGCCGGTCTCGGACTACCCTGGTTCTTCAGATTGCGCCCGTTCAGATAGCGATTGTCGGCACCGCCTCTCGGCCTTACCCTTGCTCTTCTTGGGGAAGGCTAGCTGATCAGTCGCAGGCCTTTGTTCTTGCCGCACCGGGCAAGAATGTTCGGGCCGTGCATCGAGGCATCATCTAGATCAACACCCATTTGGAACCGAGAGACGGCGGGGACCGAACTCATGGCCGCAGACACACGACCGAAAAGACCGTTCCGTTGGCACATTGGCGTCTTCCTGGCGCCGGCGGTGCTTGTCTATACGGCGATCATGATCCTGCCACTGGCCGGCACGCTGCAGCTGTCGCTGTTCCGCAACATCGAGCAGCACCAGGTCTTCGTCGGGCTGGAAAACTTCCGCACGCTGTTCGGCGACCCCAACTGGTCGGTGAATTTCTGGAATGCTCTCCGGAACAACACCTGGTTCTTCATCATCCACATGCTGGTGCAGAACCCGATCGGCGTCATGCTGGCTGCCCTTCTGTCCAGCCCGAGGCTGAGATTTGCCGCCTTCTACCGCACGGCGATCTTCGTGCCGACCATCCTGTCCTTCGTGATCGTCGGCTTCGCCTGGAAGCTGATCCTGTCGCCCCTGTGGGGCGTGGCGCCGCATCTGCTCGATCTCGTCGGCCTGAAAAGCCTGTTCACGCCGTGGCTGGGCAAGGAAGAATACGCGCTGACGGCGCTCAGCCTGATCTCGGTGTGGCAGTTCGTCGGCATCCCGATGATGCTGATCTATGCCGCCCTGCTGTCGATCCCCGAAGAGGTGATCGAGGCAGCCGAATGCGACGGCATCACCGGCATGTCGCAGTTCTGGAAGATCAAGCTGCCGCTGATCCTGCCGTCGATCGGCATCATCTCGATCCTCACCTTCGTGGGCAATTTCAACGCCTTCGACCTGATCTACACCGCGCAAGGCGCGCTCGCCGGGCCGAACTATTCGACCGATATTCTCGGCACTTTCCTCTACCGCGCCTTCTTCGGCTTCCAGCTGCAGGTCGGCGACCCCAACATGGGCGCGGCGATCGCCACGATGATGTTCCTGATCATCCTCGGCGGCGTCTGCGTCTATCTCTTCCTCGTGCAGACGCGCCTGCGTCGCTACCAGTTCTGAGGAGCAAGAGATGAGCACCGCCACCCGTTCCCTGCCCCGCACCATCGGCGCCCACGCGATCCTGCTGACCTATACGGCGATCGCGCTGTTTCCGGTTATCCTCGTCATCATGAATTCGTTCAAGTCCCGCGCCGGCATCTTCGGCGCGCCACTGACGCCGCCGACGCCAAAAACCTTCGACCTGATCGGCTACACCACCGTCATCGGCCAGGGCGATTTCATCCACTATTTCCAGAACAGCCTCGTCGTCACCGTCGCTTCGCTGTTCTTCGTGCTTTTGTTCGGCGCCATGGCTGCTTTCGCGCTGTCGGAATACCGTTTTCGCGGCAACTCGCTGATGGGGCTCTATCTGGCGCTCGGGATCATGATCCCGATCCGTCTCGGCACCGTCGCCATCCTGCAGCTGATGGTGGCGAGCGGGCTGGTCAACACGCTGACGGCGCTGATCCTGGTCTACACCGCGCAAGGCCTGCCGCTCGCCATCTTCATCCTGTCGGAGTTCATGAAGCAGGTGTCCGACGACCTGAAGAACGCCGGCCGCATCGACGGCCTGTCCGAATACACCATCTTCTTCCGGCTGGTGCTGCCGCTGGTCAGGCCATCGATGGCGACCGTCGCCGTCTTCACCATGATCCCGATCTGGAACGATCTGTGGTTCCCGCTGATCCTGGCCCCGTCGGAAGAGACCAAGACGGTGACGCTCGGCGCGCAATTGTTCCTCGGCCAGTTCGTCACCAACTGGAACGCGATCCTGGCAGCGCTCTCGCTGGCGATCATGCCGGTGCTGATCCTCTACGTCATCTTCTCGCGGCAGCTGATCCGCGGCATCACCTCGGGAGCCGTCAAGTGAGTTCGCAGACACCCCTTCGCGTCGTCGTCGCCGGCCTCGGCAATATGGGCCGCAGCCATGCGCTGGCCTATCATACCAATCCGGGCTTCCAGATCTCGGCACTGGTCAACCGCTCCGATGTGCCGCTGCCGGAAGGGCTTTCCGGCTATGGCATCAGGCGCTCCTTCGACGAGGCTTTGCGCGACGAAAAGCCCGATGTCGCCTGCATCGCCACCTATTCCGACAGCCATGCCGACTATGCGGTGAAGGCGTTCGAGGCCGGCTGCCATGTCTTCGTAGAAAAGCCGCTGGCAACGACGGTGGCCGATGCCAAACGCGTTGTCGCGGCCGCGAAGGCCAATGGCAAGAAACTGGTGATCGGCTACATCCTGCGCCATCACCCGTCCTGGATCAGGCTGATCGCCGAGGCGCGCAAGCTCGGCGGCCCCTATGTCTTCCGCATGAACCTCAACCAGCAATCCTCCGGCCATACCTGGGACACGCACAAGCAGTTGATGCAGACGACGTCGCCGATCGTCGACTGCGGCGTGCACTATCTCGACGTGATGCTGCAGATCACCGACGCCAGGCCGGTCGAGGTGCGCGGCATGGGGTTGCGGATGAGCGAAGAGATCGCGCCGTCGATGTACAATTACGGCCATCTGCAGGTGCTGTTCGATGACGGTTCGGTCGGCTGGTACGAAGCCGGCTGGGGTCCGATGATTTCGGAAACGGCCTTCTTCGTGAAGGACGTCATCTCGCCCAATGGCTGCGTGTCGATCGTTATGAAGGAGGGTGTGAAGTCCGATGACATCGACACCCACACCAAGACCTCGACCATTCGCCTGCACAGTGCGGCGACCGGCCCGGACGGCAAGTTCGCCAAGCCGGACGAAATGCTGTCGATGGCGGGCGAGCCCGGCCATCAGGATCTCTGCGATCTCGAACAGGCCTTCGTATTGAAGGCGATCCGCGAGGATATCGATCTCACCAGGCACATGGACGACGCGGTGAAATCGCTCGCCGTCTGCCTTGCCGCAGACGAGAGCGTGCGCAGCGGCGCAGCCGTCAAACTCTAGAACAGGGACGAAGCCGTGGGCTCGCTGAACATCGAGAACGTGAAGAAGGCCTTCGGGCCGGTCGAGGTGCTGAAGGGCATCAACCTCGAGGTGACGGACGGCGAATTCGTCGTCTTCGTCGGCCCGTCGGGCTGCGGCAAGTCGACCTTGCTCCGGGTCATTGCCGGACTGGAGGATTCGACCTCGGGCCGGGTCGTCATCGACGGCCAGGACGTGTCCGTCACGCCGCCGGCCAAGCGCGGCATCGCCATGGTGTTCCAGACCTATGCGCTCTACCCGCATCTGACGGTGAAGAACAATATGGGCCTCGGGCTGAAACAGGCGGGCACGCCGGCGGCCGAGATCGACCGCCGCATCGGCATTGCCTCCTCGATGCTGTCGCTGGAGCCCTATCTCGAAAGGCGGCCGGCCGAACTTTCCGGCGGCCAGCGCCAGCGCGTCGCCATCGGCCGCGCCGTGGTGCGCGAGCCCAAGCTTTTTCTCTTCGACGAGCCGCTGTCGAATCTTGATGCCGCATTGCGCGTCAACACAAGGCTGGAGATCGCGCAGCTGCACCGCCGGCTGAAGGCGACGATGATCTACGTCACCCACGACCAGGTCGAGGCGATGACGCTGGCCGACAAGATCGTGGTGCTGAACGCCGGCCGGATCGAGCAGATCGGCGGCCCGATGGAGCTCTACAATTCGCCGGCGAATGAGTTCGTCGCCGGCTTCATCGGCTCGCCGAAGATGAACTTCGTCGACGGCGCCAGGCTTGGTGAAACCGCCAAGACCATCGGCGTGCGGCCGGAGCATCTGACCGTCGATCCCAAATCCGGCGCCTGGAAGGGCACGGTCGTCCACGCCGAGCATCTTGGCGCCGACACCAATCTCTATCTCGACTGCGAGAAGGCCGGCCTGATCACCGTGCGCATCTTCGGCGTCTACGACGCCGAGCCGGGCGCCACGCTCTATGCGACGCCGGACCCGGCCAAGACCTATCGGTTTGGCGCGGATGGGAAGGTGCTGAAGTAATATCGCTGCAGAGGGCAGCGTTGGTTCCCTTCTCCCCGTCCGGGGAGAAGGTGCCGGCAGGCGGATGAGGGGCGGCGCAAACTTATCGACCTTAAGTGCTCAAGCGTCAGCCTTGAACGTCTGCTTCTGCTGGCCAAGGCCTTCGATGCCGAGCTCGACAACATCACCGGCCTTCAAGAACACCGGCGGCTTCATGCCCAGCCCGACGCCGGGTGGGGTGCCGGTCGAGATGATGTCGCCGGGGTGCAGCGACATGAACTGGCTGAGGTAGGAAACAAGGTATGCCACGCCATAGACCATGGTCTTGGTCGAGCCGTTCTGCATCGTCTTGCCGTTGACGGTCAGCCACATCTTGATGTTCTGCGGGTCGGCGACCTCGTCCTTGGTCACCAGCCACGGGCCGATCGGACCGAAGGTGTCGCAGGACTTGCCCTTGGTCCACTGGCCCTGCCGCTCGGCCTGGAAGGCGCGTTCGGAGACATCGTGGGCGACGCAATAGCCGGCGACATAGTCAAGCGCGTCGGCTTCGCTGACATATTTCGCCGTCTTGCCGATGACCACGGCCAGTTCGACTTCCCAGTCGGTCTTCACCGAGCCGCGCGGGATCAGCACGTCGTCGTCGGGCCCGACGATGGCCGAGCTTGCCTTCATGAAGATGATTGGCTCCGGCGGCACGGTGGCGCCGGTCTCGGCGGCGTGGTCGGAATAGTTGAGGCCGATGCAGATGAACTTGCCAGTGCCGGCAACGCAGGCGCCGATGCGGGGCTTGCCGGAAACCGCCGGCAGCGACTTGGGATCGAGCTTGGCCAGCGTCGCCAGCGATGCCGGATCGAGCGCCTTGCCGCCGATGTCGGCGACATGGCCGGTGAGATCACGGATCGTTCCATCCGCATCGAGCAGGCCGGGGCGTTCGCTCCCCGCCTCGCCATAGCGCAGCAGCTTCATGGTATGTCTCCTCAGTCGGTTTGGTTCAGATCGACCAGCCGCCGTCGATATTATAGGCCTGTCCGGACGTATAGGTAGCGCCGGCCAGATAGACGGCGAGATCGGCGATTTCCTCCGGCGTGCCGAGCCGGCCCATCGGCTGGCGGGCGATGAAGGCGGCGCGGGCCGCTTCGTAGTCGCCCTGCGCATGCATGCGGTCCTGCAGCGACGGGCTCTCGACCGTGCCGGGGCAAATGGCATTGCAGCGAATGCCCTTGGCGACATAGTCGGCAGCGATTGCCTTGGTCAGGCCGATGACCGCAGCCTTGGTGACGCCATAGGCGAAGCGGTTCGGCACGCCCTTGCCGGCGCCGGCAACCGACGACATGTTGATGATCGATCCGTCGCCGCGCTCTAGCATGCCGGGCAGCACCGCTTTGATGGTGCGTATCATGGCGCGGACGTTGAGGTTGAAGGCGAAATCGAGATCGGCGTCCTTCATCTCGAGGATCGAGCCGGAATGGACGAAGCCGGCACAATTGAACAGCACGTCGACCTTGCCGATCTCGGCGAAGGCGGCGTTGACGGCATCGTCGTTGAGCACATCGAGCTTGCGGGTCTTGATGTCGGAGGTCTTGGCGAGTTCCGCCAGCAGCGCCTCGTTGATGTCGGTGGCGTAGACGATGGCACCCGCCTTGGCGAAGGCCAGCGCGCTCGCCTTGCCGATGCCTTGCGCCGCTGCCGTGACGACAACGACCTTGCCTGCCAGATCCGCCATGCTCTTCTCCTCGTCCGCTTGGGGTCGTCCGGGTCTACCGGTGGTCGGCCACGGCGTCATGGGCCAGTCGGACGCCATCATGCGGCCTGCGCGCCTGTCAGCCCACAGATACAGATAAAGATGTTTTTTCTCGTTAAAGAACATGCATCCGGGCGTCAAGTCCGAACACGATCACCATCGCGGCAGCGGTGTCGAAACTGCCCAAAGCGCACGACGCGCTTTGGTTCCCTGTCTTCATCCATGTCGTGTCCCAAAACCGCTGACGCCTTTTGGGCGACGTTCATCAGTCCCCGTAAGGCACCCAGACGTTCTTGACCTCGACGGCGCGGCGCAGGAAGGCATCGCCGGCCGCCTCGTCGGACGCCCAGTCGAGGCCGCGGCCATTGCCGCTCCAGACGCGCTTGAGGTTGCCGATGGACTCGGCCTCCGCCTTGGCGCAGGTGTCGGCATCGGCGAACACCCAAAGCCCGTCAACATCGTCATGCTTGGCCAGCACACCGGCAAGTTCGGCCGTGCGGCCGGTGACGATGTTGATGGCGCCGGCCGGAACGTCGGAATATTCGATGACCTGATAGAGGTCGGTGGCGACCAGCGGGTACCGCTCGGACGGCACCGCGACCACGGTGTTGCCCATGGCGAGCGCCGGTGCGACGAGCGAGATCAGGCCAAGCAGCGGTGACGCGTCGGGGGCGACGACGCCGACAACGCCGACCGGTTCGTGCAGCGCCAGTGTCACGGCACGTGCCGGCGGCTGGTGAACGCGGCCCTCGAACTTGTCGGCAAGGCCTGCATAGAGGAACAGCCGCTCGATCGACTGGTCGACCTCGTCGCGCGCTGCCTTGGGCGTAGCGCCGGTCAGCTCGGTGAGGCGAGCGGCAAACTCGCCGGCGCGTCCGGAAAGATTTTCGGCCAGATAGTAGAGCACCTGGGAGCGGTTGTAGGCGGTCGCTTCCGGCCAGGCTTTGCAGGCTCGCGCCGCCGAAACGGCGTCGCGGATATCCTTGCGGCTGCCGAGACCGACCTCGCCGGCAAGCTTGCCCTTGGCGGTGGCGACAGCCAGCGAATAGTTGCCGTCCGGCCGCACCTGCTTGCCGCCGATGAACAGCTTTGCCGTGCGGTCGATCGTATCGCCGTCGGATTGCTCGGCAGGTTGCTCGGAGACTGCCGCCGGCTTGATCACCGGGCCAAGTGGCAATTTGGCCGCCAGATATTCGAACATGCCTTCGCGCCCGCCTTCGCGGCCGAAACCGCTCTCGCGGTAGCCGCCGAAACCGCAGGCGGCGTCGAACATGTTGGTGCCGTTGACCCAGACAACGCCAGCCTTCAATTGCGGCGCGACATGCAAGGCGAGGTTGACGTTCTCGCTCCACACCGAGGCGGCCAGCCCATAGCGCGTGTTGTTGGCAAGCTCAATCGCTTCCTCGGTGTTGCGGAAGGTCATGGTCGCCAGCACCGGCCCGAACACTTCCTCTTGCGCCAAAATATTAGCCGGCGAAACACCGGTGGCGAGCGTCGGCAGATGGTAATAGCCGGAGGTAGGCAGCGCGGCGTCCGGCTGCCAGCACACAGCGCCCTGTCTGGCGCCCTCGGCAACCAGGCCCTTGACCCGGTCGAGCTGTGTGGCGTCGACCAGCGGGCCGATATCGGTGTTCTTGTCGAGCGGGCTGCCGACGCGCAGCCGGCTCATGCGTGTCTTGACCTTGGCGATGAGGGCATCGGCGATGCCTTCCTGCACCAGAAGCCGCGAACCGGCGCAGCAGACCTGGCCCTGGTTGAACCAGATGCCGTCGACCAGCCCTTCGACGGCGCTGTCGAGATCGGCGTCCTCGAAGACTATGAAGGCCGACTTGCCGCCAAGCTCCAGCGACAGTTTCTTCCCTGAACCCGCCGTAGCTTTCCTGATGATTTTGCCGACGTCCGACGAACCAGTGAAGGCGATCTTCTGGATGCCGGGGTGGTTGACGATGGCCGCACCGGCCTCCGGGCCGCCTTGGACGATGTTGACGACGCCCTTCGGCACGCCGGCACGTTCGCAGATTTCGGCGAACAGGATGGCGGTCAGCGGCGTGAATTCGGCCGGTTTCAGAACCACGGTGCAGCCGGCGGCAAGCGCCGGCGCGATCTTCCAGGCCAGCATCAGCAGCGGAAAATTCCACGGGATGATTTGGCCGACGACGCCGACACCCTTGTGGCCGGGGAAATCCCCGTCCAGCGCCTGTGCCCAGCCGGCATGGTGGATGAAATGGCGGATGGCCAGCGGCACGTCGATGTCGCGGCTTTCGCGGATCGGCTTGCCATTGTCGATCGACTCCAGCACCGCGAACAAGCGCTGGTGGCGCTGCATGGCGCGGCCGATGGCATAGAGCACTTTCGCTCTGACATAGCCTGAAGACGCCGACCATTTCGGCAGCGCCTTGGCCGCGGCCGAAACCGCGGCGTCTATATCGGCGGCATTGGCGTCCGACACTTTGGCCAGCAGCTTGCCGGAGGAGGGCTCGCTGGTCTCGAAGGTCTTGCCGCCGGAAGCGGCTTTCCAGTCGCCGCCGATGAACAGCGCCTTGCCGAAGTCGCGCGCCGCAAGCCAGGCGTCGGCCTCGTTGCGGGCTTCCGGCGCCGGGCCGTACTCCATGGCGTGATAACGGTCGAGAATGTTCATAGGGTTCCTCCTTCACCTCCCCTCGTGGGGAGGGTCGATCGGCAAAGCCGATCGGGGTGGGGCGTTCAAGCCATCGCGTGGCGATGATTGGCCGAATAGTGCCCGGTCAGATGGTGTTCGAGCTGGCGCTCGATGTCGGTCAAAAGGCTCGAGGCGCCGAAGCGGAACAGCTCGGGCTCCAGCCATGGCCGGCCGAGTTCTTCCTTCATCAGCACCAGCCAGTCGAGCGAGGCTTTTGCCGTGGAGATGCCGCCAGCCGGCTTGAAGCCGATGTGATAGCCGGTCTCCTCGAGATAGGCGCGGATGGCGCGAACCATGGCGAGGCCAACCGGTAGCGTGGCGTTCACACTTTCCTTGCCGGTCGAGGTCTTGATGAAGTCGGCGCCGGCCATCATAGCCACCATCGAGGCGAGCATGACATTGCGCAGCGTGGCGAGGTCACCGGTGCCGAGGATAACCTTCAGATGCGCATCCCCACAGGCGGCGCGCATCGAGACGATCTCGTTGTAGAGCTCCCGCCACTTGGCGCCGAACACCAACCCGCGTGGAATGACAACGTCGATCTCGTCGGCGCCGTCCTTCACCGAGGCCTCGATTTCCTGCAGGCGGGTGGAAAGTGGGGCAAGGCCGTGCGGGAAGGCGGTGGAAACGGCTGCGACGTGAATGCCGGTGCCGCGCACGGCATCGACCGCGGTCGCGACGAAGGGATGGTAGACGCAAACGGCGGCCGGGCGAATGACCTCGCCCGCAATACCGAGACCCTCGACGATATCGCGGCGGAACGGATTGATCGCCTTGGCGCACAGCCGGCGCACGCGCTCTTCGGTGTCGTTGGAATTCAGCGTCGTCAGGTCCATGCAGGCGACGGCGCGCAGCAGCCAGGCCGCCTGATTGTCGGCCTTGATAGAGCGCCGCTTGGTCAGGCTCGCGACGCGGCGTTCGAGCGCCGAGCGGTTGACGCTGCGCACCGACTCCATGAAGCCGAGGTCGAGCTTCATGCCGGGGTTGCGCGCGATGCGATGGTCCAGCGGAACGGGGGTATTGGCGGCGGCGCGCGCCGGCAGTGGCGTCACCTTCGACGCGCCGGCACCAAGCTCGGCTTCGCGGATAGTGCTGCTCATCTCCTGCCCTTTCATTCAGCGACTTGCGCCGAAGATAGCCCGTGAATTGACGCTTCACGAGTCCCTTAATGCATGCCGCCCAAAGTGCGCAGCGGTTTTGGGACAACGGCATGCATCGACAAAAAACAAAAAGCGCGTCGCGTAAGGCGACGCGCTTTTGCGCTCATAGCTTAAAAAGGCCGCGAAAGCAGCTAGTTTTTTGACCGAAAGGTCAAAACTTGATTTCTGAGTGTGTTGGTCGGCTCAGCCGACGAAGGCGCGTTCGACGACAAAACTCGCCGGATGATGCAGAGAGCCCTCCTCGAAGCCGAGGCGCTCGGCCAGCTCCTTGACGTCCTTCAGCATGTGCATCGAACCGCAGATCATGATGCGGTCGGTTTCCGGATTGAGCTTGTCGATGCCGAGATCGGTATAGAACTTGCCGGATCCGATCAGCGCGGTGATGCGGCCCATGCGCGCCGATTCTTCGCGGGTCGTCGAATTGTAGAGGGTGACACGGCCACCGGTCAGCTCGCCGATCAGCGGATCGCTTTCGAGCCCGGCGACCAGCTCCTGGCCATAGATGAGCTCGGCAGTGTCGCGGCAGGTATGGGTCAGGACGACCTGCTCGAACTTCTCATAGGTGTCGGGGTCGCGCAGCAGGCTGGCGAAGGGTGCTATGCCGGTGCCGGTCGAGATCATGAACAGGCGTTTTGCGGGCGTCAGCGCGTCGACGACCAGCGTGCCGGTCGACTTCTGGCGCATGATGACGGTGTCGCCGACCTGGATCTTCTGTAGTTCCGAGGTCAGCGGGCCGTCCGGCACCTTGATCGAGAAGAACTCCAGCTCGTCGTCCCAGGCGGGGCTCGCCACCGAATAGGCGCGGAACACCGGCTTCTCGGCATTGGGCAGGCCGATCATGACGAACTCGCCGGAACGGAAGCGCAGCGACTGCGGCCGGGTGATGCGGAACGAGAACAGCCGGTCCGTATAGTGCTTCACCGAGACGACGGTCTCGGCATAGACATTGGCCGGAATCGGAAACTGCAGCGGGCGGGCGCCGGCGGTATTGAATGCGGATGTGGTGTTCATCAAATCCAACCTTCTGGCCCAACTGCAAACGCGGGCACCAAACCTTCACCTGCGCGCCCGAACCGTTCAGGTTCCGGCGTGCTGCCTGCACACTCCGAAGCAGTAAGCTCTTGTGTCCGGAATTTATTAGTATACAAACGATATTTGCGTCAAGATACCGCCGCGAAACACCTTTCCAAACTGTGACATATCCGTAGTCCGCGCATTTCGGGTTTCGACAATGAAAGAGAATTTTTCGGTGCAGCAGCCGGATTCCCTGGGCAGCGTCGTCGCCGGTATCGATGTCGGCGGGACCTTTACCGACCTGCTTCTGATCGACGGCCGAGACGGTGGCCGGGTGCATATAGCCAAGACCCCGACCACGGTCGACAACCAGGCGTTCGGCGTCGTTTCGGCGCTCGGCGCCACCGGATTTCCGATCGACGGCATCGACCTCATCGTGCATGGCACGACCACCACCACCAATGCGGTGCTCGAACGCCGGCTGGCGAAAACCGGCATGATCACCACGCGCGGCTTTCGCGACGTGATCGAGCTTGGCCGGCGCACGCGGCCGCAGCCCTATGGCATGACCGGTAGTTTCGTGCCGATCATCCCGCGCAATCTGAGGCTCGAAGTCTCGGAGCGCGTCGAGGCGTCGGGCACGGTGCGCACGCCGCTCGACGAGGCTGAAATGAGCGACGCCGTGAAGGCGCTGATCGAGGCCGGCTGCGAATCCCTGGTCATCCACTTCCTGCATTCCTACGCCAACCCGGCGCATGAACGGCGCGCCGCCGAAATCGCCGCCGAACTCTGGCCGAACGGCTACATCACGTCGGGCCACGCGCTGCTGTCGGAGGCGCGCGAATTCGAGCGCGGCGTCACCGCTTCGGTCAACGCGTCGGTGCAGCCGATCCTCGAGCGCTATGTCGAGCGGCTGCGCAAGGAGTTGGGCTCGAAAGGCTATGCCCGCGACTTCCTGATCATGAACGGCAATGGCGGCATGATCTCGGCCCGCTTCGTCACACGTGAATCGGCCAAGACCGTCATGTCCGGTCCGGCCTCGGGTGTCATCGCCGCCGCCTATACGGGAAAACGCGCCGGCTACGAAAACCTCGTCACCTACGACATGGGCGGCACCTCGACCGACGTGGCGCTGATCCGCAACGCCGAGCCGGCTGTCTCGAACGAGATCGAGATCGAATATGCCATGCCGATCCACGTGCCGATGGTGGCGGTGCACACGGTCGGCGCCGGCGGCGGCTCGATCGCCCGCGTCGACGCCGCCGGCCTGATCCAGATCGGTCCGGAAAGCGCCGGCGCCAATCCCGGCCCGATCTGCTACGGACGCGGCGGCCTCGAGCCGACCATCACCGACGCCAACCTGGTGCTCGGCCGGCTGGCCCCGAAAAAGCTGCTGGCGGTCGAAAACCCGGTCACTGTCGAGCGCGTCACCGGTATCTTCGAGGAGAAGATCGGCAAGGCGACCGGCCTGTCCGGCGTCGAGGCGGCGGGCGCGGTGCTGCGGCTCGGCAACATGAAGATGGCCGGCGCCATCCGCATGGTTTCGGTGTCGCGCGGCCATGATCCGCGCGATTTCGCACTGTTCGCCTTCGGCGGCGCCGGGCCGCTGCACGCAACCGCCCTGGCGCGCGAACTCGGCCTGCCCAAGGTGCTGGTGCCGGCGCGGCCAGGTATCACCAACGCGCTCGGCTGCGTCGTCGCCGATCTGCGCCACGACTTCGTCAACACCGTCAACCAGCCGGTGGCGGTACTCGACCAGGACCAGCTTCACGCCGTATTGGAACGGCACCGAAACGAAGGCGAGGAGCTCATCGGCAAGGAAGCGGTGAAGCCCGAGACGATCCGCGCCACCCACTCCGCCGACATGCAGTTCGTCGGCCAGACCCACATCATCAACGTGCCGTTGCCATCCTCGTCGGTGACCAAACATGAGCTGCAAACGCTGTTCGAAAAAGCCTATTTCGCCCGCTTCAAGGTCGAGCTGCCGGAAATCCGCGCCAACCTCGTCAACCTCAACACCTCGGTGACGGGTGTGCGGCCGGCGATCGACCTGTCGCGTTTGATCGACCCGGCTGGTCGCGGAAAAACGCTCGACGAGGCACGGCGCGAGATTCGGCCGGTCTGGTACGGCGGGCGCTGGCACGACACGCCGGTTTACGCGCGCGAAAAGCTGCCGCTCGACGCGGTCATCGAAGGCCCGGCGATCCTCGAACAGATGGATGCGACCACCGTGCTCGAACCCGGCGACCGGGCGCGCTCGGACGCCGACGGCAACATCATCATCGACATTGGCGAGGCCTGAGATGCCTGACATTGATATGGCAAAGCTCGACGCCATCACCCTTTCGGTCCTCCAGGCGGCCTTGCAGCAGGTCTGCGACGAGATGGACCTGACCTTCTCCCGCGCCGCCTTCTCGCCGGTCATCGCTGAGGCCAACGACCGCTCCGATGGCATCTATTCGGCTGTCGATGGCTCGCTGATCGCGCAGGGGTCGCAGGGCCTGCCGGTGTTCGTCGGCGTCATGCAGTATTCGACCAAAACGGTGATCGAGATGATCGCCGATGGCCGCTGCCTGCCGCCGGAGCCCGGCGACATCTACATCGTCAACGATCCCTATCTCGGCGGCACCCACCTGATGGATGTGCGCTTCGCCATGCCGGTCTACCGGGCTGGCAAGATTTTCTGCTGGCTGTCCAACACCGGCCACTGGCCTGACATTGGCGGCTCGGTGCCGGGCGGTTTCTCGGCTTCCGCGACCGCGGTCGAACAGGAAGGCCTCCGGCTGCCACCGGTCAAGCTGTTCAAGAAGGGCGTACTTGACCCCGAAATCTACGCCATCATCTGCTCCAACATCCGCGTTGCCGACCAGCGGATCGGCGACATCCGCGCCCAGGCCGCCGCGTTGCTGATCGGCCAGGATCGGCTTAACGGAATCCTCGATCGTTACGGAGACGAAACCGTTGTCGAGGCGATCGCCGAACTGCGCCGGCGGGCCGCCGAACAGATGCGCGCCAACATATCCGCCATCCCCAATGGCACCTACCATTCCAAGGCCTTTGTCGATTCCGACGGGGTGGTCAACGAGCCACTGACCATCGCGCTGGCTGTCGAGAAACGGGGCGACACGCTGACCTTCGATTTCGCCGGCTCGTCAAAGCCCTGCGCTGGGCCGATGAACAGCGTGCTGGCGACGACCTTGTCCTCGGTCTACCTCGCCATGCGCCACATTTTCCCGGATGTGCCGATCAGCGCCGGCGCTTTCGAGCCGCTTGAGGTCAAGCGTCCGGAGGGCACGTTCCTCGACGCCAAATATCCGCGCCCCGTCTCGGGCTGCGCAGCCGAGGTCTCGCAACGCATCGCCGAGGCGGTGTTCGCGGCGATGGTCCAGGCGCTGCCGGACAAGGTGACGGCGGCACCCGCCGGATCCAGCGGCAATTTCGCGCTCGGCGGCAACGATCCGGCGCGCGGCCGCGACTACGTCATGTACCAGATCTCCGGCGGCGGCTATGGAGGCAATTCAGGCCATGACGGCCTGACCAATGGCTGCTCGACCATCGGCATCTCCAAGTCGCCGCCGGTCGAGATCATGGAACAGGCCTTTCCGGTGCTCTACCGCCACTACGCCTTGCGCGAAGGCTCGGGCGGCGCCGGCAAGCAGCGTGGTGGTTTTGGCCTCGCCTATGAGGTCGAGATCCTGCGCGGCGACGCCCGCGCTTCCTTCGTCATGGATCATGGCCGTTTCGGCCCGCAGGGCGCCCTCGGCGGCAAGGACGGCGCGGTCAACACGGTGACCGTCTTCCGCAATGGCGAGGAGCATGTGCCGCCACATCTGTCCAAGGAGCAGGATATCGCGCTTAAGGCCGGCGACCGTGTGCGCGTCGGCACGCCGGGCGGCGGCGGCTATGGTGATCCGATGGAGCGCGATGCCGATCTGGTGCTGCGCGATGTGGCGTTGGGATACTACACGTCAGCGGAAGCCAGCGAAAAATTCGGCGTTGTCCTGTCGGCGGGCGAGTTCGCCATTGACCGGAAGGCGACGGACGAGCAGCGCGCCGGCTAACACTGAAGGCGGCTTGGATCGCTCGCGCGCCGTGATCGCCGCAGCACATGTCGTTTCCGTCTCCGCCGGAGTCACGAAAGCCCGTAGACTTCTCCGGTCAACGGAGATCTCGGACATGCGTCTTTTCGGTCGTTTCGTGCTTGCCGCCTCGGTCGCCCTGGTTCTCGCCACGGGTGCCGCATCCGCCCAGGACAAGAAGCTCAGGATCGGCACCGAGGGCGCCTATCCGCCCTTCAACTACGCCAATGCCGACGGCACGCTGGGCGGCTTCGACATCGACCTCGGCAAGGCGCTGTGCGCTGAGATGAAGGCCGAGTGCGAGTTCACCGTGCAGGATTTCGACGGTTCTATCCCAGCGCTGCAGGCCGGCAAGTTCGATGCGATCATCAACATCACCATCACACCGGAGCGGGCCGAGAAGGTCGAGTTCACCCACAAATACTACCAGACGCCGCCGGCCATCGCGGTGCCGAAGGATTCGACCATATCAGGCACATCGCCGGAGGACCTAAAAGGCAAGGCGCTCGGCGTGCAGACCGCGACCATCCACCAGAAATTCGCCGAGCAGAAATACTCAGGCTCGACCGTCAAGGCCTATCCGACCGGCGATGACGCCCGCACCGACATGGCCAACGGACGCCTCGACGCGATGATGGACGGCTCGATCATTCTGACCGAGTGGCTGAAGAAACCAGACGGCGCCTGCTGCAAGCTGCTTGGCACCTTGACGGCCGACCCGGCCATTCACGGCCCCGGCGTCGGCATCGCGCTGCAGAAAGGCGACAAGGAGCTGGCCGACAAGTTCAATGCGGCAATAGACGCACTGCGTGCCAACGGAAAATACAAGGAAATCAACGATAAATACTTTTCCTTCGACGTTTACGGCAGCTGATCCCGGCAGAAATTCCCTTCGGCAGCGCTGTCCGGCGCTGCCGATTTCTATGAATAATGGAGACTTTCTTGGCTGAACGGCGCTCCCCCTTCTACAGCAGCATCGTCGGACTAGGCGCGACCATGGGTCGGGTCGGTGGCGATTTCATCTCGGCCAAGACTTATTCCGGCATTGCCGACGAGCACCTGAACACGCGCAGGAATGTCGGCGTGCAGGATCTCAGCACCATGGGCAAGATGGACATCAAGGGGCCAGACGCCGAGGCGCTGGTCAATCATGTCATCGTCAACGATGCGGCGGCGATGAAGCCCGGCCAGGTCCGTTATTCCACCGTCTGCCGCGAGGATGGCGGCATCATGGACGACCTCACCGTGTTCCGTCTGGCGCCCGAACATTTCATGCTGGTGACCGGCTCGGTCAATCGTCTCAAGATGCTGCCGTGGCTTTTGCATCATGCGCAGGGGCGCAAGGCCTATGTCACCGACATCACCGCGGCCATCGCCTTCCCGACCATCCAGGGGCCGCGCTCGCGCGAACTGCTGAAGGCGTTGATCGCCGATGCCGATCTGGACGGGCTCAAGCGCTGGTCGTTCACCTCGGGACGCATTGGTGAAACGAAGGTGCTGACTCGCGCACCGGCGTGACCGGCGAGCTCGGCTTCGAACTGTTCGTGCCGGCCGACGAGGCGGCTTCGGTCTGGAACGCGCTGATGACAACCGGCCGTGACTTTGGCCTGAAACCCTATGGCGTGCTGGCGATGTTCACGCTCGGACTGGAAAAAGCCTATCCGGCGCATGGCATCGACATGGACGAGACCCGCACGCCGTTCCATGTCGGCCTCGACCGCTGGATCAAATTCGACAAGGGCGATTTCGTCGGCCGCGAAGCCTTGCTCAACGTCCGCGACAAGGGCCTGGACGAGCAATGGGTCGGGCTGATCCTCGACGGCGACAGGCCGGCCGCGACCGACGCCAGGGTGCTGGCCGATGGTGAGGACGCCGGCATCGTCACCTACAGCGACCACGGCTATTCCCTCGGCAAGGTGCTGGCGACCGCGCATCTGCGGCTGCCGTTCACGGCTGTCGGCACAGAACTCAGCATCGACATCGACGGCAAGCCGACCCACGCGGTCGTCGCGCCAATCCCGTTCTTCGACCCTGAGGGGGAGAGGCTGAGGGCCTAGCGCGGCTTGTTCCGGAAATCGCTTTGGGCTTTCCTTTTGGGTTAGCGAATAAACGGGGTATCGTTGCGGAAGGCCGACATTCATCCATCGGGTATGCCGACAGCAAGCAGGTCTCTCCGAAGGTCCTCCAGGATTTTTGGGTTACGATACGGATCGATCAAGATGGTGCTCACGGTCGCACCGGGCCTTGCCGCCAGACACTGCCTGGCTACGTGAGCGGCGAGTTGCTCGTCGCCCATTCTCAAATGACACACCGCCAGAAACGCATAGGCCCAAAATGCATAGGCATTGAGATTCCGGTAGGAGGCTATCGCCTCAGGATACCGTCCGAGAACCAGGAGAACCTGTCCGCGTAGATCCCAGAACCAATCGTAATTCAGGGGATCACGGGCGATACAGACGTCCAGATCGGACAAAGCTTCCTCATGCCGACCGAGATAGCTCCAGCACAAGCCCCGTATTGCTCTCGCCCGGGTTTCGTTCGGATTAAGGTTCACACCCTGCTCGAGATGCAGCAACGCCTCCTCTAACTGTCCCATGAAGATGAGCGTGTGACCCACCGCTGTATGGCTCCATGCCTGTTTCGGTTCAAGTTTTAGAGCACGGCGACCGTGGGCAAGAGCGATCGTGAGCGTGTTCCCGTCCCCCTCAAGCAGCCATTTGCTTGTGAGTACGGTCGCCATCATTGCATGGATGGTAGCGACATTCGGGTCGAGCTCAATCGCCCTGGCAAGATAGGGCTCTGCTTCCAGAGTAGTGTCATAGCGAACCATCCGAACGCGAGCCTGAAGATACAGATCGTAGGCATCGAGCTGGGTGATCGGAAGGCGCCGTATCTTCTCCACACCCGAAGTTCGGATTGTGCCGACGACGGTGATAGCGACACTTCTGGCGATCTCCTCCTGGAGCTCAAAAATATCTGTCAGCTCCCGATCGAATCGATCGGCCCAGATTTGATTGCCGGATTTGGCCTCTATGAGTTGCGATGAGATCCTGACCCTGTCGCCGGCACGGCGAATGCTGCCCCGAAGCAGGTAGTCGACGGACAACTGCTTCGCGATGGTGACGGCGTCGACAATCTTTCCCTTGAACACAAAGGAGGAATTGCGCGCTATGAGATGAAGTTCGCCGAATCGTCCCAGTTCGGTGATGATGTCCTCGGTGACGCCGTCGCTGAAATATTCCTGGCTGGCGTCGCTGCTCATATTCTCGAATGCAAGAACTGCAACCACTGGTCCGCGGCTTGATGCGCCACCGGTTTGCGGTTTGGACGTCTCGTCCATGCTCTTGCGCAATAGCCGAAGCTCGTCACCTGGCTCCAGGTTCAGCTCGCGCTTCAGCAACAGCTTGCACGCCTCATAATGCTTGATGGCGAGCGCGGCCTGACCCAGGGCTATATGCGCCCGCATCAACGCGACATGTGACGGCTCCCGCAGCGGATCAAGAGCAACCAGCCGTTCGCAAATTGCAACGCGCTCGATGCCGCTCTCCGATTCTGCCAGAAGCTGGAACACATCGATTGCCCGCAAGGACAGGTCGGCACGGACTTCGCGAAGCCAATCCTCGAAAGCGTTGTCAAACGTGCTCAAGCCATCAAGAAAAGGGCCGGCATAGAGGGTGGCAGCCCGCCGAAGCTCGGCCGCATCACGGCTCGCGGATGCAGCGACGAATTCAGTCGCGTCGATGGTGAAGAACTTCGGATTGAGCGCGACACGATCCCCGACCAGGGCCAAGGCATCCGCTCCCAACTCGGCAAAGTCCTTGCGGATAGCGGCCAGGGCCTGCCGCAGACTGTCCCTTGCCTGCTCCTCGCCTCGATCGCTCCAAAGAAGAGCAGCCAGCTTGTGACGCGTCGCCTCCTGGTTCGGTGCTACGGCGAGAATGCCCAGAAGTGCTCTATTCTTCTTGGCGGCCACCTCCAAGGGTTTCCCCTGCGGCGACGTCAGGTGAAAACCACCCAGGAGATCGAGCCGCGCCGGGCTCATCGCGATGTACTCTGAATTTCTGCTTTTTCCGCGATATTCACGAGCTTTTCACAGGCATCTCACGCCCCGCATTCGATGTTGCCTCTCGCAACTAACAACATCCGAGAGGAAACTCCAATGTCCATCGTCACCGAGGTTTTGGGAAAGGCAGGTGAAACGCTCACGAACGAACTGCCGAAGTGGCGCAAGGTCCACCTTGGCCGATTTTTGTACAGCATAGCAGCGGCATATGCCTCTGCGACCTGGAAGGCCTACGGGGCGGCTACTGGCCTTGGTGCGAATAGTCCCGGACGTCGACCTGACGACGACGTCGGCAACTACTGAACTTCTTCGTCCCAACGCCGCGACGCAGACCTCATCCAAGCCATGATCGTCGGACCTTGTGGTTCAGAAGCATCGCTATAGGTTCGTATGGAAGACAACGTCACCCAGATCGTCGGCCCCGTCCTCACCCCCGCCGATCCAGCCTCGCCACCAGCCGGTCGCCGGCCCACTGGATGCCGCAGACCAGGATGATGAGCACGATCACCACGGCGATCATGACGCTAGTCTCGAAACGCTGGTAGCCGTAGCGGATGGCGAGATCGCCGAGCCCACCGGCGCCGATGGCGCCGGCCATCGCCGAGGCGCCGATCAGCGTCACCAGCGTCACCGTGAAACCGGCGACGATGCCGGGCAGGGCTTCGGGCACCAGCACCTCGCGGATGATCGTCCAACGATTGCCGCCCATGGCGCGCGCGGCCTCGATTAGCCCGCGGTCGACTTCGCGCAGCGACACTTCGGCGATGCGCGCATAGTAGGGCGTGGCGGCGATCGACAGCGGCACGATGGCCGCCCACGTGCCGATCGAGGTGCCGACGATCAGCCGCGTCACCGGGATCAGCGCCACCAGAAGGATGATGAAGGGCACCGAACGGAAGCCGTTGATGACGGCGCCGAGCGCGCGGTTCACCCATAGGCTTTCGGCGATGCCGCCGCGTTCGGTGGCGATCAGCGCCAGCCCCAGCGGCAGGCCGAAGACCAGCGAGATCAGGCCGGACGCGGCCGTCATCAGCACGGTTTCCCAGATCGAACGAAGCAGAAGCTCAAACAGGATTGGTGACATGGCCAAGCACCTCCACCCGCGCCTGGCGGGCCTTCAGGAATTTGATGACGGCGGCGAGATGGCTTGCATCGCTGCCAGGGACAGAAACGAACAGCGTCCCGACGGGCTGCTGCTGGATGTGGTCGATGCCGCCATGGATGAGGCGGAAGGGGCCTGGAACAGCAGTGGCGAGATCGGACAGCAATGGGCCGCGAGCCGCCTCGCCGGCCACGTCCACGCGCAGGACCGTCTCCGTGCCGGCCGACGGCAGCAGCCGGGCGGCCAGTTCGGCGGGCAGCTGCGGCCGGATGGCGCCGAGCAGGCTGCGTGTGATCTCGGAGCGCGGCTCGGCAAATACCGACCACACCGGCCCTTCCTCGACGATGCGGCCGGCATCGATCACTGCCACCCGGTCGGCGATCGAGCGGATCACCTCCATCTCGTGGGTGATCAGCAGGATGGTCAGTCCAAGCTGCCGGTTGATGTCTTTCAGCAGGGCGAGGATGGAGCGTGTCGTCTCCGGGTCGAGCGCCGAAGTGGCTTCGTCCGACAGCAGCAGCGCCGGCCGCGCCGCAAGCGCCCGGGCGATGCCGACGCGCTGCTTCTGGCCGCCCGATAGCGACGCCGGATAGGCCTTGGCCTTCTCCGACAGGCCGACGAGGTCAAGCAATTCGGCGGCGCGCTGCAGCCGCTCGGCCTTCGGCCGGCCCTCTATCTTCAGCGGCAGCGCCACATTGTCCTCGACCGTCTTGGCCGACAAAAGGTTGAAATGCTGGAAGATCATGCCGATGCGCCGCCGCAGCGGCTGCAGATCGCGCTCGCCGAGCCGGCTAATCTCGCGGCCTTCGATGAAGACTTCGCCGGAATCGGGCCGCTCCAGCCCGTTCAGGCAGCGGATCAGCGTCGATTTGCCGGCGCCGCTGCGGCCAATGATGCCGAGGATCTCGCCCTTGCGCACCGTCAGCGAGATGCCATCGAGTGCCGCTGTCGCGCCAAAACGGCGCTTCAGGTCGACAAGGCGCACCACGTCCTGCGGTGTTGCGCCCGGCTGGTCCGTGGTCTCGGCGGTTGCGGTAAAATGCTGGTTCATGCGCGGATCCCTAGAAATACAATTGCGGCCCGCGCGTTGCGCGGACCGCTTTCCCGGCAAAAGCAGGCATGTCAGCGCCCGCATATGCCTAGTAGGCGCTGAGGCCGGTGCCTTTGTAGACCTTGTCGAACTCGGCCTTCACCGCCTCGTTCTGATAGGACGCCACCAGCGTCTTCACCCAGGTCTCGTTCTCATTGCCGACCTTCACCGCGATGAAGTTGCGATAGGGATTGTCGGCGATGGGCTCCTGCGCGATGCGGTTTTCCGGCGTCAGGCCGCTTTTCAGCGCCCAGTCCGTGTTGACCACGGCGGCGTCGAGATCCTCGACCGAGCGGCCGACGATGCCGGCGTCGAGCTCCTTGATCACCACCTTTTTGGCGTTCTCGGCGATGTCGGCGGTGGTGGCCAGAATGCCGGTGCCGTCCTTCAGCTTGATCACGCCCTCGTTCTGCAGCACGCGCAGCGCCCGGCCTTCGTTGGACGGATCGTTCGGCACGCCGATGACCGCGCCTTCGGGCAGGTCGGCGACTTTGGTGTACTTCTTCGAGTAGAGACCGATCGGCCAGACGCCGGTATAGCCGACGCGGACGATGTGGTAGCCTTGTGTCTTGATCTGGTTGTCGAGATAGGGCTGGTGCTGGAAGGCGTTGGCGTCGATCTCGCCGCGCTCGAGCGCTTCGTTGGGCTGGGTATAGTCGTTGAACACCACGGTCTCGATGGTGAGGCCCTTTTCGGCCGCCTGCGCGACAACGACGCGCCAGACATCCTCGTCCTCGCCGCTGATGATGCCGACCTTGATCGCCTTCTTGTCCTCGGCGAACGACGCATGAGGCGCCATCAGGCTGCCGATGGCGACAGCCGATGCGAACAGCAGAGCAAGGCCACTGCGCCGGTTGAGGGTTGACCAAAGGGAAGATGGCAAAGTGTTTTTGGAGTCAGTCATGATTGATCTCTGCGGTTGTGAAGTCATGGCAGCCAGGCGGATTGCCGAGCCTTGAGCACATCGTCAGAAATTCTATCGATTTTATCAAAGAACGCGTTTCGCCGTTCTCGTCAAAGCCAGGAATATTCTCTCAAAAATTTCAGGAGAGTGAGCACAAGACGCCGCCGGACCGACCGCGGCGGGGCCTACAGTCGATCCCGGCGCGCCCTGAGAGGGAGGCAGATTCCAAGAGAACCGGCTGCCGCCGGTCTCAGAGAGCGATCCAGCCGGTCTTCAGGTCGAGATATTTCTCCAGCGCGTGCAGCGACTTGTCGCGGCCGAAGCCGGACTGCTTGACGCCGCCGAGCGGCACGGTGATGTCGGCGCCGCCATAGGTGTTGACGTGGACGACGCCGGCATTGATGGCGCGCACCATGCGATGCGCGGTGGAAAGGTTGGCTGTCCAGACCGCCGCCGCAAGTCCATAGACTGTCGAGTTGGCAAGCCGCACCGCCTCCTCCTCGGTCTCGAAGCGCATGACGCCGAGCACCGGACCGAACACCTCCTCGCGGGCAAGCTGCATGTCCTGCGTCACGTTTTCGAAGATCGTCGGTGCCATGTAGCTGCCGCCGGTCTCGGCAAGTATCCGTTCGCCGCCGGTGACCAGCCGGGCGCCTTCGGCTTGCGCCCGCTCGACGAAGCCGAGATTCTTGTCCAGCTGTTCGGAGCTCGACACCGCGCCGACGTCGCTTGAGAGATCGAGCGGATCGCCGACCTTCAGCCGCGTGGTCGCCAAGAGCAGCTCGCCCATGAAACGGTCATAGACGGATGCCTGGACGAGCAGGCGCGAGCCGGCGACACAAACCTGGCCGGAATTGCGGAAGATGCCATTGGCCGAGACGACCGCCGCCTGCTTCAGGTCCGGGGCGTCGGCAAAGACGATGTTGGGCGACTTGCCGCCGAGTTCGAGGAAGACCCGCTTCAAATTGGAACGCGCGGAATATTCGAGCAGCCGCCGGCCGACAGGCGCCGACCCGGTGAAGGCGATGGCGTCGACATCCATATGCAGGCCGAGCGCTTCACCGGTGACCGCGCCGCGCCCGGTGACGACGTTGAGCACACCGGCCGGAAGTCCGGCCTCGCTTGCCAATTCAGCCAGCCGCAGCAGCGTCAGCGAAGCGATCTCCGGCGGCTTGACCACCACGCAATTGCCGGCGGCGAGCGCGGGCGCGATCTTCCAGGCGCCGATCATCAGCGGAAAGTTCCACGGCATGATGACGCCGACGACGCCGAGCGGCTCCTTGTGGATCAGCCCGAGCACGTTCTCGGCCGTCGGCGCGATCTCGCCATAGATCTTGTCGATCGCCTCGGCATAGTAACGGATGGTGCCTGCCGCCGACAGCGGTTCGGCCTTGTAGGCCATGCCGATTTCGGTGCCGTTGTCGCGGACGCCGAGCACGGCCAGTTCGTCGGCATGCTTTTCGACCAGCTCGGCAAGTCTTGTCAGCACCTTCTTGCGGAAGGCGGGTGCCGAGCGCGACCACGAACCTTTCTCGAATGCCTTGCGCGCCGACCTGACGGCACGGTCGATGTCGGCGGCATTGCCGTCGGCTATGCTGGCGAAGGGACGGCCGTCGATCGGCGACGTCACCGGCAGGCTCGCGCCGCTCATGCCATCGATCTGTGCGCCATCGATGAACAGGCGCCGCGCCCCGATCTCCGTCTTGCGCAGCGCGTCGATGGCATTCTGGCTGATCATTGTCTTCTCACTTCAAGGAAACATGCAGTGGTGGGCGGCATGATGCGCCGCCCCCGCGCTCAGTCTTTCAACGGCTGACCGAGATTTTCGAAGGCGACCGGATCGCGGCTCTTCAGCGCGCTTGCCAGCAGCAATCCGACAATTGCAGCAATCAGCACCAACCCCGGCAGGAACACGCCAAGGAAGCCGCCGGCGCCTGACAGGCTGCCGAAATTGATGACGATCAGGTAGATGATGACGACGAAGGCGATGAAGGTCAGCCCGGGCAGGATGGTGGTCTTCAGCGCATTCTCCCGGGCGGCTGGATTGGCGCGGAAGAACATCACCACGGCGAGCGACGCCACCGCCATCATGACGATGACGCCGAGCGTTGCGACATTGGTCAGCCACGAAAACAGCGCCAGCACCGGATCGAGGCCGAGCACGGCGAACAGCCCGACGACGATTGCCGCCAGCGCGCTCTGGATGACTGACGCGACATGCGGGCTCTGATGCACCGAATGGGTCACGCCGATCGTCTGCGGCAGAAGCTTTTCGCGGCCCGAGACGTAGATGTAGCGGGCAACCGCATTGTGGAACGCCAGCACGCCGGCAAACAGGCTCGACACGAACAGGATGCTCATCGCATGCGACAGCATCGTTCCGGCGTAACGGTCGGACAGGCCGAACAGGAAGGTCGTCGGGTCCTGCAGTCCCTGCAGCGCCGGCAGCAGCTTGTCGACACCGGCGCCGACCGCCATCAGCCATGCCGTGAACATGTAGAAGACGCCGATCAGCAGCACGGAGAAATAGGTGGCGCGCGGAACCGTGACCTCGGGGTCGCGGGCTTCCTCGGCATAGATGGTCGTCGCCTCGAAACCGATGAAGGCGGCAAAGCAGAACAGGATGGCGATGGCCGGTGCACCTGATGTGATCTGGCTCCAGCTGAACGGCGCCGCCGACAGCCCGCTATCGCCGCCGGTCTTGAGGATGGCGATGTCGAGGACCAGCACCACCAGATATTCGCACAGGACCAGCACCGTTAGGATCTTGGCCGACAGGTCGACTTGGCGAAAGCCGAGCACGGCGACCAGCGCGATGGCGATGAAACTCCATACCCACCAGGGCAAATTGATGCCCCAGCCGGCAAACAATCCGGCCGTCGCCGCGCCGAGCAGGCCCATGACGCCGATCTGCATGGCATTGTAGGACAGGATGGCGATCAGCGCCGTGGCGCCGCCAGCCAGGCCGCCGAGTCCACGCGCCGCATAGGCGTAGAAGGCGCCGGCATTGCCGACGTGACGCGACATCGTCACATAGCCGACCGCAAACAAGAGCAGCAGGATGGTCACGATGAGATAGGTGCCGGCAAAGCCGGCGCCGTTGCCCATCAACATGCCGAGCGGTGTGCCGCCGGCTACCGCTGTAAGGGGTGCCGCCGCCGAAATCACCATGAAGGTGATGGCGCCGACGCCAAGACTGTTCTTGCGCAGCCTGTTGGCCGGCGCCCGCTCCGTAACTGCTGACATTGGTCCCTCCTGTGTGCGAACCCTTCGGTCCGCCGGCCAATCGGCCTGTTCCATCTGCTCTGGATATCGGTTCATTATTTGAACCCTTATTTCGAATATAGACTTGCAAACAAAGTCGATGCCTGTCAAGTTAATTCACACGTTAAATGATTAGTCGAAGGAGGCGAAGTTGGGTACGGTCGGCAAGGCGATCTCACTTCTGGAGCTGTTCACCGTCGACGAGCCCGAACTCGGGCTGTCGGATCTGGCGCGCCGGTCGGGCTTCGACAAGGCGACGACGCGACGGCTGCTGGTGGCGTTGACCGGCCATGGCTTCGTCGAACAGGATGCCGCCACGCGGCACTATCGCCTCGGCGCTGGCCTGTCGCGTCTGGCCCGCATCCGCGAGGCGCGCTTTCCCTTCCTGCAGACAGCGGTTCCCCTGGTGCGGGATCTCGCGGCGTCCACAGCCGAGACCGTGCATCTGTCGGAATTCGGCGTCGATGCGCTGGTCACCGTCCATGTCGAGCATCCGGCCTGGGCAAACCGGGTCAATATCGATATCGGCCAGCTTCTGCCGCTGCACTCCACCGCCTCCGGCATCGCCTATCTGGCCTTCGCCCGCGACGACACCGTCAAGGCATGCCTGACGGGCTCCCTCAAGGCCTTCACGACGCATACGTTGATCGATCCGGCCGCCATCTCCACATCCATCGCCGAGACGCGCGATCGCGGCTATTCGATCTGCGACCAGGGTTTCGAGGAAGGGGTGATCAGCGTCGCGGCTGCAATCCGCGCGGCGGACGGCTTTGCGCTCGGCACCATCGCGGTGGCCGCGCCGAATGCCAGGACGACGCCGGCGGCGATCGCGGAACGGGGACTTGCGGTGATGGCCGCGGCACGGGAGATTTCGATGCGCCTCAATGGCGAAAACCTGCAAACGCTGAGGAGGCAGGCGTGATGTCGGCAGAGACGGCAACAGTGCCCCGAATCCTCGTCATCGGCACCGGTGACACCAAGGCCGACGAGCTCGGGTTTATGAAGCAGTGCATCGAGGCATCGGGTGGCCGCGCGGTGATGATGGATGTCAGCGTGCTGGGCGACCCGCCGTACAGCCCGGATCACGACAAGCATGCCGTTGCCCGCGCCGTGGATGTGACGATCGCCGAGATCGTTTCGAGCGGCGACGAGAACACCGCCATGACGCTGATGGCCGGCGGCGCCGTGCAGCTGGCGCGCAAGCTTTATCAATCCGGCGAGATCGACGGCTTCATCGCCATCGGCGGCTCGATGGGAACCGACCTGGCGCTCGACGTGGCGCTTTGCCTGCCGCTCGGCGTGCCGAAAATCGTTGTCTCGACCATAGCCTATTCGCACCTCATCCCACCCGAACGCGTCGCGCCCGACCTGATGATGATCCTCTGGGCGGGTGGGCTTTATGGCCTCAACAGCATCTGCAAGGCGGTTCTCTCGCAGGCCTGCGGCGCGGTTGTCGGTGCGGCCAGGATCATGCTGGCGTCGCGCGCCACGGCTCCCGCCACCGGCCCAACCATCGGCATGACCTCGCTCGGCAGCAGCTGCCTGCGCTACATGAAGACGCTGAAGCCTGCGCTGGAGCAGCGTGGTTATGATGTCGCCGTCTTCCACACCACCGGAATGGGCGGCCGCGCCTTCGAATCGATTGCCGGGCAAGGCCATTTCTGCGCGGTGTTCGACTTCAGCCTGCAGGAAATCACCAACCATCTCGCCGGCTCCGTCGTCAGTTCCGGCATCGACCGGCTGGAGAATGCCGGCGCCCGCGGCATTCCGCAGATCGCGGCGCCCGGAGCCGTCGACATGGTCGACCTGCCGACCTGGCAGGAATTGCCGGCTAAATTTGCGCAACGCCCGTTCCACGCTCATAACAGGCTGATCGGTTCGGTCACCGTCGATGCCAACGATCGCCGCCAGGTCGCCAGGACCATCGCCGCCAAGCTCGGCGCGGCGAAAGGGCGCGCCGCCTTCATCCTGCCCTCCGGCGGCATCCAGGAATGGGACATGCCGGGCGAGCCGCTCTACGAGCCGGAGGCTCTCGCCGCCTTCGCCGACGAAATGCGCAAGGCCATGCCTGTTGGTGTGGAGTTCCACGAGATCGACGCCCACATCAACAGTGACGACTTCGTCGGCAAGGCGCTCGAGATCTTCGACCGATGGGTCGAGGAAGGCATTGTTCCGCGCGGTGCACCAGCCAAGGGAGAAGCCGCTTGAGCGTTCCTTTGGCCCAGGCGCTGGTCCTGGATTTCGGCGGTGTCGTCACCCGGACGCTGTTCGAGACCCATGCCTTGACCGAACTGGCGCTCGGCCTAAAGCTAGGCACGCTGCAATGGCGCGGGCCGTTCGATCCGGACAGCGATCCGCTCTGGCGCGCGATGCAGGCCGACGAGATCAGCGAGCGCGACTACTGGCGTACCCGCACAAGCGAAGTCGGCCGGCTCGTCGGCGAGGACTGGCAGGCGATGGAGACCTTCGTCCAGCGTGCGCGCGGCGCGGAGCCGCAAAAGGTGGTGCGGCCCGAGGCCGACAGCGCCATCCGCGCCGTCCACGCGGCGGGCTTTCGGCTGGCCATCCTGTCCAACGAGCTCGACCTCTTCTACGGCGCCGACTTCCGCCGGCGGCTGCCGCTGCTCGGCCTGTTCGACATCATAGTCGACGCCACCTATACCGGTATCCTCAAACCCGACCCTCGCGCCTATGCCTTCGTCACCGAGGCGCTCGGCCTGCCTGCCGAGTCTTGCGTCTTCGTCGACGACCAGCAGCGCAATGTCGATGGCGGTCGCGCTGCCGGCATGCACACCGTTCATTTCGACGTTGCACGGCCAGCACTTTCCTATGCCGAAGCCCTCGGCCATTTTGACCTCGTCCCAGCTGCCTAGACCATTTGCGGAGCCTGCCATGCGCGACATCAATTTCCTCACCGAGACAAACGCCAAGCCGATTTGGCATCCGATGGCGCATCCGGCCGAGATGCGGGCAAATCCGCCGAAGATCATCATGAAGGGCGAGGGGGTCACCGTCACCGACATCGATGGCAGAAGCGTGCTCGACGCCGTCGGCGGCCTGTGGAACGTCAATCTCGGCTACAGCTGCGACCCGATCAAAAAGGCAATCGCGGACCAGCTCACTGCGCTTCCCTACTATTCCGGCTTCCGCGGCACCTCGACCGGACCGTCGATTGAGCTCGCCTACGAGCTCAGTGAATGGTTCGAGCCGGAGGGCATGGTGCGGACCTTCTTCACCTCGGGCGGCTCGGACTCGGTCGAAACCGCGCTACGGCTGGCCCGGCAATACTGGAAGATTCGCGGCCAGGGCGACCGCACCAAATTCCTCGCGCTGAAGAAGGGCTACCACGGCACCCATTTCGGCGGCGCCTCGGTCAACGGCAACGCCAATTTCCGCCGCAACTACGAGCCGCTGCTGCCCGGTGTCTTCCACATCCCGGCGCCGTGGACCTTCCGCAACCCGTTCGACGAGACCGACCCGGCGCGGTTGGCGAAACTGTGCGCCAAGGCGCTGGAGGACGAGATCGCCTTCCAGGGCGGTGACACCATCGGCGCCTTCATCATGGAACCGGTTCTCGGCGCCGGCGGCGTCATCGTTCCGCATGAGAGCTTCATGCCGCTGGTGCGCGAGATCTGCGACCGCCACGAGATCCTTTTGATCGCCGACGAAGTGGTCACGGGCTTCGGCCGCTCGGGCGCATGGTCGGGCTCCAGGCTGTCGGGCGTGAAGCCGGATTTCATGACCATCGCCAAGGCGATCACCTCCGGCTATTTTCCGCTCGGCGCCACCCTGATCGGCGCAAAGGTTGCAGACGTTTTTGAAGCCGACAAAACCAGCTTCGGTTCGATCGGCCACGGCTACACCTATTCCGGCCATCCGGTCGGCTGCGCGGCCGGGCTGGCGGCGCTTGCCGAAACCAAACGGCTTCGCCTGAACGAGAACGCGGCCGCGCGGGGCATCGAACTGGCATCTGTGCTGGAAGGGCTGAAGGCCCGACACGCCATCGTCGGCGATGTCAGGTACAAGGGCCTGATGGCGGCGCTTGAACTGGTCTCGGATCGCGCCACCAAGAAGCCGACCGACAAGAAGACCATGGCCGTGGTTTCGGAGGCGGCCTACGAAGCCGGCGTCATGCTGCGCGTTTCGGGCAACAACATCATCCTGTCGCCGCCGCTGATCATCAGCGCCGCCGATGTTGTGAAGATCGGCGAAGCACTGGACGCAGGCCTGTCGAAGGTCTGACGCGGCTACAACGGAGTTTCGGAACGCAAATGGCTTATTCGCAGGAAAAAGTGGGGCAGCAAAATGAGGGTGCTGAGGCGCTGGTTAGCCGGCGTTCCCAGCTACTCGGCGCGAAATCGCAATTGTTCTATGACAAGCCCGTGCATCTGGTGCGCGGCGAAGGCGTCTGGCTCTATGACGCCGACGGCCGCAAATATCTCGATGCCTACAACAATGTCGCGCATGTCGGCCATTGCCATCCGCATGTAGTCGAGGCCCTGTGCCGGCAGGCAAGCCTGCTCAACACCCACACGCGCTATCTGCACACCGCCATCCTCGACTATGTCGAGCGGCTGACCGCGACTTTCGATGCCACCCTGTCCACCGCCATCCTCACCTGCACCGGCAGCGAAGCCAACGACATCGCGTTGCGCATGGCGCAGGCCGCCACCGGCCGCATGGGCATCATCGCCACCGACGCCACCTATCACGGCAACACGGCAGCGGTTTCGCAGCTCAGCACGCGCATGCCGCCGGTCGGTGGCCGCGCCCGCCATGTCAAGCTGGTGCCGGCGCCCGACAGCTATCGCCATCCGGATGCGATGGCCAACGGCAAGGCCTTTGGCGGCGCCGTGCGCGAAGCGATCGCCTCGCTCGAGCAGGACGGCATCGGCCTGTCCGGCATCATCCTGTGTCCGCTGCTCGCCAACGAAGGCTTTCCGGTGCTGCCGTCCGGATTCTTCGATGACGCGCTGCGCGCGGTGCGCGAAGCCGGCGGCCTGGTCATCGCCGACGAGGTGCAGCCGGGATTCGGCCGCACCGGCAGCCATTTCTGGGGCCATCAGCGCGCCGGCTTCGTTCCCGACATCGTCACCATGGGCAAGCCGATGGGCAACGGCCACCCGGTCGCCGCCGTGGTCACCACCAGGGAGATCCTGGCGACCTTCCGCGACGCTTTCCGCTACTTCAACACTTTTGGCGGCAACCCGGTATCCTGCGTGGTGGCGAATGCCGTTCTCGATGTTCTGGAGCAGGAAGATCTTGCCGCCAACGCACGCGATGTCGGCGCCTATGCGCAGGGCCTGCTGCGCCCGCTGGCCGAACGCCACGAATGCATCGGCGAGGTCAGGGGCGCCGGACTGTTTTTCGGCGCCGAGCTGGTTCACGACCGCAAGACGCGCGAGCCGGCATCAGACCTTGCCGAGCAAGTTGCCAACCGGATGCGCCATCGCGGTGTGCTGATGGGCAAGACCGGCATCCACGGCAATGTGCTGAAGATCCGTCCGCCCATGCCGTTTTCCCGCGACGATGCCGCCTTCCTGATCGGCACGCTCGACGAGGTGCTGGACGAAGTCGGCGGAGTGCCGGCGTGAACGCTGTTTCCGTACCGTCCGAACCGGAAGATGCCGCCACCGTCACTGAACTGGCGCGGCGCGCGCTCCAGCATTGGGGCATCCGCGTCGGTGAGCCAGAGCTGCTGAAATTCCGCGAGAACGCAGTGTTTCGGGTTCGCCTGCCGGATGGACAACCGGCAGCCATGCGCGTTCACCGGCTTGGCTATCATTCTGACGCCGCGCTGCGCTCGGAACTGCAATGGATGTCCTTCCTGCAGTCGGCCGGCGTCGCCACGCCGTCTCCGCTCGCGGCGCTGAGCGGCGACCTGTTCGTGCCGGTCGATACCGGCACATCGGCGCCGCCTCGCCAGGTCGACTGTCTCAGCTGGCTGGAAGGCCGCGCCGTTGGGGCGCGAGGCGTGCCGCTGGATTACACGCCCGAGCAGGCAAGGCAGGTCTTCACCGCGATCGGGCGAACCATCGCGCATATGCACAATGTCACCGCCGCCTGGACGCCGCCCGCCGGCTTTACCCGCCATGCCTGGGATTTCGACGGCTTCTTCGGCCCGGCCCCGACCTGGGGCCGCTTCGAGACCTCGCCCTTCCTCGACCGTCTTCGCCGCGAGCTGGTTTTCCAGGCGCGGGACAAGGCCGTGAAGGCGCTCTCGGAGCATGAACGCAGCGCCCGTAATTTCGGCATCATCCATGCCGATCTGGTGCGCGAGAACGTGCTCGTCCACGACGGCGCGATCCGCATCATCGATTTCGACGATTGCGGCTATGGCTGGCACATGTACGATCTTGCCGTTGCCCTCTACCAGAACCGCGAGGAGGCGATCCATCCGCTGATCGAGGCCGCCCTGCTCGACGGTTATCGGCAGTTGCGGGGACTGACGGCGCAGGACATCGCCGCACTGCCGCTGTTTTCAGCGTTGCGCGCTTTCGCCTTCCTCGGCTGGGTGCAGAGCCGCGTCGAAGGCGACATCACCAGGGATGTCGGCATGCGCATGTCGGCCATCGCAGCCGATGTGGTGATCGACTATCTGCATGGTGAGTGACCGGCGCTGGCCTGCCGGTCAGGCGAAGTGAATGCTGACCGTGCCTGAACTGCCGAAATCGGCGACGATGGTGTCTCCGGGCCGCGCCTCGACTGGCCGCACGAAGGACCCCGAGAGAACCACCTCGCCGGCCGCGATCGACATGCCGTAACGGGCGAGCCTGTCCGCCAGCCAGGCAATGCCCATCGCCGGATGGTTGAGCACGCCGGCGCCAAGCCCGGTCTCCTCGACCTCGGCATTGCGCGAGACGATGGCGCCGATCCAACGCATGTCGGCTTCATCGGGTCGTTGCGGCCGCCCGCCGATGACGATGCCGGCATTGGCGGCATTGTCGGAAATCGTGTCGAAGAAGGTGCGCGTCTTCTTCGTCTCCGCATTGACGCGCTCGATGCGCGTGTCGAGGATTTCGAGCGCCGGCGTGATGTAGTCGGTGGCGTTGAGCACGTCGAAGAGGGTCACGCCGGGACCATTGAGCGGCGCTTTCATGACGAAGGCGATCTCGGCCTCGACACGCGGCTGGATGAAGCGGCCGGCGGGAATCGTCGCACCGTCGTTGAAGAACATGTCGTCGAACAGCACGCCCGAATCCGGCGTGTCGATGGCCAGCGCATACTGCATCGCCTTGGAGGTCAGGCCGATCTTCCAGCCCTTCGGTTTCAGCCCGGCATCGATCTTGCGCGTCACCAGAGCGGCCTGCACGCGATAGGCGTCCTCCATCGTCGCCTCGGGGAAGTCGAGGCTGAGCAGCCGGATCTGGCGGCGCGAACGCTCGGCCTCGAACAGCCGGTTGGCGGCGTCTTCCACTTGCTCCGGGGTCATGTCGCTGCCTCGTCGACGACGCTGTTGTGCAACACGCCGATGCCGTCTGCCTCGACCTCGATCACGTCGCCCGGATTCAGCCAGACCGGCGGGTCGAAGCGCGCGCCGGCACCGGTCGGCGTGCCGGTGACGATGATATCGCCAGGCACCAGCGTGGTGAAGGTCGAGATGTAGGCGATGATCTTGCGGAAGGAAAAGATCATGCGGCTGGTGCGGTCCTGCTGGCGCAGCTCGCCATTGACCCGGGTGGAAAGCGTAATGTCGGCGATCTGCGCCTCGTCCGTGAACGGCACCAGCCAGGGACCGATCGAGCCGCTGCGGTCGAAATTCTTGCCTTGCGTGACGTTGAACTTGGCATGGCGCACCCAGTCGCGGATGGTGCCTTCGTTGCACAGCGAGAGTGCAGCAATGTGGCCGAGCGCGTCGGTCTCCGCGATGCGCCGGCCGCCCTTGCCGATGACGATGGCGATCTCGCCCTCATAGTCGAGCTGAGGGGATTCCGGCGGCCGCACCAGCGGCGCGCCATGGCCGACGAAAGAGCGGGGGAAGCGGATGAACAGCGACGGATTGGCCGGCGCCGCATGCCCGTCCTTGTACTCCTCGTTGCGGTCCGGATAGTTGACGCCGACGCAGATGATCTTTTCCGGCGACGGGACAGGGATGTCGTAGGCGATGGCGTCGAGCGCGAAATCGGCGGCCAAGGCCTCGGCCTCCTCCGCCAGCCGCCGCAGGGCGCCGGCCTCGATCACTTCGCGCAGCGTCGGCCACTGGCCGTAGCGGGCCGACAGGTCAACGACGCCCTTGCCGGTGATCGCGCCATACCGTGCCTTGCCGCCGACGGTGAAGGTGGCGAGCCTTGCGGGGCTCATGCCGGGACTCCGCCGGTGGTCTTGGTGGATGTGGGCGAGGTTGATGCTCTACGGCGCCCCCCTCTGTCCTGCCGGACATCTCCCCCTCTAGGGGGGAGATTGGCAGTTCGTGCGGCTACCGCTCTTCTTGCAGCGTTGAAAATTGGCAAAGGCAGAGGTGACATCCAATCTCCCCCCTTGAGGGGGAGATGTCCGGCAGGACAGAGGGGGGCGCGAAGGAACGCAGACATCATTTTCGAAACACTCATGGCGCGATGATCGGCGAAGCCGTTAGATCCGGCTGGCGCGCCGCAACCCCGGCAAAGCTGCTACCCTCCTCGAACCAGCTTTTGGGTGCTGGCGCACCCCACAGCGTCTGCCGCTGCGGGTCCTTGAGGTCCCATTTGATCGGCTCGAGGTCCGGGTCGACCGTCTGGTAGTCCGAACAGTAGATCTCGATGCGGTGGTTGTCGGGGTCTCTGATATAGAGGAAGAAGGCGTTGGAAATGCCGTGTCGGCCGGGGCCGCGTTCGATGTTTGGCAGGTAACCGGTCGTCGCCATCAGGTCGAGCAGGTCGATGATGTTGAGCGGCGTCGGCACCCAGAAGGCGACGTGGTGCAGGCGCGGCCCGATGCCGTTGGTGAAGGCGATGTCGTGGACGCCGCCCTTGCGGTGCGTCCACGCCGCCCACAGCTTTCCGCTGCTCGCATCCTCTGTGTATTCGGTGACGCGGAAGCCGAGCTCGTTGTAGAAGGCGACGGACTCGTCGACATTGGGCGAGAAACAGTTGAAGTGATCGATGCGCAGCGGCTTGACGCCGTGATAGAGCGCATATTTCTGATGGATCGGCGGCAGCCGCTCCATCTGAGCGTAGAATTCGAGCGGAATGCCGTGCGGATCGCGGGTGCGGAAGGTGCGCGACTGGTAGGGCCGCTCGACCCATTCCACCGGCAGGCCTTTTCCTCCAAAGAAATGCTCGGCCTTGTCGAGATCCTCCTCGGAGAACAGCTTGAAGCCGAGGTCGCGCGCTTCGGCCGTAGGGGCCTTCTTCAGCACGATGCAATGGTGCCCGCGCTCCTCCAATGCCCTGAGATAGATGGTATCGGCGGTCTCGTCGGTGACCTGCAGGCCGAGTGTGTCGACATAGAAGGCGCGGGACCTGGCGAGGTCGGTGACGGCCAGTTCGACATGGCTGAGGCGCACGATGTTGAATTCAGGGTATAGATTGGGCTTGGGCAAGGGCATTTCTGATCTCCTCCGGTCAGCCGCCGAGTTTCGGGATCGCGTGCGCGGTCGTGGCGAAGGCTATGTTCTTCGTCTCCATGTAGAAGTCGAAGGAATGGTCGCCGCCGTCGCGGCCGATGCCGGAATTCTTGACGCCGCCGAACGGCGTCGGCAAATGGCGCACATTCTCCGAATTGACCCAGATCATGCCGGCGTCCAGCGCGTCGGTGAAGCGGAAGGCGCGGGTGACGTCCGACGTCCAGAGATAGCCGGTCAGGCCGTATTGCGTGTCGTTGGCCAGCGCCAGCGCTTCCGCCTCGTCCTTGAAGGAAATGGCGGTCAGCACCGGCCCGAAGATCTCTTCCTGGGCAATGCGCATCCTGTTGGTGGCGCCGATGAACAGCGTCGGGCTGACATAGCAGCCGTCGCCCGGGCCGGCGAACTTGCCGCCGCCGGCAGCGACCACCGCGCCTTCCGATTTGCCGATCTCGATATAGGAGAGCACCTTTTCCTCGTGCACCGGATGGATCAGCGGGCCGACCACCGTTGCGGGGTCCAGGGGATGGCCGATCTTGATGCGCTTTGCCTTCTCCGCCACCAGATCGGTGAATTCGTCGTAGACCGAGGCTTCGATCAGCAGCCGTGACGAGGAGGTGCAGCGTTCACCGTTCAGCGAATAGATCATGAAGACGGCGGCGTCCGCCGCGCGCTCCAGGTCGGCGTCGGCGAAGACGATCACCGGATTCTTGCCGCCAAGCTCGAAATGGACGCGCTTCAGCGTGTCGGCGCCTTGGCGCATGATCATCGAGCCGGTGCGGCTTTCGCCGACGAAGCCGATCGCTTTGATGTCGGGATGCTCGGTCAGCGCCTTGCCGGCGTGCTCGCCGAGGCCGTTGACGAGGTTCCACACACCTTTCGGCAGGCCAGCTTCTTCGGCGATCTCGACCAGCAGGCGGGCTGTCAGCGGCGAGAACTCAGCCGGCTTATGAACCACGGTGCAGCCGGCGGCCAGTGCCGGCGCGATCTTCCAGGTCGACAGCATGAACGGCGTGTTCCACGGCGTGATGATGCCGACCGGGCCGATCGGCACCCGAGTGGTCATATTGATCTGGCCTGTGGTCCGCAGCGTCTCGCCGTCGCGCGCCTCTGGCGCACGGTCGGCGAAGAAGCGGAAATTCTCGGCACCGCGCAACGCCGCCTTGGCCATGAACTTCAGCGCCTGGCCGGTGTCCATGCATTCGACGAAGGCAATCTCCTCGGCGCGTGCCTCGATGGCGTCGGCTATTTTGTGCAGCAGCTTCTTGCGCGCTTCGCCCGGCATCGCGGCCCAGGCCGGAAACGCCGCCTTCGCCGCCTTGGCGGCGCGGTCGATGTCGGCGGCACCGCCGCGCGCGACTTTGGCCAGCGGCTTGAGGTCGACCGGCGACAGCGTTTCGAACGTCGTGCCGTCGAGCGCCGGCACCGCTTCGCCGCCGATCTGGTTCAGCACGCCATCGCGCTTGAAACGGGCCAGATAGGCCTCGGCCTTCTTCAGATTGCCTTGCAGGTCGGACATCTTAGCTTCCGTCACTTGCCGCGCAGTCGCGGGTGGATTGCGTTCTTCTTCCAGCTCAGCACCGGGTCGATTTCCCGGATCTCGAGCGACAGGGCGAAATGCGGTGTCTCGAACAGCGCGGCAAGGTGCTCGCTCACCGCCGCGAAGACGGCTTCGCCGGTCCGCTTCTTCTCCTCGGCGCTGCGCCCGATTCCGATGCGAAACGACATATCGAGGAAAGCGTTTTCCGTCAGCCTGTCGGCCACCGCATAGGCTTCGGCGCGAAAAGCCCGCACCCGCACGGCGCCGGTTTCGAACAGCCCGGTATCCAGCACGGCGCGCAACACCAGTGCGCATAACTCGCCCATATCGACCTTGGCATCGAGATTGGCCGAATACTCGATGGAGAAGTGCGGCACCGCGTTTCGCTCCCCAATCACTTGTCTTGTTGTAGTTAACGCGTTAATTACATGAGGCGCCCATGAAGTCAAGTCTTGCATCGGCCTTGGCGCAACGATACGGGGATGGCTGGAACGGGCTTTCGGTGGGCGGATTCGGCTAAAGGAAGGCCTGTTTTCGATCGCAAGCCAGCGTGGGAGGCTTTTTTTCTTGCTGCCTGAAAACACCCGTCGTTCCCTGCCAATGGCGCTCCTGCACGCCCGCGAAGTGGTGATGGCGCGTTTTCGTCCGATGCTCGCGGCCCACGATGTGACCGAACAGCAATGGCGCGTGCTGCGCGTGCTGAGCGAAGCCGGCCCGGTCGAGGCGACCGAGCTTGCCGATCGCGCATCGGTGTTGCCGCCCAGCCTGACGCGCATCATCAAGGCGCTCGAGGGGCGCAGGTTCATAACCCGCAACAAGGCCGAAGGCGACGGCCGCCGTGTCGTGCTGACAATCGCCCCGGCCGGATCCGCCCTGATCGATGCGCTTTCACCCGAGCGTCGCATCATCTATGACGACATCGAACAGCGCTTCGGCCACGACAGGCTGGAAACGCTGCTCGATCTCCTGGAAAACCTCATCGACGGCGAGAGCTGACCGTTCGGTCCGGGCGGCATCGCTTGGGCTCACCCGCCAAAGCTGCCAAGCCGCGTCGGCTGCGTGTAGTTGCGGTCGACATAGAGCAGCGCCGAGCCGCCGCTGCCATGCCGGACATCGATGACCCGGCCGATCATGACGTTATGCGTGCCGACGATATGCACATCCTCGATCTCGCAATCGAAATTGACGATCGCATCCGACAGTGCCGGCGTGCCGGAAGTAAGCGTCTGCCAACGTGCCGCCGAATAGCGCGCTTCCATGTCCCTGGTCGCGCCGGCGAACTTTCCCGCAAGATGCATGTGGTCGTGCGTCAGCACGTTGACGCAGAAGCGCCGGTTGGACAGGAACATGGCGGCCTGCGTCGAGCGGCCGTTCATGCACACCAGCAGCGTCGGCGGCTCGTCCGAGACGCTGCACATGGCGGTGGCGGTGAAGCCGCCGCGTCCGGCCGGGCCGTCAGTGGTGACGATGTTGACCGGCGCGCAGACCCTCGCCATGGCGTCGCGGAAATCGGCTTTCGAAATCTGCGTGGCCATCTGGGTTCACTCAGCCGACGAAGCAAGCGGATTGAACCAGGTATCTCCCGTCCAGCCGTTCTCGTCATAGTCGGCCATGCAGGTGTCGACCAGCTCTTCCATCGCCTTCAGCCGCCCGCCGCGTTCGGCGCCCTTCAGCACCTGCAGCCGCACCTCTTCCGGCGCCCCGGCATAGTTGAGCTCGTAGAGTGCGTGGCGGCCGCCGAATTCGGTGCCGGTCGCGTCCCACAACAGCTTCATAATCTTGATGCGCTCGATATGGCCCATGTCGTTCGAGCCGCGCACATACTGCGCCAGATATTTGTCGATCTCGGGATTGTTGAAGTCGCGCACCGAGGACGGCAGGTAGATCAGCCCCGAGGCGATCACCCGGCGCACGGTGTCGATGACGCGCGGATAGGCTTCCGACATGAAGGTCCGGTAGGCAAGGGCCGCCTCCAGATTGGGCAGCACCGCGCCGTTCGCCCACGGGATCGGGTTGTACGCCATGGCATTGGAAAAGCTCCAGAACATGTGACGCAGCGCGATGACCTCGCCCAGCGCTGCCTGGTTGCCGCGGAAGGCATCGCCACCGGTGGCGCGCAGCGCCTTCGCCAGCAGGCCGGCGAGGAAGTCGAGCTTGACGGCAAACCGCGTGCAGCCCTGGAAGCAATAGCCGTGCATGAAGCCGGAAGCCGGATGGAATGACAGGATTTTCTGCGCGTCGCGCAGCACCAGCACGTCCTCCCAGGGGATGAAGACATTGTCGAGCACCAGGATCGCGTCGTTTTCGTCGAAGCGCGACGACAGCGGATAGTCGAAGGGTGCTGCAACGGTATTGGCCGTCTGCTCGTAGGAGACGCGGCAAAACATCTTTATCCCCGGCGCGTTCATCGGCACGATGAACATCACCGACAGCGACGGATCCTCGGTGACCGTCGCCGAACCCTGCGCCAGGAAATTGTAGTGGGTCAGCGCCGAGGACGTCGCCACCACCTTGGCGCCGGACACGGTGATGCCGGCATCGGTTTCCCCAGTGATGTGTACGAAGACGTCCTTCACCTGTTCGGCCGGCTTGTGGCGGTCGATCGGCGGATTGACGATGGCGTGGTTCATGAACAGCGCCGCCTCCTGGGCGCGCTTGTGCCAGGACAGCGCGTTGTCCTTGAACGGCCCGTACCAGTCGGCATTGGCGCCAAGCGTGTTCATCAGCGCCGCCTTGTAATCGGGTGTGCGCCCCATCCAGCCATAGGACATGCGCGACCACTGGGCGATAGCTGCTTGCTGGTCGACAAGCTCGGCGGAAGACTTGGCGACGCGGAAATATTTGTGGGTGTAGCCGCCCGAACCGGTGTCGGTTGGCGAGGTCAGCGCGTCTTGCTGCTTGGTGTCATGCAGGGCATCATAAAGGCGCGCCAGCGACCGCGCCGAATTGCGCATCGCCGGATGCGTGGTGACATCGGCGATGCGTTCGCCGTTGATGTAGACCTCGCGGCCGTCGCGCAGGCTGGCCAGATATTCGGCCCCGGTGAACGGACGCCCCTTGTCGGCACGGAAGTCTTCTGAGCGCATGATGTTCCTCCACTTGCGTGACGACTGTAGCGCCTGGGCCGGGGATCGGTTATGGACGGAACCACAAAACTGATTGGACTTTTTCCGGCGCCATGAGCCAGAGTTCCATCCCCTACTTCTTCGTCTATGGCGAGCCGGTGCGGCCGCTCGATGTCGGCTTCCTGCATGTCGAGACGGTGCTTGCTCGCAGCAACATCCATCTCGGCGAGGTCGCCGCGCACAAGCATCCGCAGATGGGCCAGATCACCTACTGGACCGGTGGCTCAGGTACCTACCGCATTGAAGACCGCTCCTGGGACTTTTCGGCGCCCGCCGTCAGCTTCGTGCCAAGCAATGTCGTGCATGGCTTCTCGATCGGCCCCGGCACCGACGCCATCGTCGTTTCGGTTGCCGATGACGCGCTCGCCGCCATTGCCGGCCAGAGCTTGCTGCCGCTGGACAGGCCGGTGTTTACCGACGGCCCGCCGCACCATACCGCGTGGAAAAGGCTGGCGGCTGTGCTGGAGATGATCGCTGCCGAATACGCTGAGGCGCAAGCCGGCAACGACAAGGTGCTGCCGGCGATGATCGCCGTCGCGCTCTCCCACATCGCCCGCCTCGGTCCTGATGGGACCACCGCCACAACCTCTTCCGAGGCTTCGCTGGCACTGGGCCTGCGTCGGCTCGTCGACATGCATTTTCGCGACAACTGGCCGGTCGACCGCTATGTCGAGACGCTGGCCACGACACCGCATTTGCTCGACAAGGCCGCCCGCGCGGTGCTGGGCACCGGCGTCAAGCGGGTGGTCAGCGAGCGGCGATTGCTGGAGGCGAAGCGACTGCTGCTGTTCACAGTGCGCACGGTCGAGGACATCGCCTACGAGATCGGCTTTGACGACCCGGCCTATTTCTCAAGGGTCTTCCGCGAACGGATCGGCGAAGCGCCGGCCGCCTGGCGCCGCAAGCAGTTGCGGGGGCATTGAGCGGGTCACCTGGATGCGGGCCTTGCGGGAGGTTACGCCGGCGCGTCAGTCCGGGAGACCGGCCTTGCGGAAGCCATCGACGAAGTGCTCAAGCGTCGCTGCGTCGCGGAAGGGCTCTGTCGTGGCCCAGTGGCGGGTGGTGAAATGCGGGTTGCCGACGAGGAACAGTTCGACCTCCGCGCGCGCTTCGTCGAGCCGGCCGAGTTGCGCGAGGCTTGCCGCCAGGAAACGGCGTGAGCTTGTCCGATAGGTCTCGTCCCGGCGCAATGTCTCGACAGCGGCTTCGTAATCGCGGGCCGCATATTGCGCCGCGCCGAGCGTCAGATAGTACCAGCTTGGCGGAAACGGGTTCAGGCGGAACGCCTTGCGAATATGCTCGAGGGCCTCCTCGACCCGCCCGGCCAGCGCCGCGATGTCGGACAAAGCCGCCCAGGCGTCCGCCTCGTTCGGGTCGAGCTCGAACGCCTTGGCGAATTCCGCATCCGCCTCAGTGAAGCTGCGCTCATAGGCAAGCAGGTAAGCCAGGACCCAGCGGCAGCCGGCATCGTTGGGATCGATCGCCACGGCCTTGCGCGCCAGTTCCAGGGCAACGCTGCGGGAAGACTCACTTGGTCCGCCGGAATGCACCGATCCCATCCAATGGTTCATGGCAAGCCAGCGATAGGCCTCGGCATATTCGGGATCGAGCGCCACCGCGCGCGTCAGCATCAGATGCGCTTCCTGCGCCATCTGCGGCGAATCATCCATCAGCTTGCGCGCCCGCACGCAGAGATCGTAGGCCTCGAGATTTCTGGGTCGGTGGCGTGGCGGCGGTGCGCGCAACCGGCCGAGCAGCGCCTCCACGATCTTGGCCGTCACCTCGTCCTGGACGGCGAAGATGTCTTCCAGGCCGCGATCGAAGCGTTCCGCCCATAGATGATCGCCACTGACCGCGTCGACCAGCTGCGCGTTGATGCGCACGCGCCCCGAGGCGCGTCGGGCGCTGCCCTCCAGCAGATAGTGCACGCCAAGATCGCCAGCGATCTCACGCACGTCCATCGCCTTTCCCTTGTAGGCAAAGACCGAGTTGCGGGCGATGACGAACAGGCCGGATATCCTCGACAGGTCGGTGATCAGGTCTTCCGTCAACCCATCCGCGAAGGAGTCCTGCTCGGGATCGTTGCTGACATTGACGAAAGGCAGCACGGCTATCGATGGTTTGCCGGGTAGCGGCAAAGGTTTTCGCTTCGCGTCACCAAGCTGTTCGATGGGCCCCGTGAAGCGGTAGCCGACGCGTGGAACGGTGACGATCCATTCGCCGCCATCCCCAACCGGGCCAAGCAGCTTGCGCAGCTGCGCGATCTGAACGGTGAGATTACCTTCCTCGACCGCAGTGCCCGGCCATGCGGCGTCCATCAATTCGGCCTTGCTCAGGATGTCGCCGGGCCGTCCGACGAGCGCCGCGAGCAACTTGAGCCCGCGGTAGCCGACGGCAGCGGGCACATCGTTCCGAAGCAGCGTTCCCGCACCGGTATCAAGCACGAACGGACCAAAGGCGAAGCGTGATCCCTGCATAGGGCGCATCTATAGAGCAATTTCAGGAACAGTGTGAAACGGTTTTCCCGGGAAGAGCGCGTAGCGCTTTTCCTCAGGGAATTGCGTCAAAACAAAGAGTTTGGGCAGGTTGCCGGTTCCGTGAACCGGTGACCGGCTCTACCCATTTGGAACTTTTGAGAACTATTTGGGAAGGCTTAATTACGGCGCTGTCCGTAACCTGCAGAATTCGGCCTCTTTCAGGTCGAGGGCCTCTGGACCCTCAAACCATATGGAGGTTGTCATGACCAACATTCTTGAATTTGCCCCGCACAAGACAGCGCAGTCGGGAACGCCCGTGGCGCCAAAGGCGCGTCGGCATCTGACGACCCTGCAGAGCATTATTGCGAGCTGGCACGATCGGACCTGGCGCGAGCGGATCCGCTTTCGCTGGGAGCTTGCGCAAATGGCGAGGGACAATCCCTATCTGATCGACGATATCGGTCTGACGGACCGGCAGGTCGAGGCAGAGCTCGCCAAGCCGTTCTGGCAACGTTAGCGCGAAGGTTGCAAGGGCACCGGATCGCGGCCATGCCATTCGTCATGCTGGCGGCATTGGCTGGGCTGGCCAGCAGTTGTCGGGCGGCGCGGCATCGTCGGCGAACTTTTTATGCGCGGCTTCTGAAGCCGGCAGCGAATGATTGACCGGCAGCGAAGGACTGACAGCAATCGATCCGGACGGTTCAGGAATAGCAACCGCGTTCAATCCCGAGGCGGCGCACCAGCGCCAGCACGGCATCGATGGTGGGGGTCGGCTTGTCCGTTAGCCGGCCAAGTTCCTGCACCGCGCTGACCAGCGCGTCGATCTCCATCGGCCGGCCGCGTTCCAGGTCCTGCAGCATCGAGGTCTTGTGCTCGCCGACATCGCCGGCGCCCTTGATGCGCCGGTCGACGGCTATGGGAAAACGCACGCCGAGACTTTCGCCGATCGCCTGTGCCTCCAGCATCATGGTGCGGGCAAGCGTTCGGGTTGCCTCGTCGGCAACGATCGCCGCCAGCGTGCTGCCGGTCAGCGCCGAGATCGGGTTGAAGGAGAGATTGCCCCACAGCTTGACCCAGATTTCGCTGCGGATGTCGTCGCGGACCGGTACCTGCAGGCCTGCCTTGACCATCTCGTCGGCCAGAAGCGTGACCCGTTCGCTGCGCTCGCCGGAGGGTTCGCCAAGTGAGAAGCGTTTGCCCTCGACATGGCGGATCAGGCCGGGCGCGTCGACCTCGACGGCGGGATAGACGACCGAGCCGATGACCCGCTGCGGCCCGATCCGCTCCCAGATCTTGCCGCCGGGGTCCACCGCGTTCAACCGCGTGCCTTCCAGCGGCCCGCCGACGTCATGGAAATACCACCACGGCACGCCGTTCTGCATCGTGACGACGGCGGTGTCCGGCCCGAGCAGCGGCGCGATCTGATCGAGCGCAGGGGTGAGGGAGTGGGCCTTCAGCGCCAGTACCACATAATCCTGGGCGCCAAGCTCTTCTGCTCTGGCCGCGGCCCGAACAGAAGCCACCGATTCCTGGCCGTCTTCGATCAAGCGCAACCCATTTGCCTTGATCGCGTCGAGATGCGCGCCGCGCGCGACGATCGAAAGCTCGGTCCGGCCGGCCATGGCGAGCTTGGCGGCGAGATAGCCACCGATCGCGCCGGCGCCGAAGATGGTGATCTTCATCGTCAAAGTCCGAGTTTGGCGGCAAGCCCGATCCGTTGCAGCTTGCCGGTGGCGCCCTTGGGGATCTCGTCCAGGATCAGGATCTTGCGCGGCACCTTGAAGTCGGCGAGCCGCGTCGCCGCATAGCCGCGGATATCGCTCTCGTTGGCGGCCATGCCTTCGCGCAGCACCACCGCCGCCGCCACCTCCTCGCCGAGCTTGTCATGCGGCATGGCGAAGGTGACGACCTGCGCCACCGCCGGATGGTCCATCAACACGTCATCGACCTCCAGCGGCGAGATCTTCTCGCCGCCGCGGTTGATGATCTCCTTCAGCCGACCGGTGACGCGCAGATAGAAATCCTCGTCGAGCACGCCCTGGTCGCCTGTGTGGAACCAGCCATGCGCGAACGCCGTGGCGTTGGCGTCCGGGTTCTTCTCGTAGCCTGCCGTGACGTTGGGTCCGCGAATGACGATCTCGCCGGTTTCGCCGGCCTTGAGCAGCTGCCCGTCAGGCGCCATCACCGCCACCTCCGGTCCGGCGGAGGCGCCGACGCTGCCTGGCTTGCGGAGGCCTGGCGGCAGCCGGTTCGATGCCATCTGGTGCGCCGCCTCGGTCATCCCGTAGGATTCGATCACCGGGCAGCCGAAGGTCGCCTCCAGTTCGGCCATCACTTGTGCCGGCAGCGACGCCGAGGACGAGCGGATGAAGCGCAGACGCGCTGCCGCCAGCGCCTCGGCATTGCGTGCCGCCCGCGGCAGGATCGCCTGGTGCATGGTCGGCACCGCCGTGTACCAGCTCGGCCGCGCATCGCTCAGCCACTGGAAGAAGCGCAGCGCGTTGAAGCCCGGGGTGCAGTAAATGCTGCCGCCGGCAGCCAGAGAGGAGAGCACCGCCGCGATCAGGCCGTGAATGTGGAACAGCGGCATGATGTTGAGGCAGCGGTCATTGGCCGTCAGGCCGAGCGTGGCGCCGATATGGGCGGCCGAGGCCGCGATATTGGCATGGCTGAGCGGCACCAGCTTGGGTCGCGACGTGGTACCGGAGGTGTGCAGCAAAAGCGCGATGTCGCCATCCTGCGCCATCTCAGGCGCGGCTTGCGGCCCGATCGCAGGGCCCTCGATGGCAAAGCTTCCGGCCGGCGCGTCAGGCAAAGCGATAAGCCGAAGCACGCCGATGCCGAGCCGTTCGGCCACGGTCACCGCCGGCCCGCTCTCGTCCTGCGCAACGAGGATCGCCTTGGCGCCAATATCGGTCAGGTAGAAATCGAGCTCGTCCGCCCGGTAGGCCGGATTGAGCGGCGCCGTGGAGGCGGCTGCCGCCACCGCGACAAAGGCTGCGGCCATCTCCGGCCCGTTCGGCAGCACGATGGCCACCCTGTCGCCGCGGCCGATACCGCGCGCATGCAGCGCGGCTGCCGTGGCGGCGATCAATTCGCGCAGTCCGCGATGCGTCAGCGTGGTTCTTTCGGGCGCCGAAATCGCCGGCGCATCATCGGCGCCGGCGGCAAGACGGTGGGAAAGGTCTGCATCGTTTCCAGTGTGGGTCATGTCACCGCCTATGTTTCAAGCGACCGCTTACAAAGTCCAGCGGCGATTTCGGACACCGGGCCAATCGCCTCGGACCGATAGTCGACGTTAGCGCCGCCCCTCATCCGCCTGCCGGCACCTTCTCCCGTATAGAGACGGGGAGAAGAGGGAGCCGCACCCTCTGTGCATTTCTCGCAACGCTGGCGATTGGCGAAACCATCGATGAAAGCGTCTTTCTCCCCGTCACTATACGGGGAGAAATGCCCGGCAGGGCAATGAGGGGCTGCGCCAACACCCGGTGATGTAATCGCCCGACTCCGGACCACGCCACCATTTTGCCGATCATTTCAATACCCAAGCGCCAAACCATCCTTGCGCGGATCGGAGGCGCCGGTTAGCGTTCCCTTCTCCCAGTCGATCAGCACCACTTGCCCGCCGCCCAGCGGGTGATGCGGCTCGGCCACGCGATGGCCGCGCCGGCGCAGGCCCTCGATTGCTTCGGCGGGCACGTTGCGTTCGGCCTCCACGGTATCATCATTGTAGAATACCCGAGGCGCATCCAGCGCTTGCTGCGGGTCCATGCCGAAATCGAGCATGTTGGTCAGCAGATGGACATGTCCGAACGGCTGGTAGCCGCCGCCCATGACGCCGAACGGCATCACCACGCGGCCATTCCTGGTTGCCATGCCGGGCATGATCGTATGCATCGGCCGCTTGCCGGGCGCGATGGCATTCGGATGAGCCGGGTCGAGGCGGAAGCTCGAGCCACGGTTCTGTAGCACGACACCGGTCTTCGGCCCGACAACGCCGCTGCCGAACGAATAATAGGTCGAGTTGATGAAGGAGACCGCGTTCCGGTCGCGGTCGACGATGGAGATGTAAACCGTGTCGCTGCCTGGCAGGTCCAGGCGCGGCAGGTGCGTCATGGCACGCTCGCCGTCGATCTCGGCACGCAGCCGGTCGGCATAGGCGCTGGACAGGAGTTGTGCCACCGGCACCGGGACATGATCCTGGTCGCCGACGAAGCGGTCGCGGTCGCGATAGGCCAGCCGCCCCGCCTCGATCTCCAGATGCAGGCGCTCGGCGCCGTTGGGGTCGAGCCCGCCGAGCTTGAAACCAGACAGCACGTTCAACATCAAAAGCGCCGTCAGCCCCTGATTGTTCGGCGGCATCTGGTGGATGTCGTGGCCGCCATAGGAGGTGCTGACCGGCGCCACATAGTCGCCCCTGGTCGCTGCGAAATCCTCGGTCGAATGCAGTCCGCCCAATTCATTGAGCCGACGCACGATATCGTCGGCAACAGCGCCTTCGTAGAATCCGGCGCGGCCATGTTTGGCGACTATCCGCAACGTGGCGGCGAGTTCCGGTTGCCGGTGGACATCGCCGGCCTTCGGTGCCTTGCCGCCGGGCAGGAAGATGCGCGCGGCATGCTCGTCGGCCGACAGATCAGTCTCCGGTTCGGCCCAGTCGAAGGCGACGCGGTCATGCACGACATATCCATTCTCGGCATAGTGGATGGCTGGCGCCAGCGCCTCGGCAAGGCCCTTGCGGCCATGGTCCTCCAGCAACCGGGCCCAGGCGTCGACGGCACCCGGCACGGTGACCGCATGCGGTCCCTGCAGCGGGATGCAGTTGAAGCCTTTTTCCAGATACCAGTCGACCGTTGCCTTGGCCGGGGCGCGGCCGGAGCCATTGAAGGCCAGCACGTCGCCTTGTCCCGCAGGGCAGTAGAGCACGAAACAATCGCCACCGATGCCGGTCGACTGCGGCTCGACGACCGCCTGCACGGCGGCGGCGCAGACGGCGGCATCCATGGCGTTGCCGCCGGAGCGCAGCATCTCGATTGCGGCAAGCGTCGAAAGCGGGTGCGACGTTGCGGCAACCGCTTCCGTGGCACGGACCGGCGAGCGGCCGGGAAACTGAAAATCACGCATTCTGTCTGGATATCCCATGGTCACTTGAATCAATTCCTGCGCCCGAACATCTGCCCAACCGACAACAGGACGACCGACAGCACGATCAGGCAGGTCGAGATGGCGGCGATCGTCGGGTCGATCTGGTCGCGCAGCGCGTTGAACATGCGGCGCGTCAATGTCGTCGTATCGCCGCCCGATATGAACAGCGAAACCACCACTTCGTCGAAGGAGGTGATGAAGGCGAACAGCGCGCCCGAGACGATCGAGAAGCGGATCTGCGGCATTGTCACCTGCCAGAACGCGGCGACCCGTCCGGCACCCAGGCTGCGCGCCACCCGCTCCTGGTTCATGTCATAGGAGCGCAAGCCCGACAGCACCGTCAGCACCACCAGCGGCAAGGCCTGCACGGTATGCGCGATGACCAGGCCGGTCAGCGTGTTGTTGAGCCCGATCCGCGCATAGAGGAAGAAAGTGCCGATGCCGATCAGGATCACCGGAACGATCAGCGACGCCGTCAGCAGCGCGTTGATGGTGCCGTTGAAGCGCAGCGTGCCGCGGTTGATCGCATAGGCGGCGGCGGTGCCGAGCGGCGTTGCCACCAATGTCGTCATGATCGCCACCTTGACCGAGACGATCGTCGCGTCGCGCCACTCCAGCGACTGGAAATAGGTCTGGTACCAGCGCAGCGACCATTGCTGCGGCGGGAATTGCAGCAGCGTCGAATCCGAAAACGACATGATGACGATGATGATCGACGGCGCGATCAGGAACAACAGCACGAGGCCGCCGAGGGCGTAGAGCCACAGACGTTGCCGGTGCGAGATCGGCAGGCCGATATCCTCGCTCATCGCGAACTCCATACGCCAGTGGCGCGCGCGCCGAGCAGCCATTGGAACAGGCCGAGAAGCGCCAGCGTGACCACCAGCAGCACCACGCCGAGGGCCGCTCCGGCTCCCCAGTTCGAGTAGAGGCTGGTGGTCTGTTCCATGCGCATTGCCCACATGATCACCTTGCCGCCGCCCATCAGCGCCGGGGTGACGAAGAACCCCAGGCAAAGCACGAAGACGATGACCACGCCCGAGGCAAGCCCGGGCAGCGACAGCGGGAAGAAGATCTGCCGGAAGGTGGCGACCGGACCGGCGCCAAGGTTCATCCCGGCGCGCAGGCAATCGCCGTCTATGGTCTTCATCGAGGCGTAGAGCGGCAGCACCAGGAACGGCAACAAGATGTGCGTCATGCCGATGACGACACCCGACAGATTGTTGGCGAGCGACAGCGGCTGGCTGATGACGCCGAGGTCGATTAGCCAGCTGTTGATCAGGCCCTTGCGCTGCAGGATCACCAGCCAGGCATAGGTGCGCACCAGGACCGAAGTCCAGAACGGCAGGATGACGAAGATCAGGCAGATCGAGGCTGCCCGGCGCGGCAGTTGCGACAGCATGTAGGCCAGGGGATAGCCGAGCAGGACGCAGGCGCCGGTGACGATGAAGGCGACCTTGAAGGTGGTGACGAAGGTCTTGATGTAGGAGGCCTGCTCGAAGAAGCGCGCATAATTGGCGGTGCTGAGGACGCCGGCCTCGTCGAACAGCGACAGCCAGAACAGCCAGCCGATCGGCACCACGATGATGGCAAAGACCAGGAACAGGCTTGGCGACAGCAGCGCCAGCAGCCGCAGCGACTCGCGCCGGGCGTCGGCCCGCAACGACTGCGCATTCAGATCGCCGGCAGATGCGTGGAAGGCGGATTGCGCGCTCATCAATCTGATGCCACCAGGATCGTGTCCTGCGCGTCGAGGCCGAGGTTGATCGGCTGGCCGGGAGCCGGCATTCTGGCCAGCACGTCGCTGCGGCAATAGTCGCGCAGCGTCAGCTGGCGGCCGTCGCGCAGCGCCGCGTAGCAGACGAAGCTGTCGCCCTGGTAGATGATGTCACCGACCGTCGCTGTGATCACATTGACGCCGCTTTGCGGCTCGGCATTTGCCAGCAGCCGCAACTTTTCCGGCCGCACCACCATCAGGTGTTGGCCCGATGCAGGCGCCGGCGCCGCGGTATGGATTCTCCTGTCCTCGTACCAGACCGAACCATTGCGGCATTCGACGGGAATGAAGTTCGATTCGCCGATGAAGCCGGCTACAAACCGCGTCTGCGGCGTGGCGTAGAGGGTTTCTGGTCTGTCGAGCTGTTCGATGCGCCCGCCATTCATCACCGCGATGCGGTCCGACATGGTGATGGCTTCGCGCTGGTCATGCGTGACATAGACGGTGGTCATGCCAAGCCGGCGATGCAGGCTGCGCAGCTCGATCTGCATATGCTCGCGCAGGCCCTTGTCGAGTGCCGACAAGGGCTCGTCCATGAGCACGATGCGCGGCTCGAAGACGATGGCGCGCGCCAGCGCCACGCGCTGGCGTTGGCCGCCGGAGAGCTGGTTGACCCGGCGCTCGCCCAGGCCCTGCAGCTTGACCAGATCCAGCGCCTTCTCGACGCGCTCGGCCGTCTCGGTGCTGGCGACGCCGCGCTGCTTCAGCGGAAAGGCGATGTTGTGGAAGACGTTCATATGCGGAAACAGCGCGTAGTTCTGGAACACCATGCCGATGTTGCGCTTGTGCGGCGGCGTGGTGATGATCTCGTCGTCGCCGACCTTGATGCTGCCGGCATTGGCGCGCACAAAGCCGGCCAGGATCATCAGCAGCGTCGTCTTGCCGGATCCGGAAGGCCCCAGCAGCGTCAGGAACTCGCCGGCTTCGACATCGAGGTTGAGGTCGCGCAGCACCGCTACGCTGCCAAATCGTTTCTCGATCCGGCGCATGCTGATCGGCAGCGCGGATGGCGCAATGGACAAGATCATCGTCTCCTGAACTGAGGCGGCAGAGCAGGGCGAGCGGTTGCGCCGCCCTGCCGTGGTTTGGGTTCTGGCCAGGGCCTATTGCTGGACCAGATTGTTGAACTTTTCCGTCGCCTCGACCAGAGTGTCGCGCCAGAATTCGGCGTCCTGCAGCACCTGCTTCTTGACGTTTTCGGGCGCCGAATTGATGTCCTTGATCCTCTCCTGCGGGATCTTGCCGGTCTCGAAGGCCTTTTCGTTCACCGGCCCGTTGTCGACATAGAGCGGCAGATTGGCCTGCAATTGCGGGCTGACGAACATCGCCAGCGCCTTCATGGCGGCTTCCTTGTTCTTGGCGCCCTTGGGAATGACCATGCAGTCAGCGGTCAGGACACCCTGGTCGAACGAGAAGCTGACCGGCGCGCCTTCCTTCTTCAAGGTGCCGGCGCGGCCGTTCCAGATGCTCGCCATGTCGACTTCGCCGTCCTTGACCAACTGCATGGCCTGGGCACCGGAGGTCCACCAGGCATCGACATGGCCACGGATCTTGTCGACGGATTTCAGCGCGCCGTCTATATCGACCGGATAGACCTTGTCGATCGGAATGCCCTCGGCCAGTGCCGCGACGCTCAGCGTCTCCGTCGCCTGGCTGCCACTCAGCGCGCGCCGTCCCGGAAACTTCTCGACATTCCAGAAGTCGGCCCAGGTCTTCGGGCCTTTGTCGCCGAAAACATCGGTCCGGTAGATGAGCACGACCGAGGTGTAGGAAATGCCGACCCAGTCGTCATGGACCAGCTTCGGGTTGATGCCGCTCTTGTCGATGATGCCGTAGTCGAGTTTTTCGAACAGGCCTTCCTTCGAGCCGCGTGCGCATTCGTCGGCGCCAAGCTCGGTGATGTCCCATTTGACGGCATTGCCGGTGACCTGCAGCCGCACGTCGTCGAGGCCGTTGGTGGTGTCTTCCTTGATGGTGATGCCGAGCGCATCGGCGGTCGGCTTGAAGAACGCCTTGGTCTGCGCCTCCTGGTAGGTGCCGCCCCATGAGGCGACGGTGATGGTATCGCCCGCCATGGCGGGGGCTGCGAGCGACGCCATGAGAGCGGCAACCGCAACAACGCTAACGTTTCTGGTCATGTTCATTTTCGGCTCTCCAACCGGTGTTCCCATTGTTTTTGATTTCGCATGCTATCTTGTATACAATTTTGAGTGTAGCCTAGCGATCGGTGATGTCAACACCGTCCGGCGCGATCGAATTCAGGCGTGTCGAGCAGGGCAAAGATGGAAAGAGACGGCCTCGCTGGGGCGTGGCAAATTACGCCGACTGCGACTACAGCTGTGCGTGTCCCGGCTGAAAGACCGGAGAACTGGGGACGAAACCTTGGCCAAGGAAACCAAAAATACGCTACGCGACTCGGTCTATTCCTCGCTCAAGGCGATGATCGTGACCGGCCAGATTCCACCGGGCTCGCGCGTCACCGAAAGCGACATCGCCGCGAAGCTGAATGTCAGCCGCACGCCGGTGCGCGAGGCCTTCAACCGCCTCGAGCGCGATGGCCTGGTCACCGGCAGGCCGCGCCAGGGCTATGTCGTCACCGAATTCGACATCAGCATGTTCCGCGAGGCCTTCGAGATCCGCGAACTGCTCGACGGCCACGCGACAGAGTTGGCCGCGGCCGTGGCGACGGAGCAGGACAAGGCGCGGTTGCGCGCCATTCTGACTGAGTGCGAGCGGCTGGCCGCCATACCGGATCGCACCACCAGGGAAAAATTCCAGGAGCTCGAGGCCGGCATCGACCTGCATCGCGTCATCGCGCAGATCAGCGGCAATGTCATGCTGCACGGCATGCTGTGCGGCATCCTCGACAAGTGTCAGCACTATGTCTGGACGGAGCTCTTGTGGCTGGACGAATGGAAGATCGCCCGCGACGAGCATGCCGAAATCGTCGACGCGATCTGCGCCGGCGATGCCAGCCGGGCCGGCACGCTGGCGCGCGCCCATGTGCGGGGATCCCGCGACAACGTGCTGCGCCTGCTGCAGGCCAAATCGGACTACCAGAGTTTCCTGGCCAAGGCGTCTTGAACACGCCGGCTAACGGGATGAAGCGCCTGGCAGGCTTTCATTGGCACGCCCGAAGAAGTTCGAACCCCTTAGCGGCCGGCGCCTATCATGGGCTGAGCTCTATGCGCAGCGGCCGGACCTGCGGCCGGCCAACGATAACGGGCGGAGGGGTACAGCCGGCGAGGCCGGCTGCATTCGGCCGCTGGAATGCCATGTCAGCCAGTCGCGTCCTGGTTTTCCAAATAGGCACGAGATGCCAGTGGCTCCTACTTAGCGACGAATATGGATCAGGCTGGCGTCCCCGCCGATCGAAGTGGACCGCTAGGCCTTCGTTGACTGCTGCCAATACAGCGCACCGCTCAAGCTGATCGTCCGACAGCTCGCAATCAGGGACTTTATCTCGAACTGACTGAACTGCCGAAAAGGTCGAGATGATGCGTCCGGGAGCAGAGGAGTCGATATATCCGGCGATAGCGTCAGTGACGTCATCGGGAACAAGAAAGTTGAATTGGCGCGACGTGGTGGAAGCTACGATCCGATTTAGCATTTCGCCTGCTGAAAGCCCCAACGGATACTATCCGCTGCGGATGGTATATCAGCAAGAACTAATGGGCATCGGTCGGGTGTTATGCACCGAATTCTAATTGAACCTGTCGAAAGACACGCTGCCTCGTTCCGGCGAAGCGCCTTTGACCCTTCAGCCCTTGCGTTCCTGCAGGCTGTTGCCGCCGTCGACCACCAGCAGCGCGCCATTGACGTAGCTGGCGCCTTCCGATGCCAGGAACACGACCGCTGCGGCCACTTCATCCGGCCGGCCGGCCCGCGCTGGCGGCGTATGCAGGGCCGCGGTCCGCTCCATCTCGCTCGACGAACCCGTTTCGATCCAGCCGGGGGCCACGGCGTTGGCGGTGATACCGCTTTTCGCCACTTCGAGCGCCAGCGTGCGGGTCAGGCCGACCATTCCGGCCTTGGCGGCGGAATAGGCGGCGGTGCCTTCGAAGGACACCAGCGGCCCGGTGACCGACGCCACGTTGACGATACGCCCATAGCCCGCTTCGACCATCGCCGGCAGGAACGCCCGGGTCACCAGAAACGCTGTCTTCAGGCTGACGTCGATCCCTTGGTCCCAGTCGGCCTCGGTCATGGAGAGGAACGCCTTGTCGACCGAGGGCGATGCCAGCGAGCCCATGCCGGCATTGTTGACCAGGATGTCGATGGTGCCGGCGCTTGCCCGCAGCCGCTCGACATCGGCGGCGACAGTGAGATCGGCGACCACGGCAGTGGCATCGATGCCCTCGGCACGAAGCTCGGCGGCGCGATCGAGCACACGCGCGCTGGCGCCGGTGAGGACAACGGCATGGCCGGCATGGCCGAGCTGCCGGGCAATAGCAAAGCCGATGCCGTCGGACGCACCGGCCCCGGTGATCAACGCACGCTTGATGCTGGCAGGGGACATGGTCAAATCAGCCTCCGATGGTCGCAATCAAAGCACCATAGTCGATGAATGGATTTGGCGCGCCGGAGGAGATGAAACTGGTACTGCTGTGTTGTTTGGCGCCTATCAGTTCTAATAGGCTCGGCCATTGCACAGAATGTTGGCGCACCAGTCGCCGGCCGCTGCGCGAACGGCAGATTCCAACCGGAGGCTCAAATGTCAGTTGTCGAGGAAGAAGCTTCGCCCGCGGTCCCCTCACATCCAGAGGAAATCAAGTCGGTATTCGACCTGCGCTTGGGCAAGCATGTTACCTTGCAGGGCAGTGCCAGGATAACGCCGGCAGGCGTGATCAGCGCCGGCATCGCGGTCGCCGTGATGACGCTGGCGATGGGCTATCTTGCCTCGTCGACCAGGCGTCGCAGGCAATAGGCGAGACCCAGCTGACGCACCGGCCGAAAGGAAATTGGGCGCCGCTATATCATTGCTGCGCCTGTTGGTTTCTGAGATCACCCACTCGGAGTGTTAGGCCCGCTTGGCGGCATGAGCCGACGCTTGGCAACCGAGGCGATGAACATCTCAATGGGGCCGGAAGCGACTGTCAGCTTTCAGGCTGGGCAAAACAGCGCCCCCTTGCGTCCAGCGTAGTGCGGACCGCTTTGCGCCGATTCCGTTGAAAGAGTCCGACGCACCGCAAAGTCGGCGCCGCGGGGCGGGCCTCTCGTCAGGGCGCAGCATTAGGTGTACCATTTTGGCCCTGTTGGTCCGGGGCCGGGTGATGATCGTCCCTCCATTGAACCGGAAACTGCTGGCGATCCTGGCAGCGGACATGGTCGGCTATTCAAAGGCGATCGAGATCGACGAAGCTGGCACCATCGCACGCCTGAGGGCTATCCGGGCCGATGTGACCGATACGGCGATCGCTCTGCACCAGGGTCGAATTGTCAAGCTGCTAGGAGATGGCGCGCTTGTCGTCTTCGACAGCGTGGTCGATGCGGTGATCTGCGCAGCCGAAATTCAGAAGGCTGTGGCCGTTCGCAATGGTGGATTGCCGGAGCATGAGCGGATTGTGTTCCGCATCGGGATAAATCTTGGCGATGTGGCACTGGTGGATGGCGATGTGTATGGCGACGGCGTCAATATCGCCGCTCGCCTAGAGCAGCTTGCCGAGCCGGGCGGAGTAATGGTGTCAGGTACGGCCTACGACCATTTGCAGGGCAAGCTTGATTGGCCACTCGATTTCGTTGGCGAGCAGCATGTCAAGAACATCAACCGCCCCGTGCGGATGTACCGGGTGAGGCTCGATGGCAAGCGGGTGCGTTGGACCTTACGCAAGGCGATGCCGCGCTGGACCAGGACGGCTGCGGCGGCCGTCGTGGTGCTGGCTCTGGCGGGTGGAGGGACCTGGTGGTTCTTTCAGCCCGCGCCACTGGGGGCCAAGCCGTCGGTCGCGGTGCTGCCCTTCAATAATTATGGCGACGACGAGGTCACCGGTCGTTTGGCCGATGGATTGACTGAGGATATCATCACCGACCTCGCACGGTTTCCCGAACTTGAGGTCGTGGCCCGGAATTCGACGGAAGTTTACAAAGGCAAGCCGGTGGATGCCCGCCAGGTCGCAAGTGCGCTCCATGTCGGCTTCGTGGTGGAAGGCTCTATCCAGCGGCAAAATGGGCGGGTGCGGGTTACCGCGCAGTTGATCGATGCACAAACCGGCAACCATCTTTGGTCGGATCGTTGGGACCGGCCCGCTGAGGACGTGTTCGCCGTCCAGACCGAGATTGCAGAGCAAGTCACCAACCGTCTCGGCAACGGCGTGGGGCTGATTCAGGGAGCGGGGCGGGCTGCGGCGAAGCGTAAACGGCCGGACAACTTGACTGTCTATGATTACTATCTGCTCGGAACCGAAAGGATTGAAAAGATTACCGCAGCCGATGAGGAGGAGGCTATCAGGCTGCTCAACCTCGCTGTCGCGCTGGACCCCGGGTTCGCCCGCGCCTGGGTGGAACTTTATCATGCTCATAACATATTGGCTGGCTTCGGTATCAATCCCGAGAGTGAGATCAAGGCGGCTGCCGATGTAGCCGAACGCGCGGTGCGGCTCGATCCGAGCGACGCCGAGGCGCACGCCGTTTTTGGCATGAGCCTCAAAGAAATGGGCGACAACGCCCGCGCCAAGGTCGAGATGGACACGGCCCTCCGCCTCGCTCCGGGTTCGGCCGAAATCCTGACATTCTATTCCGGCTACGCGGCAGGCTTCGACGAACCCGAACGCGGCGCTCAGTTGGTCGACCAAGTTATACGGCTCGACCCGAATTACCCGATGTGGGCAACTAGTTTCTACTCCACGGCCTATTTTATGGCTGGCCGCTATGAGGACGCCGCGAAGATGCTGGAGCGCAAGACGCCCGATAACTACGGCAAAGGGGATTGGGTGGTGCGTAGCAGCTCCCTCGCGGCACTGGGTCGAACCGATGAGGCGGATGCTTCAGTCAGGGAAACCCTCAAACGGTATCCGGACCTGACCATCGAGGGCCTGGTCAATGAATTCAGCTCGAGCAAGAGGGAACGCGGTCGTTTCATCGAGACAATGCCGCTCGCCGGCTTCCCGCTTTGCGCCAAGCCCGACGGGCTGGCAAAGCTCGCCAAACCAGTGCGACTACCGGAATGCGAGACGGGGGAGGCGCAGCCTCTCGGGCAGCCATAGAACAGCTCGGCCTGAGCGCTGACCGCCCGGTGAAATGAGCATCCCTACAGTGAAAGCCGGCTCGGCAAGTGAAGTCTGGCCAGTGGCGGTTATTCCTGCCCCAGTTACCCGCTCCAGAACGGTCACTCGTCGAGCCAGTATTGGCGGGGACAGCCGAACTGGCGCGAAGCGACAGATTGGCGCTTGGCGACAAATGCCAGTGCGAAGAGACTCCGGGGCGAGCTGTTCGCTTTCACACCAGGCAGGATCGTGTAACCCTGATCGACCAGTTGCAATTTCAGCTCGCTGAGATGCCGTTTGAAGCCGTTCTCGATTTGGCTCCGAGGGTAGCGCCATCCGTTCCTGCACGCTCGGATCAGAATGTCGGAATACAATTCGGCACTAACGGCTCTCACAGCATCTTCGGAAATCAGCTTGCCGCCAGATTGCGTGCCTTCGGACAAGCACGGTCCAACCGACAGAGGCAGCACCAGCATTGCGGCAAAGATAGATGACTTTGTCATGGACACCTCCTGCTTCCTGAATGGATCGGGATTCTGCGACCCGACCAAACCCCGTCGACAGGAAAGCCTAGAATTGGTGGCGGTCGGATAGCATCGTGCAAATGCAGTGTTTTCGAGATCGCATCTGTAGTATTTTGCCGTGCCGGGTCGGCCACAACTCGTAGCGAATCGGAGACTTGAAGCGATGCTTCGCGCCGTGAGCAATCCTCTGACCAGTCTGTCGGACCGGGAGCGGGTGGTCGCTGGAAAATTCGCCGAGGGGATGACCTACCGTGAAATCGGCGAGACGCTCTTCATAGCGCCGACTACTGTTCGGACCCATCTGTCGGCCATATACCGGAAACTCGATATTCGCAGCAAAGTAGCGCTTGCAAACTTGCTTGCCGACCAACGCGAGCAAGACACGGGCCAGGCATCATCCGGTGGCCTTTCGGTAGAGGCTTCTGGGCCAACAGTCGTTGCGGTTCTCCCTTTCGACAATCTGAGCGCGGACGAGCGATGGAACCGCTTGGCCGATGGCTTGTCGGCGGACATCATGGTCGACCTCGCTCGCTACCCCGACCTTGCGGTCATCGCCCGCCAGACCATGCTCTCGTACAAGGGACGGCGCGATGACGTGCTATCCATCGGGCGGGAACTGAATGCGGATTATCTACTTGAGGGGACCTTGCAGGCGGCAGCGCAGCAGCTGCGGATCTGCGTCCAACTCGTCGACGCGCGCACTGGAGTCGATTTGTGGACGGCCCGCTATGATCGATCAGCGGAAGACCTGTTTGCGATGCAGGACATGGGCACCGAAAACGTCGTCAACGTCCTTGCTAGCTGTTGCGGCAAGCTCGCAAAACTTCGACGCGATGTTGTCCGCCGAAAACACCCCGCCAGCCTACGTGCCTATGACTACTATCTGCTCGGCGTCGAGCAGCACAATTTGTACACGCACGCTTCGAATGCGGAAGCGGTGCGGCTTCTGACGCGTGCCATCGAGCTCGACCCTGGACTTGCCAGAGCCTGGACAGTACTGGGGCTGGCGCATGCCGTCGCCGCCATCAATGCGTTCACCAACGACCCTTCCGACGCAAAGGAGCAATGGAAACTGTGCCTCGAACGAGCTTTGGCGCTCGACGCGGGTGATACCCATGCACGCATATGTCTAGCCGAGCTTCGAGCCTTGCAGGGCGATCTCGATGCCACAGCAAGAGAACATGATCTTGCCTTGGCGGCCGCCCCGCACGATGCCGATACCCTCGCCTTGCTTGCCGGAGGAAAGGCGTTCGTGACAGGCGACCCGCGGGAAGGATATGAACTGGCGAAGCGCGCGATCCGTCTCAATCCGTATGTTTCCTGGTACTATAGCATGCTTGGCCGATCGAGCTTCGTTGTAGGTCTCCTCAGGGAGTGCCTGACCGCGTTCAGCCAAGCACCGCCGGACTCGCCTGCAACGCTGCTGTTCCAGGCCATGGCGCACGCCATGCTCGGTGAAACACCCCAGGCAATAAAGATTGCCAACCGGTTGGCGAGAGAATTTCCAAACACTTCGGCCGAAGGGTTTATCGGCTCCTATCCAGTCACCAATCCTCCCGCTATTGCCGCGATCCGAGAGGGTGCCCGCCGCGCGGGGCTGGCAAGCTTCAATTGAGATACCATTGCGGAGACCTCGGCGAGACCAGGCGAATCCTAGCCACAATGCTGATTGCGTATGGTGCCTTAGAGGCTGTCGGCTACGCGCAGGCGCAAAATCTGCTCACCATCATCGCACCAGTCTCCGGTCAGACTGCCGATGGGACGCTCTCCTTTTCCGGGACGGCTTTCGTCAACAGCATTACACGGCGCGGAACTATTAGCGGACAGACCAATACCGGGGTCGAATGCCGAGGGACGGCTATCGTCAATCTTACGTTCTCGCATGGAGAAGGGACGATCGTTTGCGGGCAACTCTCATCCCGGTTCGTGTTCTCGCTGACCAGCAGACAACCCCCAGCTGGCACAGGAGCGGGAACCCTTTCCGACGGGCGCAAGGTGATGTTGAGAATAGGACAATGACCACAAATCGACCGCCCTTTTGTCAAGAAATGGCGAGCTGAAGCATTGATGTAAGTGGGCTGACTATTACTCTTGCCAAGGCCGACGGAATCCGAGCCCATCGATGACCTCGCACGGGGAAACGGAAGCCCCCGAGCCCGGTTGTAGCGGATCACGGGTGGGCAACGCTTTCTCATAGCGGAAGTTGAACATCAACCGCGAGCAATAGCCCTACGTTTTTTCGAGCGGATGGCTTAGGCTCGTCGCATGGGACTATTGACCTTCAGCATAAACGTCACCCTGGACGGCTGCGTCGATCATGAGGAGGGAATCGCTGACGACGAGACGCACGCGTTCTTCACCCGCCTTATGGACGAGGGCGGGGCGATGCTGTGGGGCCGCATCACCTACGAGATGATGGAGAGCTACTGGCCGGCGGTGGCTCGCGGCGACGTGGAGGCGCCGCCGGCGTTACGCGAGTGGGCGGTCAAGCTGGACGCCAAACCGAAGTACGTGGTGTCGTCGACGCGAACGGACTTCCCGTGGGCCAACAGCCACCACATCGCCGACGACCTGCGAACAGGCGTACAGAGGCTCAAGGACGCGACTCCGGCCGGCGTGCTCCTCGGTAGCTGCAAACTCGCGACCGAGCTGGACCGGCTGGATCTGATCGACGAATATCAGCTCCTCGTCCATCCCAGGATCGCTGGCCACGGCCCGACCCTGTACCAGGGCGGGCTGCCCAGTGCGCGACGGCTCGAGCTGGTCTCGGCAAAGCCGCTCCGCAACAGCGCGGTCGCTATGCACTATCGGCGCGAGCGCTGACTCCGAGCAGCCTCAACGCGCCCAACTCGGGGGCTTGCGTGTCGCAGGAGCGCCGCCGATTAGCAGTCGGCTTTGGTCGCCTGGCGGCCTGGATGAGACCAGATGCACCCAAGCGCCGGGCCGTCTGTAGCGGAGACCTCGGCTGGCTGCGCGTACTGGCGGGGTGACTATTCTGCGCGCCATTTGTGAACAAACTGGACACTCCTGCCGGAGCCGCCCCGCCGCCCATCGCCAGACCTTCCAGTAGCCAGCTTGGTCGAGGTCAATCGGCGACTTCTGCTTCCAGGACGTCCCCTTGCCTTCGGCCACCGTCAGACCGGCGAGCTGCTCGATAACGGCCAGGCGATAGGCCATGATGTCGATGGAACAGCTTCGAAAACGCGGCCGGGGTCTCGTAGCCGACACGGGTCGCAATCCTTGCAATCCCCTCGTCGCTTGTTTCGAGCAGAAACGCAGCCTCCGACATGCGGCGTGCGATCAGATAACGGTACATGGACTGGCCGACGAGGTTGGTGAAGCGAGCTGAAAACGCCGAGCGACCGAGCCCCACGCGCTGCCCTAGGTCGCCAAGGGTCCAGGGTTGATCCGGCCGTTCGTGAATCAACTGAAGCGCCGGTCCTATGTGCGGGTCCGCCATTGCCCCTAGCCACCCGCCTTCTCCGGAATCGAGAGACTTGATCCAGCTTCGCAACACCTCGACGAAGAGCACTTCTGTCAGTCGTGAGAGTGCGACGTCTTGGCCGGGACGCGCAAGCGCCGACTCGCTCACCATGCGTTGCAGAATCGCCTCGAGCCATCCGCCGTCTTCCGTCGGCTTCAGGAGAAGCAGGGGGGGAAGTAATTCCAACACACTGCCGCGCGAGGGCCGCTCCACAGTGAAATTGCCACAGATCATCGTCGAGAGCGGCTGCGCGTTGCCTCCATGACGAACGACGCCAAGACGTCCGGGCAGTCGACCGAGATCCGGAATCGGTAACGGCTTCGTCCGGCGGTCCGAATAAATCAGGTGAGGCTCGCCGCGTGTGACGACGACAAAGTCGCCCGCGGTCATGTGGAGTTCTCGTCCCTCATCAAGCTCGAGGGTAGCTGAGCCACGACTGAGATAATGGAACAGGGCGTAGGGGCGCGCTGGCAATGCCAGATTCCATGGATGGCCGAGCTCGAAGTGGAAGAGCAGAGTCCCACCGAGGCGAATGCGATCGAGCACTTGGGCGAGGATGTCCATCCTCCCGATGTTAATACGACGGACGGTCAGACACAATATTCGGACGATTGATGGCTAACGTCCGAATGCTCCATGTACTACCTGATCTCAAGTCGAGCCAACAGGTCGCGCGGCAAACCATTACGCAAACGGCAGATGGGAGAACCGCGACTTTTGCCGACACGCCTGCCCCGGACCCGCGTCGTCCGTCATCTCAACAGGAGCAATCAATGCGAAATCTTCTACTCTCAGTCGCCACCGTCCTCATGGCCGGAGCAACACTTGCCGCCCCCGCCCAATCAGCTCAACTGCCCAAGGGCGCGGCTCACAATATCGTGCTCGTCCATGGCGCTTTCGTCGACCAGACGAGTTGGAAGCCGGTTGCCGATATCCTGACGAAGAAGGGCTACAACGTAACGCTCGTCGAAAACCCGCTCACCTCCCTCGCAGCGGACGTCGATGCCACCAAACAGGCGCTCGCGAAACAGAACGGGAAGACCGTTCTCGTTGGCCACTCTTGGGGCGGTGTGGTCATCACCCAAGCAGGCGACGATCCAAAGGTCTCGGCGCTCGTCTATGTCTCCGCATTCGCGCCCGACGTGGGGGAATCTCTTGCGAGCTTATCCAAGAGCGGTCCGGCAACCGAAGGCGCCGCGGCGATCCATCCCGACGAAAAGGGCAACCTCTACATCGATCCCAAAGTGTTTCCTTCGGCAGTCGCGGCTGACCTTCCTCCGGAGATCGCCGAATCCTTGGCAAACCATCAGCTCCCGTTGAACCACACGGCGTTCGAGGCTCCCGTCGATATAGCAGCTTGGCGCGACAAGCCGACGTTCTATGTGATCAGCACGAAGGACAAGGTCATCGCACCCGAGGTCCAGAAGATTTTCGCCAATAGGATGAAGGCCCAGACGACGGAGGTCGCCGGCAGCCATGCCTCTCTCGTCGTCCACGCGAAGGAAGTCGCCGCCGTGATTGAAAAGGCCGCACTCGTGAAGTGACGATACCGCTCCCGGCACTTTCGTGCCGGGAGCACACGTGCTCGGCAGACTGCGGCATGCCTTGGACCGCGAGCCGCTCAGACCTAGCCAAAACCGCACCAGCTAATCCTACTCGATTATTTTATGCCAAGCATCCGGAGGATGACATGACTGAGTTCGACATCGCGAGCCAGGACGCCGCCACGCTCGAAACGGCGCCCACCCGTTACATCGAAGGCAGCGGAATCCGCTTCGCCTATCGCCGTCTCGGCCCATCGACCGGAACCGCGCTGGTTCTCCTGCAGCATTTCTCGGGCAACATCGACGCGTGGGACCCCGCCGTCGTGAATGTCCTGGCCGCCGATCGACCGGTGATCGTTTTCGATAACGCCGGGGTCGGCCGCTCGACAGGCCAAACGCCCGACAATATCGCGGCGATGGCCCAAGACGCTGTCGCTTTTATCAAACTGCTCGGCCTCTCCGAAGTCGACCTTCTGGGCTTTTCCCTCGGTGGCTTCGTCGCCCAGCAGATCGCTGCCGAGCACGGACGGCTGGTCCGCAAGCTAATCCTCGTCGGCACGGCTCCGAAAGGCGGAGAGGAACACCTTTTGACGGTTCTCCAGGACGCGTTTTCCCAAACCGAGGCGCCGGACCTCCGCCTGCCGCTATTCTTCACGAAGTCGTCGGCCAGCCAGTCGGCCGGCCTGGCGTTCCTGAAGCGGGCGAAGGTGCGCAAGGAAGATCGGGACACCGATAACGGCGGCGCGGTGACGGATCCGCAGGCCAAGGCGCTTATTACTTGGTGCGCCACACCTGATCCCGAGCACGCCATTCTGCGCGCCATCCACCAGCCGGCCCTTGTGGTCAGCGGCAGCCACGACACCATGCTGCCGGCGGACAACGCCTACGCAATGTTCAAGGCTCTAAGCAACGCCCAGCTGGTCCTCTATCCCGATTCCGGCCATGGCGCGCTGTTTCAGTACCCCGAATTGTTCGTCAGCCACGTCCGGACCTTCCTGGAAGCCTGATCGGCGGTTGCATAATCCCGGCGCGATCGATCGCGCCTTTATTCTTGAGAGCTGTTGCGGAGAAAGAAATGACAATCGCAAAGGTCGAGGTTGAGCGTTTCAGCCTGACGTGTTCCAAACCATTCGACGCCGTTGTGGCCGCGCTCAAGTCAGCGGTCGGGCAACCTGACATGGTCGAATTTTTCAAGGAGACGAGGGCTGCAAATTCCTTCTCGGATTTGGAGCGCGTTGTGCAAAACGGCCAAGGCCGCACAGGTCTCATGCTCTTCGCGGAATTCGACTTGGGCGCCATTCTGCGCCGCGAGACTGGACGCGACACTCCTAAGAGCATGCGGTTTTTGGTGGGCAATCCACTCATCATGAAAGAAATGGTCAAGCACGTTCCCGATGCTGGATCTTACGCCCCGGTCACAATCCTTCTTGATCAACGTCCCGATGGCGTGCATGTCTCTTATGACAAAATGGAGAGTTATCTGCTCTCTTATGGTAATTTGGAGGCTCTTGCGGTCGCCCGCGATCTTGATGCGAAAATCACAAGCTTGTTGCACGAATGCACGAGCTAAACTCTCCTGGTGACGCTTCAAACGGACGGAAGTGAGAGTCCGTCCCGAACACGCATGACCTCCATGGCGGCGACGGCGTTGAGGAAAGCGGTCGCCGAAGCGATGGTGGCTCGGCATCCTTCCGGGTCGTGCGGAGCGGCTCAGTACAGTATCGCTTCGAGAGACGGTGACAGCCCCGCGAGCGAGCCGTTCCGTCTCGGCGGCACCACTTGCGTCACGACGCGACCTGCGCTTCACCTAGCGAGCTCGCGAGATCGATCGAACTCACCCGCAGCTCTGCGCCAATGGCGGACGTTCGGTTGACAGACGTTCTCAGAGGCGCGGCTTGCACGAGACGCGACATCTTAGTTATCGCCTCGCCAAGTGTTGCCGTGTTCGATCTTGTCGCGTGAGAGCAAGCAGCACTAGAAAGCAGGCCATTTGCTAATCTAACAAAGTACAATAGGGTGACAATCAGAGGGGGCCTAATGACGAGCGGAACGGACATTCTTGATGCCGCCGTCATCGGTGCCGGTTGGGCGGGTCTAGGCGTCAGTCATGCGCTGACGCAGCGCGGCTTGCGTCATAGAGTGTTGGAGCGAGGTCGCATCGGTGAGACCTGGCGGACCCAGCGCTGGGACTCCTTTCGGGTAAACACACCTAACAGCCAAACGGTCATGCCCGGGGATACCTATGTCGGCCCCGATCCCGACGGTGCAATGACAAGCGGTGAGTTTGTTACGCTGTTGGAGGACTATGCAGTCCGGTATGGCCTCCCGGTGGAAACCGGCACGCCGGTGACGGAACTTGTTGCGAGCGGCGGCCTGTATCGGCTGGCCCTTCCGCACGGCCCCTTGTGGGCGAGGACTGTGGTGATCGCAAGCAGCAACCAGAATTGCCCGGCGCGCCCACCTTTTTCTGCGTTGCTGCCGCCGGAAGTCCAACAGATTGATGCATCGGCCTACCGCAACGCATCTCGTCTCGACAGCGGAGCCGTGTTGGTGGTCGGTAGCGCCCAGTCGGGCGGCCAAATAGCCGAGGACTTGGTCCAGGCGGGGCGAACTGTCTTTCTTGCAACGAGCCGGGTCGGCCGACTGCCTCGAATGTACCGAGGCAGTCACATCAGCGTCTGGATGGTTCTTAGCGGACTGATAGATGTGACGCGCAGCGAAATACTTCAGCAGGGCCCCATCCCTGGAAGGCCGCTGACAGGTGCGCTCCATACGATCAGCCTGCAGTCCCTCAGTGCGCAAGGCGTTGTCTTACTGGGTCGCTTCACCGGCGTCGACAACGGCCGCCTCTCGTTCAGCGACGATGCAGAGGAGCATGTTCGTCATGCAGACGAGGGCTCCGCTAGAATTCGAAGCCATATCGACGAGTACATCGCGCGCAACGGGATCGACGCCCCAAGGGCTGAGCCGGACCCGGCGGAGGTGATTGGCGCGCTTCTGCCGAATCCACCAGTCCGATTAATTGACCTCGCCGCGCGGGGGATCACAACGGTGATCTGGTGCACCGGGTTCAGAGGGGATTTCGGGTGGGTGCGCGTTCCCAATGCGCTCGATGCGCAAGGGCAACCATTGCACGAGGGCGTGTTCGCGGGCGCCCCTGGCGTGTATTTTGCCGGCCTGCCTTTCGCGATCTCGCGACGGTCGGGCACAATATTGGCAATCGCGCAAGAAGCAGCCCTGTTGGTCGAGGATATCCAGCGTCGTTTGGCAGACACCTGCCCCTGACGTCCCGATTCAGTGTGCGGACTCTGAGCGATCATCCGGCAGGCGGCTTCCTCCATCTCGCGAGGACCAAGCCACGAAGGTGAATGGCCGCTGAGGGTCAATAGCGGACCCCGAGTGCCCAGTGTTGCTCTGGGGTGGTGGTGTAATGGCGCGCCCGAAGAGATTCGAACTCCTGACCCCCAGATTCGTAGTCTGGTGCTCTATCCAGCTGAGCTACGGGCGCGCAACAGGCCATGCTTTCCATGACCCCGCTAGCCGATCGTGAACGACCGGCCGCGACGAGACGTGTTCCCTAGCGACTGATTTTCCGAAAAGCAAGCCGATCCGGCAAAAGTTTTGTCGCAGGTATGTCATCCGGTGACGGCGGTCAGGATTCCGCCGTGTTCAACAGGGCCCGAAGTCGAGCTCAAACGCGATCCCTGGTGGGAAGAGCTCCGACCCAGGGGAAATGGGCACCGGGCCTGCAGGGGAAGAGCATCGGGCGAAACAGCGCCCGAACCATCACGCCGGGCGGCGCAGGCCGTTGCGGGCCTGGTCGAGCCGGACCGGCTGGTCGGGGATGGTGACCGCGAATGTGGTGCGCCCGCCAATGCTTTCGACCAGCTCAACAGTGCCGCCATGCGCCCGGATCAGTTCGTGCGCGATCGCCAGGCCAAGGCCGGTGCCGCCGCTGCGGGCCGAGCCGCGAAAGGCCGCGAACAGGTTTTCCCGCGCCTTGGGTGGTAAGCCGGGGCCGGTGTCGGTGACGACGATGCGGCTGACGCTGCCCAGCCGCACTGCCGATACCGCCAGGCGCCGGACCAGCGCGCTTTCATTGTCTGCGGCCATGGCCTGCACGGAATTGCGGCACAGATTGGTGAGCACGCGGAACAACTGCTCGGAATCGGCATCCACCTCGAAGCCCGGCTCGATCGCATTGACGAACTCGATGCCCTGCTCGATGTCGAGCAGGCCGTGCACATCCTCGACCAGCTGGCGCAGCCTGAGCCTGCGGCGCGACGGCGGCGGCTCCTGGGTGCGGCCGTAGTGAAGCACGCCTTCGGAGTAGGAGACGGCGCGGTCGAGCGCGCGCAGCAGTTTCGGCGCGAAGGCCTGCACGGTCGGGTCCTTGACCTGGCGCAGGCGGTCCGACATCAGCTGCGCCGAGGCCAGGATGTTGCGCATGTCATGGTTGATCTTCGACACGGCCAGGCCGAGGTCGGCAAGGTGCTTCTGCTCGGAGAGCATCTTTTGCAGCCGCTCCTGCATCTGCGACAGTTCGCGCTCGGCGACGCCGATCTCGTCGGCGCGGGCGGCGGGATGGATGATGCGTCCGGGATCGTCCGGCGCCTCGGAGAAGGACAGCATCGAGCGCGTCATCGTCCGGATCGGCCCGATCATGATCAGGTCGATCGCGGCATAGACCAGCATTGCGGTGAACAGCGAGATCAGCAGCGAGACGAAGGCGACGTTGCGCGAATATCGCAGCATGGCATTGCGCAGACTGTTGTCCGGCATGATCAGCTCGAACTCCTTGTCGCTGTCGCCGACCGGGCCGAAGACGCGCAGCATCCTGTGGCCGCCGAAAAACAGCGTGTCGAGCGCGCCGGTCATGCCCTTGATCATGCCGATCGAGGCGATATCGATGTGTTCGTCGACCTGCGGCGGCATCTCGGCCACCACCAGCAGCCGCGACACGCCGCCGTCACGCACCGCGATCGCCTTGGCGCCGATCGCCATCAGCACGTCGTTTTGGGCCGCACGCGACAGCGAGGTGGATTCACCTTGCACCAGCACGATCGACACCGCCGCAGCCGTGCTCAGCCGCTCCTTCAGCCAGTTCAGCCGGTAGCTGGCGATCCACGGCAGGAAGATCAGCACTTCGGCCAGAAGCACGAAAACGATGGTGAGCAGCAGCAGCTTGGTCGACAGGCCGCGCGACAGCGGCACGGTGCGCCCGGCGGTTGGCGCCGCCGTGTCGATCCGTTCCTCCGCCTGTATGGTTTCGCTCATGCGGCTATGTCTTCACGATCACTTGATCAACGCAGATTAGGCGATTACGGCTTTTTTACCAATTTCATCCTTGGCCGGAAACAAAAACCGGCCTGGACGACGACCGGCTTCGGCCTGGCGACTCCGGATTGACTTCCAAAACCCTTCTTTCTATAAGCCCGCTCACGCTCGGGCCATTCGTCCCGGCGCGGTTTCGATCGCGCCAAAACCGGCCCGGCAAAGCTCCTGTTACACAGTGACAGAATCAAGAAGGGCCGCACCCCGCGGTATTAAAACAAATGAAGCGTACCTACCAACCGTCTAAACTCGTCCGCAAACGTCGGCACGGCTTTCGTGCCCGCATGGCCACCAAGGGTGGTCGCGGCGTCGTCGCAGCTCGCCGCAACCGCGGTCGCAAGCGGCTCAGCGCCTGAACGGAAGACGAGATCGTTGCCCGCATCCGGCAAGCCAGTGGGACCAAATCCCAAGCGGCTTCTGAAGCGCGCCGAATTCCTGGCCGTCCGTCGTGGTGAAAAGCGACGCGGGCGGCTTTTTCTCGTTGAAGTTCTCGACCGTGGCGACGGCCTGTCGCCGCGCGTCGGCTATACCGTCACCAAGAAGGTCGGCAATGCGGTTGTCCGCAATCGCGTCCGGCGACGGCTGCGAGAAGCGGTCCGTACACATGCCGCAAGTGACATGGCGCCTGGCAATGACTATGTCATCGTCGGGCGCGAAGATGTGCTGACCATTCCGTTCGGCCAGTTGAAGGCCGAACTTTCCCGCCGATTGCGCGGAACACGATAGGCCAAGGGCTTTCGATGGAAAACAACCGGAACTTCTTCATCACCATCGCGCTGTCGGTGCTGATCCTGGCGGTATGGCAATATTTCTATGTCTTGCCGCGCAGCGAAGCCCAGCGCGAGGCGGCCCGCGTCGAACAGCAGCGCGTCGAAGAGCAGAAGAAGGCCGCCGACGCCGCCAATCCAGGCGCCGGTACCGCAACGCCCGTCGCACCTGGCGCCATTCCGAACGCACCCGGCGGCAACGCGATTGCGGCGGTCGACCGCAACCAGGCGCTGGCGGCAAGCAAGCGCGTCAAGATCGATACGCCGAGCCTCGAGGGCTCGATCAACCTGACCGGCGCGCGGCTCGACGACCTCAAGCTCAAGCATTACACCGAAACCGTCGACAAGAATTCACCCGAGATCGAGCTGCTCAACCCGCAAGCGCTGGCGACGGGATATTTTGCCGAGATCGGTTTCGTCGGCAACGACAAGACCGGTGCGGTGCCGGGTTCGGACACGGTGTGGAGTGTGGACGGCAATCCGACGCTGAGCCCGTCGACGCCGGTCACGCTCACCTACACCAATGACAAGGGCCTGACGTTCAAGCGCACGTTCTCCGTCGATAACGACTATATGTTCACGGTTTCGGACACGGTGCAGAATTCCGGCAGCAGCGCCGTTTCGCTGTTCAACTATGGCCGCGTCACGCGCTATGACAAGCCGGCCGTCGCCAGTACCTACGTGCTGCATGAAGGTTTGATCGGCGTTACCGGCACCGAGGGCTTGGCCGAATACAAATACGCCAAGATCGAATCCGAAAAGCAGGTCACTCCGGGCAAGTCGACCGATGGCTGGCTCGGCATCACCGACAAATACTGGGCCGTCACGCTGGTGCCGACCGAGAAGCAACCGTTCCAGCCGCGCTATGCCTTTTTCGACGATGGTCGTCACCGCTACCAGTCCGACTTCCTCACCGATGCAATCAATGTCGATGCCGGCCAGTCCGCGACAGTCGAGACAGAGATCTTCGCCGGCGCCAAGGAAGTCGCCAAGATCAACGCCTATGAGACCGACCGTCACATTCGCCAGTTCAATTTGGTGATCGACTGGGGGTATTTCTATTTCATCACCAAGCCGATGTTCTGGCTGATCGACACGCTCTACAAATTCTTCGGCAATTTCGGCCTGGCGATCCTCGCCACCACCGTCATCGTCAAGGCCATCTTCTTCCCGCTCGCCAACAAGTCCTACGCGTCGATGGCGAACATGAAGAAGGTACAGCCCAAGATGCTCGAGATCCGCGAGAAATACGCGGACGACAAGATGAAGCAGCAGCAGGCGATGATGGAGCTGTACAAGACCGAGAAGATCAACCCGCTGGCCGGCTGCTGGCCGGTGGCGCTGCAGATCCCGGTCTTCTTCTCGCTCTACAAGGTGCTCTACATCACCATCGAGATGCGCCACGCGCCATTCTTCGGCTGGATCCAGGATCTGGCGGCACCCGATCCGACCTCGATCTTCAATCTGTTCGGCCTCGTGCCGGTCACTTTGCCGCACATGCTGATGATCGGCGTCTGGCCGCTGATCATGGGCGTCACCATGTTCCTGCAGATGCGCATGAACCCGACGCCGCCGGACCCGACGCAAGCCGCGATCTTCACCTGGATGCCGGTCATCTTCACCTTCATGATGGCGGGTTTCCCGGCCGGTCTCGTCATCTACTGGGCCTGGAACAACACGCTGTCGATCCTGCAGCAGGGCGTGATCATGAAGCGCCAGGGCGCCAAGATCGAGTTGTGGGACAATCTCGTGGCATTGTTCCGAAAGAAACCATCGCCAGCGGAATAGCAGGCCTCTCCTTCCATCAAAGCCCCGGCTGGTCCGGGGCTTTTTTATTGGCCACAGGCGGGGTCACGTTCCCGTGATCGGCGAAACTGAAAGCGGTCGCGGGGCGTGACTGCGTGTGCATTTCCAAAGGCTATCAATCCCGATCAGCCCTCACCCGGAGGAAGACCACATGCGCTTGCCGTCATTCAGGACCATTGCCCTTTCCGCACTCGTCGCCGGCGCGACGATCGTCGCTCCAGCCTATGCCAAGAACCCCAATGTTGGTGGCGCGCCGATGTACACCACCAAGACCATCGTCGAGAACGCCGTCAACTCGAAGGACCACACGACGCTGGTCGCCGCCGTCAAGGCCGCCGGCCTGGTCGACACCCTGCAGGGTGCCGGGCCGTTCACCGTCTTTGCGCCGACCAACGAAGCGTTTGCCGCGCTGCCGAAAGGCACCGTCGACACGCTGCTCAAGCCCGAGAACAAGGACCAGCTCACCAAGGTGCTGACCGCGCATGTCGTGGCCGGCAAGATCTCCGGCAAGGACATGATGGCCAAGGCCAAGGCAATGGGGGGCAAGTATGAGATGAAGACCGTCTCCGGCGATACGCTGACCGCCGAGGTCAAGAAGGGCAAGCTCTACATCATGGATGAGTCCGGCGGTGAGGCCAAGGTGACGATCGCCGACGTCAACCAGTCGAACGGCGTCATCCATGTCGTCAACAAGGTGCTGCTGCCGAAGTAACGGCTTCCGGCGCAGGGGATCAAGGCAGGTCCGTTGGGCTTTCTCGGGCCAGCCATCCCCACCTCATGACGAGGTGCCATGTTTCTTGGGAAGCCGTATCGGCATCGGCCGGGGTCCTGTAGTCCCCCACAGGGCCCCGGTTTCTTTTTGCATCGGCATATCCAAAGGGTAGCCCCTCGCGTCGTCACTCCACGACGGCGCTGTGGTCGACCTTGGCCGGCGTCGCCGGCTTGCGCAGCAAAAGAACCAGCGGAACGGCGGCAAGCGAAAGGATCATCATCAGCTTGAAGTCGTTCATGTAGCTGATGATCGTCGCCTGCAGCGTTACCACGCCGTCGAGCGCGGCACGGCCGGCGGCGCTGTAAGGGTTCATCGCCTGGAAGATCGCCTGGTTGCTGAACGCCTGGTTGTAGGGCGTCACATAGGTGGCGATGTTGGCGTGGTTGACCTGGACATTCTGGGTCAAAAGCGCGGTGACTACCGATATGCCGACACTGGAGCCGATGTTACGCGACAGATTGTACAGTCCGGTGCCTTCCGCGCGCCGCTCCGGCGCCAGCGTGGCGAAGGTGATGGTGGTCAGCGGAACGAACAGGAAGCCGAGCCCCGCACCCTGGATGAAGCCGGTGCTGATGATCGTCCATTGCGAGACATCGGGCGTCCAGCCGGTCATGTCGTACATCGCCCAGGCGGTGATCAGCAGGCCGGTCAGGAGAAGCCAGCGTGTATCCACCTTGCCGACCAGCCTGCCGACCAGGAACATGCACGCCATGGTGCCGAGGCCGCGCGGCCCCATGACGATGCCGGCGGTCACCACCGGATAACCCATCAGTGTCTGCAGATAGGGCGTCATCAAGGCCAGCGAGGCGAGATAGGTGATGCCGACGATGAAGATGAATACCATGCCGACGGCGAAATTCCGGTCGAGGAAGAGCCGTGGGTTCACGAACGAGTTGCGGGCGGTGAAGGTGTGGACGAGGAAGATGTAGAAGGCCGACGCGCAGATCAGCGCCTCGACGATGATCTCGGATGACGAGAACCAGTTGAGCTGCTCGCCGCGATCGAGAAACATCTGCAGCGAAGCGATGGTGAGGCTGAGCATGCCGAAGCCCAGCCAGTCCAGCCTTGCTTTGAGGTCGGTCTTGGTTTCCAGGACGAACATCGACACGCCCGCGAAGGCCAGGGCGCCGATCGGCACGTTGATGTAGAACACCCAGCGCCAGCTGACATTTTCGGTCAGCCAGCCGCCGATCACCGGCCCGAGCACCGGTCCGACCATCACCGAAACGCCGAACAGCGCCATGGCCGAGCCGCGCTCTTCCACGCTGTAGATGTCGAGCAGAATGCTCTGCGACAGCGGCACCAGGGCGGCGCCGAACAGGCCCTGCAGCAGGCGGAAGCCGACGATCTGCGGCAGCGACTGCGCGAAGCCGCAAAGCACCGATGCGACGACGAAGCCGGTGATCGAGGTCAGCAGGATGCGCTTGCGGCCGAAACGATTGGCAAGGTAGCCCGAAGGCGGCGTCATCACGGCCGCGGCGACGATATAGGACGTCAGCACCCAGTTGATCTGGTCGGCGCTCGCCGAAACGCTGCCCTGGATGTAGGGAAGCGCCACATTGGCGATGGTCGTGTCCAGCGCCTGCATGATTACGGCCAGGATCACGCAGGCGGTGATGGCGCCGCGATTGGCGACCACCGATGTGCCCCCTGTCGCGGACGCGCTGGTCATGACTTCTGCTCGAACCGGTTGATGAGATCCGTGACGAAGTCCGGCAGGCCGCGCGCATGGCCGGTATCGATGCCGACGACGGCGCTCATCCCGCCGCGCAGCGGCGGTTTGCCCTGGAGATCGTCAATCGTCACGCGCATCGGGATGCGCTGCACGACCTTGACCCAGTTGCCGGTGGTGTTCTGCGCCGGAAGCAGCGAGAAGCTCGACGACGAGGCGGGGCTGATGGATGCGACCGTGCCGTGCCAGAAACTGCCCGGATAGCTGTCGACGCTGATCGTCGCCGTCTGCCCCGGCCGCACATAGGTCAGTTCGGTTTCCTTCGGCTCCGCCGCGATCCACAGGTCCGTCGCCGAAACCAGGCTGAACGCCGGTTGCGATGCCGGCAGGTACTTGCCGACCTGGAGCGCGTCCACATTGGTGACGATGCCGTCGAACGGCGCCTTGACGATCGCATCGCCGAGGTTGCGCTGGGCGTCGTCCACCGCCGACTGGGCCTGCAGGTAGAAGGGGTTCTTCTCGACCGGCTGGCTGGCGTCGCCACCCAGCTGGGCAAGCATCGCCTGTGCCTGCGCCTTGGCGACGGACACTTTCTGGCGGGCGGCATCGAGGTCGTGCTGGGCGCTGTCGAAAGTGGCCTGCGAAGAGGTAGACGTCTTGAGAAGATCCTGCTGACGCTTGAAAGCGGCCTCATAATAGGGAATGTCGGCCTGCGCCTGCTCGATCTGCGCCAGCGACTGCTGGTAACTTGCCTGCAAGGTCAGTACCTGGTTGCGCACCGTTCCCAGCTGGGCCTGGGCCGCGGCAAGAGCGGTTTCGAAGGAGGCCGGCCTCAGGCGGAAAAGCACGTCGCCCTTCTTCACCGCCTCGTTCTCGTGCACGTCGATCTCGGAGACGGTGCCGGAGACGTCGGTGGAAACGCCGAGCGACTGCGCCTGGATGTAGGCATTGTCCGATGTCATGACCTGGCCGCCGACAACGTAGTAATAGCCGCCGACAGCCAGCGCGACGGGAAGCAGGGCGAAAAGGATCGGCCGTGTCAGGCTGCGCCTGGGCTTGACCGGCGCCGCAGGCGCAACCGTCACCATGGCTTGCGGCTGCGGCTCTTTGGAGGGGGCTTCAAGTGCCACCGGCTCCAGTGCAACCGGCGCTTCCAGCTCGCCATCGGCGATGACTGCGCTGGCACGCCTCTGCTCGCGTTCGCTATCCAGCCGGATGATCTGGTCGCTCTTGCGATCCGATGGTTCGTCCTTGCCGGGCTTTTTGGGTGAGGTCGATTCAGTCATGGTCGTTCTCCCGGTCGACGGCTGGCTGAGCGCAAGCCTCGAGCAGATTGGATTTGATCAGGCATAGGGTCTGCAGCAGATGCAGCTGGGCATCCGCCGAAAGGCCGACGAAGGCCTCGTCGCGCGTCTTCTGGCCGTTGCTGCGCATGATTTCGAGCAGCGGATGGGCTTGCGGCGTCAGGTAAAGCAGCCATGCCCGGCGATCAGCCGGATTGGGCCGGCGTTCGATGAAGCCGCGCGCCTCCATCTTGTCGAGCTGCCGGGCGAGCGTGATCGGCATGATCTCGATCAGGTCGGCCAGTTTGTTCTGGTGGATGCCTTCATGCCGGGACAGATAGGCCAGCACCTGCCACTGGGCGCGGGTCAGCCGCGACGCCCGCGACCGCTGTTCGAACCGCTTTCGAAGCAGACGCGCGACATCGTGCAGCACGAAGCTGATGTTGGGTGACGATGGCATGGGAGGGGCTGGTTTTCTGAACGCGACTTTTAGTGAGCATGCTTATTATCATCATGCACATAATCCTGCTGGACGCGGCGCACAAGACGCACTAAGTCCGGAAAAAATGTCGCACGCGCTTGCGGCGCCCCAGAAGGGTCGAGCAACAGGCCGTTGCCGGACAAGGATATGATGATGAATTGGCTAAAGATCGTGACCGTGGCAGCCCTAGCGGGATGGCCCGGCTTTGCGTTCGCAAAGGAGGCGGTCAGTTGTGGCGGCGCCGCCATGCTGGGTGGGGCGCAATTGAACTGCAGCCACGTCGAACCCCAGGCGCCGCCTCAGTTTTGCACGTTTAGCTGGGCTCTGCACACGTCAGCCGGCGATCAGAAAATCGTCGAAGGCACCTTCATGTTGCCGCCCGGAGCTTCGAACGTCACCGTCTACCAGGGCAGCGGTTTCGACAGTGCGCTGTCCGATCCGATCGTGATCTGCCGCGGCAACAAATGAGCAACGCCACCACGCAAGACTCGCTCCTCAGCCGATTGGTGCTATAGGGCGGATCACGCTATTTTGAACCGGCGCATGCGAACTTCGCCTGTTGCCTGGTGGCCAATCATCCGACGGACATCGACATGGACGGACCCAACCCCGACATCAAGCACCCTATCCCGATGCACACCCGCGTCGGCTTCCTCAAGGGATTGGTGAGCGCGCCGAACATCGAGATCGGCGACTACACCTATTACGACGATCCGGACGGGCCGGACAAATTCGCCGAGAAGTGCGTGCTGCATCATTATCCGTTCATTGGCGACAAGCTCATCATCGGCAGGTTCTGCGCCATCGCCGAGGGCGCGCGCTTCATCATGAACGGCGCCAATCACGCCATGTCAGGCTTTTCCACCTATCCGTTCAATATTTTCGGCCATGGCTGGGAAAAGGGTTTTGACCCGGCGACATGGTCGAAGGAAGTGCGCGGCGACACCGTGCTCGGCAACGACGTCTGGATCGGCATGGAGGCGGTGATCCTGCCCGGTGTGACGATCGGCCATGGCGCCATCATTGCCGCGAAATCGGTGGTGACGCATGACGTGCCGCCCTATGCGATTGTCGCCGGCAACCCCGCCAAAATGGTGAAGACGCGTTTCAACGACCGGACGATCAGGCGGCTGCTGGCGGTGGCGTGGTGGGACTGGCCGGTGGACAAGATCAGCCGCAACCTCGATGCTATCCGGGGTGCCGATATTTCTCTTCTGGAGGCAGCAGCTTGAACGCTCTGAATAACACCGTTATCGGCACCGAACTGTTTACGCGCGGGTGGATCTTCATCCGCGGCGTGCCGGCGATGAAGTTCCTGCCGCCGGAAGGGCCGCCGGAAATCGCCTTTGCCGGACGCTCGAATGTTGGCAAGTCGTCGCTGATCAACGCGCTGGTCAACCAGAAGGGACTGGCGCGCACCTCCAACACGCCAGGGCGCACGCAGGAGCTCAACTATTTCGTGCCGGATGGATTTTCCGGCGAGGGCGCCGACCTGCCGCCCTTGGCGCTGGTCGACATGCCGGGCTACGGCTACGCCACCGCGCCGAAGGAGAAGGTCGACGAGTGGACCAAGCTGGTCTTCGACTATCTCAAGGGCCGCGTCACGCTGAAGCGTGTCTATGTGCTGATCGACGCCCGCCACGGCATCAAGGCAAAGGACGACGAAGTGCTGTCGCTGCTCGACAAGGCGGCGGTGTCCTACCAGATCGTGCTGACCAAGACAGACAAGATCAAGGCTGCCGGCGTGCCGCGGCTGATCGAGGAGACGCTGGCAAAGATCAAGAAGCGGCCGGCGGCGTTTCCGTTCGTCCTGGCGACGTCGTCGGAAAAGGCCGAGGGCCTCGACGAGTTGCAGGCTGCGATCGTGTTGGCCGCGAATGGTGGCTAGGGTCTGGCCTCGATTGCAATCGTCTGGTGGCTTTCTTCCGCGGCGAGGCTTTCGGTGCCGTAGGTCTTCAGGAACATGCCGACGCCGGACCTGACGATGTGGTCGATCTCATCCTGGCCCGGGGCTTTGGTGCGGTAGGCGAAGATGCACTGGCGGAATAGACCGGCCAGGCACAGTTCGGTGAACTGGTAGGCGGCAAGATCGACATCGTCGATCCGCAGCAGGCCGCGCTCGATGGCGGCATCGAGAAAGGCCGCGACCTTGTCATGGCCGCGTTTGGGACCGCGTTCGTAAAAACGCGCGCCGAGCTCGGGTATCCGGTCGGATGCGCCGATCACCGTGCGCTGCGCCTGGATGACCTTGGCCGACGTGATCTTGAGGGCAAGCACCTTGCCGAACTTCACCAGCGTCTCGCGCAGGTCGTCGGCGTTATCAAGCACGTCATACATGTTCTTGAAGATCGTGCCGCGCTCTTCCTCGATCAGCGCTTCGAACAGCTCTTCCTTGTTGGCGAAGTAGACATAGATGGTGCCTTTGGAGACGCCGGCCTCGCGCGTGATGTCGTTCATCGACGCAGCCTCAAAACCCTTGTCGATGAACACACGACGGGCGCCCTCGATGATCTGGCTGCGCTTGACCGGGTCCTGGCCTGCCGCCGGGCGGCCGCGGCGCACATGGTCCAGCAGGTCGCCGCACGGGTCGGTTTCGACGTTAGGCTGGGTCTCAACCATAAAAGTCACACCTCGAAAATAATTCGAACCAATCGGTTCGATTGCACTTGATATGGTCCTGTTTCCGCGCTATGTCAACGGCCGGATCGAACCGAACGGTTCAGTATTATAGCTTTATTTTAGAGAGATGTCATGTCCTCGAACGCGCCAGCCACAGCCGAAGTCCGTCCTTTCCCCAATGCCAAGGTCGCTCCGGCGACGGAAGCACCCGAAGTGCCTTTCCAGCCCGCCATCAGCGCGCCGGTGGAAGCACCAGCCAAGAAGAAGCGCTCGGTGCGCTCGTTTCTGCTGCCGATCATCGGCGTTGCCTTGCTGAGCGCCGCCTCCTGGTACGGTTACAACTACTGGACCACGGGTCGCTTCATGATCTCGACGGACGACGCCTATGTCCAGGCCGACATGGCGTTCATCTCGCCCAAGATTTCCGGCTATGTCGATCAGGTCAAGGTGAGCGAGAACCAGTCGGTGAAGGCTGGCGACCCCCTGCTTGTGGTCGATGACGGCGACTACAAGATCGCCGTTGCCCAGGCCGAGGCGCAGATCGCCACCTTGAGCAAGACGCTCGACCGTATCGACGCTCAGACCCAAGCGGCGCGCGCCTCGCTGCAGCAGGCGCAGGCACAGAAGGTCGCTGACCAGGCCGCCGCCGACAATGCGACGAAGGTCGAGGCACGCGCCTCGCAACTGCTCAAGACGCATGTCGGCACGCAGGCACAGCTGGACGATGCCCAGACGGCGGTCCAGCAGGCCAACGCCGCCCTTGTCGGCGCCGACGCGCAGATCGCCGCGGCACAGGCCAATATCGGCGTGCTGCAGGCGCAGCGCGCCGAATCGGCAAGCACGCTGGCTTCCTTGCAGCTCAGCCGCGACAAGGCCGCCCGCGATCTTTCCTTCACCGTGCTCAAGGCGCCTTATGACGGCGTCGTCGGCAACCGCTCGGTCGAGCAAGGCGATCTCGTCAGCCCCGGCCAGAAGCTGGCCGTCATCGTGCCGATGGACAAGCTCTACATCGTCGCCAACTTCAAGGAGACGCAGCTTGCCCGGCTGGTTCCCGGCGAGAAGGTCAAGATCTCGGTCGATGCGACCGACGGCCAGGATTTCGAGGGAACCGTCTCGTCGCTGGCACCGGCTTCGGGTGCGGTGTTCTCGCTGCTGCCGCCCGAAAACGCCACCGGCAATTTCACCAAGGTCGTGCAGCGCGTCCCGGTCCGCATCGATGTGCCGGCCGACGTGCTGAAGAGCGGCAGGCTGCGCGCCGGCTTGAGTGTCGTCGTCGCCGTCGACAGCCGTACCGCGCCTACGGCCTCGAACTGAGCGGCCGCCGGGGAGCAATGCCATGGCCACCGCAACCCTGACAGCAGGAGCGCTGCCGGCGATGCCGGCCGTGCCTGACACCATCTCGACGCGGCGCGTCATCGCCTTCCTGGCGATGGTGTTCGGCATGTTCATGGCCATCCTGGACATCCAGATCGTCTCGGCCTCGCTGGCCGAGATTCAAGCTGGCCTGAGCGCCAGTTCCGACGAGATCCCGTGGGTGCAGACCGCCTATTTGATCGCCGAGGTGGTGATGATCCCGTTGTCGGGATTCCTCAGCCGGATGCTGTCGACGCGCGTGCTGTTCACGATCTCGGCGGCCGGCTTCACCGCGGCCAGCGCGCTGGCCGCGACCGCCACCAACATCGACCAGATGATCGTCTACCGTGCCGTCCAGGGCTTCATCGGCGGTGGCATGATCCCCAGCGTCTTTGCCGCTGCCTTCACCATTTTCCCGCCGTCGCGCCGCGCCGTGGTCTCGCCGATGATCGGCCTTGTGGCGACGCTGGCGCCGACCATCGGCCCGACCGTTGGCGGCTATATCAGCCATGCCATGTCCTGGCATTGGCTGTTCCTCATCAATGTCGTGCCCGGCATCCTGGTGACGACGGCGGCCTGGACGCTGATCGACTTCGACAAGCCCAATCTCAAGCTGTTCAGCAAGTTCGACTGGTGGGGCCTCGCCGGGATGGCCGCCTTCCTGGGTTGCATGGAATATGTGCTCGAGGAAGGCCCGAACAACGACTGGCTGCAGGACCAGGGCGTATTCATCTGCGCCATCGTCATGACCGTGGGCGCCGTGCTGTTCTTCTGGCGTGTGTTCACCGCCGAGGAGCCGATCGTCGACCTGAAGGCGTTCACCAACGTCAACTTTGCCTTCGGCTCACTGTTCTCCTTCGTCATCGGCATCGGCCTCTATGGCCTGACCTATCTTTATCCGGTGTTCCTCGGGCGCATCCGCGGCTACGATTCGATGATGATCGGCGAGGCGCTGTTCGTCAGCGGCCTGGCGATGTTCCTCACCGCGCCGGTCTCGGGCATCCTGTCGAGCAAGATGGACCCGCGCCTGATGATGATGGTCGGCTTCTTCGGCTTCGCCACCGGAACCTGGTGGATGACGCATCTGACCGCCGACTGGGATTTTTATGAGCTGCTCATTCCCCAGATCCTGCGCGGCTGTTCGATGATGCTGTGCATGGTGCCGATCAACAACCTGGCACTCGGCACCTTGCCGCCAGACCGGTTGAAGAATGCGTCCGGCCTGTTCAATCTCACCCGCAACCTCGGCGGCGCCGTCGGCCTGGCCGTCATCAACACCGTGCTGATCGACCGCAACGCGTTCCACTACGCCAGGCTCTCCGAGCACGTGCAGTGGGGCAGTGCCGCCGCGCAGCAAAAGCTGCAGAACATGACGCTCAATTTCGAGCAGACCGCCGGCCTCGACGCGACCAGCGCGGCGATCTCCAAGCTGTCGGGCATGGTGCAGCAGCAGGCCGCGCTGCTGTCCTTCATGGACGTGTTCTTCCTGCTGACGGTGCTGTTTGCGACGCTCGGGCTGTTCACCATGCTGATCCGCAAGCCGGCTGCGGCCGGCGGCGGCGGTGGCGGCCACTGATACCAAACGTGGACAGCAGTTTCGGGAAGCTCCTCCAGTCCACGCCCGAAAAGCTCTGACCGCGCAAAAAAACTCCGGGCCGCAAGCCCGGAGTTTTTCGTATTCGGATTAGAGCACAGGAATTGCGTCAAAAAGAGATATGTCAGGCCGTGGCGGGCTTGAAGGTCAGCGCCACGCCGTTGATGCAGTGGCGCAGGCCCGTCGGCGCCGGGCCGTCATCGAAGACGTGGCCGAGATGGCCGCCGCAGCGGTGGCAATGTGCCTCGGTGCGGGTCATGCCGAGCGACCTGTCAACGGTCGTGCCGATGGCCTTGGGAATCTCCTGCCAGAAGCTTGGCCAGCCGGTGCCGGAATCGAATTTCGTCTCGGACGGATAGACCGGCAGGTCGCAGCCGGCACAGGCAAAGATGCCCTTGCGGTGTTCGTTGAGCAGCGGGCTGGTGCCGGGATATTCCGTGCCTTCCTTGCGCAGCACGTCGAAGGCGGCCGGCGACAGGATGGCTTTCCACTCGGCATCGGTCTTGGTGACCTCGAAGGTTTCGGCAGCCTGTGCGGGCTGTGATTTGCCCATGCGCAGCATCGTTGCGGCAGCCCCGGCGACGCCGATGGCGGCGGCACCGCTCAAAAGAAAGTCGCGACGGTTCATGACCAGTTCCTCCTGTCGTCTCTTTTGCCAAACTATACCGCCAGGCGGAAATCAAAAGCCGGTGACGGTGGCCCTCGAACGAACACTCCGCGCCGTTCCACATCTGAACGTGGGCGGCGCGGAGTGCGCGGGCCGGTTGCGGGTCACGGGAGCGAGACCATGCAATCGACGGAGAGCCCTTGCTGCAATTTCGTCGGCAGCAGGCCCCTTGTTACATCTTCGCCCCCCTTTTTACATTTTGGGGAGCAGAACCTTGTCGATGACGTGGATGACGCCATTGGACTGTTCGACATCGGCGATCGTCACATTGGCGACGTTGCCGTTCTCGTCGGTCACGGTGACCTTGCCGCCGTCGGCCTTAAGCGACAGTTCGCAGCCGCCAACCGTCTTGACCTTGTGGGTGCCGCCATCGGCTTTGGCCATCGCGGCGACGTCCGCCCCCATCGCCTTGGCGCCGATGACATGGCAGGTCAGGATCTTGGTGAGCTTGTCCTTGTTCTCGGGCTTGAGCAGCATTTCGACCGTGCCGGCCGGCAGCGCGGCAAAGGCGTCGTTGGTCGGCGCGAACACCGTGAACGGACCAGCGCCTTGCAGCGTGTCGACAAGGCCGGCCGCCTTGACCGCGGCGACCAGCGTCGTGTGGTCCTTCGAATTGACGGCGTTGTCGACGATGGTCTTGCTGGCAAACATGGCAGCGCCGCCAACCATCGGGTTTTCGGCATAGGCCGCAGTGGCAAGAGCCGAAACAGCGATCGCGCTGGCAAGCAAAAGGGTGGCGTATTTACGCATGATGTCAAACTCCTCGGGTTTTTCTCTTCCCATCTTTGGGGACGCGAGGAGATACGGGATACAAATGCGGGAGTTTCAGAAACATCGGGATTTTTTATTTTTATTTGCACCGCAGGGTGATTTTCACACAATACGTTTTGTCCACTCACTGGCGCGGTTAGACGTCATATGCGAAAAATAGACTGAAAGTCTTCTATGTCAGCGATAAAGCCGGTCAGATGCTCTTCAGATCGCCCGCCGCGACCACCGGTCCGGTCGGCTGGCCGGTCGGCGAACCGCCTGCCGGCTCGAGGCTGACGGCGAGCACCGCGCCCTGGGCGAGCTTCTGCTGGGCAGCCGGCGAGACGACAATATGCGCAGTGGCGCCGGTCGGGATGACGCCCATCGAGACCGGCGGGTTCTTGCCCTCGATCATCCACAGCTCGAAGTCCTTGCCGGCGGCACGCTCGCCGGAGACATGCGACAGGCCGACCTCGTGATGCGCGGCGTCATAGACGGCGAGATATTTGACATCGCTGCCTTCGGCGGCCAGCGAGGCGACGAGGCGCGCCTGCGGCTGCTCGACCGGCGGGTTGAGGGTGGGCACGGCGATGTAGATCGCCAAAGCGGCGACCGCCGCAGCAGCGAGGCCGCGCCAGAAGGCCAGGCTGGACCACAGCCCGCCGCGCGATTCGGTGGGCGTGGTCACGGCCGCGGTGGACGTGAACAGGCGGCGATCGATCGCAGCCTTGACCGAAGCCGGCGGCTCGATTTCCGGGTAGGCGGCGGCCAGCGGCGAGAACGAGACCTCCCAGCTGTCGACAAGACGGGCGAACTCGGTCTCCGCATCGATGCGCCTGGACGCGATCTGCCGCTCCTCCGCCGGCAGCACGCCGAGAACGTATTCGGCGGCGAGCAGGTCGTCGCCTCCACGTTCCGGTCCGTTGTCTTCCGCCAGCGTCATCTTTCCAGACATTCTCTGAGTTTCAACAGGCTGCGGCGCAGCCAGGTACGCATCGTGTTCAACGGTACGCCATGCCTCTCCGCCAGTTCGGCATAGCTCTCGCCCTTGAGATAGGCGCCACGGACGGCCGCCGCTCGGTCCTTTTCCAACTCGTCGAGACAATGATGGATGCGTTCGGATTCACCGCCCGCCACCACCATCGCTTCAGGCCCTGGCGTCGGATCGGCCACGTCGAGCGCGGCATCGATATCGAGGCCGGGCTTGCGTCGCGCTCTGACGCGATCGATCGCGTGGTTGCGCGCGATCGCCACCAGCCAGGAGATCGGGCTCAAGTCTGAGACGGCAAAACGGTCCGCCTTCGTCCAGATCTTGACGAAGACTTCCTGCAGGGCTTCTTCGGCATCTCCCCGGTCGTTCAATACACGAAGGCAGACGCCGAAAAGTTTCGCACTGGTCTGCCGGTAGAGCAGATCGAACGCAGCCCGATCCTTCATCGAAGTCCGGACGATCAGCTTGGTGATGTCCTGCGGCGTCATGCAGGCAAGTTAGGGGATTGAAACGTATTTGCAACGACGGAAATCGCCTTGTGCACGCCAGACTTTGCCGCATTGCCGGCCCGGATCTGCCCGTCGATTGCCAATGAAATCGCCACTGGCTAGCTTGTCTTCCCACTGTGAGGAAAACGCGCATGTCGGTTGAACATACATTGTGGGCCCAAGATGCAACCGGCCTTGCCGACCTGGTTCGCAAGGGCGAGGTCTCACCAATCGAGCTGACCGAAGCGGCGATCGCCCGCGCCGAGGCCACCCGTCCCGATATCAATGCCACGGCGGAGCCGCTTTATGATGCCGCGCGGGCCCAGGCGAAGACCGTCGACCGCTCGCTGCCGCTGGCCGGCATTCCCTTTGCCATCAAGGATCTCGGCATCGCCATCAAGGGCGTCGCGACGCATGGCGGCAGCCGTATTCCGGCATGGCGGGCGGATGTCAATTCGGTGCTGACCGATCGCTACCTCGCCGCCGGCCTCATTCCGATCGTCACGTCGACGTCGCCGGAATACGGGCTTCGGCTGATGACCGAATCCAAGGCCTTCGGCATCACCCGCAATCCCTGGAACACCGGCCATACCAGCGGCGGCTCATCCGGGGGTGCGGCGGCGCTGGTCGCTGCCGGCGTCGTGCCGGTGGCGCATGCCTCGGATGGCGGCGGCTCGATCCGGGTGCCTGCCGCCTGCACCGGGCTTGTCGGCCTGAAGACGTCGCGCGGCCGCATACCGCTGACGCCGCTGGTGAGCGAGAGCTGGTACGGCATGGTCGTCGACCATGCGCTCACCCGCTCGGTGCGCGACTGCGCGCTGCTGCTCGACCTCACCCACGGTCCAGATCTTTTGACGCCCTATGCGGCGCCGTCGCCCAAGGGCAGCTTCGTTGCAGCTGCCGCGCGCGATCCCGGCAAGCTCAGGCTGGCCGTGTACCGCAAGTCGCCGCTCGGCCTGCCGGTCTCGGCCGAGACGCTTGTCGCGCTCGACGTGGCGGTGGCGCTGGCCCGCGAGGGCGGCCATACGGTCGCGGATATCGATCTGCCCTTTATCGGGCGCGATTTCTTCGCCGATTTTGCCACCGGCGTGGCCTCTGCCGTCGCCGGCACGATGCGGGCCGAGGCGCTGCGTGTCGGCCGTTCCGTTCTGGGCGACATCGAGCGCGCGACGCGCATCCTCGCCCGCTTCGGTGAATTGGTGTCGGCCGGCGAGATCTATGCCGGCCTGCAGCGGCTGCATGCGACCTCGCGACAGCTGATCGCGGAGACAGCGCGATATGATGCGGTGCTGATGCCGATCATCGCCCACCCGCCGCTCGCCTGCGGCGCCATGGACCCGAAAGGCGCTGACGAACTCATCGAGAACCTGCTCGACAAGCTTCATCTCACCGCCTTGCTGAAACTGAAGCCATTGCTCGGCCAGCTGATGGACAAGAGCCTCGGGTTCACCCATTGGCCGGCGATCCAGAATGTCAGCGGCCAGCCGTCGATCGCGCTGCCGGTCCATGTCACCGATGCCGGCCTGCCGCTCGGCATCCAGGCGGTGGGCCGGCCGGGCGACGAGGAGACACTGCTGTCGCTTGCCGCGCAGATGGAGAAGATCTCGGGTTGGTTGGGCCGCAGGGCGCCGCTGAGCGTGCCGTCATGATGACGACGTCGTGAGGCGCTCGAATATGACAGCAAAGCCATTTGCGGCTGGCCCCAATTCCCGCTAAGACGCCGCCGTCCTTACCTGATGCATCATGCATAAACCAAGTGCATGTCGCCCAAGAGTGCCCAGCAGTTTTGGGACGACGACATGCACAAAACCAAAAGCCAGGAACCACGCCGATGACGGAAATCACCGCCACCGCCGAAATGCAGGCCGCCCTGCTTTCGCGGGCGCTGCCTTACATGCAGCGCTACGAGCACAAGACGGTCGTGGTGAAATATGGCGGCCACGCCATGGGCGATATCGAGCTCGGCAAGGCTTTCGCGCGCGACATCGCGCTGTTGAAGCAATCGGGCGTCAACCCGATCGTCGTCCATGGCGGCGGCCCGCAGATCGGCGCCATGCTGGCCAAGATGGGCATCGAATCCAAGTTCGAGGGCGGCCTGCGCGTCACCGACCAGAAGACGGTCGAGATCGTCGAGATGGTGCTGGCCGGCTCGATCAACAAGGAGATCGTGGCGTTGATCAACGCCGAGGGCGAATGGGCGATCGGCCTGTGCGGCAAAGACGGCAACATGGTCTTCGCCGAAAAGGCGCGCAAGACGATGATCGATCCGGACTCCAACATCGAACGCGTGCTCGATCTGGGCTTCGTCGGCGAGCCGGTCGAGGTCGACCGTACCTTGCTCGACCTTCTGGCGCGCTCCGAAATGATCCCGGTGCTGGCGCCGGTGGCGCCCGGCCGCGACGGCCACACCTACAACATCAACGCCGACACCTTCGCCGGCGCCATTGCCGGCGCCTGCCAGGCAACGCGCCTGCTGTTCCTCACCGACGTGCCCGGCGTGCTCGACAAGAACAAGAAGCTGATCGACGAACTGACCGTGGCCGAGGCCAAGGCGCTGATCAAGGACGGCACGGTCTCGGGCGGCATGATCCCCAAGGTCGAAACCTGCATCGAGGCGATCGAGCGCGGCGTCGAAGGCGTCGTTATCCTCAACGGCAAGACGCCGCATTCGGTGCTGCTTGAGCTGTTCACCGAACACGGCGCCGGCACGCTGATCGTGCCCTGAGCCGCCCTTTGGTCTTCCGCTGCCGCCAATCGATCAGGCGGGCTGCGGAAGGCGCGCGATGACCTTGATTTCGAAATCGAAGCCCGCCAGCCAGTTCACGCCCACCGCGGTCCAGTTCGGGTAGGGCGGTTCGCCGAACGCCTTCAGGCGAACGGCGTCGATCGCTGCCCATTGCGTGGCCGGATCTGTGTGGAAGGTGGTCACGTCGACGATGTCGTCGAACGTGCAGCCGGCGGCCTTCAGCACCGCGGCGAGGTTGTCGAAAGCCAGCTGGACCTGCCTTTCGAAGATCGGCTCGGCCGACCCATCCTCGCGACTGCCGACCTGGCCAGAGACGAACAGGAAGTCGCCCGAGCGGATCGCCGCCGAGTAACGGTTGATCTCGTAGAGAGCCTGCCGGCCGGCTGGGAAGATCGCGTCGCGTTTGGTCATAGTTCACTCCATTTCAAACAAGGCAGCCCCGACCTCCGGGCGTCGCGAATTGGCTTCGCCGGCAGGGCGAGGGTCGTTCGCAAGGCTTCGGGTTCCTGGATCGCTGCGCTCCACTGCGCGGGACGGCTATTGACATACGTCCCGTATGTTGATGTGGGTGCATACGCTGCGTATGTCAATACGCATACGCTGCGTATATTAATCCAAGAGACGAGCGGTCAGGCGTTCGGTGAGACCCCGATCCCAGGCAAAGCCGGTTTGCGCGCCTGATGTCGAACGGTCATCGATTGCTCCTCGGCGTCCTGCGGCGCACCCCAGAACTCGGCAAGCGTCGGGCCGTCTTTCACCCGGCCGTCACGGACCAGAAATCCCCAGACCTCACGGAACCAGACGCGGCGCCCCATCTGCGTGTACCAGCGCATCGAATGCCGCTGCTCGGGGTCCTTGTGGAACAGGATGCGCGCCAGCGCCTTCGGCCGCGATTGCACCGCCAGTTCGATCAGCTTGACGCTGAAAAACAGCATCCACGGCTTCAGCCGCGTCATCTGCAGCACCTGGTGTTTGTAGTCCCACAGGCGGGCATCTTTCTGGATTACCTTGCGGTCCCGCGCGATCCTGAAGAACGGTGTCCAGCGATGCGGCGTGACATAAAGCGCCTGGATTTGGTCGGGATCGTAGGCGATGAGCTGGCGAAAGCCGCGCCACAGGTCGCGAAAGCCTTCATCCTCGAAGCCGGCCACCCAGGTCGCCATCGACAGGATGCCGTTGAGGCGCAGCAGCCTTATCGCCTCGCGGTCGGATGAGGTGCTGCCGCCCTTGCGGATCAATGCAAGCGTCTGTTCGTCGGTGTTTTCCATGCCGAGCAGCCAGCGGATGACGCCCGCCTTGCGGTAGAGATGCAGGATGTCGGCATCGCGTACGATGTCGTCGGCACGGGTCGAGCCGACGATCAGCACCGGCACGTTCTCGGCGATCATGGCGTCGAGAAAAGCGCGCCAGGCCTTCTTCGATACGGTCGGGTTCTCGTCGGCAAGGTTGATCAGCTCGACACCGTGCTCGCGGTGCAGCCAGGCAATCTCCTTGGCGAATTTCACCGGATCGCGATGCCGCCAGCGGGTCCAGAAGCCGCGCTGGCCGCAATAATTGCACAGATGCGGGCAGCCGCGCGAAAACTGCATGACCACGGCACGCTTGCCGCCCCAATAGCTGTAGCTGATATGGTCGATCAACTCCCAGCCGACACGGTAGGCGTCGAGATCGGCGATGGTCATTGCCGGCTGCGTGGCGAAGGGACGGCGCAGATCGTCGCGAAAGGCGATGCCCGCCACGCTTGCAGGCGGCTGGTGCATTTCCAGCGCCTCGACCAACGCCACCACAGTCGCCTCGCCCTCGCCGCGCACGATGAAGTCGAAGACGTCCGTTTCAGCCAGGATGTCGCCCCAGTGGTAGGTCGGAAACACGCCGCCATAGATGATGATGGTCGCCGGCTCGCGCTGCTTGATCATGCCGGCTATCAGCAAGGCGGTCGGGTGCGCCGAGGTCGAGCCGGAATGGCCGATCAGGACGAAATCGGGGTCATCGTCCAGGGCATTGCGCACCACCATGTCGAGCGGCATCGACCCGAACTCGGCGTCGACGAGGCGCACCTCATGGCCGGCATCGATCAGCGGGCCGCCGAGCGCCAACAGGCCGAGCGGTGGCAGGTGATCGTCCGGCACGCGGCTGCCGATGGCGGTGTGCGGTGGATTGATCAGGACGATTTTCATGGCGGACCTCCGGCAGTTGGTCCACGGATGTTGGCCGGCGATATGGACGCCCGATTGGCCTGTTTCAGCAGTTTGCGTGCAGCTTTTCCGCAGGGATGGGCAGGGCAGGCACCATTACCGCCTGAGGTGGCCGAGCGGCACGTGGCCGGGGCCCTTGATGTTCTGCAGCACCAGCTGGGTGTGGACGTCGCGCACACCGTCGAGCCGCATCAGCCGGTGCATGACGAAAGCATTGAGCTCGTCGACCGACGGCACCATGACGTGCAGCAGGAAATCGTGGTCGCCGGTCATCGTCCAGCATGACGATACCTCGTCCATGCGCTGCACGGCGGCGATGAAGCTTTCGGGCGAGCCGTCGCTGTGGCTGACAAGGCGCACCTGGATGAACACCTCGACCATCAGGCCGACCGCGCGGCGGCTGATCACCGCGGCAAAACCCTTGATGATACCGGCCTCCTGCAGCGCCTCGAAACGTCGTGCGCATGGGGTCGTCGACAGCCCGATCTCTTGCGCCAGCTCGGACACCGGCTTGCGCCCGTCGCGCTGCAGGACCTCGAGCATCCTGATCTCGAAATCATCGAATTGAGGCATTTTCACTCCATGAAAGCGTTTCTGGAGTGAATGCTATCCCGAATATCGCGCTCGAGCCATCATCAAAACCGATTTGCCTCGGCAGATCCGGTTATCCTTTCGGCACGTCCGCCATTCATGACTTGCAGGGAGAAGAACCATGACGACGATGAGCGTTGCCGAATATGCCCGCGACTGTGCGGCGCAAGGGTTGCGCGGCGACTATTCGGTCTGCCGTGCCGATTTCACAGTAGCGCAGGGTTACGATTACAGCACAGAGGAGCAGGCGGTGTGGCGCACGCTGTGCGACCGCCAGACCAAGCTGACGCGGAAGCTCGCCCACCACTCCTATCTCGACGGCGTCGAGAAGCTCGGCCTGCTCGACCGCATCCCCGATTTCGAGGACGTCAGCGCCAAGCTGCGCAAGCTGACCGGCTGGGAGATCGTCGCCGTGCCGGGTCTCATTCCCGCCGCACCTTTCTTCGACCATCTCGCCAATCGCCGCTTCCCTGTCACCAACTGGCTGCGGACCAGGCAGGAGCTCGACTACATCGTCGAGCCGGACATGTTCCATGATTTCTTCGGCCACGTACCAGTGCTGTCGCAGCCGGTGTTTGCCGACTTCATGCAGATGTATGGCCGCAAGGCCGGCGACATCATTGCGCTGGGCGGCGACGAGATGATCACCCGGCTCTACTGGTACACGGCCGAATATGGCCTGATGCAGGAGAACGGCCAGCAGCTGAAGGCCTTTGGGGCCGGCCTGATGTCGTCGTTCACCGAGTTGCAGTTCGCCGTCGACGGCAAGGACGCCCACCACGTGCCGTTCGACCTCGAAACGGTGATGCGCACCGGCTACGAGATCGACAAATTCCAGCGCGCCTATTTCGTGCTCCCGTCGTTCGACGCCTTGCGCGATGCCTTCCAGACTGCCGATTTCGAGGCGATCGTCGCGCGCCGCAAGGGCCAGCCGGCGCTCGACCCGGCGACGGTCTAAACAAATCCGGGAGAATTGTTTCGGCCGGGAACGACTTGCATGAAACACAAAGCGCGTCGCATGAATCCGTGTCGACGCGACGCGCTTTGGACGCTTTGATCCCGCTGGCTATTGCATGGCCGCGGGGTTCATCCACAGGAACTCCCAGACGTTGCCGTCGGGGTCCTCGATGTGGCGGTTGAACATGAAGCCGAGGTCCTGCGCAGGGTTGGGATCGGCGCGGCCGCCTGCCGCCACGCCCTTCTCGATTGTGGCATTGACCTCGTCCTTGCTGCCGGCGGTGAGTGCGATCAGCATCTGGCTGTCACGCCTGGCGTCGCCGATCTGACGCGTTGTGAACTGGCCATAGTGCTGGTGCGTCAGCAGCATCACCCCAATCGAGTTGGAGAACATGATCGAACTGGCCTGGTCGTTCGAGAACTGCGGATTTAGTGTGCCGCCGATCGCGAGATAAAACTTGGTCGCTGCCTGCAGATCGCGCACCGGCAGATTTATGAAGATCATCTTGGTCATCGGTCTAAGCCTTGCCTTCGTTGACAGGTACTAGTCAGTCCAGTACCGTTTTCACGACTATCATGCGGGAACGGTACCGTCTAGTACTGGTCAGGAGGTCACCATGAAAATCGACGGTGAGACGAGATCGGCACGCAAGGATCGTGAGATCATCCAGGCGGCCACGGCGGCGTTCATCGGCAAGGGCTATGACGGGACCAGCATGGAGGAAATCGCCACCAGGGCGGGGGCCTCCAAGCAGACCGTCTACAAGCATTTCACCGACAAGGAGACGCTGTTCGGCGAAGTCGTTCTTGCAACCGCTACCCAGGCCAACGATGTCATCGAGTCCGTGACGACGCTGCTTTCCGAGGCGAAATTCATGGAAGGTGGCCTGCAGCAGCTTGCTCGATGTTTGATAACGACGCTCATGGATGAAGAGTTGTTGAAGCTGCGGCGCTTGATCATCGCCAATGCGGATCGAATGCCGCAGCTTGGCCGCAGTTGGTACGAAAAGGGCTTCGAGCGCATGCTTGGCTCAATGGCTTCCTGCTTTCAAAAGCTCACCAGTCGAGGGCTGATACAGACCAGTGACCCCTATCTGGCAGCCAGCCACTTTTTTGGGATGCTTCTTTGGATCCCCATGAATGAAGCCATGTTCACGGGAAGCAACCGGCGCTCCAAGGCCGAACTGGAACGGCACGCGGATGCCTCAGTGGGGGCGTTTCTTGTCGCCTATGGGGTCCAGCCGAAATAGTCCCGTTGCCTGCCGACATCGCAGTAACGCCGCCAAACACATCGCACCCTATCGCCCAGGGTTGTCCGACCCCTCGGCCTTTAGCCGCGCCAGCTGGGCGCGCTGCAGGTCGAGGGCGGCGTTGACGAAGCGCGATATTGTGGTGAGCTCAGCGTCGCTGAAGGTCGCGATGACCTTTTCGCCTTCCCGCGCAATAGTGCCGTAGTAGCGCGCCGACAGGTCCCGCGTGGCCTCGGTCGCCTCGATCACCACCTTGCGCCTGTCCTCGAGACTGCGCGTGCGCGTCAGCAGCCCGCGCGCCTCCAGCCGGTCGATCAGCGCTGTCACGGCGGCCGGCGTCAGCCCGGTTGCGGTGGCGATCGCGCCGGCCGATTGCGGGCCGCCATGGAGCAGGCCGATGCAATGGCGTTCGGCCATGTTCAGCCCCAGCCTCAGCCCCACCGCCTCGTCATAGGCCTGCGTCGCGTCCTGCCATTGCATGATGGCAAGGCCGATGGCCGTCGTCATTTCGGTCCGATTCTCGCTTGACGAATTTATTTCGATCATCTAACTATCAATCTGTCTAACATTTAGACTATCTCAACAATATGCGGTTGCAGCGCCCACAAGGCAAGAGCCGGCCGCCATCATGGAGTGAAAAAATGAGCTTGATTCAACAGCGTACGCCCCTCTCGCATGAGGAAGAGTTCAAATATGCCAAGCTGGCCATGGAATGGTACGGATGGGGGTCCCCCATCGGCCTTGGCATTTTGCTCGTGGCGCTGGCCGCTGCCGCGGTTCTGGTGCGCATCGCGGTCTACGGCTTCTGAGATATGCCGAACATCAGCCGGCGCCATCAACTGGCGCCGACTCATGGAACCGTCAGACGGCGACCACCTTGGCAAGATGGTCACCCAGCCGGCAGGCCAGCGCGGTGATCGTCGTCGTCGGATTGCATTCGCCCGACGTGCAGAACACCGAGGAGCCGCCGACATAGAGATTGTCCATGCCGTGCACCTTGCAGTTGGCGTCGACAACGCTCTTGGTGACGTCGGTGCCCATCCGCGTGCCACCCATATGATGATGGCCCGCCGTCTCGTCGTTGGTCGGGTAGTCGCCGCCATTGGTGATCCAGTCGGCAATGCGCACCCGGCCGAGATTCTTCTCGATCAGCGTCGTGCCGAACAGCCTAAGCCCTTCGAGAAGGGTGCGGTGTTCCAGCTCCGATTTCTTCCAGTGCAGCTCGATGCGCGGCACGCCGGCATGGTCGACATCGGTCGTCGACAGTTCGATCCGGTTGGAGGCCAGCGGCGCCTGTTCCCAGGCGACATAGAGCTGGGCCGCGCATCGCAGATTCTGGCTGAGCTTGGCAGACATCCATTCGGCCATGTCTGGCGCCGTGCAGGCGAGGTCGGCGATCAGGCTCTTGACGCCCGGATACGGCGTCTCGATCAGCCTGATGCCGAAATTCATGATCTGTAGCCGCTCCATGGCGGCAAGCGTCGGCGAGAAGAAGACCTCGTTGACGGCATCGACCTCGAACTCGCCATAGTCGGCCAGGATGGCATTGCCGCCCTCGAAGGTCGGATGCTCCATCCAGTAGCGGCCAAGCGCCGTCGCATTCGGCACGACGCCGCCGTTCGAGCGCTGGTTCGACCACAGAAGCAGGCGCGAATTCTCCAGTCCGCCGGTGCAGACGATGAAATAGTCCGCGCTGAAGGCGCCGGCATCCTGCCCGTTGGACCACAGCCTGGCGCCCGTCACGCGTTTGCCGTCGCCGGCAAGTTCAGTGGCGTAGGTGTTGAGCACGACCGCGATGTTCCCGCTCTTGTCGAGCTCGTCGGCGAATTTCTCGCCGAAGCGCACCGCCGGGCTCTTGATCAGCTGCACCCAGCGAATGTCGTCGGAGACCGGCACGTCCGGCCGGAAACCGGGAAGTTCGAGGATATCGTGCACTTCCGGCAGATAGGGTTCGATGTCGGCGCGGCGAATCGGCCAACCCGTGTCGGGCGCCCAAGCCTTAGGCTCGAAATCCTGTTTGTCGAGCACGCGGCACCAGCCCGCCCAGTGGTTCGAACTGCCGCCCATGAACCGCAGCCGGGTGACGTCGAGATCGAAGTAGAAATCGCCGACCGTCGTGCCACGGTAGAAATCCTGCGACTCGTCGCTGAATTCACGCGAGCCGGCCTCCAGCACCACGACCGGAATGCCGGCGGCGCCAAGCTTGCGGGCAATGGTGGTGCCGGCCGGGCCGGAGCCGAGGATGCAGACCTTGGCGGGGAAATTCGCGGCGCGAAACGCATCGTAGCTGTCGAAGATCATGCCAGATCGCTCCGCTTCAGGATCCAGCCATTGATCTCGACGATCTCGTTCAGATCGGCCCGTGTCGGGTCGGCTCGGTTTGGATCAGCATGCGAGGCATCGGCGTCAGGCAGCGTGCGGAACAGGGACAGGGCAGGCAGTGCGATCAACGCCTGCACGATCGTGCGGCGGGATATTTTCTTGATGAAGAAACTCATGGCTGGTCTCTCGGGTGGGGGCTTCGACGGCGCATGGCGTTACCTGAACGACGGGTCCCGGAACGGCACATGCATCGCGGCAGAAGCCAGTATTGTGCCAGGCTACCCGCAAAGCAGCGAAAACCGGGTAAACGGCGCAACCGAGTGTGAACAGGGTTAGGATTTTCTTAACGGGCCGGATCCAGTGGATCGGCGGCCTGATCACGCCGCCTCGGAAATGTCCGTGTCGAGGATCGTCAGATTGCGGCCCCGGTGCTTGGCCTGGTAGAGGCGCCGGTCGGCGGCGCGCATCAGGTCCGATACGCTGATATCCTCGCCACAGACGGTTCCGCCGATGCTGACCGTGAGCGGAACGGTCCGCTCGTCGACGGGCCGGAAGCGGATCAGCTCGACTTCGCGGCGAATGCGCTCGGCGACGCGCTTGGCCTCCTGCTCGGTGGCGCCGATCAGGAAGGCGCCGAACTCCTCACCGCCGATGCGGCCGAGCACATCGCCGCTGCGCACGCCGCGTTCGATCGCGCTGGCGATCAAGAGCAGTGCGTCATCGCCGGTCAGGTGGCCAAAATTGTCGTTGATCCTCTTGAAGTGGTCGGCGTCGATGATCAGCAGCGCCCCGCGATCGGACTTGCGGCGGGAACCATCGAGGGCGGCGAAGAAGTTTTCCCGGTTGAGCATGCCGGTCATGTCGTCGCGGCTCGCCTTGTCCGCCAGGCGGCGATGCGCGGCGGCGAGCTGGGCATGGGCTCGGGCAAGGTCGCGATGGGCACTTTTCAGCCTGTCGCTTTGCCAGAAAGTGCTTGCGCTGGCGACCCAGGCGAGGACCAGCGGACAGAGCGTGGTGGTCAGCCAGATCGTGCGGTTGACCGGAAATCCCATCGCCGGAACGATGATCAGCGTCAAAAGGAGAGAGGCTGCGACAGAGGCAAAAGCAACGGCGGCGGATCTCAAAATTATGCTATTCATCGCGTGCTCCCACAGGTCTGCCTCTGTGCCAGCAAGCCCTGAAGGCTACCTTTCCGGGATGCTTAAAAATTGAAGGGTGACGCTATTTCCGCGACTCTCGGCGCGCATAAGTTGTGGATAAAGTCTCTTTCAGAATGTCCGTTTCATGCCATAAGGAGCGCATGACCACGCTGCCTGACCCCGCCCGCTTCGCTCATGTCACCGACTGGGTGTTCGACCTCGACAACACGCTCTATCCGCATCATTCGAATCTGTTCTCGCAGATCGACGTCAAGATGACCGCCTATGTCGGCGAACTGCTGGCGTTGCCTCGCGAGCAGGCACGCAAGCTGCAGAAGGAGCTCTATCTGGAATATGGCACGACGTTGAACGGGCTGATGACGCGCCACGGCATCGATCCTGACGATTTCCTCGAGAAGGTGCATGACATCGATTATTCGTGGCTGGTGCCCGATCCCGTTCTCGGCACTGCCATCCGCCAGCTTCCGGGCCGCAAGTTCATCTTCACCAACGGTGACCGCAGGCACGCCGAACGCACCGCGCGCCAACTCGGCATCCTCGACCATTTCGACGACATCTTCGATATCGTCGCCGCCGGGCTCAATCCCAAACCGGCACGCCAGACCTACGAGAAATTCGCCGAACTCCACGCCGTCACCGGCCACAATGCGGTGATGTTCGAGGACCTTGCCCGCAACCTTGCTGTGCCGAAGTCGCTGGGCATGACCACGGTGCTCGTCGTGCCACGCAATTTCGAGCCGACCTTTTCCGAGATCTGGGAGCGCGACCCGGCCAACGAGGATGATGTCGATTTCGTCACCGACGACCTCGCCGGCTTCCTGACCGCGATCGTCGAGGTCACCGCCTGAGGTTCATGGATCTTCAGGTGATGCCGGCCTGCAAACGGCGGCTTCCTGCGCTTCCGGTGCTCACGTACCCGAACGTACGCTCCGCTCCGGTTCTCGGAACCCACCGTTTTCGGCTCGGCCTGACCTGAATCTCGATGAACCTCGAACCGTCAGTGCTCTCACAGATTGTAGAAGCGGCTGATGATCCCCCAGGCCTCGTCGGCGGTGTCGACGAAATCGATGATGTCCTGGTCGCCGGGGCTGATCGTGCCCTGTTCGGCGAGGAAATCGAGATCGATCGCCCGTTTCCAGAAGGATTTGCCAAACAGGATCACCGGCACGCGCTCCATGCGCCCGGTCTGGATCAGGGTCAGCGTCTCGAAGAACTCGTCCATCGTGCCGAAGCCGCCGGGAAACACCGCGACCGCCTTGGCGCGCATGACGAAATGCATCTTGCGAATGGCGAAATAGTGGAAGTTGAAGCAGAGCTCCGGCGTCACATAGGCGTTCGGCGCCTGCTCGTGCGGCAAGACGATGTTGAGCCCGATCGATGGCGCGCCGACGTCGTCGGCGCCACGATTGCCGGCTTCCATCACGCCGGGCCCGCCGCCGGTCACCACGACATATTCGCGGTAGTATGACGCAGCTGACTGCTGCGAGCACAGCCGCGCGAACTTGCGCGCCTCCTCGTAGTATTTGCTGTTTTCCTCGAGGTTCCTCTTCTGCGTCTCGTTCTTGGCCGCCCAGGCCTCGCCGCCGGGTTCCGGCAGGCGTGCGCCGCCGAACAGGATCACCGTCGAGCGGATGCCGCGTTCGGCCAGGATCATTTCCGGCTTCAGGAGTTCGAGCTGCAGCCTGACCGCGCGCAGTTCGCGCCTGGTCATGAACTCGGGATCGTTCCAGGCGAGCCGGTAGGTCTCGGCACGCGTCTGCGGCGTGTCCGGCACGCTCTTCGACCGCTCCAGATCCTCATCCGAATGCGGCAGCGGCGTCCACCCCGCCTTTTCCATAGGAGTCATAGTTACCTTACCCGTCCAATTTCTTCACTTGCGCCGTCCCATGGCGCAGCCGCGATTGACCCCCATTGAGCCTTAACATAAGCAGGTTCCGCAAAAGTGTCCGGCGGTTTTGCGACAAGAACCTGCTACATGCAAAGACCCAGGCGGGCAAAGCCTGCCCAGGGGTCCGCGCGACGTTCAAAACAGGGTAAGGCGCAGCCCCTTAACAGCTTGGTAATGGAGCAAATTCATGTCGAAGCCCGATCTGGCGAGCCTCGAGAAGACCATTGAGAAGGCCTTCGAGGAACGCGACGCGATTTCGACGGCGACCCGTGGCGAAACCCGCGACGCCATCCAGTCGGCGCTCGACCTGCTCGACCGCGGCACCGCTCGCGTCGCCGAGCGGCAGGCCGACGGCAAATGGCATGTCAACCAGTGGCTGAAGAAGGCCGTGCTGTTGTCCTTCCGGCTCAACCCGATGGAGATCATCAAGGGCGGTCCCGGCCAGGCCGTGTGGTGGGACAAGGTGCCGTCGAAGTTCGACGGCTGGAGCGCCGTCGACTTCGAGAAGGCGGGCTTCCGTGCCGTGCCGTCGTCGATCGTACGCCGTTCCGCCTATGTCGCGCCGGGCGCCGTGCTGATGCCGTCCTTCGTCAATGTCGGCGCGTATGTCGACAGCGGCACCATGGTCGACACGTGGGCTTCGGTCGGCTCCTGCGCCCAGATCGGCAAGAACGTGCATCTGTCGGGCGGCGTCGGCATCGGCGGCGTGCTGGAGCCGATGCAGGCCGGCCCGACCATCATCGAGGACAATTGCTTCATCGGCGCGCGCTCGGAAGTGGTCGAGGGCTGTATCGTGCGAGAAGGCTCGGTGCTCGGCATGGGCGTGTTCATCGGCCAGTCGACCAAGATCGTCGACCGCGCCACTGGCGAAGTCTTCTACGGCGAAGTGCCGCCGAATTCCGTCGTTGTCGCCGGGTCGATGCCTGGCAAGCCTTTTCCGAACAACGAGCCAGGCCCGGGTCTTTACTGCGCCGTCATCGTCAAGCGGGTCGACGCCAAGACCCGCTCCAAGACCTCGATCAACGAATTGCTGCGCGATTGATCTTTCCCGGAAACGGACGCACCTTCCGCCGGCGCGACAATGAGTCGCGCGTGACTGATGGAGGGGTGACATGGACTGGAAGTATCTGCTGACCAGCTACGAGGGTCGCATCAACCGTGCCAAGTTCTGGGCTTGTGTCGGCGTTGTCTTTGTCGGCGGGATCATCGCGACGATCCTCGACAACATACTCGGCACGACGTTCAACCAAATGCCCTACGGCTTTATCTATTTGCTCTACTCGCTCGCCATGCTCTATTCGATCTTCGCCGTCTACGCCAAGCGCTGGCACGATCGCGGCAAGTCCGGCTGGTGGAGCCTGATCATCCTCGTGCCGATCATCGGCGGGATCTGGTTTCTGGTGGAGTGCGGCATTCTCGAAGGCGCCAAGGGCGCCAATCAATATGGACCGGACCCGCTTGCCTGACAGATCAGATCTCACCTGGCTTTTCTTCAAAACATCGGGCCGCGTCAGTCGCGCGGCCTATTTTCTTGGCGGGTTGCTCGTCGCCATCATACAGGCCTTTCCGCTCTACCGCTTCACGCTGGTGCCGGAAGGTTCGGCCGAGAGCAACATGTGGTCGTTCATCTTCTTCATCGCCTTCATCGCTTCGCTATGGTCGAACATCGCGCTGGCCGTGAAGCGGCTGCACGACCTCGACAAGCCGGGCATTGCCGCGCTGATCCTGTTCGTGCCGGTGGTCTCGATCGTCGCCTTCCTTGTGTTGTGTCTGTTTCCAGGGCAGCCTGGGCCCAATCGCTATGGCCGGCGCACCAACGAGCCGGCGCAATCCTGAGGGCCGATCGGACATGCGCTACCGCACGCTTGATCCGAAACTGATCATCGACACCGCCGAACGGCTGGAGGGCCGCGTCGCCGAGCGTTTTCCCAACGCGGGACTACGCGGCGTCGCCGCCGAACTGGTGTCACTGTCGCGCGATCTGACCAAGGCGGCTCAGGCGCTCGAGGCGCCGATCTGGTGGCTGCGCGGGCTCATCGTCGCCGCCGTTGTCGCCGGCGCGCTGGTCTTCCTGTTTGTCGGCACCATCCTGCCGCTCATTCACATCTCCCAGGCCGACGACGCGGTTCAGTCGGTGCAGGGCATCGAAGCCACGATCAACATGATGATCCTCGCCGTGCTCGGTTTCCTGGCGCTGGTCCGTACCGAGGAGCGCATCAAGCGCAAGCGGGTGTTTCGCCAGCTGCACGGCCTGCGGTCGCTGATCCATGTCATCGACATGCACCAGCTGACCAAGGATCCGGCGGCCCTCTCGGCCAATTTCAAGCCGACCTCGCACTCACCGGCCCGCATCACCAATGCCGCCGACCTGGCGCGCTACCTCGACTATTGCTCCGAAATGCTGTCGATCACCGGCAAGATCGCCGCGCTGTTCGCGCAGTCGGTCAATGACGACGTGGTCATCGACGGCGTCAACGACATCGAGAACCTGGCGTCCAACCTGTCGCGGAAAATCTGGCAGAAGATCACGCTGATCGAGGCCCATCCGGCGCAACAACCTGCTCCGGCGCCAGGCCCGGCGAGCCAAGCCGCTCCGCTTCCGCCGCGCGCACCAAGGCGGTAATCTTTTTAAGCAGGGGCGCCGGCGTACCCGTCTGTTCGGCAAGGCCGAGCACGGACCCTTGCAGTTCGCCGATCTCCGTCGGCCTGCCGCGCTGAAGATCGTCCCACATTGACGAACGCATGTGGGTCGATCGCCAGCATGCGCCGCGCCAGCAGCCCGAACAGCCAGTCCGGCAGCCCGAGCACCTTCGGCAGCAGTGCCGGCCGCAAGCCGGCGATCCGCGCCGGCTCGATGCCGGACGCTTTCATCGCCGTGAGCGCCTCGTCGATCTGGCCGGCCAGGATCATCCGCCAGCGACGGTCGGCGAGTTCGCTCGCCAACGGCAGGCCGGACAGCGCCACCAGCGCGTTATTCAAATTCATCAGCAGCTTGCCCCACAGCACGGCCTTCATGTCGCCATGGGTTTCGACCGCAAACCCTTCGACACCGAGAAGGCCAGCCAGGCCGGCATCACCGTCTTCGATCATCACCTTGCCGTCGCTGGCGCGGTGCACACGCAGCGGCAACTCGCCGTCCGGGGATTGCACCACGTTGAACGGCACCATGCCGGCCAGCACCGTCCGGCCGTCGAGCCCGGCGCGCAGCCTGTCGGCATTGTCGACGCCGTTCTGCAGGCTGATCGCCACCGCATCGCGGTGGGCGTGAGCCCTGATGAGGTCTGCCATATCCTGCGTCGCGCCGCTTTTGACCGTGACCAGGATCACATCCGCCTGGGACAGGGCGACAGCCGGATCGGCGGTGACGACAAGCGCGTCCGGCGCGATCATGCGGTCGCGGCCCTGGAGGTCGCTGACCCGCAGTCCGCGCTGCCGCAACGCCGCCTCGATGCGCGGCCGCGCCAGCAGGATCACCCGGCGCCCGGCGAGTGCCAGGCAGCCGCCGGCATAGCAACCGATGCTGCCGGCGCCGGCAATGACGATCCTCTTGTCCGCGTTTGCCATCCCGTCGCTCCGCACCGCCCCGCAACTATACGACATGAAAACCATAATGTCGGCGCCATCACTGGCCCTTATGTCTGGCCGTGACAGGCCCGCCGCTTTCGATTATCGCTTTTGCCATGACGCTGCCGACCGATCCCGCCGAGAACCTCGCCGCCCTTATCCGTTGCGCTTCGGTGACGCCCGCCGAAGGCGGCGCGCTGACAGCGCTGGAGACGATGCTGAAACCACTCGGCTTCCTGGTCGATCGGCCGGTGTTTTCGGAAGATGGCACGCCGGACATCGAAAACCTCTATGCCAGGCGTTCCGGCAACGGCCCGCATCTGATGTTCGCCGGCCACACCGACGTGGTGCCGGTCGGCGACGAAGCCGCCTGGACGCATCCGCCCTTCGGCGCCGAAATCGCCAACGGCGAGATGTATGGCCGGGGCGCCGTCGACATGAAGGGTGGCATTGCCTGTTTCATCGCTGCGGTGGCGCGCCATGTCGAGAACAATGGCGGCCCGAAAGGCTCGATCTCGCTGCTGATCACCGGCGACGAGGAAGGGCCGGCCATCAACGGCACGGTCAAGCTGCTCGAATGGGCGGCTTCCAGGGGCGAGAAATGGGATGCCTCGATCGTCGGCGAGCCGACCAACCCGGACGCGCTTGGCGACATGATCAAGATCGGCCGCCGCGGCTCGATGTCGGGCGCCATCACCGTCAACGGCCGCCAGGGCCATGTCGCCTACCCACAGCTTGCCGACAATCCGGTGCGCGGCCTGATGGGCCTGGTCGATGCCTTGCTGCATCCTGTCTTCGACAAGGGAACCAGGGACTTCCAGCCGACCAATCTGGAGGTCACCTCCATCGACGTCGGCAACCCGGCCACCAATGTCATTCCGGCCAAGGCGACCGCGACCTTCAACATCCGCTTCAACGACACCTGGACGGCCGAGACCGTGCAGGCGGAAATCCACAACCGGCTCGATCAGGCGGCCAAACGCAAGAAGTACCGGCAGGGCAAGAAGACGCCGGTCGACTACGACCTCGTCTGGCGCGACCGGCCGAGCCATGTCTTCCTGACCCGTGACGACAGGCTGATCGAAACGCTGCGCGGTTCGATCAGGTCGGCGGTCGGCAAGGAGCCGACGCTGTCGACCTCTGGCGGCACCTCGGATGCGCGCTTCATCAAGGACTATTGTCCGGTGGTCGAGTTCGGCCTGGTCGGCAAGACCATGCACATGGTCGACGAGCGCGTCGCCATTGCCGATCTCGAAACACTGACCCAAATCTACCAGCGCTTCATCGAAGACTGGTTCGGGCAGGCATGAGCATGCTTTCAGCGGACGAAACCCAAGCTTCGCTGACGGGCGCCTGGCGGTTGATGCTCGGCAAGGCCGACGGCCTGCGCCTGCTCGACCTGTCGGCCGACGGCTTCTGGAATTCCTTTTTCGCCATCATCGTTGCCGCACCGGCTCTGATCGTCGGGTGGGTCGGTATCGCCAACGAGATCGGCGATCCCGAGGCCTTTGCCGGACGCTTCAGCATGCTGTTGCGCCTGGCGACGGTCGATATAGGCTCCTGGGTGCTGCCGCTCATCGCTCTGGCCCTGGTCGCGCCGCGCGCTGGCATTGGCGGCCGCTTCGTCCATTATGTCGTCGCCAGCAACTGGGCCTCGGCCATCACCGCCTGGCTGATGCTGCCCTCGGCGCTGATCAGACTTTTCCTGTCGTCGGCAAGCCAGGTTTCGAGCCTTGTGTCGCTGCTGCTGTTTGCCCTGTCCATGGTGCTGACCTGGCGCATGACCAACGCCACAATCGGCAAGGGCGTAGCCATCGGCTCCGCCGTTTTCGTCGGCATGTTCATCGCTTCGCTGTTGGCGCTGTTCGGCCTGCAGGCGCTGCTCGGCATCTCTGTGCCGGACGATGTCGGGTCTCAGAGCCTTTCCGGGTTCATCTCGGGATAGCGCCTTATGGGGCTCTATCCTGGATAATCGACGCCCTCGGGATAATCGACACCAATGAGAAAAAGCCCGTCAGGCGGCGCCACCTGGCCGCAGGCGGCGCGGTCGTGCGCATCGAGCGCCGCTTTCAGGTCGGCGACGGTCCAGGCGCCTTCGCCGACACGTTTGAGGGAGCCGACCATCGAACGCACCTGATTGTGCAGGAACGAGCGTGCCGAAGCCTTCACCTCGATCAGGTCACCCTCTCGGCTCACATCGAGCCGCTCCAGCGTCCTGATCGGACTGTTGGCCTGGCACTGGGTCGAGCGGAAGGTGGTGAAGTCATGCCGACCGAGCAGGACTTTCGCCGCTTCGTGCATGGCGTCGGCGTCGAGCCGTTTCGGCACCCACCACACCTTGCCCTTGTCGATAGCAGCCGGCGCGCGACGGTTGAGGATGCGGTAGACATAATGGCGGCCGGTGGCTGAGAAGCGCGCGTCGAAGCTGTCTGCGACGACCGTCGCCTTCAGGACGGCGATATGTGCGACGGCCATCTGCAGATGTGCGTTGACGGCATCACGCACCTTGTCGCCCGACCACGCCTTGGCGAGGTCGACATGCGCCACCTGGGCGGTTGCGTGCACGCCGGCATCGGTGCGGCCGGCGGCGCGCAACCGGACCTCTTCGCCGCAGAATTTTTCGATCGCCTGTTCGATCGCTTGCTGCACCGAAGGCTGATCCGCCTGGTGCTGCCAGCCGGCAAACAGACTACCGTCATATTCGATGTCGAGGCGAAAACGCGGCATGCTAGAGCATGATGCCGAAAAGTGTGAAGCGGCTTTCGGACGACATCATGCTCTATCTCTTTGAGTTAGAGGCGCATTCAGATGCCGCTTACGCGGCGAGTGCCGACCCGAAGGCCGAGGCGTAGACCAGCCTGCCGGCTTCCGGGGCGTCGCCCCAGGTCAGTGCCTGCAGGGCCTCGCTCTGGTACTCGCTCTCGAACTTTTCGGCGCGGGCATGGGTGTAGCCGAAACGGCTGTAATAGGCCGGATCACCCAGCACCACGGCCAGCGTCTCGCCGGCATCCCTGAGGCGGATATGCGCCTCGCGGATCAGCGCGCCGCCAATGCCGCTGCCATGGAACGAGGGCTCGACCGCCAGCGGCGCGAGCGCCACGGCCGCAAAGTTCTTGCCGCCGCTCTGCACGAACAGTCGCGAAAACAGGATATGGCCGACCACCTGGCCGTCCTCTTCCGCCACCAGTTCGGCAACGGCGTCGCCGCCGGTCACCAGCGCGTCGACCAGTCCGGCCTCCGCCTGCTGGCCGAAAGCGTGTTCCTCGACGAGGCGGATGGCCTCGCGATCCCGCGGCGTCGCCGCGCGTATCGACATCATGCTCATGAGAATTTCATTCCTTTTTCGATCTTGGCCCCGCGCAGGAATTCCGACGCGGCAGCGGGCCTTCCGCCCGCCCGTTGAACTTCGACCAGACTGATCGCGCCTGCCCCGCAGGCGACCGTCAGCCGGTCATCGAGAATTCCTCCCGACTCGCCGGCGCCTTGCGATAGCGTCGAGCGAAGCAGTTTCAGCCGCTCCGGGCGGCCGCCAATTGCAATCTCGGACCAAGCCCCGGGAAAGGGCGACAGGCCACGAATGGTATTGTGCACTTCGCTCGCCGAGCGAGTCCAGTCCAAGCGAGTCTCAGATTTATCGATTTTTTTGGCGTAGGTCACCCCTTCCACCGCTTGTGCGGTAAATGTCAGGGTGTTCCTTTCCAGTCGCGCCAGCGCTTCCACCATCAGTGCAGCACCGACACTCATCAACCGATCATGCAGATCGCCGGCAGTCATATCGGGTTCGATGGCGCATTTTTCAACCATTGCCACCGGGCCGGTGTCCAGGCCCACTTCCATGCGCATCACCATCATGCCGGTTTCGCTGTCCCCGGACATGATCGCGCGCTGGATCGGCGCGGCACCCCGCCAGCGCGGCAAAAGCGAGGCATGGCCGTTGATGCAGCCAAGCCGGGGGGCCTCCAGAACTGCCTTCGGCAGCAGCAGGCCATAAGCGACGACCACTGCGACATCGGCCCGCAGGGCGCGGAAAGCGGCCTGCTCGGCCCCGCCTTTGAGCGATACCGGTGTGCGTGTCTCGATGCCCAGCCGCTCCGCCTCGCGCTGTACCGGCGACGGCGTCAGCTCAAGCCCGCGCCGTCCGGCGGCGCGCGGCGGCTGCGTATAGACGGCAGCAACTTCATGTCCGGCCTCGGCGATGGCCCGCAGCGTCGGCACCGAAAACTTCGGGGTGCCCATGAAGATGACGCGAAGGGGCATTTCCCCTATCCCACCATCTTGCCTGGCGCCTTGTCCCTGGCGAGCTTCTTGAACTTCTTCACCACCATGTCGCGTTTCAGCTTCGAGATGTGGTCGATGAACAAGACGCCATTGAGGTGGTCGATCTCATGCTGCAGGCAGGTCGCCATCAGCCCCTCGGCCTCGATCTCCTGCAGCTTGCCGTCGCGGTCGAGATAATTGACCCTCACGGCTGCCGGGCGTTCGACCTCGGCATAGTAGTCCGGGATCGACAGGCAGCCTTCCTCGTAGACCGACCGCGTGTCGGCGCTGCTCAGGATTTCCGGGTTGATGAAGACATGCGGTGCCGGCGTTTCGTCTTCCTTGGCCAGATCGATCACCAGCATGCGCACCGGTTCGCCGATCTGGATTGCCGCCAGTCCGATGCCGGGCGCGTCATACATGGTCGCCAGCATGTCGTCGGCTAATTTGCGCAAAGGCCCGTCGACGCGCTCCACGGGCTTGGAAACCTGGCGCAGGATGGGGTCGGGAAGGATGATGAGCGGCTTGATCGGCATGGCTTTCCACCTAAGACCTCCAGCGAAAAGCGTCAACCGGGGCGCCGGGGCGCCGTTCACGTTTTGATCTGTGCCAGCCCCGCGAATCGGCTATGCTGTCCACATGAATGATCTGACATCCATCCTTTCGGAGCCTGTCGCCCGGCTTGGCGCCTCCACGATCACGCTCGGCCATGCTCTGGCCGTCGGCGCATTGCTGTTTGTCGGCCTGTTCGTGGCGCTTGTCATCGCGCTGTGGCGTTCGGCAAAGGCGCGCGCCGTCGCCGCCGCTGAGGCCGCCGACCATGCCCGAGACGCCGAGGCGCGGATGGCCGGCATCTTGCAAAGCCAGGCCGAGATGCAGGGCCGCATGGGCGCCATCGCCGAAGTGTTCGGAGCACGCCAAGCCGAGCTGACGCAGTCGATCGGCCAGCGCCTCGACGCCATGACCGGCCGCATCGGCCAGACCATGACCGAGCAGACCAAATCCACGCATGAGAGCCTGGCCAAATTGCAGGAACGGCTGGCGATCATCGACACCGCGCAAGGCAACATCCAGTCGCTTGCCGGCCAGGTCGTGCAATTGCAGGCGATCCTCTCCAACAAGCAGACGCGCGGTGCCTTCGGCCAGTCGCGCATGGAGGCGATTGTTGCCGACGGCTTGCCGCACGGGGCCTACGAGTTCCAGGCAACGCTGTCGAACGGTAGCCGGCCGGACTGCCTGGTGAAGATGCCGAATGGCGCGCCGTCGCTCGCCATCGATGCCAAATTTCCGCTCGAAGCCTGGAACGCCATCCGCGCTGCCGATGGCGCCGACCTGCAGAAGGTCGCTGCCCAGGCCTTCCGCCGCGACATCGAAATCCATGTCCGTGATATATCCGAGAAATATCTGATTCAGGGCGAGACGCAGGATACAGCCTTCATGTTCGTGCCGTCGGAATCGGTTTTCGCCGAGATCCACGAGAATTTCGAGGCCATCGTCCACAAGGCGCACCGCGCTCGCGTCGTCATCGTCTCGCCGTCGCTGCTGATGCTGTCGATCCAGGTCATCCAGGCCATCCTCAAGGACGCCCGCATGCGTGAACAGGCGCATCTGATCCAGGGCGAAGTCATCCGGCTGATGGAGGACGTTGCGCGCGTCGACGAGCGGGTGCGCAAACTGCAGGTCCATTTCGGCCAGTCGGCCAAGGACATCGACGACATCCTCGTCTCGACGTCGAAGGTGACCAGACGCGGCCAGAAGATCGAGGCACTGGAGTTCGGCGCCCAGCCCGACGGCGAGGCTGGCCCCGAAGCAGCATCACGGCCTGCCACCACGAAGGTCGAGACAGGGACCCGCGTCGCCGATTCGAAGACCGGGCAGCTCAGGCTGAGGGTCGTCGAAGGCGACGACTGACGCCGCAGCAGCGCTACTGCTTCTCCACGGTGGTCATGCCCTGGAATTCCGGCAGCCAGTGCAGCGCTGAACTGTGCCATTTTTGCTGTGTCGGGACCAGATCCTCGCGTTGCCGCGCGGTTCCCGCTCGAATTCCATAGACCTTCGGACCATCTCCGACCGAGGTGGCGTAAAGGTGCGAACCGCAGTCAGCGCAAAAGGCCTGGGCGCGCTTGGCGCCGCTCGCCCCGGTCTTGATATAGATTTTCGGCGTACCCTTGGTGATCCGGTAGTGATCCTCAGGCGCCGGAACAGTCACCCGAAAGGCCGTGCCGGTCAGTTTCTGGCAGTCGGTGCAGTGGCAGATCGAGGTCTTTTCCGGGTCGACCTCCGCCTCGTAGGCGATAGCGCCGCAATGGCAGCCGCCGTCGATTTTCATCTTGTTTCTCCCTGCTTCGTCGGCATCTTAACCGGCCTGATCCGGCTCGTCTCCTGACGCGGCTTCAACAATCTTGCGCCGCTGTTCCCAGGTCCCGGTCGTCTGCGGCTTGACGAACAGCCTTGCGATCTCCGGCATCTCTGTCTTCAGCCGCGCCTCCAGGCGCTCCACACAGGCTTCGATCTCCGGCGCAGTCAGGTGATCCTCGAACTCGATGCTGAGAGCAGCGACGATCTCTTGCGGCCCCATGTGGACGGTCAGAACGCCGTTCGCCTGTTGCACCGCCGGATCCTGCTGGACGATCGCCAGCACGTGTCTCTGCACCTCCGGGGAGGCCGGCTCGCCGATTAGCAGCCCCTTGCTTTCGCGGGCCAGGAAGATCGCCGTCGCGCCCAGGATCAGCCCGATGCCGATCGAGGCGGCGCCGTCGAGCTCCGGCATCTCCAGCAGCTCCGCCGCAAGGATGCCGGCAAAGGCGACGATCAGGCCGAGCAAGGCGGCGCTGTCCTCGAACAGCACGGTGTAGACGCTGGGGTCCTTGCTCGACTGCACGGCCTGCAGCCAGCCCTGCTTGCCCTTCTGCTGGCGGAACTCCTTCAGCGCCACCAGCCAGGAGCTGCCCTCGAACAGGAAGGACAGGCCAAGAACGATGTAGTTCACCTTCGCGTTGACGACCGGCTCCGGCGCCATGATGTGGATCACACCTTCGTAGAAGGAGACGCCGGCGCCCAGTGCGAAGACCAGAAGGGCGACGATGAAACTCCAGAAATAGAGTTCGCGGCCGTGACCGAGCGGATGCGTCCGATCGGGCGGGCGGGCGGCGCGGTGCATGCCATAGAGCAGCAGGCCGCCATTGCCGGTATCGACCAGTGAGTGCACGCCTTCCGACAGCATCGCCGAACTGCCGGTGAAGAAAGCGGCGGCGAACTTGGTCAATGCGATGGCGAGATTGCCGGCGAGCGCCGCGTAGATCACCCTTTTTGAGCCGCCATGCCCGGCCATGATGCTGCCCCCGTTCAAGGCGCCAGTCTAACGGCCAGCCCGTCAAAGCTCCACAAGACAACATAACGCGCGAACCGTCGGCTCGTTCGGTCGGCTATTCGACGACCTCGTCGGTCCAAACTTTGAAACCGGCGAGCGTGCCCGGCCCGAAGATATGGGTCAGCGGCACGTCGGCCGCGTCACGCCCGGAGGCGATCAGGATGCGGCCGATGCGCGGCGCATTGTTGCGCGGGTCGAAGGCGTGCCAGCGGCCGCCGAGATAGACCTCCATCCAGGCGGCGAAATCCATGCTCGACCACGGCTTCGGCGTGCCGATGTCGCTGATGTAGCCGGTGCAGTAGCGCGTCGGGATGTTGAGCGCCCGGCAGAAGGTGACCGCGAGATGCGCGAAGTCGCGGCAGACACCACTCTGTTCGCGATAGGCTTCCGCAGCGGTGCGTGTCGGCCGCGCATTGCCGTAGTTGAAGACGATATGATTGTGGACGAAGTCGCAGACCGCCTGCACACGCGCAATGCCGAGCGGCGTGTGGCCGAACAGCCGCCACGCTTCGCTCGCCAAGAGGTCGCTCTCGCAAAAGCGGCTGGGCAGCAGAAACAGCAGTGTATCCGCCGGCAGGTCGCGCACCTCGTGCTGCCAGGCCATCAGGTCGCCCATCTCGAAGGTGCCGGGATCGCGGATCACCGCGTCGGTGCCGAAGGTGAACCGCCCTGGCGGAGCGACGAACCGGTTGCACCAATTGCCGAAACTGTCGCGATAACTCTCGATCGGCACGGGCGGGTTGGAGGTCAAAAAGTCGGGCCGCTCAAGGTCGGAGGCGCGGGAATAGTGAACATTCAGCATCGCGATGAGCGGGGTTTCCTGGGGAAAGTCGAAGCTCATCTCGCAGCCGATATGGATTCGCATTGTCGTCCTGACCGGCCCGCGTGTTCATCTCCGGGCGAAAGCGCCGGTGGATGCTGCAGTGCGAAGATGACCATGGCACGGACCGGCCTGGTTTACGAGCAAATTAGAAACCGGTTAAAAGCGGCCGGCTGGCGGTGTCGATAGGCGCTGGCCTCTTGCAGTCGGACGTTTCTCTTGTTTCACTTCGCTTCCCGCAATCGGAGGAACGAATCATGGCTAAAGGTGCGATGAAGGCAGGCAAGGAAGCCCGCAAGCCGAAGAAGGATGCCAAGAAGCCAGCCCCGGCTCCGGCCCTGAAGGCGCCGCCGGTCAAGGCGATGAAGCTCAAGGACAAGTAGGTCCGGGCAATACCCGTCCGAACGGGATTGCGACCGGCAATGTTGTTGCCGGTCGTTGTTGATCGAGCGCTTGAATTTCTTATATTGGCGGGGCGGGGACGACCTCGCGCTTTCCCCGAAAATCCGGCCGGGACGACCCGCCATTGTTGATTGAGCGTCGGATACCGAATCCGAATTCGGTCCGATGCTTTGATGGAGCGTAGTCGATGGCGTGGATTTTTCTGTTTTTTGCCGGCCTGTTCGAGATCGGCTGGGCAATCGGCCTCAAATACACGGACGGCTTCTCGAAGCTGATGCCGACCGTGCTGACCGTTGCCTCGATGATCGTCAGCCTCACTCTGCTCGGCCTGGCGCTGAAGGCGCTGCCCGTCGGTACCGCCTATGCGGTGTGGACCGGCATCGGCACCGTCGGCACGGCGCTGCTCGGCATCTGGCTGCTCGGCGAGCCGGCCACCGCGATCAGGCTGGCGTGCATCGCGCTCATTGTCTGCGGCATCATGGGGCTGAAGTTCGCCGCCTGATCATACCGCTCTATCTTTTTGTTTTACGCAATTCCCTGAGGGAAAGCGCTACGCGCTCTTCCCGGGAAAACCGCTTCACACTTTTCCTGGAATTGCTCTAAAGCGCGTCGCGTTGGGCCGGATTCGGGTGAGGCGCTTTAGGGTCTTGCATGTCGTCCTCCCAAAACCGGGGCCTCATTTGCGAGACATGCATTGGACAAACACGTTCAGGGCCGCTGCAAGGCGACCCTGATCTTCGAAGCAGATTGCTCCATTGCCTGGAGGCTAGCGGGCGGAGAAGCCCGGAGGCGTCCTGCCCGTGCGCTGTTTGCGCGCTGCATAACGCGCGTCGCGCTTGGCCTTGCGTTCGGCTTCGTCGGCCAGCAAACGGGCGATGCGCTCGTTTTCTTCGGCTTCCCGAATCTTGGCTTCAGCCTGTGCCGCCTCTTCGGCCGCGATGCGTGCCGCTTCGGCTGCTGCCTCGCGCTCGGCCTTCTCGACCGCCTCGCGTGCCAGCTTTTCCTGCTTCAGCCTGGCCTTTTCAGCCTCGCGTATCTGGCGAGCCTCGAGGATTGCCTTGCGTTCGGCCTGTCGTGCCAGCACCGTCGGATCGTCTGCTGCCGGCTTTGACTTGAAGCGCTCCAGAAGCGCCTTCTTTGCCTCGTTTGCGGCATTGCGCCGCTCGAAAATGTCTTTTTCCCTGTAGATAGCCAAGTCCACTTCCCTGAAGTCAATTCGCGACGCTTACATACGCGCGAATGCCGAGAGTTCAAGCGCCAAAACGGCATGCCAGCCATGAAATTCCGCGATGTTGCACCTGGGAGACGTATTTTCGGCCGGAACCGACATGCACTGTTCACCGTCCGCCCCTCTGGCGGCGAGGCGGGTCGATGGCTACCTCTAGCCCGAAACTCCAACACCAGGATGACATTCGAATGGAACTCGGTCTCTACACCTTCGCCGACGTCAGCCCGCAGCCGGGTCCCAGCGCCATCAGCCCGCATGAACGACTGCGCAACCTGATCGAGGAGGTCGAACTGGCAGACCAGGTCGGCCTCGACGTCTTCGGTCTCGGCGAGCATCACCGGCCCGACTATGCTGCCTCCGCACCGGTGGTGGCGCTGGCCGCGGCCGCCGAGCGCTCGAAGCGTATCAGGCTGACCAGCGCGGTCACAGTCCTGTCCTCCGATGATCCGGTGCGCGTCTTCCAGCAGTTCGCCACGCTCGATCTTCTGTCGGGCGGCCGTGCCGAGATCATGGCGGGGCGCGGCTCGTTCATCGAATCCTTCCCGCTGTTCGGCTACAATCTGGAGGACTATGACGAGCTGTTCGCCGAAAAGCTCGACCTCCTGCTTGCCATCCGCGATCATGTGAAGGTCACCTGGTCCGGCAATCTGCGTGCGCCGATCAACGATCGCGGCGTCTATCCAAGGCCGTTCCAGGACAGGCTGCCGGTCTGGATCGCCATTGGCGGCACGCCGCAATCGGCGGCGCGCGCCGGTGCGCTCGGCCTGCCGCTGGCGCTCGCCATCATCGGCGGCGAGCCGGCGCGTTTCGCGCCGCTGTTCGATCTCTACCGTGAGGCGGCCAAGCGCGCCGGCAACGATCCGGCAAGCCTCGCCACCAGCATAAACGTGCACGGTTTCATCGCCGAAACGACCGAGCAGGCGGCGGATGATTTCTACGGCCCACAAGCCGAGGTGATGAACCGCATCGGTCGCGAGCGCGGCTGGGGTCCGACGTCGCGGGCGCATTTCGACCAGTCGCGTGGCCCCAATGGCGCCCTGTTCGTCGGCAATCCCGAGCAGGTGGCCGAAAAAATCGTCGCCCAGCACAGGATCTTCGGCAATGACCGCTTCCTGCTGCAGATGGCAATCGGCACCATGCCGCATGCAAAGATCATGAAGGCGATCGAGCTCTACGGCACCAGGGTGGCGCCGATCGTGCGCAAGGAAACAGCGAAGTCCGCGCCCGCGGTGCCGGCGCCCGTCGCATAGGTCAGCGGGAGGTCCGCGCTCCGGGCCTTGCCCGGCTAACGGAACCCAAGCGGCGGTAGAGGCGTTTTCGTCATTGGATTGCACCAATTGCGGTGCGCCGGTGAGGGTCCATGATGAAAGCCGAACCTGCAGCTTTAGGCACAGGCGTTGCCGAGCCTGAAGACCCGCGCGCAGCGGCTCGCGCGGACACGCATCTTATGCGTTCGCTGCTCGTCGGCATCTTCCTGTTCATGGCCATCTACGCGCTTTACTTCGCCCGCGCCTTCTTCATGCCGGTGATCCTGGCTTTCCTGCTGGCGCTGACACTGACACCGATCGTCCGGCTTCTGCGCAGGCGCGGCGTTCCCGAGGTGATTTCTGCGACCCTTCTGGTGCTGTTGTCGGTCTGCATTTTCGCTAGTGCAGGCTATCTGCTCAGCGGCCCGGTCATCGACCTCATCAACAACACCTCGTCGATCGGCCAGCAGCTCACCGAACGGCTGGCGCAATTGCGGCGTCCGTTCGAGAGGATCATGCAGATCTCGCACCAGATCGAGCAACTGACCGAGACGTCACAGGAGTCCGGCATCCAGAAGGTGGCGGTCGCCCAATCAGGCATCCTGTCGTCGGCGGCCAGCAACATCCTGTCGGCGGGAACAGGCCTCACCATCATCTTCGTGCTGTCGCTGTTCCTGCTCGCTTCGGGCACGATGTTCTACGAGAAGATTATCCAGTCCTTCGCCAGCCTCAGCGAAAAGAAACGCGCGCTGCGCGTCGTTTATGACGTGGAACGGGAAATCTCGCACTATCTGCTCACCGTCACCATCATCAATGCCGGTCTCGGCACGGTCACCGGCCTTGGCTTGTGGGCGCTCGGCATGCCCAACCCACTGGTCTGGGGCGTCGCCGCGGCCCTGTTCAACTTCCTGCCCTATGTCGGGGCGCTGATGACCATCGTGCTTGTCGCGGTCATGGCGCTGATCAGCTTCGACACCATCTCCTACGCGCTGCTGGCGCCGGCCTTCGTGCTGGTGTGCGACATCGTCGAAGGCCAGTTCGTGACACCGATGGTGGTCGGCCGGCGCCTCGAGATCAACGCCGTGGCGATCTTCATCGCCATCGCCTTCTGGTCGTGGCTCTGGGGCTTCGTCGGCGCCCTGATGGCGGTTCCGCTGCTGGTCGTCATCAAGGTGTTCTGCGATCATTTCGACGGGCTCAGCCCTGTCGGCAACTTCCTCGCCGCGCAGCACACGGCCGTCGTCGTCGAAGACGACATCGCCGACACGGAATCCGCATAGGGCTGATCAATATTTTTGAGTTTGCGGCGTTGCCGGGCGCTCCCTACATGCGGTCCTACACAGGATCCCGTTCATGACCGCTCTTTCCGTTCTCGACCTGTCGCCGATCATCGAAGGCAGCGATGCCTCCCAGTCGCTCGCCAACTCGCTCGATCTTGCCCGTCATGCCGAGCGGCTGGGTTACAAGCGTTACTGGCTGGCCGAGCATCACAACATGCCGGGCATCGCCAGTGCCGCCACCGCGGTCGTCATTGCCCATGTCGCCGGCGGCACCAGGACCATACGCGTCGGCGCCGGCGGCATCATGCTGCCCAACCATTCGCCGCTGGTGATTGCCGAACAGTTCGGCACGCTGGCCGCCTTGCATCCGGGCCGCATCGATCTCGGCCTCGGCCGCGCGCCCGGCACTGACATGGGCACCGCACGCGCCTTGCGGCGCAACCTCGAGGCCGGCGTCGACAATTTCCCGCAGGATGTCGTCGAGTTGATGGGCTATTTCCAGCCGGCCGCGGAAGGCCAGCGCATCCGCGCCGTGCCGGGCGAGGGCCAGAACGTGCCGATCTGGATCCTCGGTTCCAGCCTCTACGGCGCGCAACTTGCCGCCATGCTTGGCCTGCCCTATGCCTTTGCCTCGCATTTCGCGCCGGCGGAACTCGACCATGCCCTGGACGTCTACCGCTCGCGCTTCCAACCGTCGGAACAGCTCGACAAGCCGCATGTGATGCTCGGCCTCAACGTCTTTGCCGCGCCCACCGATGCGGAGGCGAGGCTGCTGTTTACCTCGCTGCAACAGGCTTTCGTCAATCTGCGCACTGGCCGGCCCGGGCGCCTGCCGCCGCCGGTCGAGGACTATGACCGCGATCTCGATCCGATGGCCAAGACCATGCTTGGCCAGGCGCTGTCCTGCGCTGTCGTCGGGTCACCGGAAACGGTCCGGCAAGGCATCGATGCGTTCGTGCGCCGCACCGGCGCCGACGAGTTGATGGTCACCGCGCAGATCTTCGACCACGCGGCCCGCGTGCGGTCGTTCGAGATCCTGGCCGAGGCCCACAAATCGCTGTCGCAGGCGGCCTGATATTCTTGGCTTGGAGGATACGGGGTGCTTCTGCTAAGGGCGGGGCACCTTCCGCAAGATCGAGCTCCCCCGTGAAAAATGACCATGACGCACGCATGCAGTTTGCCATCGAACTTGCGCGGCGTGCCGGCGAACTCGGCCTGAAATACTTCCGCGACCTCGACAGCCTGACTATCGAGAGCAAGGGCCATCAGGACCTGGTCTCTGAGGCAGACCGCGAGGTCGAACTGTTCATCCGCGCCGCCATTGCCACCGACAATCCGCAAGACGGCATCGTCGGCGAGGAGCATGCCTCGGTCACCGGCACGACTGGCTATGACTGGGTGATCGATCCCATCGACGGCACCGCCAATTTCGTGCGCGGCATCCCGGCCTGGTGCGTGGTGATCGCCTGCGCCCTGCATGGCGACACCGTGGTTGGCGTGATCCACGAACCGTCGACCGGCGAGACGTTTCACGGCCGGCTTGGCGGCGGCGCCTTCGTCAACGGCAGACCGATCAGGACCAGTGCGGTCACCAGACTGGAAGAAGGATCCGTCGGGACCGGATTTTCAAACCGCGCCGACGCCGAAAATGTCGCCGTGCTGATCCGCATACTGCTGGCCGAGGGCGGTGTTTTCTTCCGCAACGCATCCGGCGCCTTGATGCTCGCCTACGTCGCCGCCGGCCGCCTGCTCGGCTATGTCGAGGAGCACATGAACGCCTGGGATTGCCTGGCCGGCATGCTTCTGGTCGAAGAAGCCGGCGGCATGGTCGTGAAACCCGATCCGAAGACGGTGCTGCGGGACGGAACGCTGGTCATCACTGGCGGCAAGGGCGTTTTTCCCAAGCTGCGGGAGCTTTCTTCGGAGGCGTTCAAGCTCTGAACGCTACCTTGTGCGAAAGACGCTCGGGCCTGTCGAGGCTCAGGCCAGTTTCGCCAGCAGCTTCATGAATGTGGCGATCTCCTTGGCCGAGAGCGGCGCCAGTGTTTCCTGGGTGATGTCGCGGGCAAGCGGGATCAGGCGTTCGACCGCGTCGCGGCCTTCAGCGGTCAAATTGACCAGCAGCCGCCTTTTGTCGACCTCATGCTTGGAGAGCTCGACCAGGCCGCGCGCCTTTAGCCGGTCGATGACGCCCTTCACCGTCGCCGCGTCCATGGCAATCAGCGTGCCGAGCTGGTTCTGCGAGGTCTCGCCGACATCGCGCAGCTTGGCCAGTGCCGCGAATTGCGGCGGCGTCAGATCGGCGATGTGGGCAGCGAAGATCGAGACATGGCGCTGGTGCGCCTTGCGCAGGATGAAACCGACCTGCTCCTGCAAGCGATAGTCGTTTTCGTCGGGCTCTTCGGCCTCGACCAGCTTCAGCAGATTGTCCTCGGCGCTCACCGCAACCCGTCCCAGGCCTTGATATCCCCAGCCGCCAGGCCGCCCATGCGGTCATGGACGCGTGGGCCACAGGTCATGGCGAGGCAGAACAGGATCTCGTCGGGGCGCGGGCCGTCGCTGATGCCGACTTCCATGGCGTCGAAATGGCTGCGCACATAGGCGGCGTTGATGTGGCCAAGCGGCACGTCGAGCCTGGAGCCGAAGGCGCCGACCTTCTTCGCCGACGGCACGATCGCCTTGGCATCGCCGAGCCGCTCGCGCATGGCGTAGCCGCCGGGCACATGCCACAGCGCGCCGTGCTCCAGTTCGCCTGATGTGCCGACAATGGCGCCCTTGCCATAGCCGTCGATCTGCTTCACGTCGCCGCCGAGCGCCGCGATCAGCCGGTCGGCCAGCAGCAGGCCGAGCGGCTTCAGATCGTCCATGGCGCTCTGCAGTTCCTCGACATAGCGCCCGGCGAACGGGTTCTTGACCAGCGCCATGGCGGCGGCGCGCCGGCGCGGCACCTTGGCCACCGGCCCGCCCTCGTGAAAGATCTCTTCGGTCTGAACCGCGATCTTGCGGATCGGAAACTCAGGCATGGGCAACTTCCTTCCCTGGACTTTTGTCGGGCGCGGCAAGCGCCATGGAACCACTGATGCGGGTCTGGCCGGCAAGAAACAGCGCCGATGCGGCGATCAATCCCCTGCGGCGGAAATCTTCGGCGACGGCAAGTCCGCCGTCCAGCGCCGCGGCGATTTCCGCTGAGGAAAGCCGGCCGACCTCTTGCGTCACCAGCCGGTCGCCAAGGTCGCTGTCCGGCGCCAGGTCGCGCGCCGGCACGCGCCGGATGGCCGGATGGCCGGGCAGGTCGACGGCATTGGCAATCAGCGTCGCGGCGGCATCGGCCTCGGCCCCGGTCCGCGCCAGCACGGTGACGGCATCGGCGATGCCAAGCGAAAACGAGCGTCCACGCCAGCCGCTGGTGGCGACGCCGCGCACGCCATCGCCGGCATGGATGACAATGCGGTCGGCCAAACCGTGGCCGGTGCCGGCGATGGCGAGCGTCATCGACTGGCCGGCGCCGAGATGGATGGCGCTGTCACCGCCATTGTTGACATAGGCGCGGTCGAGCTTCCGGCCGGCAAGCATTGTCTCGAGCAATTCGTCGGCTACCGAACCGGCGACGGCGGCCATCGGTGTGATGAAATCTTTCGCCAAGGGCACGACAGCCGCTTCCATGCGCTGCGCTGTCGAACCGGCGAAAGCGCGCGGTCGGCTCGTGGCCGGCTGGCGCAATTCCGGCAATTCCTCGACCAGCTCCGGCAAGATTGTCTGGAAACGCGCCACCGCCTGCTCATAGGCTTGGCGGCATTCATGCGCCTCGCCAAAGGCCTCGACGATCAGGTCGATCGGCCCGTGGTTGAGATGCAGCCGCTTGCCGTCCTGCAGCCAATGCGCTTGCGGGCCGGACATCACCCGGCCCCGTTGGAGCGAACACGGTGCAATTGTGCAAGCGGCGGCCATGGATTGCCGGCCGCGGCACCCGAGCCGCGGCGCGGATTGAGGTACTCACCGCCTTTGGCGATGATATCCTCGACGCTGCGGATCTCGGCCTCGTAGCCGCCAAGCCTAACATAGTCGTCGCGGCGCAGGGTGAATTCGATCGGCGCCACCAGCGCCGGGGTCGGCACATAGCCGAAGGCGCCTTCAGGAACCCGCGTGACATCGACCATCAGCGTGATGCCGCCGCCCGGCCAGACATAGACCGGGGCGCCGCCGACCGTGACATAGGTGCTCAGGCCTTGCACGGAACGGGTGAGGTTTACCGGGTTTTCGGTGACGCCGGCGCGCAGCGAGCCACCGGCGCCGCCGATGAACAGCACGGTGCACAGCGCCGGCTCGCAATTGTCCTCGATCAGCCGGACCGACTTTTGCAGCCGTTCTGGGAAGGGTTTCTGTACTGGCTTCAAGTCGTCATCGAGTTCGTAATAGGCAAACTGCTCGCCAGTGGTCGAAACCATCAGCAGCGACAGGCCCGGCCGCGCGCCCTTCTTGGCGTTCCACTCGCCGAGGATCGACAGCGGGTCGGATATGCTGGTGCCGCCCCAGCCGAGGCCGGGATCGGACACCTTGAAATAGCGGCCAGGCGTCGAGCGGCGGCCGATGATTTTTATGCCCGTGTCCTGCCAGCCCAGCACCTTGCCGGCCTGATGCTCGGACACGACGCCGGTGATGTGGTCGTCGACCACCACCACCTCGTCGACCAGCCCGCGCCATTGCGTGGCGAACATGCCGATGGTGGCCGAGCCGCAGCCGACACGCATGCGGTGTTCGTGCTTGCCGTCGATAACCGGTGGTTTGCCGGCTTCGACGATGACGGTGGCGCCGCCGTCGATGCTGAGCTCCACCGGCTTGCGGTTGCACAGATTGAGCATCGCGTCGCAAGTGGCCCGGCCTTCCGACTTGGAGCCCCCGGTCAGGTGGTGCACGCCGCCCAGCGACAGCATCTGCGAGCCGTATTCGCCCGTCGTGACATGGCCGATCGCTTCGCCTTGCGATCGCACTGTAGCCGTCTCGGGCCCGATATGACGGTCGGTGTCGATCTTCACCTTGACGCCGCAGTAGGAGAAGATGCCCTCGGTAACGACGGTGACGAGATCGACGCCTTCGACTTGCTGGCTGACGATGAACGGAGCCGGCTTGTAATCGGGATAGGTGGTGCCCGCACCGATGGCGGTGACGAAGCGGCGGCCGGTGTTGACCAGTTCGCCGTCCCATGCGTCGCCCTCGGCGATGAACGGCACCATGGCCGCGCCGGCCTCGGCCGCGTGGTCGAGGATGGTCAGCGGATCCATGCGCACGATCCTGCCGCCGATATTGCCGTAGCGGTCGCAGGCGCCGGTACGGCCATCGGCGATGTAGCACATGACCGGACAGGCATCGCAGCGGATCTTCTCCGCCATCTGCTTTTCGCCGGGATCGTGGGTTTCGAAGCGTTCGGCAAGCTCGCTCATGGACGTGCCTCCTTTTCGCGAATGGCGGCGCGGATGCGCGTCGGCGTCGCCGGAACCTTGGTGACCAGAACGCCGGTGGCGTGGCGGATGGCGTTGAGGATCGCCGGCGCCGTCGGGATCAGCACATGCTCGCCCAGGCCCTTGGCGCCGAACGGTCCTTCGGGATCGGGGACCTCGATCAGGATGGTCTCGATCGGCGGCACGTCGCCAATGGTCGGAATGAGGTAGTCGTGCAGATTCTCGGTGCGGCCGGGGATATACTCTTCCATCAGCGCCATGCCGATGCCTTGCGCGATGCCGCCTTCGATCTGGCCCTCGACCAGCAGCGGGTTGATCGCCTTGCCGACATCGTGCGCCGCGGTGATCTTGATCAGCTTGACCGTGCCGAGCTTGAGATCGACTTCGAGTTCGGCGATCTGCGCACCGTAGCCATAGACCGCATAGGGCTTGCCCTGGCCCTGGGCGTCGAGCGGCAGTGTCGGCGGGTCGTAGCTTTCCTCGGCGCGGAAGACGAAGCCGTCGGCATCCATGTCGAGAACGGCAAGATCGATGTGGCGCGTGGCCTCGCCCTCGCGGATGATTATCGCCGGGCCGTCCAGTTGCAGGGATGCTTTCTCAGAGACGTTGGCAAAGCGCAGGATCTTTTCGCGCAAGGCACGGCCCGCCTTTTCGGCCGCCTTGCCAGTCACGAAAGTCTGGCGCGAGGCCGATGTCTTGCCGGCATCAGGGCTGATGGCGGTATCGGCGCTTTTAAGCCGGAATTTTTCCAGCGGCAGGCCAAGCGCGTCGGCGCAGATCTGGGGGATGACCGTGTTCGAGCCCTGGCCTATATCGACCGCGCCCTGATGCAGGATGATGTCGCCTGAAGCCGCGATGCCGACGCGGATGGTCGACGGGTTGGGCAGCGAGGTGTTGCCGCAGCCATACCAGCAGGAAGCCACACCAACGCCACGCTTTCTATCCTTGTTGGCATCGTTGAATGCCTCCGCATCGGTCTTCGCCCGCGTCCAATGCGGCCGTAGCGATTCCAGGCATTCGGCAATGCCGACGCCGGTATCCAGCCGCTGCCCGGTAACCGTTTCGGATCCGTTCCGAAGGCAGTTCTTCAGGCGAAACTCAAGCCGGTCGATGCCCAGTTTGTCAGCCAGCTCGTCATAGAGCGTTTCCTGCATGATCGTCGCTTGCGGCACGCCGAAGCCGCGGAAGGCGCCGGAGATCGGCCCATGGGTGTGGATGGCGCGGCCCTCGGCGCGATAGTTCGGTGTCCCATAGGGGCCTGAGGCGTGCACCGGCACGCGGTTGGCGACAGTCGGCCCCCAGCTGGCATAGGCGCCGGTGTTGAAGTCGCCGACAAAGATCATGCCGGTGACATGGCCTTCGGCATCGGCGCCGATGGTCGCCTTCATCTCGGCCGGATGGCGCTTGGTGGTCGACATCATGGATTCGTTGCGGGTATAGGCAAGCGCCGCCGGCCGGCCGGTCTTCAGCGCCACAAGGCCGATCAAAGGCTGCAGCGAAACGTCAAGCTTGGAGCCGAAGCCGCCACCGGTCGCGGTCGGCACGATGCGCACCTTGTCGACGGCAAGGCCGAGCACCTTCGCGGTCTCGTCGCGGTCCATATAGGGCGCCTGGGTGCAGGCGACGACGACCAGCGTGTCGCCATCCAGATATGCATAGCCGGCTTCCGGCTCGATATAGGCGTGCTCGACATAGGAGGTGTCGATGGCGCCGGACACGGTGATGGCAGCGCCGGCAAGCGCCGCCTCGGGATCGCCGCGCTCGACAAAGCCGGCGGTGAGCAGGTTCGCCGGGCGGTGGTCGTGGATCAGCCTGGCGCCGCTGGCCTGCGCCTCGCAAGGCTCCAGGAGATGCGGCAACTCGCTCCAGCGTATTGGGAAATCCGACAGGTCGAGATCGAGGATGGCCTCGCGCTCGCCGGCGACCAGCGCCACCGCTTCGCCGCGAAGGCGCGCGAAACCCTCGGCCAGCGCCGGCTGGTCGGCGAACGGGCCGATAACGCCGAAGCAGTTCTTGCCCGCAATGTCGGCGGCGGTGAAGACACCGGCGATGCCGGGATGCGCCTTCACCCAGCCGTCGAGGTCGCCGAAGGCAAAGCTGGCATGGTGATGCGGCGAGCGCACCACCAGCACGGCCAATGCATCGGCGGGGAAGGAATCGCCGCCGAATTTTTCACCGCCGGTGACCTTCGGCACGCCGTCGAGCCGGATGGGCGAAGAGCCCACAGCATGGCCCGAGATTGGCATTCTGCGATCAAGGCCGAGATCCAACGAACGGCGTTGGCGCTGCCCCTCACCCTCACCCTCTCCCCGTAAGGGACGGGGAGAGGGGGTCGCCAGCGTTGGAGCGCTTCCCTTCTCCCCGTCACTATACGGGGAGAAGGTGCCGGCAGGCGGATGAGGAGCGGCGCCGTCAGTTGATGGTTCGAACCGCCCTGCATCCATCACCGCCGCGATGATCTTGCGGTAGCCGGTGCAGCGGCAGAGGATGCCGCCCAGCGCGTCCTGGACCTCGATCTCGGTCGGGTTGGGCTTCTTGTCCAGCAATGCCGTGGCCGCGACAAGCAGGGCCGGCGTGCAGATGCCGCACTGCGCCGCGCCATGGTCGAGGAACGAGGCCTGCAGCGCCGACAGCCGGCCATTGGCGAGCCCTTCGACGGTTGTCACAGCCGTTCCCGCCGCGGAAGCCGTCGACATCAGGCAGGCGCAAACCGGATCACCGTCGACCAGCACCGTGCAGGCGCCGCAGTCGCCGGCGTCGCAGCCGACCTTGGTGCCGGTCAAAAGCAGTTCGTCGCGCAGCACCGAGGACAGCCGACGCAGCGGCGGCACGTTGACCGAGACGGCTGCGCCATTCACCTCGAAGGCGATGTCGGCTCGCTCAGGGCCGAGGCGAGGCTGAACGCCGCCGAGATCTGGCAGGGCTTCGCGCATTTCAGGCGAGACCTGGCTCATGCCGCCACCACCTCCGGGTCGTTCATCAGCCCACAGGCCATGAGCACGGCGCGGGCAGCGATCTCGCGCACCGCATCAAGCCGGTATTCGGCGCTGCCGCGCACATCGGCGATAGGCGACAGCTCAGCCATCGGCGCGGCCAGGACCGCATCGGCGAGCGCCTGGCCGGCGGGCAGGCCGCGCAAGGCGGCTTCGACGCCGGATAGGCGCTTGGCCACCACCGAGCAGGAGCCGGCGGCAACCGCCGCTTCCACGACAATGCCGTTGTCAACCACCAGACGCGCCGCCACCATGGCGATCGAAATGACGAGATAGCGCCTTGCGCCGAGCTTGACGAAAGCCGACGTGCCGGCAGCAGGTTTCGGCACGCGGATGGCCGTGACCAACTCGCCGGGCTGCAAGGCCGTGCGACGATTGCCGAGAATGAAGTCCTGCAGCGGCACACAACGTGTCGTTGTCGCCGACCGCAGTTCGACTTCGGCATCGAGGACGAGCAGCGCCGGCACGCCATCGGCGGCCGGCGAGGCGTTGCACAGATTGCCGGCGACCGAGGCGACGTTCTGGATCTGCGCCGAGCCGACCTCGCGCCCGGCCTGTTTCAGCGCATCGAAGGCCGGCGGCAAGGGGTGGCGGATGATGTCGGTCCAGGTCGTGCGCGCACCGATGACGAAGTGGTCATCCGTCTCGGCAATGCCGCGCAGTGCCGTCAGGCCATTGATGTCGAGAACATTGTCGCGAAAGGGCTTGCTGCCTTGTGCTGGATAGAAATCGGTGCCGCCGGCAAGGATCCGCCAGGCGCTCTCGCCAAGCAAAGCGAGCGCTTCGTCGACCGAGGTGGGTTTGGCGTAACGGATCACGCTTTGCCTTCCAGAAAAGAGGCCTTCCAGTAACCGGTATTTTCGAAAGACCATGCCGGCATCGATGCCGGACGAAATTCATTCGTATGCAAATGATATCAAGACCGTAGGAATTGTCAAAGCGAGAGTTTGTAGCAGCTCGTCCGGCACGCATTTGTTATGCCTTGAGAGGTTGACGCCGCCTGCCATCTGGTCGAGTTTCTGCCTCCGGTCGCGTCAGCGGCATTTTCCACTGGAGCCTGCATACAGAAGAGGAAAGCCCCATGGCCGACGAAGCGCTTGTTGTCATCGACCTGCAGAACGATTTTTGTCCGGGCGGCGCGTTGGCTGTTGCTGGCGGCGACGAGATCGTGCCGCTGGTCAATGACCTGATCCGGCACGCCGATCACGTCGTGCTGACGCAGGACTGGCATCCCGCCGGCCATTCGAGTTTCGCCTCAAGCCATCCGGGTTCGCAGCCCTTCACGATGATCGACATGCCCTACGGCCCGCAGACTTTGTGGCCGGATCACTGCATCCAGGGCAGCCTGGGCTCGGATTTCCACTCCGGCCTCGCCTGGACCAAGGCGGAGCTCGTCGTCCGCAAGGGGTTTCGGCCTGCCATCGACAGCTACTCGGCCTTCTTCGAGAACGACCGGACGACGCCGACCGGCCTTGCCGGCTATCTCAGGGAGCGAGGGATCGACACACTGATCCTGGTCGGGCTGGCGACAGATTTCTGCGTTGCCTTTTCGGCGCTGGACGCCATCAGCCAAGGTTTCAAAACCACCGTCCGGCTCGATGCCTGTCGTGGCATCGATCTCAACGGTTCGCTCGAGACAATGTTGCACCGCATGCGCGATGCCGGCGTGACGCTTGAAGACCACGTCTTGGATTGAACTGAACGTGGGGCGCAAGAGGGGCTTTTTGCGGATTGCGACAGGAGCGGGCCCTGTGATCGCTCTCGCAATGCTGTTTCCAGGCCAGGCCTTGGCAGCGGAGGAACACGCGCTGCCCGGCGCCGCGATGTCGCTGTGGTGGGCGCTGCCCTTTGTCGGCCTGCTTTTGTCGATCGCCACCGGGCCTTTGCTCTTCCATCACATATGGGAGCATCACTATGGCAAGATCACCGCGCTGTGGGCGGCGCTGGTGATCGTGCCCCTGGCTTTGGCCTTCGGAATTCCCAGTGCGACCGAGGCGGTGCTGCATGCGCTGCTTGCGGAATACATGTCCTTCATCATCCTTTTGTTCGCGCTCTACACGATTTCGGGCGGCATCCTGCTTGCCGGCAACATTCACGGGACGCCGCTGGTCAATGCCGGGCTGCTGCTGGCTGGCGCGATCCTGGCCTCGGTGATCGGCACGACCGGCGCCTCGATGGTCCTGATCCGCCCGATCCTGCGCGCCAATGACGCCAGGCCGTTCAACGCCCATGTCGTCATCTTCTTCATCTTCCTTGTTGCCAACATCGGCGGCTCGCTGACGCCGCTCGGCGACCCGCCGCTGTTCGTCGGGTTCCTGCGCGGCGTCGACTTTTTCTGGGTCACCGCCAATCTCTGGCGCGAGACGCTGTTCGTCGGCGGCGTCGTGCTGGCCGTCTTCCTGGGCATCGACATCATCCTGCACCGGCGCGAGAGCGGTGCACCGAAGACCAGGGATCCGACGCCGGATACGAAGGTACGCCTGCGCGGCCTGGCCAACCTTCCGCTGCTGGCAGGTGTGATCGGTGCGATCCTGCTGTCGGCGGCCTGGAAGCCGGGCGTGAGCTTTTCCGTGTTGGGCGTGAGCCTCGAGCTGCAGAATCTGGTACGCGACGCCATCAACCTGGCGCTGGCCTTGCTGTCGCTTCCCCTCTCGTACAAGAGCCACCGCGAAGCGAACGGCTTCAACTGGGGGCCGATAGCAGAGGTGGCGAAATTGTTTGCCGGCATCTTCATCTGCATCGTGCCGGTCATCGCCATCCTCAGGGCAAGCCATGACGGCGCTCTGGCGCCGCTGGTGGCGCTTGTCAGTTCGCCCTCCGGCCAGCCCAACGATCTCGCCTATTTCTGGCTGACCGGGGCGCTGTCGTCGTTCCTCGACAATGCGCCGACCTATCTGGTGTTCTTCGAACTCGCCGGCGGCGACCCTCGGCATCTGATGACGGAGTTTGCCTCGACCTTGGCGGCAATCTCGGCGGGTGCCGTGTTCATGGGCGCCAACACCTATATCGGCAATGCGCCCAACTTCATGGTCTATGCCATCGCCAGGCATCGCGGCGTGAAGATGCCGGGCTTCTTCGGCTACATGCTGTGGTCCGGCCTGGTGCTGATCCCGACCTTTTTGATCGCGGGTTTTGTGTTCTTCCGTTGAGCCTAGACTCGATTCGGCGCCCTTGGCGTCGAAGCCGGAACCTCCGGCAGCCGCTGGCATAGAGTAGCCCGATGACGATGGCACATGCGTATGCGGAGCCCGCAATTTCTGCTATTGTAGAGGAGGTGCAGGGTTGGGTCGGGGGCGACAATGACCATTGAGAAGCTGCCCTATCTGTCAGCCGAATTCCTGGATGGCCTGGCGATTTCGACATCCGACGTGATCGACGAAATCGAGCGGCAGATCATCGGTCAGAGGCGAGGCGAAGTATGGTGTGCGCCCAAGGCGGTGGTGCTGCCAGGCGACGACCGCTACATCATGGCGACTCTCGCCGTCGCGACCGAGCCCCGGGTGCTGGCCACCAAGTCGCTGGTGGTCAATCCCCGTAACCACGAGCGGGGACTTGCAACCCTTAACTCGCTGGTCACCCTTCTCGACGCTGAAACGGGGCTGCCGCTTGCTGTGGTCGACGGCAATTGGGTCACTTCGAAGCGGACGGCCGGTCTAAGCTGTGTGGCGGCCAAGCGTCTGGCCCGAGCGGGCTCGGCGTGCGTCGCGTTTATCGGGTGCGGTGTTCAGGCGCGCGCTCATCTAGAGGCTCTGGCCGATCTTTTTCCGTTGCAGGAGATTCGCGCCTTTAGTCGAGGCAAAGGCAGTCGTGACGCACTGTGCCAGGTAGCTGAGACGCGCGGTCTAACCGCGGTACGGAGTGATACTGCCAAAGCGGCGGTCGAATCTGCTGATATCGTGGTGACAACAGTCACTTTGGTGCCCGAGCCCGTTCCATTTCTGGATGCGCGTTGGCTGAAGGCTGGAGTGTTCGCGACCATGACCGATCTGGCTCTGCCTTGGCTTGCTGAAACCATGGTTGCGTTCGATCGCATCGCCATAGACGATCTGGTGCAAGAGGCGCAGATGAGCAAACCGATGGTCAGGCCCGAACTCGTTGCCGGTGACTTGACGGGTTTGGTGAGCGGCGACGTGCCAGGTCGTCAAAGCGCGAGTGAGCGAACAGCTTTCGCGTTCCGCGGCATGGCGGTCGGCGATCTCGCAATAGCCGGCCTGGCATTTGTGCGCGCGAAAGCGATCGGCGCGCTGGAAGCTTAGAGCAATTCCAGGAAAAGTGTGAAACGGTTTTCCCGGGAAAAGCGCGTAGCGCTTTCCCTTAGGGAATTGCGCCAAAACAAACAGATAGAGCGGTTCGGCGTTTCCGGTGAAACGGTGAACTGCTCTAGCGCTCGACCGTTACATGCCTTACCCGACACCCACATAGCGACGCACTGCCGACGGGTCGGCGCGCAGCTCCTCGACATCGACCGTCTCGCGGTTGCGGCCGTTCTCGATGAAGCAAACACGGTCGGCAACCGACAACACCGCATCGACCCGCTGTTCGACGAGGATCGTGGACACTCCCATGTCGCGCAGGGTCGACACCGTCTCGCGGATCCTGGCGATCATCGACGGCATCAGCCCTTCGGTCGGCTCGTCGAGCAGCAGCACCTGCGGTTCCAGGCAAAGCGCGCGCGCCATGGCCAGCATCTGCTGCTCGCCGCCGGACAAGGTGCCCGAGCGTTGCCGCAGCCGCTGGCGCAGCAGCGGGAAGAGGTCGAGCACGGTTTCGCGCGTCGCCTTGCCCTTGCTGCGCGCCATCAGCCCGATCTCGATGTTTTCAGCGACCGTCATTTCGGCGAACAGCCGCCTTCCCTGCGGCACATAGGCGACGCCGGCCTTCGGCACCTCATGCGCCGGCAGACCGGTCAATTCCTGGCCACCGAGGTTTATCGAGCCGGCTCGTGAGGGGACCAGTCCCATGATGGCCTTCAGCGTCGTCGTTTTGCCGGCGCCGTTGCGGCCGAACAGGCAGAGCACCTCGCCCTTGTTCAGCACGAGATCGAGGCCGTAGAGCACCTGAACCTCGCCATAGAAGCAGTCCAGCCCCGAGATCGCCAGCGCCTCGGACTTTGTTCGCGCCTTGGTCGTTTCGGTCATGGGGCGGTCCCCAGATAGGCTTGCTGAACAGCCGCGTTCTCGCGGATCGCCTCGGGCGTGCCTTCGGCGAGGATCTTGCCAGCGTTGAAGACGGTGATACGGTCGGCCAATTGCATCACGACGGGCATGTTGTGTTCGATCAGGAGCACGGTGGCACTCGCAGCGATCTCGCGCACCAGGGTGATGAAATTGTCGATCTCGCTGTCGGCCAGGCCTTGCGTCGGCTCGTCGAGGATCAACAGGCGCGGCTTCAGCGCCAGGCCCATCGCCACTTCCAGCAGGCGCTGGTGGCCATAGGACAATTGTCCGGCCGGCATGTGGGCGCGGTCGGCCAGGCCGGTCCGTTCGAGCGCCGCCATGACGCCGGCCCGCACCGCGCCCTTCGAGCGGCCATCGCTCAGCGTGCGCTGCACCGGCAATGCGACATTGTCGTAGGCAGTGAGGTTGGCGAAGACGCTGGTGATCTGGAACGTGTAGGCGATGCCCTGGCGGACCCGGACATAGGCAGGTAGGCCGGTGATGTCGGCGCCATCGAAGATGATCATGCCCGACGACGGCTGGATGCGGCCGCTGACCAGGCTGACGAAGGTGGTCTTCCCCGCCCCGTTCGGGCCGATGACGGCGCGGATCTCGCCGGGCATCAAGGTGAAATCGACACTATCGACGGCGCGCAGGCCACCGAAGTTGCGCGACAGGCCCTTGGTGGTCAAAAGCGGCGTCACGGCAGCCACCCGAGCCAGCGCTGCCGCATGCTGCCGAGAATGCCCTTGGGGAAAAACAGCACCAGCAGGATGAGGGCGACGCCGACGATCAGCAGATAGGCCGAGGTGTAGCCGCTCGTGATGTCGATGACGTAGTACATGAACAGCGTGCCGATCAGCGGCCCAAGCGTCGTGGCGGCGCCGCCGAGCAGCACCCACAGCAGCGGCAGGATGGAATACTGCACCGAAGCGAAGCTCGAGCCGACATAGCCGAACAGCAGCGCATAGGCAGCACCCGAGGCAGCGCAGAAGATGCCGGAGATGACGACGGCGGCGAGCTTGTTGGAGAAGGTGTCGTAGCCCAGCATCTTCGTCCGCTCCTCGTTCTCGCGGATGGCGACGAGCACGCGGCCATATCTGGAGCGGACGATGGCAAGCGTGATCAGCAGCACCAGCGAGAACAAGCCGAGCGCGCTCATGTAGCGCACGGTCGGGTTGGTGAGATCGAGCGATGTCGCGCCGAAAGCAAGCACCCGCGCCGACTGCGGCACGACCATGCCCTGGTCGCCGCCGGTCCATGACGAGAAGTAGAGGATGATGAGATAGAACACCTGCGCGAACATCATGGTGACGATCATGAAGGCGACGCCTGACGTGCGCAGCGCCAGCAGCCCGATCACCAGGGAAAGAACGAGACCGCAGCCGAGGCCCGCGGCGAATGCCGCCGGCACGTTCCAGCCAAGCTGGATGACGGCAAGGCCGGCACCGTAGAGCCCGGCGGAAAAGAACATGGCGTGGCCGAGGCTGAGCAGGCCGACATAGCCGAACAGCATGTTGTAGCCCATAGCAAAGACCGCCAGGACCATGATGCGGGCGAGCAGGCCGTGATAGTACTCCGGCAAAAGGAAGCTCAGCACGAAAAGCAGCGCGATAACGCCGAGATGCAGGCCGTAGGCCTTTGCCGGCGAAGCTTCGCTCATCGCGACGCCGTCCCGAACAGGCCTTGCGGCCGGAACACCAGCACCATGGCGACCAGCAGCGTGGCGATGATCTTGGCCAGCGTCGGCGAGAAGAAGACCGAGATGATGCCGTCGGACAGGCCGATCAGCACGGCGGCGACGACCGTGCCGCGCAGCGAGCCGAGACCGCCGATGATGACGACGATGAACGACAGCAGCAGCGGATCCTGGCCCATCAGGTAATGCGCCTGGCTGATCGGCACGATCAGCACCGCGGCGATGGCCGCCAGCATGGCGCCAAGCGCGAAGACGCCGCCATAGACGCGGCCGACCGGGATGCCGAAGGCTTGCGCCGTCTCGCTGTCGTACTGCGTGGCGCGCATGACCAGGCCGATCTTCGTGCGCGTCAGCACCAGCCATGTCGCCACCAGCAGAAGCGCGGAGGCGGCGATGACAGACAGTTTGTAGCCGGAATAGCCGAACCACGGCAAAAGGATGCGATAGCTGAACGGCGGCTCCACCGGCCGCGCCTCCGGGCCGTAGAAGGTCAGCGCCAGCTGCTGGATGATGTAGAGCATGCCGATGGTGGCGACGATGGTGGCTTCCGGATTGTAGTTGAGCCGGCGCAGCACCAGCCGTTCGGCAACCAGCGCGATGGCGCCGACGATCAGCGGCGCGATCACCAGCGCCGCCAGGAAGCCGAGCGCCGGGTGACCGCCGATCGCCGTGGTGATCGCCCAGGCAAGCACGGCGCCGAGCATGAAGAATTCGCCATGGGCGACGTTGACGACGCGCATGACGCCGAACACCAGCGACAGCCCAAGCGCCGTCAGCGCCAGCACGGCGGAGGTGACGAGGCCTTCGAGGGCGGCGAGGAGGAGGTGGGGACCGAAGTGCATCGGTTACACTTCGGCAGGCGCCAAGTGCACCCCCCTCTGGCCTGCCGGCCATCTCCCCCTCAAGGGGGGAGATTGGCTGTAATGATTGCTTTCACCAACCGTCAAAGCCGGTAAGCGGCCGCCTTCGTACGAACTGCCAATCTCCCCCCGTGAGGGGGAGATGTCCGGCAGGACAGAGGGGGGTGGCTTGGCGCTCACGCTTGCTGGAGCAGCTAAGACTACAGCGCCTGCGTCGTGTAATCCCCCTCGGCCTCGTAAAGCCCGTCCTCGATCTTGGTCTTGTGGACGACCTTCAGCTTGCCGCCTTCGACCTTGGATATGTTTTGGATACCGAAGCACTGGTGGATCTTGCCGTTGAAGGTTTTTGGCCCCTGCGGATGCTCGGGTCCTTCGGCGAAGGCGGTCAGCGCCTCGGTCGCCTCGACCAGCTTGGCGCGGTCTTCCGGCCCCTTGTAGCCGGCGTCTTCCATCGCCTTCTTGACGACATAGAGCGTTTCCCAGCAGCCGAACATGTGCGACGCGGTGGAGACGTCCTTTGGATCGCCGACGGCGGCGCCATTGTCGTCGATGCCGACGGCGGCGCGATAGGCTTTTTGCGCGGCGCTGTCGTCGGCCTGAGCATAGCGCGGCGAACCCTCCCAGAAATGGCTGCCGTCCAAAAATTCGAGACCGGGGCTGTTGATGTCGGTGGCCTCCAGCGAATCCATGAAGCCGAACAGCTGCGGCCGGTTGGAGCCGTAGAACTCGCCAAGTTCCTTGACGAAGGTGAGCACGGCCGGGCCGACCATGACGTGGTAGATCACCTCGGTCTCGGCCGGGATCTGCGGGAAGTATTTGGTGAAGGACGATTCCGTCGGCGGGATGGCGATCTGCGCGATGACGTCGGCGCCTTGCGCCTTCAGCGCCGGTGGCAGGTAGTCGCGGTGGTCGTAGCCGAAGGCGAAATCCGGGAAGATCTGCGTCACCTTCTTGCCGGCATTGGCCGCAATCCACGGCGCCATCGACTGGATCTGGCTCTTCACGTCGGTGATACCGGGCTGGAAGACATAGCGGTTGAGCTTGGTCGAAGCGACATGATGGCCTTCGCTGACGACGAAATAGGGGATCTTGGCCTCGCCGGCGGCGGGCGCCGAGCCGATGACGACATGCGAGAACAATGTGCCGAAGACGATGTCGGTCTTGTGCTGGGTGGCGAACTTGCCGACCACTTCGGCGCCACGGCCCGGATCGGTGCCGTCATCCTCGATGATCACCTCGACCTGACGGCCGTTGATGCCGCCGGCCGCGTTGATCGCCTTGATGGCGGCAGCGGTGGTCTTCTCGTACCAGCGGCCATAGGCGGCGCCGATGCCGGTGCGGTGCGACTGGAAGCCGATCTTGATCGGCGCCGAGCTCTGTGCCTGGGAATAGCGGACGAAGCCTGGCGCGGTGACCAGACCGGCGGTGGCGGCCAGCCCCTTCAGCGCCGTGCGGCGGGTGAGACCGGTTTTCGAGAGGTCGAAGGTCTTGCTCTTGTCCATGATGCCGTTCCCCTTGTTCAGCGTTTAGGAGCGCAAAGTCCGCTCATTTCCGGAAGTCGAAAAATTGCATGTGTACAAACTAAATCACCAAAGTCCGGACACGGCAATGCCGGTTCCCTGGGGGAAGCCCGGTTTATTTTCCAACGCGAACGGCTCAGCCAACCGTCGGCGTGGCAAGCAGCCAGAGGCCGAAGACCGTATAGGCGATCATCAGCACGGTGAGCGGGAACTGGCTGAGGGTAGCGCGGGAGGGCTGCGGGTGCAGGCGCCAGGCGAAGCCGTGGGCGACGAGGACGGCGAGCACATGGCCTGATATGATGGCGCCGGCCTGGACATTCCACAGCCACCAGGCGGAATCCGCACCGGCAACGATGCCCGCCTCGATCTGCATGTCGGCGGTGCCGAACAGGTTCCAGCCCAGCGCGAACGGGTCGGACAGTGCCGCAAGCGCATACTGGCCGTCGACGAGCAGCGACGTCAGATAATGCACGGCATGATAGGCAAGCGCGATCGGTACGATCGACCACACCAGCAGCCCGGCTGCCTGGCCGAAAGGGCGATCGCTTCGCGCAAGACGCTGACCGAGCCAGACGGCGAGCATGAACACGCCTGCAAGCAACGTGAACGTCAGAACGAGCCCAAGGCTGCCGCTGCCGATCACCGCCGTGCGGCCGGGAAATTCGAGCGGATTGATGCCGAACAGACCGAGCCAGAAGAAGGTTTTCGACAGGCCGTCGAAGGACACCGACGACAGGGCAAGAAGCAGGAAGGCAATGCCGCTGGCCGGTAACGGCTCGGCGGCGAGCAGCTTGGCACCCGGCCAGCACAGGCCAAGCCCGCCGGTTTTGTTGCGCTCGACGACCGCGAAACGCGCCACCATCGAGAAGAAGACCGACAGGAATTCGCCGTTGCGGCTCCAGTTTCGACAGCCGAACGCCAGCATGGCAAGGAGGGTGAGCAGCCAGTAGAGGCCGGCAGCATATGCCAGGCGCGCCGGATCGTCGGGCGCCGGATCGACGAGTTCGAACCAGGCAAAGGCGAAAAACAACAGGACGGCCGGCCAGCAGCCGAGCCATCGGGGAAGTCGCCAGCTCCCTTCATCCCCGGCGCCGAGCAGACGTGAGGCAAGGCGCCACGGCCCATACCATGGGTTGAGCCATGACCAGAGATCGCCGAGGACACCTTGCAGCAGCGTGACGCCAGCCCACAGCAGGGTCCAGATCACCAGCGGCAAAGGGTTTGAAAGCGGGTCGCGGCTGCCGAAAAAGCCGGCGGCGATGAGGATTGCAAAGCCGGCAAAGGAGACCAGGCTGACTGCGGCGCGCGCGCTGTCGCCAAATCCGAACAGCGGCATGCGCCGGCGCCAGAAACGATCAAGCCAATCCCCCGGCAGCAGCGCCAGCACGAGGAAACTGACGGCCACGGCGAAAGCCCCGCCTGCCAGATAGTAGCCGGTCGGTAAGAGCAGGACATGGCCACGGTCGGAAGCGTGGGCCAAGGCGGGCGTGGGGAGGACAAAGATCAGGGCTCCGACAAAGGCAATCGTCGAGCAGGGATACACTCCACTGCCGCGATCCTTCGCACCCCCCTCTGTCCTGCCGGACATCTCCCCCGCAAGGGGGGAGATCAGCAGTTCATCTGCCGGCCACCTTTCTTGCAATGTTGAAAATTGGCGAAACCAGAGGTGGCGGCCGATCTCCCCCCTTGCGGGGGAGATGTCCGGCAGGACAGAGGGGGGTGGGAGGGAATGCGACCGGGCGGTCATGTCATTCAACCCATCACCCCTCACACCTTGACCAGTTGCTCCACGCGGTCCTTCTGACCGAAGATCCTGAGATAACGCTCGATCTCTTTCTCGTCGCCGGTCGCCTTGGCCGGGTTGTCGGAGAGCTTGACCGCCGGTCTTCCATTGGCCTCGGTGACCTTGCAGACCAGCGATATGGCGTCCAGGCTGTTGGTTTCGGTTGGCGCGCAGCCCTCGAAATCATTGGTGAGGTTGGTGCCCCAGCCGAACGACATGCGCACCTTGCCCCTGAAGTGGCGGTAGGTCTCCTCGATCGTTTCGACCTCGAGCCCGTCGGAGAAGATCAGCAGTTTCTGCCGGGGATCCTTGCCCCTGTCGCGCCACCAGGACAGGATTTTCTCGCCGCCCTCGATGGGCGGAGCGCTGTCGGGGCGAAAACCGGTCCAGTCGGCCACCCAGTCCGGCGCGTCGCGCAGGAACGACGCCGTGCCGAAGGCATCGGGCAGCACGATCAGCAGATTGCCGCCATAATAGCGCTGCCAGTCCTGCAGCACCTTGTAGGGCGACTGTTTCAGCTCTTTTTCCGAATTGGCGAGCGCGGCGAACACCATCGGCAGTTCATGCGCGTTGGTGCCGAGCGCTTCGAGGTCGTTGTCCATGGCCAATAGCACGTTGGAGGTACCGGTGAAAGCTTCGCCGATGCCTTCCTTCAACGCCTCGACGCACCAGCGCTGCCACAGGAAGGAATGGCGCCGGCGCGTGCCGAAATCCGAAATGCGGATGCCGGGCAGCGCCTTCAGCCGTTCGGTCTTGGCCCACATCTTGGCCTTGGCGCGGGCATAGAGCACATCGAGCGCGAAGGGGCCATACGCCCGCATGGCCGCGCGGGAACGGAGCTCATTGATGATGGCGAGCGCCGGGATCTCCCACAGCGTCGTGTACATCCACGGCCCGCTGAAGGTGAGCTCATACTGGCCGTCGCGCTTCGACAATTCGTATTCCGGCAGCCTGAAATTCTCCAGCCAGGCGAGGAATTCCGGCTCGAAGATCTGCTTGCGGCCGTAGAAATTGTTGCCGCCGAGCCAGATCATCTCCTTCTTGCTGAAGCGCAAGGTGCGGGCATGGTCGAGCTGTTCACGCAGTTCGCCCTCGTCGATCTCGTCGGCCAGCCGCACGGAGGTGGTGCGGTTGATCAGCGAGAAGGTCGTGTCGACCTTGGGGTACATGCCCCAGATCATCTGCAGCATCAAAAGCTTGTAGAAGTCCGTGTCGAGCAGGCTGCGCACGATCGGGTCGAGCTTCCAGGTGTGGTTGTAGACACGCCGCGCAATATCGGTCTTAGCCATGTTTCAACACCGCCTTCGCTGCCTGCTACCCACAACCGCGACAGGCCTCATAGCATCGAATTGGCCAAAACGCTGCCCGGTTTCAGGGCTGGCCCGACAAAAAGAAAACCCTGCATGCGGCCGGACACGATCGGCCGGCACCGCCGCCGCCAGCCGGTGTCAGCTCCCGGTTCTGCCGCCGATGACCCTGAGCGCCGGACGCTTGCGGCGGGTGACGACGCGGCCCGCCACCGGCGCATCGGCGCGGCCGTCATCCTGCGCCTTCTCGGCAAACAGCCAGTCGATGAAAAGCTGCACGATCGGCGTCGACTTCATCTCGTTGCGACAGACGACATAGAAGTCGTCGATTGCCGGCACTGACAGGCTGAACGGCGCCACCAGCATGCCCCTGGCCAGCAGCGAACTGGCCGTCACCGAATCGCCCAGCGCCACGCCATGGCCGTGGACCGCGGCTTCAACCGCCATGCGTGCATCGCCCAGATGATGACGGCGGCCGCGTTCCAGGTCCAGCGCATCGGCGGCCGCCAGCCAGGTGTGCCATTCGCGGCCGTCATCGCCATGCAGGAAGACATGGTCGGCGAGATCCCTGACGCTGCGGATCGGACGGTTGTTGATCAACGTCGGGCTCACCACGGGAAACAGTTCGAGCCCCGACCATTTGCGCATCCAGCAATCGGTCCAGCTGCCGTCGCCGTAGTGCACGCAGACATCGATCTGCGGCGCGCGGATATCCTTGGCGTCGTTGGAAGGGATCAACGTCAGCCTGATGTCAGGATATTGCGCCATGAAACTGCCGAGCCGCGGCGTCATCCACAGCAAGAGCAATGCGGGCACGCAGGAGACGGAGAGCGTGCCGCTGCTCGCCGGCCTTGTCATGCGCTGCGTGGCGGCGGCGATGCCGTCGAAGGCGCTCGAGACCGCCGGCAGCAGCTCGGCACCATGCGGCGTCAGTTTGACCCGCTGGCCGGCGCGCTCGAAAAGCTTGACGCCGAGCGACTGCTCGAGCGCCTTGATCTGGTGGCTGATGGCGCCATGCGTGACATTCAGCTCACTCGCCGCCTTGGTCAGCGAGCCATGGCGGGCCGTTGCCTCGAAGGCGCGCAGCGGATTCAGCGGTGGCAGGCGCTTGGCCATGGGCATCCATTGAAGCACGATCCCGAAAAATGGAGGCCGGTTTTCGGATGAGATCGTGCTCAGAGTTGATTGTGAGATTTTCTCACAGCCAACACCCTAACAATATCAATTGATTTTTCAATGCGGCTGCCAGACACTTTGGCCCGGAACAGCATCAAGACGTGAAATCTGCAGGCAGCCAGCGGGACAACGACCCGGCCGGATGACGGTCGCTTCGCCAAGGTCACCGGCGGCCGCACTGCATCAGGCGGGAGGAGCGGACATGGGTTACGATCGCGGTAAGCTCGACGCGTTGCGTCGCAAATATGGCGAGAGCCATGGCGGCGAAATGTTCGACCCGAAATTCCGGCGCGTCGCCGACAAGATCTTTTCCAAGTCCGGCACCCGGCTGGCGCCCTATTCCGGCATCCCCACGTTCCTCGCCGCCCCCTACCGCGAAATAGCGGCCGACAATCCGGATTTCGGCGACCTGCAGGTGGCGATGATCGGCGTGCCGATGGACCTCGGCGTCACCAACCGGCCGGGCTCGCGTTTCGGACCAAGGGCGCTGCGCGCCATCGAACGCATCGGCCCCTACAATCACGTGCTGGAATGCGCCCCGACGCATGAACTTCGGGTCGCCGACATCGGCGACACGCCGTTCCGCAGCCGCTACCGGCTCGAGATCAGCCATGAGGATATCGAGCGCCGCACCAACCAGATCGTCGATGCCGGCGTCATCCCGTTGTCGGTCGGCGGCGACCATTCGATCAGCCATCCGATCCTGAAGGCGGTCGGCAAGAAAGCCCCGGTCGGCCTGATCCACATCGACGCCCATTGCGACACCAGTGGCCTGTTCGACATGACCAAGTTCCACCACGGCGGACCGTTCCGCAACGCGGTGCTCGACGGCGTGCTCGATCCGACGCGCACGATCCAGATCGGCATTCGCGGCTCGGCCGAATACCTGTGGGAGTTCACCTACGAGTCCGGCATGACCGTCGTGCATGCCGAGGAGGTGACCGGTCTCGGCATCCCCGCCATCATCGAGAAGGCGCGCAAGATCGTCGGCGACGGGCCGACCTATGTCTCCTTCGACATCGACAGCGTCGATCCGGCCTTCGCGCCCGGCACCGGCACGCCGGAGGTCGGCGGCCTGACGACGCGCGAAGTGCTCGAACTGCTGCGCGGCCTGAAGGGCCTCAACATCGTCGGCGGCGACGTCGTCGAGGTGGCGCCGCAATACGACGCGACCACCAACACGGCGCACGCCGGTGCCCAGGTTCTGTTCGAAATCCTGAGCCTGATGGTGTTCAGCCCGGCGATCACAGGCAAGGGAGCCTGACGTTTAGAAGACGAAGGCGGCCGCCGCGCTGGAGCCGGCGGCCGACCCAGACAAACAAAGCTTCCAGGGGGGAATAAAAATGACGATCCGTATCACGCTCAAATCATCCATCGCCGCCATGCTGATGCTTGGCACCGCAAGCCTTGGCCTCGGCACGCAAGCCGCCAATGCCGACGCGCTGGCGGACATCACCAAGGCCGGCACCATCAATGTCGGCGTCTTCGCCGATTTTCCGCCCTTCTCCTCGGCCAGCGCCGACATGAGCCTCAAGGGCTATGACATGGATGTCGCGCAATACATTGCCGACACGCTCAAGGTGAAGCTCAATCCCGTCGCCGTCACCGGCCAGAACCGCATCCCGTACCTGAACGACCATCGCGTCGACCTCTTGATGAGCGTCGGCTATTCGAAGGAACGCGAGCAGGTGATCGACTTCGCCGCTGCCTACGCGCCCTACTACATCGCGGTGATCGGCCCGGCGGCGCTATCGGTCAAAGGCAAGGAAGACCTTGCCGACAAGTCGATCGCCGTCAACCGCGGCACGCTCGAGGACACCTCGCTCACCGAGGCAGCACCGGCGTCGGCCGACATCAAGCGTTTCGACAACTACAATTCGGTGATCCAGGCCTTCATTTCCGGCCAGACGCAGCTGATGGTCGTCGGCAACGATGTCGGCGCGCAGGTGCTGGCCAAGCAGGACGCGCTGAAGCCGGAGCAGAAGTTCCAGCTTCTGACCTCGCCTTCGCACATCGGTCTCAACAAGAACGAAGACAGCTTGAAGAAGGCGGTCAACGACGCCATCGCCAAGATGCTGGCGGACGGCAAGCTGGACGCAAGCTCGCAGGCCTGGCTGAAGACGCCGCTCAACCCCGACAACCTCAAGGATTGAGGTCCGGTGGCCTTTGCCTGGCTTCCAGGGGCTGCGGGTGACATCGCGCGCGGAGCGGTCACGACGATCCTGTTGATCGCCGTGACCACGCTGGCGGGGACGTTCCTCAGTATCCTGGGTGCCGCGGGACGGCGAAACGGCCCCGTGCTGCTCAAGCGGGCGATTGCCGCCTATGTCGAGGTGATGCGCAACACGCCGTTCCTGGTGCAGCTGTTCTTCATCTTCTTCGGGCTGCCCAGTCTCGGTATCAGGCTCGATCCGGTGCTGGCCGCCATCCTGGCGATGACGCTCAACATGGCGGCCTATACGATCGAGATTGTCGGCGCCGGACTTGACGCCGTGCCGCCCGGACAGACCGAAGCAGCCCTTGCGCTGGGCTTGAGGCCACGCCAGGTGTTCATCAAGATCGTGCTGCCACAGGCGCTCAAGGTGATCTATCCGGCGCTGACCAGCCAGATCGTCATCATGATGCTGGAGTCCGCCGTGGTGTCGCAGATCGCGGTGCGCGAGCTTACCTACGAGGCCGACATGCTGCAGGCACGCACGTTCCGGTCCTTCGAGACCTATCTTGTCGTGACGCTGGTTTATCTCGTCCTGTCGATGGCCTTGCGCCGGCTGTTGGTCACGGGCGGACGCCGCGTCCTGGGGGCTGGCGTGTCATGATCGAATTCACCTTCTGGGACATCGTGCGCAACCTTTTGCTCGCCGCCCGCTGGACGGTGCTGCTGTCACTGGCCGCCTTCGTGGGCGGCGGCGTTGTCGGCATGGTCGTGCTGTTCTTCAGGATCGCCAAGAACAAATGGAGCCGGCGCATTGCCTCCGGCTATATAGCGCTGTTCCAGGGGACGCCGCTGTTGATGCAGCTGTTCCTGATGTTCTTCGGTCTGCCGATGCTAGGCCTGCGCATCGAGCCGTGGACGGCGGCGGTGCTCGGCCTGACCTTTTTTGCCAGTGCCTATCTGGCCGAGATCTGGCGCAGCGGCGTCGACGCGCTGCCGCGTGGCCAGTGGGATGCCGGCGCCAGCCTTGGCCTGCACTATCTGCAGGAGCTGAGGCTGATCATCCTGCCGCAGGCGTTTTCGATCACCCGCGCGCCGACGGTCGGGTTTCTGGTGCAGCTCATCAAGTCGACGGCGCTCACCTCGATCATCGGCTTCGAGGAGCTGGTGCGGACCTCCAACGCCATCAACAATGCGACCTTCGAACCCTTCAAGGTCTACGGGCTGGTGGCGCTGATCTTTTTCGTCATGTGTTTTCCACTGACGCAATACGCGCGTTCGCTCGAACGACGCGCCGCCCACTGAGCCGCAAGAAGACGGCGGGCAACGGATTCAAGGGAACCAGCCGGAGATCCGGCACAAACAGAGGAGAGACCAGATGAACAGATTGATCGCAACACAAGTCAGCCGGCGCAGCGTGCTTGGCGCTGGCCTGGCGACGGCCGGCGTGCTCGCCATGCCGTCGATCCTGCGGGCGCAGGACAAGTCGCTCAAGGTCGGCGTCTATGGCGGCTACTTCAAGAAATCCTTCGACGAGCACGTCTTCCCCGACTTCACCAAGGCCACCGGCATCGCGGTAGAATCGGTTGCCGAGCCGACCGGCGAGGCGTGGCTGGTGCAGCTCGAACAGGCGGCCAAGGCGGGCCAGGCGCCGGCCGATCTTTCGATGATGTCGCAGACCTCGACGCTCAAGGGCCAGTCGACCGAACTGTGGACGCCGCTCGACACCTCGAAGTTCAAGCATTACGGCGACCTGTTGCCGCGCTTCATCAACAAATATCCGGATGGCCGCGTTGCCGGCATCGGTGCGGTGGCCTGGTGGATCACGCTGGTCTCCAACACCGATGTCTACAAGGAGGCGCCGACCTCCTGGGCGGCATTCTGGGACAAGGCGAACGAGGACAAGCTCGGCCTGCTGGCGCTCGCCTCCAACTCGTTCCTGCTCGAAGTGACGGCCAAGACCTTCATGGGCGGCACCAATGCCCTCGACACCGAGGAAGGGTTGAACAAGGCGTTCGAGAAGCTCGCCGAGGTCAAGCCGAATGTGCGCCTCTGGTATCGCGACGAAGCGCAGTTCGAGCAGGCGCTGAAGTCGGGCGAAATCCCGATGGGCCAGTATTATCACGACGTCACCGGCCTCGCGATCGCCGACGGCTTCCATGTCCGCACCACCTTCCCGAAGGAGGGCGGCATCCAGGACTCCGGCAATTGGGTGCTGTCGCGCGCTTCGACCAAGGTCGACGAGGCGCATGCCTTCATCGACTATATGAGCCAGCCGTCGATGCAGGGCGTGATGTCGCGCAAGGTCGGCACCACGCCGACGCTGAAGAAGGAGGTGCTCGACCTGACGCCGGCCGAGTTCGCATCGGTGTCGTCGGATATCGAGCCGATCATTCCGCGCTACGACCTCTATACGTCCAAGGCCGACTGGATCAACCAGAAGTGGACCGAGCTGATCGTCGGCTAAGCCGAAAACAGCTCGCCCGACATCGAAGCGCTCCTCATGACGGGTCGCTTCGCGAACCACCTCTCCCATTGCGATGGGAGAGGATATGCTACGCGCCGAAATCGCGGCGCCTCTCCTCTTGCGGCCGAGGAGAGGCCGCCGCGAAAACGAGGCGGCGAGGAACCATCCCATATCCTCCGGTTAACAGGATCAGCCATGTCCGGACTTGATATCAACGCCATCACCAAGGCCTTCGGCAATTTCATCGCGGTCGACAATGTTCGGCTCAACGTGCCGCACGGCACCTTCGTCTGCCTGCTTGGACCATCCGGCTGCGGCAAGACCACGCTGCTGCGCATGATCGCCGGGCTGGAGGAGCCGACCAGCGGCGCCATCGTGCTCGACGGCGAGGACATCACGCCGCTGCCGACCCACAAGCGCAATCTCGGCATGGTGTTCCAGTCGCTGGCGCTGTTTCCGCATCTTTCGGTCGGCGACAACATCGCCTACGCGCTGCGCATCCGCGGCGCCTCGAAGGAAGAGCAGAAGAAGCGCGTCGACGAATTGCTGACGCTGATCCATCTGCCCGGCTTTGCCGACCGGCCGGTGGCGAAGCTTTCGGGCGGCCAGCGCCAGCGCGTGGCAATCGCCCGTGCGCTGGCACTGTCGCCAAAGCTGTTCCTGCTCGACGAGCCGCTTTCGGCGCTCGACGCCAAACTGCGCGAGGCCATGCAGGTGGAACTGCGCCAGTTGCAGCAACGGCTGGGCATCACCACCATCGTCGTCACTCACGACCAGCGCGAGGCGATGACCATGGCCGACCTGGTCGTGGTCATGGGCCACGGCAGGATCCTGCAGGCGGCACCGCCGATCGAGATCTACCGCAAGCCGGCCGACGCCTTCGTCGCCGATTTCATCGGCATCACCAACCTTCTGCCGGCCGAGGTCGACAGCGCCGGACGCACCACCATCCTCGGCACCGCCATTCCGGGCCTCGCCATGCCGGCCGGCGTCACCAAGGCCTCGGTGTCGATCCGTCCCGAAGACGTGCATCTGGGCGAACCCGGCGGCCGCGCCATCACCGGCCAGGTGACCTTCGTGCGCGATCTCGGCGGCACCATCGAAACCTTCGTCGAGGTTGGCAGCACCAGCATCATCGCGGTGGCGACGCCGCGCGAAAGGCCCAACGTCTCGGTCGGCGCCAAGGTCGGCGTCACGCTGCCGCCCGAGAGCTGCGTGGTGCTCGGCTCATGAGACGCGAAGCGCCGAAATCATTCGCCGACTATACGCCGCTGCTGTTTCCCGGGCTAATGCTCGTGGTGTTCTTCGTCGTGCCGTTTTCGACGATGATCGCGGTCAGCTTCTTCAAGCGCAATCCGGCCGGTTTCTACACGCCCGATTTCGTCATCGACAACTATGCGCGGTTCCTGACCACCTTCTTCGCCGGCGTGCTCGGCTTTTCGCTGATGCTGGCGGTGCTGGTCGCCGTCTGCTGCGTCTCGATCGCCTTTCCGTTCACCTATCTGCTGACCAAGCGCTCGCGCCGCGTGCAGACGCTGTGGCTGGTCGGGCTGTTGTCGGTGCTGTCGCTGTCGGAAGTCATCATCGGCTTTGCCTGGTCGACGCTGTTTTCGCAGACCGCCGGCATCACCAACCTCTTCGTCGCGCTCGGGCTGATGGACAAGCCGGTGGCGCTGCTGCCGACCTTCGGCGCGGTGCTGGCCGGCATGATCTACCAGGCGCTGCCCTACACCATACTGGTGCTCTATCCGGCCCTGGTCCGCCTCGACCCGACGCTGCTCGAGGCCGCCCGCACGCTTGGCGCCTCGCCGGTCAAAGCTTTCTTCAACGTCGTCACCCCGGCGCTGCGCAACACCATCGTGGCGACGCTGATCATGGTCTTCGTCTTCGCGCTCGGCTCCTACCTGCTGCCGCAGATCCTCGGCCGGCCACGCCACTGGACGCTGTCGGTGCTGATCACCGACCAGGCGATCTACCAGTCCAACATGCCGTTCGCAGCCGCCATGGCGGTCTTCCTGGTGCTGATCTCGCTGGCGCTGGTCGGGCTGACGCTGCTCGTCGGCCGCAGGGAGAACGCACTATGACCGCCACCTTCCTTCGCCGGCTCTATTTCACCATCGTGGCCCTGTTCCTGGCCGCGCCGCTGATCGTCGTCGCCGGCGTCTCGGTCAACGCGCGGCAGGAACTGACCTTCCCGCCGAAAGGCTTCTCGCTCGCCTGGTATGGTCAGATCTTCGCCGATCCGGAATGGCGGCTGGCGCTGATCCATTCGGTGACGCTCGCCGTCTGCTCGGCGGCGATCGCGGTCGCTATCGCGCTGCCGCTTGCCTGGTTCCTGTGGCGGCGCATCGCACCCTGGGCAAACATTTTTCAGGTGCTCGGGCTTGCGCCTTTCATCCTGCCGCCGGTCATCACCGCGCTCGGCTTCCTCACCTTCTGGGCGACGGTCGGGCTGTTCGGCCAGTTCTTCACCGCCATCATCAGCCACGCCATTTTCTTCGTCACGCTGCCGCTGGTGACGCTGTCGCTGGGTTTTGCGTCGATCGACCGCTCGCTGGTCGAGGCCGCCGCGACCATGGGTGCCGACGACCGCACGGTGCTGAAGACGGTGGTGCTGCCGCTGATCCTGCCCTACCTCGTCTCCGGCTACGCCTTCGCCTTCGTGCTGTCGCTCAACGAATACATCGTCGCCTACATGACGATCGGGTTCACCACCGAGACGCTGCCGATCAAGATCTTCAACGCGCTGCGCTACGGCTACACGCCGACCATGGCGTCGGTGTCGGTGTTCTTCGTCGCGGTGGCAGCCCTGGTGTTCGGGGCGATCGCCAAGTTCGGAGACATCCGCAGGCTGCTCGGCGCGATGTCCTCCGAGGGCAACTGACCGGACCTGTCGCTCGAAATGATCATTTTGTCTTCACTTTCGGGAGAACGGAGTTCTAATCTTAGCCGGTCCTGGATCGCGGAAGGGGATGCGACATGGTGGATTCTGATCGGATCGACAAGATGATCAAAGCGGTGCCCCCCGCCTTGGCGCTTCGAGCCGGGCTGGACCTTGGCATCTTCACCCGGCTCGGCGACAGCGCGCTGACTGCGGACAGCCTTGGGGCCGCGCTCAAAGTCGAGCCCAATCGCCTGTCGCGGCTCCTCTACGCACTCGCCAGCATTGGTTTCCTCGAAGTCGAGGATGGCCAATTTCGCAACGGAGCCGAAGCGTCGGCCTTCCTCGACGCGTCCAAGCCGACCTATCGCGTCGGCGATCATGCGCTCCTGCGCGAGCTCTGGGGAGCCGATCTGCTTACCGCAGAGTCGCTGCGACAGAACCGGCCGGCTGCGCTGCACGATTTTTCCGAAGCAGGGTCCGAGGAAGCGGCGGCCTTCAGCCGCATGCTCGCACCGGGGGCGGTGATTTTCGGCCGACTTCTGGCCCAGGAGATGGACCTCTCGGCGATCGGTTCGGTGATTGACATCGGTGGGGGCCCAGGGACCATTCTCGTCGGACTTCGCGAGCGGTGGCCGCAGATTGCGGCAACGCTGATGGAACTCCCAACGGTCGCAGCGGTCGCGCCGGATATCCTGTCGGAATATGGTGCCGAAGACGTGGTCGTCGAAGAAGGGGACATAACTGTCGCGCCATCGGTCGGTCGGCACGATCTGGCGATCCTGAAGGCCGTCGTCCAGGTCCTGCCGCCGGACCAGGCGCGCAGTTCGATCCTGAACGCGGCGCGTTGCCTCACACCGGGCGGCGAGATCGCAATTGCGGGGTGGGGTGTCGTCGATGACGACCGCCTCGGCCCGCGTGAGGGTGTCTTTCTGAATCTCACCTTCCTGAACCTCTATCGCAACGGCGAATCGTACACTGAAGGTCAGTATCGGGCGTGGATGACGGAGGCTGGATTCCGCGATATCTCAAGGTCGCGCCTGACGGACGGCTGCACCTTGTTTCGTGCGCGCCTTGCGGGCTGATTGTTGCCGGATGCCTGGTTTCGGACGCGTGGGCAGGCGCCCATGAGCACACGGCAGTATGCCCGGCCGTTGCATCGGCGCCGCCTCACGTCGAAAATGCCCCCATGGAAGCTGTCCGATTTCCCAGGCTCTCGACACCAAGGCTCGTGCTTCGGGCGCCGAGCGAACGGGATATCCCGGCATGGTTTGCGCGCGCGACGGATGTCGAATCCGCCTCCCTTGCCGGCGATCCCGTTCCCGACGACAAAAGCGCAGGCGAACGATGGCTCGCCCGTTCGCGTCAGCGGTTCGCTGACGGCAAGGCGATCAAGTGGTCCATAGACCAGGCAGGGGTATCGAACGCGATCGGGACGATAACCCTGTCCTTCGGCGCAACCGACGCCAAGGCAGCGGCATTGGGATTTGTGCTGGCGCGTGCGCATTGGGGGCACGGATTGGGCAGCGAGGCAGCGCGCGAAGTCCTCCGCTACGCCTTTGAAACTCTGGCGCTTGAACGGGTAACGGCCGAGGCGGCGGCGCGCAATTTCGCGTCGCTGCGGATATTGGCGAAGCTCGGCTTCAAACATATCGAGAGCTTCATCGATGAGTCCGACGGCGAGCGCTGCGAGCGTTTTGCGCTCGACGGAGACATCGGATCGTCACTGTTGGCGAGCAACGCGATGCCGGACTGCTAATGCATTCGTCGCCTCGGTGCCAAAGTCGGCTCATGGCGCTTAACGTCGTTTCGCAGGCCGTCGTTTGACGAGCCACGATGTTAGGCCTTGGCTCAATGCCCAAACACCAATGGCGGCGCCAGGCGGTCCCGCCGCAGCCAGCGCGCCAGCAGCAGCGCCGCCACCACGGCCAGCCCCGACGACAGGCCGATCCAGATGCCGACGCCATGGAGGCCGAAATGGAAGGCGAGCAGCACGCCGAGCGGCAGGCCGATGCCCCAATAGCCGATCGCGGCGTAGATCATCGGCACCTTGGTGTCATGCAGGCCGCGCAGCATGCCGGCGGCAACTGCCTGCGCGCCGTCGAAGATCTGGAACAGCGCTGCAAAGACCAGGAACGACACGGCAAGCGCGATCACCCTGGCATTGGCCGGGTTGGCGAGATCGATGAAGGCGCTGATCAGCAGATGCGGCCACAGGATCATCACCAGCCCCATCAGCGCCATGAACGAAACGCCGATGACAAAGGCCGTCCAGCCGGCGCGGGAAACCCCTTCCGGATTGCCGGCGCCATGCGCCAGGCCAACGCGCACCGTCACCGCCTGGTTGAGGCCGAGCGGCACCATGAAGCTGATCGAGGCGATCTGGATGGCGATTGCGTGCGCGGCTAATGAATCGGCGTCGATCAGGCCCATCAGCAGCGCCGCGGCGTTGAAGATGGTCACCTCGAAGGCCAGGATACCGGCAATCGGCATGCCGAGCCGCAACAGCCCCTTGAAGCGCGGCCAGTCGGACCGCCAGAAGCGCCCGAACAGACGGTAGCGCCGGAACTTCTTCTCCAGCATCACCACCACTGCCATGCCGATGAACATAAGCGTGCTGGACAGCGTGGTCGCAAGCCCTGAGCCGGCAATGCCCATCGATGGCACGCCGAGATTGCCGAACATGAACACCCAGTTGAAGAGGGCGTTGCAGGCGACGGCGACGAAGACGATGATCAGCGCCCAGCCCGGCCGCTCCAGCGCCGAGATGAACGAGCGCAGCACGATATAGCCGTAGAAAGGCAGCACCGCCCATTCGAGCCAGCGCAGATAGATGCCGGCCTGATGCGCCAGCGCGGGTTCCTGGCCCATTGCCAGCAGAATGGCCTCGCCGTGCCAAAGCACCAGCCAGATCGGGATCGAGATCAGGATCGCCAGCCACAGGCCCTGGCGCACCGTGCGGCGCAGGTCGCGCACCGAATGGCGGCGGCGGCCAAGCTCGGTGGCAATCATCGGCGACGTCGCCAGCATCAGGCCGAGCCCGAAGATCAGCGGCATGAAATAGAGGTTGGCGCCAAGCGCGCCGCTGGCCAGCGTGTCCGCCCCCAGGCGACCCATCATCATGACGTCGGTGGCCGTCATGGCGGTCTGGCCGAGATTGGTCAGCACCATCGGCCAGGCGAGCGCCAGCGTCGCCCTGATTTCCTGACGCCAAAGATTTTCCGGCGCGTGAGCGCCGGCTTCGATCGCAGACATTGTTCCGCTCTTTCCAGGTACGGCGCGTCGGCAAGGAGCCGGAAGCCGCATTTCAAACGGCAAAACCTTCGGTTTCGCAGCGTTTGCGTCAGCTTTTGGACGAAACGCGACATGAAGGCAAGAGAGGAGGGGCCGGAACAGATTGAGCCAGCGGAACGCCCGGACCGATTGTTGCGTGCCGCCGAAGCGCATTTCACACGCCGGCAACGGGCTGCTACGGATTGCCTGGACGACGAGGTGCGACGACAGATCCCGGATTTTCCAGGAGGCAGGATGCAGTTCAGGCGCAGAAAAAACACGGCTGCTATCCCGCGGACGGCGCCGTCCTTCGAGCACATCGTCACCGAAGCGAGCGACAGTTTCCTGTGGCGGCTCGACGACTACCCATGGGAACGCAACGTCTGGAACTTCCATCCGGAGTACGAGATCCACCTGCTGCGAAAATCCTCCGGCGTGGTGCTGGTCGGCGATCACATCGGCGAGTTCGGGCCAGGCTATCTCACCATCGTCGGTGGTGGACTGCCACACGACTGGGTCACCGCCACGCAGCCGGGCGAACTGATCGAAGGCCGCGACATCGTCCTGCAATTCGATGCGCAGAGGCTGCGCGGGTCGGTGGGCCTGCTGCCGGAACTGCGCGAACTGGAACCGTTCCTGGAGCGATCGCTGCGCGGGATGGTCTTTCACGGCCAGACGGCACGCGAAGGCGCCGAACTGATGGAGCGGATGGGCGAGGTTAGCGGGCTAAGCAGGTTCTGCCTTTTCCTGTGCCTGGTCGATCTTCTCGCCCGGACCGACGAATACGAATTGTTGTCGTCACCGGATTTCTCGCCGGTTCTCGATGCCGCCTCGCTGGACATCATCCAGCGCACGCTGACCTATCTGTTCCAGCATTTCGCCGAAGATCTGAAGCTGCCGGAAGTGGCGGAACTCGCCGGAATGACCGAGAGCACATTCTCGCGCTTCTTCCAGAAAAACACCGGCAACAGTTTCAGCGACCACCTTGCCAAGCTCAGGCTCTGGCAGGCTTGCAAGCTTTTGGCGGACACCGACATCGCGATCACCGACATCTGCTTCCAGGTCGGCTACATGAACATCTCGAACTTCAACCGCGCCTTCATGCGCAAGCATCGGATGACGCCGTCGTCCTATCGGCGGCTGTCGCGGCAGCGGCTGACGATGCGCGCATAAGCGGTTCCTGAAAATCCTACCCCGGCCTCGATCGATACTCATGTGACGGGCTCCCCAAGCGGACGCCAGTTTTTGCGCTGCACAATGCATAAAAGTACAGGTCCGTTGCAACGGGGCTTCTAGCGTGGCCCGCCGCAACTCCGCATTTTGGCGATGGGTGGCATGTCGTTCGGGCGATGGTGAGGATCGCGTGACCCGAGGACTTGCGCGTCCTGCGAAGTGTTCCTGGAGGAGAAAAGATCAATGAAACCAGTTAGGCTCGCTGCCAGCCTTGGCGCAGCTTTTATGCTTTCCACTGCCGTTTCCACCATTGCCCTGGCGCAGGCGCCGGTCTGCTCGGCGCCGGTCAAGGTGCTGGCGCAGCCGCGCGACGGCCTGACGCTTCTGGAGGACTCCAAGGACGAGTTCCAGAAGCTTGCCGGCGCCGGCTTCCAGATCGACTATTTGAACGAGAACGACCGCCGGGCGAAATCGCGCGCCGATGCGTCCACCGTCGGCAACTACAACGTCTACTATGTCGACGAGGCCAACGTCGCCCTGTTTGCGTCGTCGAAATGGATCGTGCCGCTCACCGATTACTATCCGGCGGACTATGACTACGCCGATTTCGACCCGGGCCGGCAGAAGGTCGCGACCTATGACGGCAAGGTCTGGTTTGCGCCACTGACCGGCGGTGGCGACCTGATGGTCTACCGCAAGGATGTCCTTGAGGCGGCCGGAATCCAGCCACCGAAGACGCTGGACGAGCTGATCGCCGACGTGCCGAAGCTGACCAATCCGGACAAGGGCATGTATGGCATCGCCTTGCGCGGCGCGCGCGGTTCGGGCGCCAATGTCTGGCGCTGGATGCCCTTCTTCAAGGCCTATGGCGGCCAGTGGTTCGACGGCAACAAGCCTGTCTTCAATTCGGACGCCGCCGTCAAGGCGACCGAGACCTATCTGAAGCTGTTCAAGGATTCGGCGCCCGGCACGCAGACCGGCAGCTGGGATGAATCGACCGGTGCGTTCCTGTCGGGCCAGGTGGCGATCCTCGTCGAATCGACACCGCTGTCGGGCATGTCGGTCGATCCCAAGACCTCGCAGGTGGTCGGCAAGATCGGCTTCCTGCCGCCGCCGGCGCCGCTCACCGGTGGTGGCTACGGCCATGGCCTCGCCATTGCGGCGAAGGCCAATGCCGACGACGCTTCGAAGAAATGCGCCGGCCTGTTCATCGCCTGGGCGACGTCGAAGGAGAACGAGAAGCGCCGGCTCGACGCCCACCAGTTCGGCGAGCTGAACCGCACCAGCATCCTGTCCAGCAAGGAATTCGCTGATATCTACGGCGCCGACCTTGGCCAGGCTCTGGCCGAGACGGGCAAGGTCACGGCGGTCAACTTCTGGCAGGATCCGCGCTGGCCGGACCTCGGCGACCGCTGGGGCATCATCCTCGAGGAACTGGTCACCGGCACCCGCACCGACATCAAGGGCGGCCTCAACGAACTTGAAGCCTACGCCAACGAATTGGCGAAGAAGTAGCAGCCTCCCTCTGGCGGCGCACGGCCCACGGCATTCGGTCGAATGCCGGGACCTGTGCGTCGCGGGAAGGCCTGCTCTGGCGCCGCCTGAAGCATCTCCACGCGAGGATCCAGCCATGTTCGAATACAGCGAGGCCTGACCAATGCCTCGACGCTCATCCTTGCCGGTCGCCTTCCTCGTGCCGACGCTCGTCATCCTTTTGATCCTGTCGATGGTACCGACGCTCTACGCGATCGTCATCGCCCTGCAGAACCGCGAGCTGAGTTCCACGACCTATTCCTATGTCTGGCTTTCGAATTTCTACGACCTGTTCTTCGACCGCCGCTTTCTCAACGCCGTCTGGGTGTCGGTGAAGTGGGAGATCGTCACCGTTGCGGCGACGATGGCCGTGGCCATCGGACTGGGGGTGCTGATGTTCGAGGTCGCGTCGCCGCGCCTGCGCAACATCTACTGCCTGCTGTTCATCATTCCGGTTTTGCTGCCGCGCGTCTCGGCGGCCTTCGTCTGGAAGTTCGCCTACCACCCGCTCTACGGCATCGCCACCTACCCCTATCGGCTGCTGACCGGCGGGCTGATCTTCGACCCGCTGTCCAAGCCGTCGACGGCGCTGTTCGCCGTCGCCTCGGTCGATGTCTGGCAATGGGGCCTGTTCTTCGCCGTCATCGTGCTGAAGCTGTTGGAAACGCTGCCGCCGCAGCCGATCGAGGCGGCGCGGCTCGACCACGCCAGGCGCTGGCAGATCCACGCCTATGTCACCTTGCCCATGCTGAAGGCGCCGCTGGTCAGCCTGATGTTCGTCAAGATGATCGAATCGCTGCGTTCCTTCGACCTGATCTATGTGATGACCCGCGGCGGGCCTGGCGTCGCGACCGAGACGCTCGACATGTATGCGTTTTCGCAAGGCTTCATCGAGTCGGGCAAGGTGTCCTACGCCTCGGCGATGGCCGTGCTGATGATGATTGCCACCGTCATCACTTTCACCATGCTGTGGAAGCGGGTGCAGGCATGAGGCCGGGCCGCCTGATCGGCAAGACCGTCCTGGCATTCGCCGGCTTCATGGCCGTGTTTCCGCTGCTTTGGACGGCGCTCAATTCGCTGAAGAACAATGTCGACATCATCACCCGCGTACCGCGCCTGGTGTTCACGCCGACACTTGCCAACATCAGCTATATCATCGGCCGCGACAGCGTCATGACCGGCCTCTACAACTCGGTCATCGCCTGTGGCGTCGCGGTGCTGATCGGCGTGGTGCTCGGCCTGCCGGCCGCCTATGCGGTGGCGCGCTATCCCAACCGCTGGGCCGGCGACATCCAGTTCTTCGTGCTGTCGCTGCGCTTCCTGCCGCCGGTGGCGGTGGCCATACCGCTGATGGTGATCTGGCTGCAGCTAGGGCTCTATGACACGCTGGCGGCACTGATTGTCACCTATTCGCTGCTCACCATCTCGGTGATCATGTGGCTGGCCATTCCCGCCTTCCAGAGCGTGCCGAAGGAGGTCGAGGAAGCCGCCTTCGTCGACGGCTACGGCGCCTTTTCGGTGTTCTGGCGGATCGCGCTGCCAGTCGCGGCGCGGTCGCTGATCGGTGCGGTCACCTTCAGCTTCGTGCTGGTCTGGAACGAGTTCCTGATCGCGCTGATGCTGTCCAGCTCGAACGCCAAGACCTTGCCGATCGTCGCATCCGAGTTGTCCCAGCAAGGCATGAACGTGCCGTGGGGAATCCTCAACGCCTCGGTCGTGCTTCTGTCGCTGCCGCCGCTGCTGTTCCTCGGCGTGCTCAGCGGCTTCCTGAATTCCGTTTTCCAGCAAAAAAAGACTTGAAGCGAGGACGACACGATGCGGGCATTGGTGCTTGAGAAGAAGGGCGAACTGGCGCTGCGCGAGATCGCGTTGCCGCTCGACGTCGGGCCGGACGACGTCAGGATCGCCATCCACACGGTCGGTGTCTGCGGCAGCGACGTGCACTATTACACCCATGGCGCCATCGGCAGTTACGTCGTGCGCGCGCCGATGGTGCTCGGCCATGAAGCGTCCGGAACGATCACCGAAATCGGCGCCAATGTCAGGACGCTGAAGGTCGGCGACCGCGTCTGCATGGAGCCCGGCGTGCCGAACCTGTCCTCACGCGCGACAAAACTCGGCATCTACAATGTCGACCCGGATGTCAGCTTCTGGGCGACGCCGCCGGTTCACGGCATTCTTGCGCCTCAAGCCGTTCATCCCGCCGCGTTCACTTACAGGCTGCCGGACAATGTCTCCTTCGCCGAAGGGGCGATGGTCGAACCCTTTGCCATCGGCATGCAGGCCGCCGCCCGCGCCCGCATCGTTCCCGGCGACGTCGCGGTTGTCGTCGGCTGCGGCCCGATCGGCATCATGATTTCGCTCGCTGCCCTTGCCGGCGGCTGCTCGAAGGTGCTGATTTCCGACTTCTCCGCCCCCAAGCTCGAAATTGCGGCGCGTTATGCGGGCATCGTGCCGGTCAATATCGGCGAGCAGTCACTGGTCGATGCGGTTGCGGCGGTCACCGACAATTGGGGGGCGGACATCGTCTTCGAGGCCAGCGGCAGCCCGAAGGCGTTCGCCAATCTGTTCGATGTCGTGCGTCCCGGCGGCGCGGTGGTCCTTGTCGGGCTGCCGGTGGAGCCGGTGGCACTCAACGTGCCGGCGGCCATATCGAAGGAAGTGCGGATCGAGACGGTGTTCCGCTACGCCAACATCTTCGACCGTGCCCTGCAACTGATCGCATCCGGCAAGGTCGACCTCAATCCGCTGATCACCGGTACATACCCTTTCAGCGAGAGCATCGAGGCTTTCGAGCGCGCGGCGGCGGCGCATCCGGAAGACGTCAAGCTGCAGATCCTGATTTCCGACGAGAAGACCTGACCATGTCCGCGATTACCTGCTCCCATGTCGAGAAATCCTATGGCGCCACGACCGTCATCCGCGACCTCAATCTGAGCATCGAGGAACACGAATTCGTCGTCTTCTTGGGGCCTTCCGGCTGCGGCAAGTCGACCTTGCTGCGCATGCTGGCGGGGCTGGAGGATATCAGCGGCGGCGAGGTCTCGATCGGCGGCAAGGTGGTCAATGACCTCGACCCGGGCGATCGCGGCATTGCCATGGTGTTCCAGAACTATGCGCTCTACCCGCATATGACGATCTTCGACAACATCGCCTTCGGCCTGAAGCGCCAGAAGGTGCCGATGGCTGAAATACAACAGCGCGTCGAAGCGGTTTCGAAGACGCTGGGCCTGGACCCTTATCTCGGCCGCAAGCCGTCCGCACTGTCCGGCGGCCAGCAGCAGCGCGTGGCGATTGCCCGCGCCATGATCAAGACGCCGAAGGTCTTCCTGTTCGACGAGCCGCTGTCCAATCTGGATGCCAAGCTTCGCAACCACATGCGCGTCGAGATCGCCCGGCTGCACCAGTCGTTGAAGACGACCACCGTCTACGTCACCCACGACCAGTTGGAGGCGATGACGCTCGCGGACCGCATCGTGCTGCTGCGCGATGGCAGGATCGAGCAGATCGGCTCGCCGGCGGAAATCTACGAGCGGCCAGGCAATCTGTTCGTCGCCGGGTTCATTGGAACGCCGAACATGAATTTCATCGACGTCACGGTCGGACGAAAGGAAGACCGCTGGACGCTGACGAGTGCCGGATCGATCTTTTCCATCGAAGGCTCCCGCTTCGATCTGCAAGGCGTCCAGCGCGCAGTGCTTGGCATCAGGCCTCCGGACCTGAAGACCGCCGGCCCTGAAGCCGGCAACCTTCTGGAAGGCACGGCCGACCTCATCGAGTTTCATGGCAACGACGCACTGGTGATCTTCGGTTCCGGCGGCAAGGAAATCAGCGCGCTGGTGCCGACCCGCGAATGCCCGGCCGTCAACAGCAATGTCCGCTACACCGTTGACGAAACGAGCCTTCATCTGTTCGATGCCGAGTCCGGCGCGTCCCTGCTGAGCCAATAGAGCATGATGCCGGAAAGTGTGAAGCGGTTTCGGACGACATGATGCTCCATCTCTTTGATTTAGAGACGTGCGCTACCGTATCGCGTCCAGCATCTGCCGCTGCCGGTGCATCTCCAGGAAAATCCTGTAATCGCGGTCGAAACGCCCGGCCGATTTCGGGTTCGACGCACGCGTCCTGCCGCCCTGCTGCATGGCAAGGCAGGCGGCGTTGAGGTCCGGGAAAATCCCGGCCGCGGTGGCGGCGACCATGCCGGTGCCGAGCAGCACCGCTTCGTCGGCCAGCGGCTCGACCACCGTGCAGCCGGTGGCGTCGGCATAGAGCTCCATCAAGAGCGGGTTCTTGGTGTGGCCGCCGGTGACATGCAGCGTGTCGATCAGGTAGCCGTTTTCGTTCAACGCCTCCAGCACATGCCGCACGCCCAGCGCAATGCCGACAGCGGTGCGCCAGTAGAGCTTGCACAGGCTGTCGAAGGAGGAGTCCAGCGTCAGCCCGCTGACTACGCCGACGGCGTGCGGATCGGCGAGCGGCGAACGGTTGCCGTGGAAGTCCGGCAGCACATGCAGCCGTGCGGCGAGCGCCTCGCCTTCGGCTGCACGCAACTCGGCGACGCGCCTGGCGATCTTGGCATGCATGGCGGCGTCCGGCTCGCCGCCGGCGCCGTGCCAGCGGATGATATGGTCGAGCAGGGCGCCGGTGGCGGACTGCCCGCCCTCCGAGAGCCACAGCTTCGGCAGCGCCGCGCCGTAGTAGGGACCCCAGACCCCGGCGAAGGGTTGTGGATCGGGCGACATCGCCATGACGCAGCTCGAAGTGCCGGCGATCAGCGCCAGGTGCCGGCCGATGTCCTGTTCGTCGCCGGCAAACCCGCCGAGCACGCCAAGCGCACCGGCATAGGCATCGATGACGCCGGCGCCGACCCGGCATTTCTGCGTGAGGCCGAGATCCGCCGCCGCTTGCGCCGTCAGCGGCCCGATATCGGTGCCCACCGGACTGGCCCTCTCGGGCAGGTTCCCGTGCTCGAAAAGATCGTCGAGGCCGACGAGCTCGAAGAAATCGCGGCGCCAACCATTCTCCTCATGCGCCAGATAGGTCCATTTGGCGGTCAGCGTGCATTGCGAACGAGCCAGGGAGCCGGTCGCCTGCCAGGTCAGGAAGTCGGTCAGGTCGAATAGGTAGCCGGCTTCATTCCAGATCTTCGGCAGGTGCCGTTTCAGCCACATCAGCTTCGGTGTCGCCATTTCCGGCGACATGACGCCGCCGACATAGTCGAGCACGGCGTGGCCGCTGGCCGTGCATTCGTCGGCCTCGGCGATGGCGCGGTGGTCGAGCCAGACAATGGTGTCCCAACGCCTGTCGCCGGTGACCGAGACGCTGAGCTGGTCGCCTTGCCGGTCGCGCACCACCAGCGAACAGGTGGCGTCGAAGGAGATGCCGACGACATCCTCGACGGCGACGCCGGCTTTCTCGCGCGCGGCACGCACGGCGATGCAGACGGCCGACCAGATATCGCGCGAATCATGCTCGGCGTGATCGGGCTTCGGCTGGTTCATGGCGATCGGCCGTTCGGCCCGGCCGAGCAAGGTGCCGCTGGTGTCGAGAATGCCCGCGCGAGCGCTCCCGGTGCCGACATCGACCGCGCAAACGAACTGTTTCAAGATGCTCTTACTCTCGCTCCCAGGCCTGCAATCAGATCGGGCAATTGCAGCATGTCAGCGAATATAAAGTCCGGTTCACTCGACGCAAGCCGCGCTTGCAAGCTCGGGTTGCCGGCATGCGAGCCGCCGGTGAAGGCGAAGACGCGCATGCCCGCCGCCCGCGCCGCAGCGATGCCGGCCGGGCTGTCCTCGACGACGAGGCATTTGCGCGGATGGGCCCGCATGCTGGCGGCGGCATGGAGGAACAGATCCGGCGCCGGCTTTCCCATGGTCACCATAGCGGCGCTGAACAGATGCGGCTCCATCAGCCCGAGCAACCCGGTGACGTCGAGCGCGTAGCGGATGCGGTCGAGCGTGCCCGAGGACGCGACACAGAAGGGCAGCCCGAGCCTCGGCAGTATCTCCTTAACACCAGGGATCGGCTTCAGCTCCTCGCGAAACCTGCGCATCAATTCGACGCGCATGTCGGTGAGCTGGCTGTCGGTGATCTCAAGCCCGAACTCGCGGCCGAGGATCTCGCGCACGCTTTTCATGCTCTTGCCGAGGAAATGCTCGTAGGCGACATCCTCGCCGATGCTGCCGCCGGCAAGCCGGATCATGCCAAGCAGCGCAGAGACTGAGAGCGCCTCGCTGTCGACGAGCACCCCATCGCAGTCGAAGATGACCAGTTCAGGCGTCATGGCGCCGAATGGTCTCAGAGCGCGCCGGCGAGGTAACGCGTCAGCGTCGCGCGTGTGCCGTTCGCCCACAGCACGTTGAGCGCATGGGCAAAGGCCTCGACAAACGCCGTGGCGTGGCCGACATCGCCGTAGATGTCCTCCATGGCAAGCCAGGCGGCGGGCGCGTCCTTTGCCGCCTTTGCCGTCGCCTGCAGCCGGTTCCAGCTCGGGTCGTTGGCCTCGATGACGGCGCCGCTGTCCGTCGTGCCGAAGCAGTAGCGGCACCACAGGGCCGATTCCAGCGCCAGGCCGGCGACGCCTTTGCCGGCCTTCAGCCGGTCGGCAATGGTCGGGATGATGAATTTGGGCTGGCGGTTGGAGCCGTCGAGGCAGAGCCGGCGCACCGTGTCGCCGATCTTCGGATTGGAAAAGCGGCTCTCGATGAGTTGGTAATAGTCCTCCAGAACCGTGTCCGGTACCGGCGGCACGGTCGGAATGATCTCTTCCCGTTCGAGCTTGGCCAGAAAGCCGCTGACCAGTGGTTCCTGCATTGCCTCATGGACGAAATGGATGTCCATCAGTCCGGCCGGATAGGCGATCGTGGCATGGCCGCCATTGAGGATGCGGATCTTCATCAGCTCGTAGGGCGCGACGTCCTTGACGAACTGTACGCCGACCTTTTCCAGCGGCGGCCGGCCGTCGGTGAAATGGTCTTCCAGCACCCATTGCCGGAACGGCTCGCAGAACACCGGCCAGTTGTCCTCCAGCCCGAACTCGCTGACCAGGATGCCGCGTTCGCGATCCGTGGTGGCCGGCGTGATGCGATCGACCATGCCATTGGGAAAGGCGACATGCTCGCTGACCCAGTTTGCCAGATCCTCGTCGATTAGCCGGGCAAGGCCGATGACGCCATCGGAGGTGACGTGGCCATTGTGGGGAATGTTGTCGCAGGACATGACGGTGAACGGCACGACGCCGTCATCGCGCCGGCGGACCAGCCCGGCGAGGATGATGCCGAACACCGTCTTCGGCGTGGCGCCCGGCTGCGCGTCGGCGACGATGTCGGGATGGGTCGGGTTGAAGACGCCGGAAGCCGGGTCGATGAAGTAGCCGCCTTCGGTGATAGTCAGCGAAACGATCTTGATCGCCGGGTCGGCGAGCCGTTCGATGATGCCCGCCGCATCGCCCGGCATCAGGAAGTCGATCATGACGCCGGTGACGCGGGCACTCATATGGCCGCTATCCTGTTCGACCACGGTGGTCAGCCAGTCCTGCTCCTCCAGTTTGCCGCGGCCGATCTTCTCGCCCTCGAACACGCCGGCGCCGACCAGCGCCCACTCATGGCCGATTCCCGAATTGAACAAATCGTCGAGATAGACGGCCTGATGCGAGCGGTGGAAATTGCCGACGCCGAAATGGACGATGCCGGGCTTGAGCGCCGCGCGGTCGTATTTGGGACCGGCAACCTTGGCGGGCAGCTTGGCGAGGTTGGAAGACGAGAGTTTCACGGTCATCTGTTTTACCCTTTGGCCGGCTTCGGCCTTCGTTTGTCGGCCTCTGCTCCCCGCGGAGGGACGAGGAGCAGAGACCACCCCCGCCCTCAACTCATCCACTGGCCGCCATCGACATTGTAGGTCTGGGCGACGATGTATTCGGCATCGCTGCTGGCGAGAAAGACCGCCATGCCGGTGAGGTCCTCCGCCGTGCCCATGCGGCCATACGGCACCGCCTCGCCAACCAGCCTCTTCTTCTCGCCCTTCGGCCGGTTTTCATACTTGGCAAACAGCGAATCGACGTGATCCCAGTGCTCGCCGTCGACGACCCCAGGGGCAATCGCGTTGACGTTGATGCCGTGCTTGATCAGGTCGAGCCCTGCCGATTGGGTCAGCGAGATGACGGCGGCCTTGGTGGCGCAATAGACGCCGACCAGCGCCTCGCCGCGCCGTCCTGCCTGGCTCGCCATGTTGATGATCCTGCCGCCCTTGCCCCGCGCGATCATCGAGCGGCTTGCTGCCTGCAGCATGAACAGCGTGCCGGCGACGTTGACGGAAAACAGCTTGTCGTAGCTTGCCTTGGTGATCTCGACGATCGGCGCCAGATCGAACAGGGCGGCGTTGTTGATCAGGATGTCGAGACCACCGGTCGTCGTCTCGACGGTTTTCACCGCCGCCTCGATGGAGGCGAGGTCGGTTACGTCGAGCTTGACCGCATAGGCCTTTCCGCCGATCTCGGCGGCTGTCTTCCGCGCAGCCTCGAGATTGATGTCGGCAATGGCAACGGTGGCGCCTTCGCCGGCATAGGCTTCGGCGAAGGCTCTGCCGATGCCACGGGCCGAACCCGTGATCAGCGCGGATTTGCCGGCCAGGCGCATGCTCACATCGCCTTCCCGTCGGCGCCGAAGCGATGCAGCTTGGCCTTGTCGGGCGTCAGGTAGATGGTGTCGCCGTGGTGGACGGCGAGTTCGCCGTCGGCGCGCACCGTCAGCGGACCGACGCCATCGGCCTGGACATGCAGGAAGGTGTCGGAGCCGAGATGCTCGGCAACGCCGACGATGGCTTTCCATTCGCCCGCCGTGGTCGAGATCTCCATGTGCTCTGGACGGATGCCGATGGTCTTGGCGCTGTATTTGGCCGCTGGCGCCCCTTCGATCAGGTTCATCTTCGGCGAGCCGATGAAGCCGGCGACGAACAGGTTGCGCGGCGTCTTGTAGAGCTCCATCGGCGAGCCGACCTGCTCGATGTTGCCGGCGTTCAACACGACGATCTTGTCCGCCATGGTCATGGCTTCGACCTGGTCGTGGGTGACGTAGATCATCGTCGTCTTGAGCTGATGATGCAACTCGCTGATCTCCAGCCGCATCGTGCCGCGGAGCGCCGCATCGAGGTTGGACAGCGGTTCGTCGAACAGGAAGGCCGAGGGCTGGCGCACGATGGCACGGCCGATGGCGACGCGCTGGCGCTGGCCGCCGGAGAGCTGGCCGGGCCGGCGTTCGAGATAGTTGGTCAGGTTCAAGACGCGCGCCGCATCCTTCACCTTCTTGTCGATGGTCGCTTGGTCTTCCCCCGCCATCTTCAGCGGGAAGGCGATGTTCTTGGCCACCGTCATGTGCGGATAGAGCGCATAGGACTGGAACACCATGGCCAGCTTGCGCTTGGCCGGCGCTTCACCGGTGACATCGCGGCCATCGATGTTGATGGTGCCGCCGCTGGTGTCCTCCAGCCCGGCGATCAAGCGCAGCAGCGTGGACTTGCCGCAACCCGACGGGCCGACGAAGACGACGAACTCGCCATTTTCGATCACCAGGTCGAGGCCGGGGATGATGATCGTCGATCCAAAATGCTTGGAGACGTTCTTGAGCGTGATGTTTCCCATGGTTTCCTCCCCGAGGGCTATTTCTGCCGGATTGCTTCAGGCAATTTCTGTTACTTCACCGCACCGAATGTCAGGCCGCGTACCAGCTGCTTCTGGCTGAACCAGCCCATGATCAGGATCGGGGCGATGGCCAGCGTCGAGGCGGCCGAAAGCTTGGCCCAGAACAGGCCTTGCGGGCTGGAGAACGAGCTGATGAAGGCGGTCAGGGGTGCGGCGTCCGTGGTGGTCAGCCGGATCGTCCAGAATGCCTCGTTCCAGGCCAGGATGATGTTCAACAGCATGGTCGAGGCGATGCCCGGCACTGCCATCGGCGTTAGCACATAGACGATCTCGTTCCACAGCGAAGCCCCGTCCATGCGCGCCGCTTCCAAGATCTCGCCCGGGATTTCGCGGAAGTAGGTGTAGAGCATCCACACCACGATCGGCAGGTTGATCAGCATCAGCATGACCATCAGGCCGATGCGGCTGTCGAGCAGCCCGAAGTTGCGGAAGATCAGGTAGATCGGGAACAGCACGGCGACCGCCGGCATCATCTTAGTGGACAGCATCCACATCAGGATGTCCTTGGTCCGCTTGGTCGGCGAGAAAGCCATCGACCATGCCGCCGGAATGGCGACAAGCAGGGCCAGGATGGTCGAGCCGACCGAGAGCAGCACCGAGTTGAAGAAGAACTTGAAGTAACCGCTCTGCGCCTGAACCTCGGTGTAGCTCTCAAACGTTCCCGACGGGATCAGGTTGAACCCCTGGATGGCTTCCTGCTCCGACTTGAACGAGGTGATGATCGTGTAGAGGATCGGGAAGAAGATCAGCAGCGCGACGATCCAGGCGGCAACGGTCGCGATTGTCTTGTGCTGGGTGGTGACTGAGCGTGCCATCTTAATCCTCCCTTACTTGTCCAGGTTCTTGCCGACGGCGCGCATGGCGAAGAAGGCAACGATGTTGGCGAGAATGACAGCGATGATGCCGCCGGCGGATGCCTGGCCGATTTTGAACTCCAGCAAGGCCTTCTGGTAGACGAGGAAGGGCAGGTTGGTGGAGGCGTATCCAGGGCCACCATTGGTGGTGACGAGGATCTCGGCATAGACCGACAAAAGGAAGATCGTCTGGATCAGGATGACGACGGTGATGGCGCGCGACATGTGCGGCAGCGTCAGATGGATGAAGCGGCTGATGAAGCCGGCGCCGTCCATCTCGGCGGCCTCCTTCTGCTCGCCGTCGAGCGACTGCAGCGCGGTCAACAGGATCAGCGTCGCAAAGGGCAGCCATTGCCAGGCGACGATGATGATGATCGCCGTCATCGGATGTTGCCCGAACCAGTCGATCGGCTGGGCGCCGAAGAAGCGCGCTATGTCGGCAAAGACCCCGTATTGCGGGTGCATGATCATGTTCTTCCAGACCAACGCGGCCACCGGCGGCATGACGAAGAACGGCGAGATGACGAGGATGCGGACAATGCCTTGTCCCCACATCGGCTGATCGATCAAAAGCGCCAGCAGGATGCCGCCGATCACCGTGATCAACAGCACGCTGATCACCAGCGTAAGCGTGTTGAGGATCGATTGCAGGAATGCCGGGTTGGAATAGAACAGCGCGTAGTTCGAGAAGCCGACGAACCCGTCGCGGATCGGGTTGAGCGGGTTGTACTGCTGGAAGGAGAACCACAGCGTGAGCGCCAGTGGAACAACCATCCAGACCAGCAGGAGCACGACAGATGGCGCCATCATGAAACGGGCAAGCGAACGGGTCTGCTGAGTAGCCATGACGGTCACCCTTCAATGGTCAGACTGAATTTTCAAAAGGCGTTAAAGGCGGCCGCCCGAACTGGGACTCGGGCGGCCGTTGCCGGTCAAGGAGGCGACCGGCATTCGGCACCGGGAGGAGCCTACTTGATATAACCGCCTTCGGTCATTGCCGCGGTGGCAGCGTCCTGGGCCTGCTTCAAGGCGTCGTCGACGCTCGACTGGCCGGCAAGAGCCGCCGAGAAGAGCTGGCCGACAGTGGTGCCAAGGCCCTGGAACTCAGGGATGGCGACGAACTGCACGCCGACATAGGGCACCGGCTTGACGGTCGGATGCGTCGGGTCGGCGGCATTGATCGAGTCCAGCGTCATCTTGGCGAACGGAGCCGCCTTCTGGTAGTCGGCATTGGCGTAGAGCGAGGAGCGCGTGCCGGGAGGAGCATTGGCCCAGCCTTCCTTCGAGGCGACCAGTTCGGCATAGTGCTTGCTGGTTGCCCAGGAGACGAACTTCTCGGCAGCATCCGCCTTCTGCGTGCCGGCGGGAATGGCCAGCGACCAGGCCCACAGCCAGTTGCCGCGCTTGCCCAGGCCATTGTCGGGTGCCAGCGCATAACCGACCTTGTCGGCGACGGTGGAGTTCTTCGGGTCCGATACGAAGGATGCGGCGACCGTGGCGTCGATCCACATGCCGCACTTGCCCTGCTGGAACAGCGCCAGGTTTTCGTTGAAGCCGTTGGACGATGCGCCCTCGGGACCGTCGGCCTTCATCAGGTCGACATAGAACTGCAGGGTGTTCTTCCATTCGGGCTGGTCGAACTGCGGCTTCCAGTTCTCGTCGAACCAGCGTGCGCCGAAGGAGTTCGACATGGCGGTCAGGAAAGCCATGTTCTCGCCCCAACCGGCCTTGCCGCGCAGGCAGACGCCGTTCACGCCATTGGCGCGGTCGGTCATCTTGTCGGCGGCCTGCTTGATGAAGTCCCAGGTCGGCGCGTCGGGCATCTTCAGCCCGGCCTTGTCCATCAGGTCCTTGCGGTACATGACGAAGGAGCTTTCGCCGTAGAAGGGCGCTGCATAGAGCTTGCCATCAACCGAAAGACCGCCTGATATGGCCGGGATGATGTCCTTGGCGTCATAGTCGTCGCCGAGCTTGTCGAGCGGCAGAAGCCAGCTCTGCTTGGCCCAGATCGGAACTTCATAGGTGCCGATCGTCATCACGTCATACTGGCCGCCCTTGGTGGCGATGTCGGTGGTCACACGCTCGCGCAGCACATTTTCTTCGAGCGTGACCCAGTTGAGCTGGATGTCGGGGTTAGCCTTGGTGAAGTCTTCCGTCAGCTTTTGCATGCGGACCATATCGCCATTGTTGACGGTGGCGATGGTGATGGATTCGGCATGTGCGGCGAAGGCAAGAGCGCTGGCCGACAACAAGCCCAGGGTGAGCGTACGAAGTTTCATCAAATTCCTCCCATGAACCAAGATGAGCATTTGCCTTGGCTTTGAGCAATTACTCACCTGACGTCAATTATGTCAAGCCGGATTCGATGCTGCAGCGCAGCACCCGGCGGTATCGGCGGACCATGTGTGTGTGGAAATTGCCAAGCCGACTTCGCCGGTCCTGGGCATTCAGGCGACAGGACAGCCATTCAGGCGACAGGGCAGGATTGGAGTGCCGGAGGACTTGCCTGTCAGCAGGCGATTTCGGCCAGCAGCCAGTCGCGGAAGGCGCGGATCTTCGGCACGTTGCGGCGCGCCTGGGGATAGACCAGCCAATAGGCATGGCCATCGTCGCCCACCAGGTCGAAAGGCTGGATCAGCCGGCCGTCGGCGAGTTCCGCCTTGAACAGCGCCCGGGTCAGGATCGCCACGCCATGGCCGGCGATGGCCGCATTGGCCTCATAGGCCTGCGCGCCCATGCTGCTGCCGGGCCGTTTGGCAAGGTCGTGCGAGTTGACGCCGGCAGCCGAAAACCACTCGGTCCACCAGATGTCGCCGGGATCGAGGATCGGCAGCCGCAACAGGTCGGCCGGCTCTTTGACGCCGCCGATGCTCGCCGCGAGTTTCGGGCTCAGCATCGGCGTGAAATCGGCATCGAGTAGCTTGTAGGCTTCCAGTCCCGGCCATTTGCCGCCGCCCGAACGGATGGCGAGATCGACATCCTCGCGGGCGAAGTCGGTCAGGCGGCTTGACGTCTCGAGCCGAACGGCAAGGGAGGGATGAGCGATCTGGAACGAGCCGAGATGGTGCGCCAGCCAGTTCGAGGCAAAGGTCAGCACCGTGGTGACGCACAGCAGCCCGTCGGCGCCGCCGCGCGCCGCGGCGTAGGCCTGGCCAAGAAGGGCAAAGGCTTCACTGACCCCCGGGGCAAGGCGCTGTCCGGCTTCGGTCAGCACAATCTGGCGCGGCCGCCGCAGGAACAGCGGTGTGCCGACCCGCTCCTCCAGCACCTTGATCTGATAGCTGACCGCCGCCTGCGTCATGGCGAGCTCCTCGGCGGCCTTGGTGAAGGAAAGATGCCGCGCCACCGCGTCGAACACCCTGATCGCTTGCAGCGGCGGGAGTTGGGAGAGCTGTCGCGAGCTGAGGTCAGGCATAAAACCTCCTTATGGGCCATAACAGATGTTCGATTGGCAAAGCCGGCCGGCAAGACCGACATTCAGAGTCAACCATTCATTCGGGTTCAGGATAGCGAAGGTTGACGATCATGACCATGGCGCAGCAAAAGTGCACTCCCGCTCCGGATCATCGCTGGATTTCGTGGCTCACGGACGGATTGGGCTGGTTCGCAATCAGAAAACGGACGCATCTCGACATCAGGGACCTGTCGCCGCATCTGCAGCGCGACGTCGGCTTCCTCGACGGCAACGACCCTTTCGGGCGGGGCAAATAGCCCGGCTGGCTTTATCGGAAATCAGTCGGGCCGGCGTCTGCGATCGACGGCAGCCCGATCAAACGCTGGCCAGCAGGGCCGCCGCCGTCCGCTCGTCGGTGATGAGGCCGTTGATCAACCGCCGGTTGGCCGCCGCCAGGATACCCGGCAGTTTGCGTTCGCCCATCGCCAGTGCAATCACCAGGGATTTTTCGCGCGATGGCAGCGAAGCCGACGACACCCGGTCGTTGGTGATGCCCTCGATCATGCGGCCTTCGCGATCGTATACCCAGCCGACGATTTCGGCGATGCCGCCGGCCTTCTGCAGCGCCTTCAGTTCACTTTCGGAAATGAAACCGTCCTCATAGAGCGGTGCCTTGGGGCCGAGATCGCCAATACCGATGAAGGTGACGTCGGCCTCGGCGGCCAGCGCCAGCGTCGGCTGGATCATCGGTTGGTTGAGCAGCATCTCGCGCTCCTCCGGCGAAGAGGCGATGACCGGCAGCGGCATCGGGAAGGATCGCGCCTTGACCCTGTCGGCCATGGTGAAGATGACGTTGTAGAAGGCGGCCGAGCCGTCCGGCGAGATGTTGCCGGTCAGGGACACGACCTTGTGCTGCGGGCATTCCATCGGCGGCAGTTGTTCGATCGCCGCCTTCAGCGTGCGACCAGTGCCGATCGCCATGACGATCGGCGTCGGCGAGCGCAGCCGCCGCTCGATCTCGGCCGCCGCCGCCTCGGCGATGCCGATGGTGGTGGACGATGAATTGGGATCGCTCGGCACCACTTCGACTAGGTCGAACGCGAAGCGCGATCTCAGCCGCGCCGCCAGATCGAGGCAGTTGGCGATCGGATGGTCGACACGGACCTTGATCAAGCCTTCCGACACCGCCAGCGACACCAGCCGCTGCGCCGTCTGCCGCGATATGCCGAGCGTGGTGGCGATCTGGTCCTGCGTGTTGCCGGCAACATAATAAAGCCAGCCGGCGCGCGCCGCGTCGTCCAGCCTGTTGCTGCCGCCATCTTGCCGGGTATTCACGTCCTGCCTCCCGAAACCGCCTGTCATGAGCGCGGTCCGCTTCTACTCTTGCAGGGAACGGGCTGCTGCGCAATTGTCAATCTCAAGGGCAATTGCTTGCAAGCTTGGGGGCACATGGCGAGAGAATTTCGTTCTTCGGCGATGATTGCGCCGGAGAAAGACCATCGGTTTCAGTTCCGACAGCCGGCACGTTCTGCGATCGGGAAGGTTTATCTCCCCGCGTAAACCCTTTAAGGGATCGCAAAAAGGAGCCTTGCATGACGCCGAAAGCGGTTTTCTGGGATATGGACGGCACGCTGGTCGACAGCGAACCGCTGCACGAGGCCGCTTTGGTGGCGGCGATGCGCAATGTCGGCCTCGTCCCGCCGGCCGACCTGCATGAGCGCGTGCTCGGCGTCGCCGCCTGGCCGGTCTATGAGATGATGCGCGACGAGTTCTGCCTGGACCTGCCCTTCGACGACTGGATCATCCGCAAATACGAGCACTATCTGCCGCTGGTCGAGCGCTTGCAGCCGCGCCCCGGCGCGATCGAGATCTTCAACGACTTGCGGGCAAGGGGCGTGGCGCAAGCCGTGGTGTCGAATTCGGACCGCATGATCGTCGACGCCAACCTTCGGATGGTCGGGCTGACCTATCCCGGCATGAAGACGATCAGCCGCAACGATGTGCGCGAGGGCAAGCCGCACGCCGAACCCTTCCTGCGCGCCGCATATCTCGCTGGCGTCGCTCCTGCTGAGGCGATAGCGATCGACGACAGCTGGCCGGGCGCCATGGCGGGGCTGGCGGCAGGCATGACGACGATCTTCTGGCCGGAAAAGCCGATGGAAGGCCCGCCCGGTGCTATCGTCATCAACAGCGCCGAGGAATTGCGCGCCGAACTCGGGCTTTAGCCTTCAGAGGCTCAGTTGCGGTAGACCGGTTCCTGCTCGTCGAGGATCGCCTTCAACTCGCTGAGGTGGCGTTCGGCCTGGCCGGGATAGTCGTCCATCTCGCTTGCCGTCTTCTCGGCGATCGCATCGGACAGCGTGCGCAGCGGGCGGCCGGTCCACAGCGCCTTGATGTAGGTCTCGGCGGCGCGCTCGAAATAGAACATGCGGTTGAAGGCATCGGCGACCGTGTCGCCGATGACCAGCACGCCGTGATTGCCCATCACCATCACCTTGACCTTGGGATCGACGAGGAGCTGAGAGCAGCGTTCGCCCTCCTCCTCGAAGGCCAGCCCGCCATAATGGGCATCGACGACATGGCGGTTGAAGAACATCGCCGAGTTCTGGTCGATCGGCGGCAGGCGAGAGTCGGCGAGCGATGCCAGCACCGTGGCGTGTATGGAATGCACATGTATGACGCAGCGCGCGTGGCGGACATTGCGATGGATGGCGCCATGCAGCCCCCACGCCGTCGGGTCGGGCGCGTTCGGCCCCGAGAGCGTGTCGGGATCGTTGGCGTCGATCAGCAGCAGGTCGCTCGCCTTGATGCGCGAGAAATGCACCTGGTTGGGGTTCATCAGGAACTGCGTGCCGTCGTCATTGACCGCCAGCGAGAAATGGTTGGCCACCGCCTCGTGCATGTTGAGCCGCGCCGTCCAGCGAAAGGCGCAGGCGAGATCGACGCGCTCCTCATAGAAGGGCAGGTTGGTCAGCGTTTCCTTTTGCAGGCGGGCGATGCTCATCGAGGACACTCCGTGAAAGAGGCGAGAATGCCGCGACCAGCCGAGGCTCGCAACCGCTTTCGCTTGGTGCAGAGCCAAGGTCCTTGTTGCGATCGCCGCCGGACGCCGATGTCCTTGCCTATGCCGCCGTGCTGGCGGCGGCGCCAGCCCGCAGGCCGCCATGCTCGACGATGAAGTCGATGACCTCCCGCAGACCCTTGCCGCGCGACAGGTCGGTGAAGCCGAACGGCCGCTTGCCGCGCATGCGGCCGGCGTCGCTCTCCATGACATCGAGATTGACGTTCACATAGGGCGCCAGATCGCTCTTGTTGATGACCAGGAAATCGGAGCGGGTGATCGCCGGCCCGCCCTTGCGCGGGATCTCCTCGCCCTGGCAGACCGAGATGACATAAAGCGTGAGGTCGGCGAGATCAGCCGAGAAGGTGGCGGCGAGGTTGTCGCCACCGGATTCGATGAAAACGATGTCGAGGTCGGGGAATTTCTTGTTCATCTCGGCGATCGCCTGCAGGTTGATCGAGGCATCCTCACGGATGGCGGTATGCGGACAGCCACCGGTCTCGACACCCATTATGCGATCCTCCGGCAGCGCCTGCAGCCGGGCCAGCATCATGGCGTCTTCCTTGGTGTAGATGTCGTTGGTCACCACAGCGATCGAGAATTCGTCGCGCAGCGCCTTGCACAGCTTTTCGGTCAGCGTCGTCTTGCCCGAACCGACCGGACCGCCAATGCCGACGCGCAGCGGGCCATTTTTCTGTGTCATGCGGGAAACTCCGTGATGGCGAGGATGGCGAAGCCGAGCCCGATCAACAGGCACAGCGGCGAGTAGTAGCGCAGGTCGAGCCGCGCGAAAGGTTGTTCCGGCGCCAGCCGTCGCCACCATGGCGTGAAGCCGGCAATGCCGCGCCCCAGGAACACCAGCCCGATGAGCAGCGAGGTGGCGGCGAGGCCTTGCTTGGGAAAGGGCGAGGCAAAGACGCCTTCAAGCGCCAGCGGCCACAGTGTCGCCAGGGCAAGGCACGCGGCAACTGCGAAACTGGCGAACGGTGTCGGCATCTCATCGACGCCGCGAAAGCCGACGACGGCGCGGGCGCAGGAGGCCGCATCCCGGCCCGGCCAGATGCCGCCAATGCCCCAGTAGACATGCAGCGCCGTGATCAGCAGCAGGACAAACGATAGCGCGAAGGCGAGAAAAATCATGAACGGAACAACCGCGAATACTGGGTTTCGTGTCTCATAGCCATGATTTCGGAGACAAGGGCGCAGCCGCCGAGATCGTCCAATGTCGAGCGCGCGGCGCGGCCGGCTGTCGACAACGCCAGCGGCTCGAAGCCGGCAAGCAGCGCGGTGGCCTTGCTCTGGCCAACGATGCCGAGCCGGATCGCGGCCTGGACGAGGTTGGAGAAGAAGGCCTGCAGGAAGGCGGACAGCGCGTCCTGAAGCGCAATCGCATTGCCGCCTGCGATGGCGCCGACGGCGACACAATAGGCGCATTCGGCCGGCAGGCGCTCCAGCACGGGGCTGGGCCAGGCTGCCGCCGCTTTGAGAAAGGCGGCGCCTTGCAGCATGGCCTCGGTGTGGCGTTCACGCGAACCGGCGAGCGCCTCGGCAAGTGCTGCAATTTCGTCTAGATCACCGTCGTTGCGCGCGCGGCGCCAGCTCTCGGCGAACAGCACGGCGTCGTTCCAGCCCGAACCCATCTCGACCAGCGTTTCCAGCCACCCGGCGAGGGTTTTCGCGTCGGCAATCAGCCCGTCATGCACCGCGCGTTCCAGACCATGGCTGTAGGAAAAGCCGCCGACCGGAAAGGCCGGCGACAGCCACGCCATCAGCCGTAGCAGGGCGATGTTGGAAGGCTGGTCACTCATGATCGTGGTGGTGGCCAGCGTGGGAATGCGAATGGGAAAGGGATTCGCTGTGCGCGTGGGAATGCGCTTCACCATGGCTGTGCGCGTGCGCCTCGGCGTGCGCATGGCCGTGATCATGGCTGTGTCCACCGTGGCCGGAATAGGCGCCGCGCACCGGCCTGAACGGCTCGGAGACATCGGTCACCGTGGCCCCCAGCCCCTCCAGCATCGCCCTGATGACATGGTCGCGCAGGATGAGGATGCGCCCGGCCTCGATGCTCGCGGCGAGATGGCGGTTGCCGATATGCCAGGCGAGCTCGGCCAGATGCACGCCGTCGCGAGCGCGGATGTCGTAGACATCTTCTGGCGCCGCGATGATCTCGATGTGGCGGCCATCCTCCAGCACCAGCCGGTCGCCATCGTTCAGGGCGACGGGCTCGGGCAGGTCGACCAGCACCTTGCTGCCGTCGGCAAGCTCGATCGCCCGGCGGCGCAGATGCCGCTCGTCATGGGCGAGAATGGCGCGGCCGGAGGGTGCCGTGGCCCCGGCATTGCCGGCAGTCAGCACCGAGACGGCGCGGGGAAATTTGGTGAAGTCGGTGCGGATGTCGAGCTTCATTTCATGGATCCCCCATTGGCTTGCGCCCGCGCACGGGCGGGCCGCGCCAGCACGCGGTCGAAATATGCGTTGACGCGCTCGGATTCGATTGGAAACCGGCCGGCGCGCGCCCAGCCGCCCATATCGCCGAGCAGCACGTCGACGGCCGAAAACCGGTCGCCCAGTGCAAAGGGCTTGTCGCCCAGCCGACGGTCCAGAGCCTTGAGCTCGGACGCGAAGTCGTAAGCCGCCGCCGGGCCGACATCGACCCGCACCTCCTTCGGCAGCAGGAAGCGATGGCGCAGCTTGTTCCAAAGCGGTGCTTCGAATTCCGATTGAGCGAAATGCATCCAGGAATCCATTTCGGCACGCCCGGCAACGCCTGGATCGGCGCCCATGCCCTTGTCGGCGTGCTTGTCGGCGAGATAGACGCAGATCGCCGCCGAATCCGTCACCGTGAAATCGCCGTCGATCAGGATCGGCACCTTGCCCGAAGGGTTCAGCGCATAGGCTTCCGGTGAGCGCAGCTTGACCTCGACGAATTCATAGGGCTGCCCGAGCTCCTCGAGCATCCAGAGAACGCGGCTGACCCGGGATCCACGCGATCCGACGGCCTTGTACATGCGCAAACCTGCCTTTCCCTGGAAGCTTAGACCATCCCTCACTTCATCCCAATGGGCGCCAGTCAAAGTGCTACAGCGTCCTTTGCGCGTCGGAAAGACGCGCGGCGCTGTAGTCAAACGATCGTGTCGAAGAGCCGCAGGATGAACGATATCTGATAGACGAGCGCGGCCGCGACAAAGGCGATGTGGAAGCGGCGGTCTTGCACCAGGATCGCGGCGATGCACAGCGCGACAAAGACCGGCGTGCGGAACAGATATTCGTTGCCGAAGCGGGCAAAATGTTCCGGTCCCTTCAGCAGCGTGTCGATCACGTCGAGCAGATAGGTCGCCGCCAGCAGGCCGAAGAACCACGCCCGGCGCGAATAGAAGAAATCCTCGTAGCTGGTGTAGTCCAGCATCGAATCCGGAAACAGAAGCGCGCAGAGCAGGAACAGCGTGATCGCATAGAAGATGATGAACAGGTACTTGCCGAAGGTCCACGTCTCGATGGTGTAGAGGCCGAACTCCCACCACCAGAAATGCACCAGCATCAGAAGCACCGAAGCGACCCAGGCCAGGTGCACGGGATAGAGCCGGTACTGGCCGGGATGCTGGACGATGCGCGCCACCCCCGACAGCAGGCGGGCGACGCCAAGCCCGATCACCATGCCCATGACGATGCGAATATGCGGAAAGATGTCGTGGGCGGAAGTGATTTCGGTGGCCATAGGTCGACTCTGTGCACTCCAGCAGTTGCGGCCTCAATCGTACCAGAGCCACAGCTTCCTGTAGTCGGACGGAACCTCGATCTTCTCCGCAGGCAGATGGTCGACATCTCCCTCCCAGGTCTCGTCCGGCTCAAAGCCAGACGGCAGCCAGCCAAGCACTTCGTCTTCGCTGGCGCGAGTTACTACGACGACCTTGTCCGAGAACGGCCATTCCCCGTTATCGCATTGGGTAATCGCTATCCTGATGTCGTGAACCTCGGGTCGGTCGCGTATCGACTTGAACGTCGCCAGGACCGTGTCGTTGTCGGGAGCAGCGTGGCTATTGCACAGTAGACCCGCTTCGCCTTCGGCTCCGTCAAAATACTGCTCCAGCGTAATCATCGGCATGACGCGTGGAGCAGCGCCACCGTTGTAGGCTTCCAACGGACCCATCCTTGAAATCAGGGCTGCCTTCTTTTGCTCGTCCATGGCGGGTCCAGATTCGTTGCAGACCATGACCCTAAAACAGAAAATACCGCTGCGCCATCGGCAGCACCGTCGCGGGCTCGCAGGTCAGCAGCTCGCCGTCGGCGCGGACCTCATAGGTTTCGGGATCGACCTCGATACGCGGCATGGCGTCGTTGAGCACCATCGAATGCTTGCCGATGCCGCCCCGGGTGTTCTCGACGGCGACGAACTGCTTGTCGACGCCGAGCCTGCCATGCAGCCCCGACTCGAGCGCCGCCTTGGAGACGAAGGTCACCGACGAGTTGGTCCTGGCCTTGCCATAGGCGCCGAACATCGGCCGGTAGTGCATCGGCTGCGGTGTCGGGATCGAGGCGTTGGGATCGCCCATTGGGGCAGCGGCGATCATGCCGCCGATCAGCACCATATCCGGCTTGACGCCGAAGAAGGCCGGGTTCCACAGCACCAGGTCGGCGCGCTTGCCGACAGCGATCGAGCCGATATCCCTGGACAGCCCATGCGCGATGGCCGGGTTGATGGTGTATTTGGCGATGTAGCGGCGAACGCGGAAATTGTCGTTGTTGCCGGTCTCCTGCGGCAGGGCGCCGCGCTGGCGCTTCATCTTGTCGGCGGTCTGCCAGGTGCGGATCGCCACCTCGCCGACGCGCCCCATGGCCTGGCTGTCCGACGAGATGATCGAGAACGCGCCGATGTCGTGCAGAATGTCTTCCGCCGCGATGGTCTCCTTGCGGATGCGGCTTTCGGCGAAGGCGATGTCCTCGGGGATCGATGGCGACAGATGATGGCAGACCATCAGCATGTCGAGATGCTCGGAGAGCGTATTGACCGTGTAGGGCCGGGTCGGATTGGTCGAGGACGGAATGACGTTGGGCAGCCCGCAGACCTTGATGATGTCAGGCGCATGGCCGCCGCCGGCGCCTTCGGTGTGGAAAGCATGGATGGTCCGGCCCTTGATCGCCGCCACCGTGTTCTCGACGAAGCCGGACTCGTTCAGCGTGTCGGTATGGATCATCACCTGCACGTCGTAATCGTCGGCAACCGACAGGCAGCAGTCGATGGCCGCCGGCGTCGTGCCCCAGTCCTCGTGCAGCTTCAGCGAACAGGCGCCGCCGAGCACCATTTCCTCGAGTGCCGCAGGCAGCGAAGCGTTGCCCTTGCCCGACAGGCCGATGTTCATCGGGAAGGCGTCGAAGGACTGGATCATACGGGCCATGTGCCATGGCCCCGGCGTGCAGGTGGTGGCCAGTGTGCCGTGGGCCGGGCCGGTGCCGCCGCCGAGCATGGTGGTGATGCCGCTCATCAGCGCTTCCTCGATCTGCTGCGGGCAGATGAAATGGATATGCGCGTCGAAGCCGCCGGCGGTCAGGATCTTGCCCTCGCCGGCAATGATCTCGGTGCCGGGACCGATGATGATGGTGACGCCTTCCTGCATGTCCGGATTGCCCGCCTTGCCGATTGCCGCGATGCGGCCGTCGCGCAGACCGATATCGGCCTTGAAGATGCCGGCGCTGGCATCGACCACCAGCGCATTGGTGATGACGGTGTCGACCGCGCCTTGCGCGCGTGAAACCTGGCTCTGGCCCATGCCGTCGCGGATCACCTTGCCGCCGCCGAATTTTACTTCCTCGCCATGGGTGGTGAGATCTTTCTCGACCTCGATGAACAGCTCGGTGTCGGCAAGCCGCACGCGGTCGCCGACGGTCGGGCCATACATCTGCGCATAGGCGGCGCGGGTAACTCTGGCCATCAGCGATTGCTCCCGAAATGTGGTTTGCCGAAATGCGATTTGATTGAAGCCTGGCTGCACATTGTCGCCATCCAATGGTCACGCAATGACCCGCTGGCCGACACCTTCTCATCCGATTTGACGGTTGAGGTTAGGGCGTCACCCCAAACCGACCGTTTGCCAAATCGATGGAAGGAAAATCCATGCGCAAGACGATATTGATTGCAGCCGCCGCCACGCTGATGCTGGCGGGCGCCGCCAATGCCCAGCAGCAACCCGCTCCGGCGCCGACCACGCCTGCCCCGGCCGCGCCCAAGGCTCAGCCTGCCGTTCCGACGATCCAGAGCGTCAACATCGTCGACATCACGGAGCTGCCAAAGGACACCCAGACGCAGGTCAACCAGGTGATCGCCCAGCGTGGCGACGCCGGCCTCCAGAAATTGCGCAGTTCGATCGACGCCACGCCCAAGGTGAAGTCCGCGCTGGTAGCCAAGGGGCTTAGCTCGGCGCAGGTCGTCGCCGCCAGCATGCAGCCCAATGGCGCGCTGACCCTGATCACCAAGAAGGCGAGCTGACAACGCGGCACGGCGGGCCGACGTCCGGCCCGCCGGCTGCAGAGGGAAAGGAACCTTGGCAGGGCTGGATTCGTTTCGCCTTTTGAGTGTCGAAACAAATCTCGAAAGCGAGCGATGACCATCACCACCTTGCCCGACCCCCGATGGCTGCATGCCATTGCAGCGGCTGCGTTTCTGTCGGCGAGCCTGCCCAACGCCACGTTGAAAGCGCAGGGCCTTGAAAGCCCCGATACCGTCAACCGCATCGTCGGCTCGGAGGTCAAGAAGGAAGAGGCCAACGCCACCGCCGAAGCCCGCAACGTCAACACGGCGATCGACCGGACGCGTGAAAACATCGGCATGGTGCGCAAGACGTCCAAGCTCGACAAGGTCGAGATTGTGCGCCTCACCGATGCGGCGCGCAGCGAAGGCGGCCCGCCGCCGGTGATCGAGAGCAAGGTCAAACAGCATCAGGACGACATTGCTGAGCTGCGCAAGGAGATCGAGGCCAACGCGCTGCTGTTCAACGCCATCGAGTCGCGGCGCGTGCTGGCACAGGACGTCCTCGCCGTCGACTTCGATGACCCTGGAAAGATCGTCATCTACGCTGCGGCCAAGCCGTCGGACTGAGTCGAAAGCGCCAATTATTCTTGGGCGACATGCATGAGACGCCATCGATCTCACAGCCTGCCCATCACCTTCTGCTGAAATCCGTAGACCTCGCGCTTGCCGCCGAGCGGCACCAGCGTCACGTCGCGCTCCTGGCCAGGCTCGAAACGCATGGCCGTGCCGGCGGCGATGTCGAGGCGCATGCCGCGCGCCCGCTCGCGGTCGAATCTCAGTCCCTCGTTGGTCTCGAAGAAATGATAGTGGCTGCCGACCTGGATCGGCCGGTCGCCGCTGTTGGCCACTTTCAGGGTGACGGTCGGCAGCCCCTTGTTCAGTTCGATGTCGCCGTCTTTGGGGATGATTTCGCCGGGGATCATCGTGCCTCACATCACGCCGAAGACGAGGCCGACACCGACCGCCGCGCAGCCCGCACCGGCGGCGCGGGCCAGGCCACGGAACCTGATGCCAAGCCCGAGCCCGGCAGCGATGCCGGTGGCATGCAGCAGCACTGTCGCGATGGCAAAGCCGGCTATATATTCCAGCCCGCCGGCATTTTCCGGCACCTCGGTGCCATGCGCGTGGCCGTGGAACAGCGCGAACAGGCCAATGATGGCGACGCCGGCCGAGACCGGTAGATCGACTGCCAGCGCCACCAGCAGCCCGAGCGCCACGACGGACGCCAATATGCCGGGTTCGACGAACGGCAGCGGCATATGCAGCATGCCGAGCCCGCCGCCGACCAGCATCACGCCGACAAAGGCCGCCGGCCAGGCCCAGATTGCCTTGCCGCCCTTGAGCGCCGCCCACAGGCCGACCGCGATCATCACCGTCATGTGATCGAGGCCGGAGAGCGGGTGCATGAAGCCGACCGTGAAGGAGGAGGTCGTGCCGATGCCGACATGGGCATAGGCCGGCATGACTGCTGCCAGCAGTAGGATCGCCGACAGGCACAGGCGTTTGGCGGACATCATTCTATTTGCCTTTCGTTTGCGGGTGGTGGTGTCACGCCGCCTTGCGGGGCCCGCACCCTTCAGCTTTGAGAACGCGCCTGGTCGAAGCGGGATATTTCTTCAGCATCGCCGGCGGGCGGATCGGCCGCGCCGAAAAATTGCCGCCGCAATTGGGGCAGGTGCCGCCCAAGATGTGTTCCACGCAGTCGGCGCAAAAGGTGCACTCGAAGGTGCAGATCAGCGCGTCCGTCGCCTGCGGCGGCAGGTCCTTGTCACAGCATTCGCAATTGGGACGCAGCTCAAGCATTTTTTCTCTCCTCACCTGATGGGTTCGTGCACGGTCACCAGCTTGGTGCCGTCGGGGAATGTCGCCTCGACCTGCACGTCAGGGATCATCTCGGCGATGCCTTGCATCACCTGCGCGCGCGTGACGACGTAGGCGCCGGCCTCCATCAACTCGGCGACCGGGCGGCCGTCACGGGCGCCTTCGACGACGAAATCGGTGATCAGCGCGATCGCTTCCGGATGATTGAGCTTGACGCCGCGTTCGAGCCGCTTGCGCGCCACGATCGCCGCCATGGCGATCAGCAGCTTGTCCTTTTCCCTCGGTGTCAGGTTCATGCGCTTCCCTGGACTGGCATAGACGGACTTACAATGACCATAATTTGGGCAACCCCGCCTTTCCGTTGAGCAATTGGACCAGCGGAACCAGCCGCTGGCGGAGCCGATAGCCGTCCCCGGCGTAGAGCCTCGCAAGAAGCTTGCCAGATTTCCTCACGCTCCAGGCGCTGGCGCTGCCCTGGTCGCCGACGATCTCCAGAACCGGATCGAGCAGGGCCTCGGCCCGCGGCGACACCAGCAGCAGCGTCGCCATCGCGACCGCGCCACCGGCAATCGCCGGGCGGTCGAGCGTGGCCGCGATATCGGGTCCGATGCGGAAATCCTCGGCATGAATGAGCTCGCCGTCCTGGCGGACACGCCAGCGGTCATGGAAATTGCCTTTCGTGACGTGTTCGCCCATGGCCAGGCGGCCGAAGACGGCGGCCTCCAGCACCAGCGCCTCGGCGCCGACGGCAAGCTCGACGTCCAGCGTGCGGGCAAACGCCGTCTGGTCGAAGACGATGGTTTCCTGCGGCAGCCAGGCGATGCGGCCGTTTTCACCGACCGATAGTTTCACCCGCACCTCGGCATGGTCGGATGCCGCCCGATAGATTTTCTCGCAGGCCTGGGTCGTGATCGATGCCGAGGCCGCCGCGCCGACATCCACGTCCCAGGCGATACGGTCGCCGCCGGTCATCCCGCCAGCGGTGTTGATCAGCACCGCTTCGAGCGGATCGGTCGAGACCGCCGGCATCCTTATCTTGGCGGCACCGTCCTGATAGAGGCGCCGCAGCCGCGTGCGACCGTCGACGACGGCGCAGGAAAGCCGAGCCGCGCCCGCGGCGCGCTGCGTCGAAATCCTGCCATGTTCGGTCTTATCCATGCCAGCACGTTAAGCACTCCGGCGCCTTTGTCGATGCATGGCTTGATATAGCTTGTTGCTTGACAACGTTTCGGTTTCTATAGAGGGAACCACCTTGGTACGGTCATGCAGCGCTTGGCGGGGGTATAGAGCGAAGACGGCGGCTTGATACCGGGAGAAAAAGGGGCGCTGCTCAATTGGCGTCGGGAAACGCGACATAGTGGGGAAGAAACCGAATGGCCGACCAGCTGGCAACGGATATCATCGCGAAGATCAAGGCTCATGCCGAGCCCGGCGGCGAAGAAATCACGACCAACACTGAATTGACCTCGCTTGGTATCCATTCGCTCGAGCTGACGGAGATCATCTTCGATCTCGAGGAAGATTATGGCATCGAGATCGAGATGAACACGGTCGATGCCTGGAGCAATCTGAAGAATGTCGGCGACATGGTGGAAGCTGTTCGCGCGCTGATCGCGAAAAAAGCCTGACCTGAATGCGGCAGCGCGTTGTCATCACCGGCATGGGCGGTATTTGCGGGCTTGGCACCAACGCGCCCGCGATCTGGAATGAAATGCGCGCCGGCCGCTCGGCCATCGGCCAGATCAGCAGTCCGCAACTGCATGATCTGAAGGTCAAGGTCGGTTGCGAAATCAAGACGCTTCCCGATCACGGCATTGACCGCAAGCAATTGGTGTCGATGGACCGTTTCAGCCTGCTGGCGGTGATCGCGGCCAGGGAGGCTATGCAGCAGGCCGGTCTGGCCTCGGACGAAGCCACTACCTACCGGATGGGCACCGTCGTCGGCGTCGGTGTTTGCGGCTGGGAAGCGATCGAGGAAAACTACCGCGCCATCCTGATCGAGGGCAAGAACCGCGCCGGCATCTTCACCGTGCCGAAAGTGATGCCCAGTGCGGCCTCCGGCCAGGTCAGCATGAGTCTCGGCCTGCGCGGTCCGGTTTTCGGCGTCACCTCCGCTTGCTCGTCGTCCAACCATGCCATCGCCTCGGCCGTCGACCAGATCAGGCTCGGCCGCGCCGACGTGATGGTCGCGGGCGGCACCGATGCGCCGCTGGTCTGGGGTATCCTGAAGGGCTGGGAGGCATTGCGGGTGCTGGCGCCCGACACCTGCCGGCCATTCTCGGCTGATCGCCAGGGCCTGTCGCTCGGCGAGGGCGCCGGCATGGCGGTGCTGGAGAGCTACGAACATGCCATGGCGCGCGGCGCCACCATCCTTGCCGAAATTGCCGGCGCCGGCCTTTCCGCCGACGCGTCCGACATCGTCGCGCCAACCATCGAAGGACCGACGGCCGCCATGCGCGCCTGCCTGGCCGACGCCGGGTTCAATCCCGAGGATGTCGACTATCTCAATGCCCATGGCACCGGCACCAAGGCCAACGACCAGATCGAGACGGCGGCGATCAAGCGCGTCTTCGGCGACCATGCCTACAAACTGTCGGTGTCGTCGACCAAATCCATGCATGCCCATTGCCTTGGCGCATCGGGCGCGCTGGAGATGATCGCCTGCGTGATGGCGATCCGTGAAGGCATGGTGCCGCCGACGGCCAATTTTCGCGAAGCTGATCCCGATTGCGACCTCGACATCACGCCGAACGTGGCGCGTGAACGCAAGGTGCGCACGGCGATCAGCAATGGCTTCGCGTTCGGCGGCACCAATGCGGTGCTGGCCTTCAAGGCGGTTTGATCCCACCCGATCTCGACCGGCCGCAGGCGATCCCGGCCTGTCCGGGCGGTTGCGTCTGCCCGATGCTGTGCTGCTGGAAGACCGTCTGGAGGAGGTTGGAGAGCGGTCATCGCACGACGACGCGTGCGTTCACTCCGGCCTCGTGGTCCAGGCACCTATCTCCGATCGCCCCATCAACGTGCCGTCGGCACCGACCTCCGACAGGATGCGGTCAGCGAGTGTAAGGGGCTCGACCTGCGAAGCTGCTGCGATCCCTAGCCGCTCCATGGTCGGCAATTGTGTTTCCACGAGATCGGTCACAAGGTGTACAACGTCAACTGCCCGTGGCCCTGACGAGATGACCGCCTCCAGCCTCAGGACAGGCGAGGGTAGACCAGCCTCTTCAAACAGAGAGGCAAGTCGGGCACCAAGGCGCACCTGCGCTCCCGCCCCCTCGATTGTACGGCTGAGCCACCCGCATACCTTATCGTATGTCGGCGACGGGGGCGACGAACGAGCGCCATCCCAGTCAAGTTCGTGGAATACGACGACCCCACCAGGCCGCAAATGACGGGCGATCCGTCGGAGCGACTGTGCTGGATCGGGCATGAATTGGAGAACGTAGCGACCAACGATCGCATCGAAGGGTTCGTCAAAATTCAGTTCAGCCGGATCGCCGTGTCTGAAGGAGATTGTGCCTGACCCGGCATTCCTGGCGCGCAGCTCCGCCCTTTCGACGGCTGCAAGGGCAAGGTCGGTACCCACAACTTCTCCAGTCGGCCCAACCAGTTCGCCACAGAGAAACGCGACATCGCCGGCGCCGCTGCCAATATCGAGGATGCGCATACCTTTGGTGATTCCGGCAGCTTCCAGAAAGCGACGCGTGATCGGATCGATCAACCGTGCCTGGGTGCTGAGGCGGCGCAACTCCGCCTCTGCATGTCCCAGCGCGTAGTCGGTGTCGTTCATCGAGCCCCCCAACTGCCCAGATATAGCACGGATCGCGACGTTCGCTATGTCGTGCACCTGTTGCCGACATCCTGATGACGGACGTGCTTCGGATACCGCAGGCAATTGCTGCCGGTGGTCTTTCCGGCAATATGCTCCCACGTCGATCGAGCCTGCGCGCGCCCTGCTTTCAAAAGTGCTATGACGGTCAGGTGGCGCATCGCGCCAGGCGTGGCAATAAGGCGGCTACCACCCGCCCAGGCGATCCCTACCGTCCCCGAACCGTCCGGTTCATGGACTGTCCGTGCGCAGTGAAACAGTCGCCGCCATATTGATCAGAATCGGCCGTCCGCCTAAATCCTTGGCTGAACCCGCCAAAACCAGTGCCGCCCCGGCGCCAATCCCCGTTCAGGAGTTTTCCATGGCCGACCTGTCCGCCTTTCCGATCGCAACGCGCTGGCCAGCCAGGCATCCGGACCAGATCCAGCTCTATTCGGCCACGACGCCCAACGGGGTGAAGATATCGATCGCCCTGGAAGAGCTCGGCCTGCCCTACGAGCCGCATCTGGTCAACATCGGCAAGAACGAGAGCTGGACACCGGAATTCCTGTCGCTCAACCCCAACGGCAAGATACCGGCGATCATCGATCCGAACGGTCCGGACGGGAAGCCGATCGGCCTGTTTGAATCCGGCGCCATCCTGCTCTACCTCGCCGAAAAGACCGGCCTGCTCATGCCGGTGGACGCGGCGCGGCGCTACGAGACGATCCAATGGGTGTTCTTCCAGATGGCCTCGGTCGGGCCGATGTTCGGCCAGGTAGGCTTCTTCCACAAATTCGCCGGCCGTGAAATTGCCGACAAGCGCCCGCTGGAGCGCTATCGCGATGAATCGCGGCGGCTGATCGGTGTGCTCGACGGCAGGCTGAAGGGCCGCAAGTGGATCATGGACAATGACTTCACCATCGCCGACATCTCGCTGCTCGGCTGGGTGCGCAACCTGATCGGCTTCTACGAAGCGCGCGAACTCGTCGGCTTCGATGATTTCGGCAATGTCGGGACATGGCTGGAACGCGGCCTTGCCAGGCCAGCCGTACAAAAGGGCCTGACCATCCCGGCGAAGGGCTGAATCAAAGCCGGCCAGGCCCTCGACAGAACGCTGCTATTTTGCCTTCGCCTTGGCTTTCGAGCCGCCCCTGCCCACGACGGAAGCGGCAAACGATGCCGCACCCCTTGCCGCGACGACGACGGCGCCGGCTGCCACATTGGCCGTGGCCTTGACCGTGCGCATGGCGCTGCCCGACAGCGAATCGCCAGTGTTTGCCGGCTTTTTGGGCTTTGCCACCTTGGGCGCGGTCTTCGCCGCGGCAGGCACCACTTTCTTCGGCGCCGCCTTGCCGAAAGACGGCTTGGCGTCCTTGGAACGCTCGGCGATCGCCGGACCGGCGCCTGCCTTCGATTGGGTTGCCTTGCCCTTGGCGGGCGCGGGTCTTCTTGCCTTTTGTGCCATCGGATGGAATCCCTCTTCTGGCCGAATTGCCTGGGGAGATAACGGCCTGAAAGTCTTAAGGTTCCCCTTGAAGAATCCTTACAATCACGCCGAAACGCCGATCACCAGGTCAGCGGTCCGGCGGCGGGCAAGCACCCGGTCGATGTTGGGCATGTCGTTGGAGGCGATCCAGGCGCGGGCATCCGCGTCGGAGCGGCCATGACCGTGCCAGCGCTCGAGCAGGCGGCGCTCGAGCTCGTCGCGCGGCACGTCGACGAAGATCGAGAAATCGAACAGCGGCGCCAGCCGCGACCACGGCTCCTCGTCGAGCAGCAGGTAATTGCCCTCGACCAGGATGAACTTGGTCTCGGTGGCGACGATCGAGGCGGCGGCGCGCGACAGTTCCATGGTGCGGTCGAAAACCGGGATGGCGATATCGGGTTCACCGGCGCGGATCCGTTTCAGCAAGGTTTCGAAGCCGGCAAAGTCGAAGGTTTCCGGTGCCCCTTTGCGCGCGCGCAAGCCGCGCCGCTCGAGCACGATGTCGTCATAGTGGAAGCCATCCATAGGCACGACTTCCACGGCGCCTTCCGGCAGCAGGTCATGCAGGCTTGCCGACAATGTCGACTTGCCGGCACCCGGCGGACCGGCAATGGCGACGACGAAGCGTCGCACCTTGCCGGCGCGCTTGAAGATGGTGGCGGCGAGATGGGCGATTTCGGACATGAGAGCCTCTCTCTGGCAGGAGCTTCAAATCCACCATGTTCCGCATGATGATTTCGGCCACATCTTGGCGGCAGTCGGCGGAAATTTCAAATCCGCATTGATGCCGCGCACTCAGGCAGCCACAGGCTGGCCGATGCGCAGGAAATCGCTGTCGAAGGGAACCTCCCAGGTCGAGCTACCGGCCGCCAGCCGCATGCGGCCGTTCGCCGTGGTGACCGCCTGTGGTGGCTCGCCGCCGGAGAGCGGCATGGCGCCGATGACATGGCGAAAGGAAACGCTGTGGCCTTCGCGGAGCGCAAAGGCGGTCGCCACCCCTTCGCGCTTCAGCCAGTTGTCGCCGATCGACGCGGCATGGCCGACGGACGCGCGGCCATCCTCGATGCCGAGCACGCCGCGATGGCGACCGCTCCACGGCGCGTAGTCGCGCCCGGCATTGCTGAGCCACAGCATGGTGATCGGCAGCTCGGCCGGGTTCTTCAGCACCAGCACCAGATCGCCTTCGGCCTGGCGCGCCAGTGCCGTCCAACCCGGCCCGCCATGATCGGCCTCGACCAAAGTGACGAAATCCTCGCGACGGTCGTCCATGCAGTACTGCGTCAGGTCGAGCGTGCCACCGCCGGCGGCGGGGAAATGGCTGAGATCGGTGGACCGCGCCGGATAGGCCAGCATGAAGCGGCCGCGTGCGGGATCCGGCTCCAGTGGATCGTCGAGCGTCGCGGCGAACCGCTTTGGCGAAAAGGCCAGCTTGCCGCCGCCGGTCATCGCCGTCATCGGGTGATGGGCGACCGAGATCGCGCCATGGCCGCCGGAAAACACATGCTCCTGGTAGAGGAAGGGATGGTCGTCGCGCAGCGTCAGGATCTTGTCGACCGTCGCGCCCATCACCTTGTGCCGCAAGCGGAAGCTGGCCCGCCAGCCATCGTTGGTCGCGGCGCTGTCGGTGACATCCCAGGCGCTGTTGGCCGGCCAGCCATGCAGCGGCGCCTCCTCGACATCGCTGCGCGAAAACGGCGCGCAGAGAAAGTCGCCGGACAGGCGGACGGTGCCCTCGGGCAGGTCTTTCGGCAGCGTCTCGCGCGGCTCATCGATCCACGGCGCGCGATGCAGCGGCTTGAGCTTCCGCCCGCCGCCGTCGACGACCATGTCGGCGATGTGGCCGACCGTGAGGTCGAGCGAGACCGAAATGCCTTTTGCCTTGATCGTGCTGATAGTCATAGCGCTCTCACCGATTCTGATGGGCGGAACAAGAACCCGTTCGGCGCGGCTTGCGCAAGCACCGCGTAAGGCATTTTGCATCAGGCACAATGGAAACCGTCGGGTCGGCGCTGCCCCTCATCCGCCTGCCGGCACCTTCTCCCCTTATAGTGACGGGGAGAAGGGAACTGACCGCAACGCCCGCGCTTTCTCTGCAACGCTGGTGATCGGCGAAACCGTTGACGACAGCGCCCCTCTCCCCGTTCCTATACGGGGAGAGGATGCCGGCAGGCAGGTGAGGGGCGGCGCAAACGCCGGGCAAGGCAAATCTCGACCCGAAGCCATCGCCATGAAAGGCTTACTGCCGTTTGTATTCCCGCACCGGCGATTTGGTGCCGTCGGTATAGGTGACCTGCACCGACATCGACGTCACGCTGTCGGCAACCTTGATGTAGCCCTTGGCCTCGTAAGGGATGGCGTAGGGGTCTTTCTTGTCGCAGGCTGGTATCTCGAACGACTTGTCGAGCGCGGCGCCGTTGAGGCTGTAATGCACCTCCTTGATGGCGCAGCGGTAGGACAGCATCTGGGTGAAATAGACCAGGCCGTGATTGCCGCCGGAGTCGAAGGCGATCCACGAGGTCCAGAACTGGTCGAGGATCTGCTTGTCGCCTTGCTGGAGTGCTGCCTCCGGGTCGAAGCGGATGTCGAACGGGCCGGTCTCGCGCCCCCTGATGTCGAGATATTTGACGGCGATGGTGCCGGCCGCGGTGCTGCCAGGCAGCTCGAAACTCGGATTGGGCATCGGCTTGCCGGTGGTCTGGTCGTTGAGCGCCAGGAAGCCGGTGTCGGTGAACGGGCCGCTGTCGCCCATGCGCCAGGAGATGGCGGTCGCCGGCTCGGGCAGCGAGATGGTCATCGACCAGCCCTGGTTCGAGCGCATCGGCGTCAGCGTCGGCACGAAGCGCGAGGGATCGAGCACGTCGCCGAGGGCTGCCAGCCGGCTGCGGCTGCGGTCCAGCCAGTCGGCGAGCTGGGTCTGGTCGACGAAATATTTGAGCAGTCCGCCGTCCTTTTCGTAGGACATGAATTTGGTCAGCGCCTTGGCCTCGTTGCGCTTGTCGGCCAGCGGCTGGGCGCCGAGGCGGTCTTCCGAGAACTCCTGCGCCAGCAGGAAATAGGCCGGTGCGAAATCCGGATTGGCCGCGATGAAGGCGTTGAGCTTGTCGAGGCGCTGGGCGTCGTCGAACTGCAGGATATGCACGAGCTTGATCGACAGCGCCTTGCCCTTGTCGGAAAGGGCGCCGAACACCTCGCGGGCGCCGGCCTTGCCGTCCTGGACCCTGAGCAGCGTGGCAAAGCGCGTGTAGGGGTCGATGGCATCGACATCGAAGCCCGCGAAGGCGAGGTAGGAGCGCCGCGCATTGAGCATGTCGCCCGACAATTCGTAGACGCGGGCGTTGTGATAAAACTCATCCGGCCGCTTCGGCTCGGCGATCGCCCCGCCCTGCGCGGCAAGGGCGGCAAAGCCCTTGGCGATGGTGTCGATCGAGGCGGCGATCTGCTCGGTCGTCGCTTGCAGCTTCTCGGTCTGGGCCTGCTGCTGCGCCTGGCCGGCGGCCAGCGTCTCGGTCTGCTTCTTCACCTCTTCGGCGGTCTTCTGCACCTGCGCCGTCTGCTGCGTCTGCTGCTGCTGGGCCGACGCGATCTCGTCGGTCTTCTTCGCCACCGTGTCGGTCGACTGCTTGACCGCTTCGACCGTCTCTTGCGTCTGCGTGACGGTCTGCTCGATCTTGGCCACCTTCTCCGAGACGATGCCCATCGATTGCTGCAGCCCGGCGATGGCTGGCACCAGGCTGGCGATCACCCCGTTCTGCGAGTTGGTCTGCTGTTGCAGGCCGTAGACGCCGCCGGCGACGGCGGCGGCGCTGGTGGCGAAAATCAAGGCCGGCAGTGCCTTGGCCGCCAGCACCAGCCGCAGCACGATGGCAATGGCAATGATGACCGCCGCCACCGAGGCGACCAGCGCGATATAGGCGGCGAATGGCGCCAGCGGATTGAGGACGTCGGAAGCGGCACCCCCGACAAAGGCGATGCTGCCGGCCCATTTGCCGGTGCGGCTGAGTGATGCCTTGATAAGCGACGGCGCAACGCCGCCAGCCCCGATGTTCGTCATGCCCAAGCCCCCCAAGCCGACAGAATGCCACGCCCCTTCCCTCAGGAAGCGCGGCTTTGGCAAGGGAAGACAGGAAACAGGCGATTTCGGGGCGGCCCGCAAGCTTGGTTCCTCGCCCCACGAAGTGGGGAGAGGTGGCTCGGCGAAGCCGAGACGGAGAGGGGGCCGGCGCCGGCTGCGCCAAATGATCCGAGACCTTCGTTCGCACGATGGCGCTTTACGAAATCCCCCTCTCCGTCCGCTTCGCGGCCACCTCTCCCCCGCTCTGCGGGGGCGAGGAACCCAAGCTTACGATGACAATCCTGGGTATGACCGTCATTAACCAGTTGGACGCAGCTGGCGCGTTACGTTAGCTTCGGCTCATCTCAGCAACAGCATGACCAGAACAGACTTGCCCTTGTCCAACCCGCGTCCACTTCCGCTCGTCCAGAGACTTTTTGCGGCCCTTGGCCTGTTGCTGCTGCTTGCCGGCTGCACGACCGTGACGCCGCCGGATGCGGTGCTGGCGGTGCCGGCGCCGCCGCAGAAATATGCCGCCATCGTCGTCGACGCCAAAACCGGCAAGCAGCTGTTCGAGGTCAACTCGACGGCGCAGCGCTACCCGGCCTCGCTGACCAAGATGATGACGCTGTACCTGCTGTTCGAGGCGCTGGAGTCCGGTCGCGTCACCAAGGCGACGCAGATCCCGGTGTCGGACCACGCCGCCTCGCAGCCGCCGACCAAGATGCGCTTCCGGCGCGGCGAGACCATCGACGTCGATTCGGCGATCCGCGCCATTGTCGTCAAGTCGGCCAACGACGTGGCGGTGGCGGTCGGCGAATATCTCGGCGGCTCGGAGGAGCAGTTCGCCGCCATGATGACCGCCAAGGCGCGCCAGCTCGGCATGGTGAGCACCGTGTTCCGCAACGCGTCGGGCCTGCCCGACGGCGACCAGCACAGCTCGGCGCGCGATATGGCGGTGCTCGGCATGGCGCTGCATTCCCGCTTCGCGCAGCAGTTCCACTATTTCTCGGAAAGCGATTTCATGTTCCGTGGCCGACTGGTGCGCGGCCACAACGACATGCTCGGCCGCGTGCGCGGCGTAAACGGCATCAAGACCGGCTACATCAGGGCCTCCGGCTTCAACATCGTCACCTCCTACGACGCCGACGGCCGCCAGTTGATCGTCGTGGTGATGGGCGCCGACAGCGCCCGCCAGCGCAACGACCATGTCGAGGCACTGATCCAGCGCAGCCTGTCGCCCGCCATGGCCGACACCAAGACCAGGCTGATGTTCGCCGAACAGCAGTGAGGAGTGGTCCGCGCAGCGGACAAAAAGCCAATTGCTTGGCTTTTTGAACGACGAACGCCCTGAGCCTGCGAAGGGCGAGCTGCCGGTAGCAAGCATCGAGCCACTTTCGCGCCCGGCTGCCCGCCAACGGATTGCCCGGTGAGGGCAATTGTGCTATAGATTCGAGTACGGTGCTGATTTGCGCCAACTGACCTACTGGACGAGTAACCCGCCGCGAGGCGGGTTTTTTGTTGCGGTCGCTAACCATGCCGCGACTTCGGAGCGCTGCCGCGGTGCTGAAGTTCGTGTGATGTCGGCGGGACAGCACCCCCCTCTGTCCTGCCGGACGTTCGTCGTTAGGAAAGCCAAGCAATTGGCTTCCCGTCCGCTACGCGGACCGCTCCTCAACCCCCGCAAGGAGGGAGATTGGCAGTTTGCTCTGACGGCTCCTTTTCTTCGACGTTGGGGATTGGCGAAAGCCGTTGTGACATCCAATCTCCCCCCTTGCGGGGGAGATGTCCGGCAGGACAGAGGGGGGTGGGAAGGATCGCTACCGAACGAGTTTCCATCCCGCCGCCGCATTCTTCGGCCATGCCAACCGCTGCCCTTCAGATCGATCACAAGAACTTGTACGCCATGCGAAATCCGTCGCGAAACTGGCGATGTTGCGGCATAGGCGTATCGTCAAGCTGAGCACCCCCATCAGGAGCCCGCACCATGAGCACCGTCCCCAAAACGCCGGAGCAGCCGGCAGACAACCAGAACGATGGCGGCGGCGAATATTTCGAGGCGCCGACCATTGGCGAGCATGAGGCCGAACATGGTTCGGACGAGCACTCCGAGGTGCCCGAAGTGCCGGATTCGGAGCCATCGGCCCCAGGCGCATCACACGCCAAGCCGAAGAAAAAGCCATCGGCGATCTCGGGCCGGAAATTCCGCAAGCGCGATCTTGTCCGCATCGACACGCTGCGCCCCAGCCTTGCCGACCGCATCCATGCCGACCATCCGGACCTGCCGCCCGGCGCCCGCATCAGCCGCGCGGAGCTTGGCCGCTACCGCATGCGCTACATGGAGGAGCTGCTCCAGCAGGAGCATGGCGAATTCTCCGAGCTCGACCGGCAGGTGGTCGAATCGATCGCCAGGCAAGACACCATTTCCGAAAACAGCGAGGAGGAGTTCGAGGAGCACCGGACATTTGCCGACCGTGTCTCCGACAACATGGCCGCTTTCGGCGGCAGCTGGTGGTTCCTGATCTCCTTCGCCACCGTGCTTCTGGTGTGGATCGGCATCAACCTGCTCGAGGGCACGGTGAGCGCCTTCGATCCCTACCCCTTCATCCTGCTCAACCTTCTGCTCTCCTGCATTGCCGCCATCCAGGCGCCGATCATCATGATGAGCCAGAAGCGGCAGGAGACCAAGGACCGCCTGCGCTCCTTCAACGAATACCGCGTCAACCTCAAGGCCGAGCTCGAAGTGCGCCATTTGCACGAAAAGCTCGACTACCTCATCTCGCGCCAATGGACCCGCCTGGCCGAAATGCAGCAGATGCAGCTCGACGCCATGCACGAACTGACCGGCGCCAAGAAGCCCAAGCGCGCGCCACGCAGGGCACGGGCGGTGAGGAGCGAGGCGGGGTAGTAGGGCGGAGCGCGGTGCGAGGTCGAACGGAAGGAGCGGGCTGCGGTCACGAGGCGCGTCCCAGAAAAGCTCCGGTTCCTCGCCCCCGGGCGAGACCGGTGGCTCGCCCCGGCAAGGTGGCTCGGTGAAGCCGAGACGGAGAGGGGGAGCGCCCGCACCCGTGAGAGGACCAACCATCAACGGACGCCGCCAATCGCCAATTGCCCGTTGAAGCCTGCCCCGGCTTCCGCTAAGAAGCCGTGACTTGCCGGTTCACCGGCTGGTTCGTTTTCCGGATCGCCGGGAAGCACCCGTAGCTCAGCTGGATAGAGCGCTGCCCTCCGAAGGCAGAGGTCACAGGTTCGAATCCTGTCGGGTGCGCCAACAGCCTGAGGGTCCATTCCGGACACATAGGTTACGGTTTATACCGGAGACATGGGTAGCACTTTGGGCCCAAGGGGCGGGCGCACCGGCCCACCATCCCACCCCAGATAGTGGCTCTCGCCCCCCCTCACACCACCACAAAATCTGCGTTGGTCATCGCCAGGTTCGCCGCCACCGTGGCGAAATGCTTCGAGCCGCCCGCGGCATCGCCGTTGCTGTCATAGTAGAGCCAGCCGGTGTCGGTCTCGTAGATGATGTGCTGGTTGGCATCGGTGGCGGTGCCGGAGGCGTTGGCGGTGAACTGGTCGGCGCTCAGCGTGCCGTTGCCGGCAAGTGCGGCGAAGATGGCGTGATCGAGCACGATGGTGTCGTCGACCACCGAGAAGTCGGTGATGGTGTCGACATTGACGACGAGGCTGAGTGCGGTGGTGAAGAGGAAACTGTCATGGCCCAGCGCGCCGGTCAGCGTGTCGTTGCCGCTGAGGCCGTTGATGATGTTGTCGCCGGAATTGCCGGTGATGACATTGTCGATGTGGTTGCCGGTGCCGTTGATGGAGGCCCCGCTGCGCAGGTTGAGGTTCTCCAGTTCCTGGCCGGAGAGATTGAAGCTGACCGAACTGTTGACCGTGTCGGTGCCCTGGCCGTCGAGCTCGATCGCCCGGTCGCCGGCATTGTCGACGAAGTAGATGTCGTTGCCGGTGCCGCCCTGCATCATGTCGGCACCGGCCTTGCCATCCAGCGTGTCGTTGCCGCCAAGCCCGAAAAGCGTGTTCGCGCCGGCATTGCCGGTGAGCGTGTTGCCGGTCGAGTTGCCGGTGCCGTTGAGGTTGCTTGTGCCGGTCAGCGTCAGGTTTTCCAGCTCCTGGCCAGAGAGGTTGAAGGAGACGGAACTGAAGACGCTGTCGGTGCCCCGGCCGTTGAGCTCGAAGATATGATCGCCAATATTGTCGACGAAATAGGTGTCGTTGCCGAGGCCGCCTCGCATCGTGTCGGCGCCGACGAGGCCGTCGAGGATGTTGTTGCCGCTGTTGCCGGTGATGTCGTTGATGGTCGAATTGCCGGTTCCGTTGATGTTGCCCGTGCCGAGCAGCATCAGGTTCTCCAGCTCCTGGCCGGAGAGGTTGAAGGAAATGGCGCTGTTGACCGTATCGAAGCCCTGGCCGTTGAGCTCGATGACATGATCGCCGATGTTGTCGACGAAGTAGGTGTCGTTGCCGAGGCCGCCCTGCATGGTGTCGGCGCCGGCCATGCCATCCAGCGTGTCGTTGCCGCCCAGGCCGAAGAGCGTGTTGGCGCCGGCATTGCCGGTGAGAAAATTGCCGGTGGAATTGCCGGTGCCGTCGAGGTTTGCCGCGCCAAGCAGCGTCAGGTTTTCCAGCTCCTGGCCGGAGAGGTTGAAGGAGACGGAACTGAAGACGCTGTCGGTGCCCTGGCCGTTGGCCTCGATGATATGGTCGCCGGCATTGTCGACATAATAGATGTCGTTGCCGACGCCGCCTTGCATGGTGTCGGCGCCGGCCTTGCCGTCCAGCGTGTCGTTGCCGCCCAGTCCGATGAGCGTGTTGGCGCCGGAATTGCCAGTGAGGACATTGGCGGTCGAATTGCCGGTGCCGTCGATGCTTGCGGCGCCGAGCAGCGTCAGGTTCTCCAGCTCCTGGCCTGAGAGGTTGAAGGAGACGGAGCTGAAGACGCTGTCGGTGCCCTGGCCGTTGAGCTCGAAGACACGGTCGCCGGCATTGTCGACATAATAGCTGTCGTTGCCGGTGCCGCCTTGCATGGTGTCGGCGCCGCCAAGACCGTCGATGACGTTGTCGCCGCTGTTGCCGGTGATGGTGTTGGCAAGTTGATTGCCGGTGCCGTTGATGGACCCTGTGCCGGTCAGCGTCAGGGCCTCGATCTCCTGGCCGAAGAGATTGAAGGAGACGGAACTGAAGACGCTGTCGGTGCCCTGGCCGTTCGCCTCGATCACCTGGTTGCCGGCATTGTCGACAGTGTAGGTATCGTTGCCGAGGCCGCCTTGCATGGTGTCGGCGCCGCCAAGGCCGTCGATGATGTTGGCGCCGGCATTGCCGATGATGGTTTGCGCGAACTCATTGCCGGTCAGGGTGATGGCGGTCGTGGCGGCAACATTGTCCGTCGCCAACGTCTCGATCTGCTGGCCCGCGGCCAGTGCATAGCTGACCGAGGTCCGGACGGTGTCATAGGTGCCTTCGCCCGCCGCCTCGAACACCTGGTCGCCGGCATTGTCGACGGTGTAGATGTCGTTGCCGGCAAGGCCATGCATGGTGTCAGCGCCGATGCCGCCATTCAGCGTGTCGGCGCCCGCCGTGCCGATCAGATTGTCGCCGTCGCCATCGACCCCGTGCACGGCGATGGTCACCGTACCAATGCTGCCGCCGGCGAGCGTATAGGTGAAGCTGTCGGTTGCGGTCGTGTTGCTCGCACCCGACGATGCGCCCGGCAGGTCGTTGAAGACACCATTCGGGTCGTAGTCGAAGGTGCCGTCCGCATTCAGCGTCAACAGCGCGCCGGAGGCCAGCGTGATCTCGGTGCCGACATTGCCGGCGACGCCGTTCACGGCGGCGACTGAAAGCGGATTGTCGATGTCGACATCGATGCCGTCGCCATTATCGGCGAAGACGTTGAAGCCCGGGCCGATCGCCGTCGCCTCGTTGGTCGAGAAGGAATCGACCGCCGCAAGCCCGGGGTCGTCGACCGCCGCCACGTTTATGCTGACCGTGGCGACGTCCGAGGTCGTCGTTCCGTCACCGACCTTATAGGTGAAGCTGTCAGCGCCGTTGTAGTTGGCGTCCGCCGTGTAGCTCAGCGATCCGTCGGCATTCAGCGTCAGCACGCCGTGCGACGGGCCGTTGACCAGCAGCGCCGTCAGCGGATCGTGGTCGGCATCGCTGTCGTTGGCCAGCAGGCCGGACGCCGCAATCGTCAGCTGCGTGTCCTCGCTGGCGTTGTAGCTGTCGTTCGCGGCTACCGGCGCGTCGTTGACGGCGGAGACGTGCACCGTCGTCGTTGCCGTATGTGTCTGTAGATCGCCGTCGAAGCTCACCGTGACGGTGCGATCGGCGGCCGATGGGTCGGCGCCGTTGCTGTTGGAATAGGTCAACGCATGCAGCAGCGTTTCGAAATTCGCGTTGTTCAGCGAGAGATCGAGAGTGACGGTCAGGTCATGTCCGTTCTGGCCATCGCCACCGGCCGTGATCGTTCCGACGGTTACCCCGCCGACCGTGACGACGCTGCCGGCGGTGAGACCGTCGGAAAGCGAAACATCGCCTGAGGTGTCGAAGCCAAGCACGTCCTCGGCCGCCGTGCCGCCGCCGGTGATCGAGACCGTGAGATGCTCGGGCTGCGCCAGATTGTTTGAATCGTAGGTATAAAAGACAGTGCCGTCGGCATCGGCCAGCGAAGCGGCGGTGCCGGTATCGAGACGGACAGCCGGCTCGTCCTCGGTGAAGGTCGCCGCGTCGCCGTCGAGACCGGCAAAGGTCGGCAAGGCATACATGCCGGCATCGCGGCTGGTGTCGTTCTGGCCATCGATCAGGCTGAATGCACCTGTCAGGCCGGTTGACTCGGACACGTCGCTGTCGGTCGCGTCGTTGGAGACAGGCGAGTCCTGCGTCGTCAGCACATATCCCGAGGGCGCCGTGAACTGCAGCTGATAGGAACCGGGCAGCAGATTGGTGAAATCGTAGTGCCCGTTCGCATCGGTGGTGGCGGTTGCCAGGATGTTATGCGCCGCGGATGTGTCGACAAGTGAGACGGAAACGCCGGCAATTCCCACCTCGCCGGCGTCCTGGCGACCATTGAGGTTGATGTCGTTGAAAACGAAATCGCCGACCGTGGCGGGCACAGCCATACCGGCGTCCACATTGGAGATGTCGGCGTTTTCCACGAGGACGATCGTCGGCGCGATGCCCAGGGAATTGACGTCGCTGTCGAGGGCGGCATCACCACCTTGGTTCGCCGGTGAGAAAATATGGCCGTCGGCGTCGAACTGGACAGAATATGCGCCATCCAAGATGTCGGTGAAGGAATAGCCTCCATCGAGACCGGTCGTGGTCGAGACGTCGACCGCGTTGCCGAGATGGTCCGTGCCTAGAAGGTGCACGGTAATTCCGCCCAGCACGGCACCGTCGTCATTGATGCCGTTGCCGTTTTTGTCGTCGAACGCGGTACCGCTGATCATGTTGTGATCGAGCCCGGTCAGCGCCAGCGCATTGCCTGCGCCACCTGGATTGCCCGCGGCATCGGTATAGGTCGCGCCGGCGACGCCGATGCTGCCATGCACCGCGTTGGTCGTGAAAATGGCTGTCCGCGTCAGCCCCGTGCCGGTGATTGCGCTGAGCGTACCACCACTGACGGTGACATCGCCGGTCGTGCCGTCCCACGCGAAGGTCGAGCCGGGGTCCTCGCTGAAGGTGAAGGTGATCGTTGCCGATTCGCCGGCGTGGATCTGGTCGCTATCGCTGGAGATCGTCAGGGTCGGCGCGCTGGTGTCGAGGGTAAAGTCCAGCGACGACGTTGCGGTGTTGCCGGCGGCGTCCGTTTGGCTCGCCACGATGGTGTGCTGGCCGTCCAGCAGGCCGGTCGGCGTGAAGGCCCAGGCGCCGGCGCCGTTGGCTGTCGCCGTCCCGGCGACGGCATTGCCGTCGACGGTGAAGTGGACGATGGCGTTGGCGTCACCCGTTCCGGTCAACGTCGCGACGTTGGTGATGGTGTCGCTGCCCGAAACGCCGGTATCGGTCTGGAGATGGTTGGTCACCGCCGGCAAGGTGGTGTCGAGGGTGAAGGTCAGCGACGCCGTTCCGGTATTGCCGGCGTTGTCTGTCTGGGTCGCCACGATGGTGTGCTGGCCGTCCAGCAGGCCAGTCGGCGCGAATGTCCAGACGCCGGCGCCGTTTGCGGTCGCCGTCTGGGCGATTGGGTTGCCGTCGACGGTGAAGTGGACGATCGCGTTGGCGTCACCCGATCCCGTCAATGTCGCGACATTGGTGATGGTGTCGGCGCCGGAAATGCCGGTATCGGTCTGGAGATGGTTGGTCACCGCCGGCAAGGTGGTGTCGAGGGTGAAGGTCGTCGACGAGGTTCCGGTGTTGCCGGCGTCGTCGGTTTCGCTCGCGATGATGGTGTGCGGGCCATTCAAGAGGCCGGTCGGCGTGAATGTCCAGACGCCGGCGGCGTTGGCGGTCGCCGTTTGGCCGACGAGCGTGCCGTCGACGGTGAAATGCACGATCGCGTTGGCGTCGCCCGTCCCGGTCAGGGTCGCGACGTTGGTGAGGGTGTCGATGCTGGAAATGCCGGTGTCGGTCTGGAGGTGGTTGGTCACTACGGGCGTGGTGGTGTCGATGCCGGTCAGCACGACGTTGTCGAACAGCGTCTGGCCAGTGCCGATTTCGGTGATGAGGACCTTGACGGCCAAGCCGCGTGTGGTCGCGTCAAGCGCGGCTGTGTTCAGCACGTAGTGCGCGACGCTGCCATGTGCCTGCACAGCCGATGAGGTGTCGTAGTCCTGCGAGGCTATCTGGATCCCGCCCGCGAACACCTGCACCCGCACAGTGGTTCCGTTGCCCGTGTCGGCCCGGCTCCCGAGGTCGAAAGCGACACTGTAGCTGTCGAAGTTTCCAGGCGCGTTGACCGTTTGCGATACGCTGCTGCCGTTACCCAAAAAACCGATATTGCTGCCGGCAAAGCCGGTCGAAACGGCTGATGTCGGCGCGAAAGCGCCGAAGGAGCCGATCCCGGTCCATCCCGTCAGCACACCAGCCACCGTATTGCCGGCAGTGTGATCGATACTCACGCCGGGGCCGGTGTCCGACAGATCGATGAACTGGAAATCGCCGTCAGCGAGAAGGTTGGAGATCGCGATCGTCGTGTTGCCGTTGACGTCGGTGGATGTCACGAAATGATTGCCGAGATAGCTGTGGGTGACATCGAGCTGCAGGATCTCGCTGCCGCCGGAAGCGCGTGTGATCGTCAGGATGTGGGTGCCTGAATCGTACGAGACGCCGGTCGCCGAACCAAAGCCGAGCAGTGAAATCGTGTCGGATGTGCCGAAATTCTTGAGCTGGTTGGCGATGTTCACACCCGAAGCGAGCTGCAGCGCGCCATGGCCGAAGAAGTTGATGGCGCCCGATCCGGCGGCGGTTGTGTTGGCCAGTGAAAGCGTGCCGCTGTAGACGGTGATGCCGCCGGCAAAGCCGTTGGCGCCACCCAGTTGCAGCGTTCCAGCGCCTTTCATGACGATGCCGCCGATGCCGTCGCCGTCCTGGATGACGTCGTTGATGGTCGAGATCTGCCCGAGCGCCGTCGCGAAATTGATGGTCGTGCCGTGCAGGAAGATGCCGGAGCCGGCTGACCCGCCGCCGCCGCCGCCCTGGACCCCGATGCCCTGATTCGGGCCCGCCGCCCCTCCTTGCACTGCGCCACCGGAGATCGTGCCTCCGGCGATGGTCAGCGTGCCAAGCGTATCGACGAAGATGGCACCGCCTGCTCCCAGGCCGCCGCCGCCGCCGGCATATCCGGCATGGCTGAAGCTTCCGACGCCGCCTCCGCCAGCGCCCCAGCCGCCATTTCCAGGCACATTGGGTGCGCCGGCAGAAGGTGTGGCCGCGCCGCCGCCGGCGCCGAAGCCACCACTTGCACCACTGCCGCCAGGGCCAGAGCCAGTCCCGCCAATGCCGCCAGCACCGAAGCCGGTGCCATCGTTGAGGAAGCCATTCCACAGGCCGCCATTGGCAAAAGTGCTGCTGATACCGCCGCCATTGCCGCCGATTGCCCGGTCGCCGGTGAAATCGACATTGCTGATCGTCACATTGGCGCCGGCGCCGACGAACAGGCCGCCGCCCAGCCCGGCGCCGCCGCCGCTGCCATTGCCTTGCCACACGCCGCCAGTACCGCCTCTTGCGGTGGTATGGACGATGTCGAGGTCGTTGATGGCGACTGTGCCGTGCTCGATGACGAAGCCGCCATAGGTGTTGGCGCCGTCAATCGTCTGGCCATTGCCGTTGATCGTCAGGTTTTCGCCGGCCGTGAGGAACAGCGACGTCATATTCCCGCTGAGCGTGAAGCTGGTCGTGAAATTGAAGATGTCTGTCCCGGCGCGGCCCGCGATAGCAGTGATCGCCGCGTTGAGGGTGGCCTGGTCGGAAATCGTGAAAGTGGTCATCGTCGTCCCTCGTTAGCGCCCGCACCGACGCCTGGCGGTGATGGCCGGGTTCGCCGCAAAACTTGATCCTCTGGGTTAGCCGCCGACCCTGGTCGGCAAGAGGAATGCGCCAACGCGCCGCGTCCTGGACCGCAGGCGCGCGAGGGGTCGCGCCCCGCCATCCGAAAAGACCTGCCGCTCAAGCGTCATCCGCCCCTTGTGCCCTGCTGGAGCCCGTCGACAGGACACAGCTGTCCGCCCGGATGCCGGACAGCGCATCCGTTTCAAGCACCAAATTCTTGAGGTAACCCAAACCAAACCCAACCGCGGCGGACGCTAGGTCGGGACTTGCTCGCGGTCAATTCGCGGCATTTGACTATTTCTGGGCGGACTTTTGCGTGGCTGCGAACAACCGGGCAGCGACGGCCCTATCGACAATGGAAGACCGAAAGCGCGTCGCCTGTATCTCTTCAGAAGCGACGCGTTTTTTTAGGACACGGCCGCCACGGCCCGCACACTCTCCCGTTCCACCAGCGGGCATTCCAGCTTGGTGATCGGATAGCGTCCTCGCCCTGGCGCCGCGGGCACCTCGAGCTGTTCGATCGCCCATTGTCCCATTGCCATGTGCGGCAGGATCGAGGTCGTCAACGGTGGGAACAAATGCCGGGCGATTTCCTCGTCGTCGTAGCCGACGACGGAAATATCCTGCGGGATGTGCAGGCCGGCTTCCTTCAGCGCCTCGTAGCAGCCGATCGCGGTGCGGTCGTTCTGGCAGAAGATGGCGGTCGGCCGGTCCTTCAGCGCCAAAAGCTTGACGGTCGCGGCATAGCCGGCGCTGGCCGACCAGTCGCCCTCGACCACCAGTTCGGGATCGAACGGGATGTCGGCGGTGGCGAGTGCGCGGCGATAGCCCTTCAGCCGATCTTGTGCAGCCTGCATCCACGGCTCGCCGGTGATGGTGGCGATGCGGCGGTGGCCGTGGCTGATCAGGTGGCGGGTGGAGCTTTGGCCGCCGGCGATCTCGCTCGGCACCACGGCGGGGAAGGCATAGTCCGCCGTGTAGCAATTGAGCAGGATCACCGGGATGTCGAGGCCGTAGAGATAGTCGGGTGCGGTTATCTCGCGGGTGAAGATGGTCATGTAGATGAGCGCCGAAATGCCCCGCTTGGTCAAGGCGGCGATGGCGCGCGGCTCCATGACGGAATCGCCCAGCGTCTGCGCCACCAGAAGCACGTTGCCCGCGTTCCACGAGGCCTGCCGCGCGCCTTCGATGGCGACGACGGCTTCGGGGCTGGTGGCAAGCTGGTCGACGGCAAAGCCAATAACCCCGTCAAGCCCTTCGAACGAGGCCACGGGCGCCCGCAGGGCGGAGAATGCCGGCGCGGCATAGCCGAGGGAGCGCGCGGCCTCGATCACCCGTTCGCGCGTCTGCTGCGACAGCTTGATGCCGGGCGAATTGTTGAGCACGAAGGAAACGGTCGCCTGCGAGCAGCCGGCGGCCCTGGCGATGTCGGTCATGGTGACGCGACCCCTGGCGCTCTTTGCCAGCGGCTTGCGCCGCTTCGCCGTGTCGAGGGTTTCCGGATCCGTCGTCTCGCTCATGGCATCCCCAATCCTAGGCCTGTCTAGCGGCAGCCGGTGAGGCCGACAAGATGGCGTGACATTATCGATTTATAGAGATCGCTGCGATCATTTATATCTATTAGCGCTCTCGAGGTCCATCTCTCACGCAGTGCCACAGGGTTCGAAACCCAAAAGCCACAAGGCTTGCTCTCAGACGCACGCAATGCGCCGGCTCGCCGGCAGGTGCGCCGCGAAACCGCAATACTGCCCTGGATACGGCTCAAAAACTAATACTGTTTACTAATACAAAAATGCGCTGTACCGTCAATCCATCGCATCCGGCCCGGTCGGTCCGGGAGCGGTGGATTGCGTAAAAATAGCCCGATGGCGAGCGGATACTACCTCCGCAAGCTGTGTTTCGGACAAGTGATATGTCTGACAAATCGGACTATTTACGAACGAAGGATGAGTCTCTAAAGTCCATGATCGCAGCTGGAACGACGCCGTTGTTTCGGCGCCGGGACCCTTTGAGGAGGAGGGCGTTCAAGCTGCAGACGGCAAATTCCAGATGACTAAGATCGGTCAGTCGAACGACTGAGCCAAACGGGAGGTTGAACATGAAATCCTTGATACGAAATGCATCCGTAGCCACAGCGGCGCTGCTCATCGGCCTGACGGCGACGGCCATCGCACGCGCCGACGACAAGCCGACGCTGGCCTTCGTCGTCAACGGCGCTTCCGATTTCTGGAAGGCCGCCGAAGCCGGCGTCAAGAAGGCGCAAGGCGAACTGCCGGACTACAATCTCGAGCTCAAATATCCCGAGCAGTCCTCCGTCGCCATCCAGCAGCGGCTGATGGATGACCTGGTTACGGCCGGCGTCAAGGGCATCATGGTCTCGGCCGTCGATCCCAAAACCTCGACCGACGGGCTGAACAAGATCGCCTCGCAAACGGCGCTGTTCACCACCGACAGCGACGCCCCGCAGACCAAGCGTGTCGCCTATATCGGCTCGTCCAACGTCGATGCCGGCAAGCAGGCGGCCGAGATCGCCAAGAAGGCGATGCCCAATGGCGGCAAGTGCCTCGGCTTCGTCGGCCTGCTCGGCGCCGACAATGCCAAGGAACGCATCCAGGGCATGAAGGACGGCCTCGCCGGCACCAAGATCGAGCTCGTCGACGTGCGTGGCGACGACATCGACCAGGCGCGCGCCAAGAAGAACGTCGAGGACGCGCTGGTCGCCAGCCCCGACGTCACCTGCATGGTCGGCTTCTACTCCTACAACACGCCGCGCATCTATGAAGCGCTGCGCGACGCCGGCAAGCTCGGCTCGATCACCGTCGTCGGCTTCGATGACGATCCGATCACGCTGGGCGGCGTCAAGGAAGGCACCGTTGCCGCCACCGTCGTGCAGCAGCCCTTCGAATGGGCCTATCAGGGCATGAAGCTGATGGCTTCCTATCTCAAGGGCGACAAGTCGGGCATCCCGGAGGGCGGCCTGATCATCATCCCCACCAAGATCATCGGCAAGGACGACGTCGACGCCTATGCCGCCAATCTGAAGGCGATGTCCGGAAACTGAGACAGAGCAATTGCGCCGGTCCGGGGTTCGCCCCGGGCCGGCATTCGTATTGACGGGCCGGCGAAGGCCGGTCAGTCTGTGGCCCACCGGCTGCTGTCAGGCGTGATGAATTATTCCGAAACATCCATAACGGCGTCCACCCCGTTCCTCACGCTCGAGAACGTGCGCAAGACCTATCCGGGCGTCGTCGCGCTCGATGGCTTCTCCATGGAGGTCAGGCCGGGCGAGGTCATCGGCCTCGTCGGCGAAAACGGCGCCGGCAAATCGACCTTGATGAAGATCCTCGGTGGCGTCACCAGGCCCGACACCGGCACCGTCACGGTCGACGGCATCGCGCATGACGGGCTCTCGGTCGAAGCCAGCCTCGGTTCGGGCATCGCCTTCGTCCACCAGGAACTCAACCTGTTCGACAATCTCGACGTTGCCGCCAACATCTTCTTTGGCCGCGAGCCGTTGCGAGCCGGCGCACTGAAGCTCGTCGACCGCGCCCGGCTGCGCACCATGGTGGCGCCGCTGCTGAAGCGCGTCGGCGCCAATTTTTCGGCCGACACGCCGGTTGCCGCTCTGTCGCTGGCCCAGCAGCAGATGGTCGAGATCGCCAAGGCGCTGTCGATCAAGGCAAGGCTGGTCATCCTCGATGAGCCGACATCGAGCCTGCCGCTCGCCGAAACCGACAAACTGCTCGACGTCATCAAGGCCTTGAAGGCCGATGGCATCAGCGTCATCTTCATTTCGCACCGCCTGCATGAGGTCGAGCGCGTCGCCGACCGCGTCGTCGTTTTGCGCGACGGCATGCTTGCCGGCACGCTGCAGAAGAGCGCCATCAACCACGACCAGATGGTCAAGCTGATGATCGGCCGCATGCTGAAGGAGCGCGAAAAAGCCTCCGAGGCCGCGCGGGCTCCCGGCGCGGTCGCGCTTGCCGCCAAGGCCATCCGCACTCCTGCCTATCCCAGCCGGCCTGTCGATCTCGATGTCAGGCGCGGCGAAATCCTCGGCCTTGCCGGGCTTGTCGGCTCCGGCCGCACCGAACTGGCGCGGGTGTTTTTCGGCATCGACAGCAGCCTTGGCGGTGCCCTCGAGCTTGGCGGCAAGCCGCTTGCGCTGGGCTCGGCGGCGGATGCCGTCGCCCACGGCATCTTCCTGGTGCCCGAGGACCGCAAGTTGACCGGCATCCTGCTCGACCTGTCGATCGCCCAGAACATCTCGTTGCCCAATCTGCCGGCGCATGCGCGCCGCTCGCTGGTTTCGGCAAGTGCCGAGACCGCCACCGCCGAAAAGCAGAAGAGCAATCTCGGCATCAGGGCGCCGTCGGTGCAGACACGCACCGGCACGCTTTCGGGCGGCAACCAGCAGAAGGTCGTGCTCGGCAAATGGCTGGCCATGAACCCGAAAGTGATGATCCTCGACGAGCCGACGCGCGGCATCGATATCGGCGCCAAGGCGGAGATCTACGGGCTGATGCGGGCGCTGGCCGACGCCGGCGTCGCCGTGCTGATGATCTCCAGCGACATGGAGGAGGTGATCGGCGTGTCCGACCGCATCGCCGTCATGCATGAGGGCCAGATATCGGGCATTCTCGACAAGGACCAGTTCAGCCAGGAAAACGTGCTGCTGCTGGCGGTGGGCAAGCAGCCGAAATAGTTTTTTGCCGCGGGGTCGCGGGAAGCGCGATCTGCTCAGGCGGCATTGGGGAGAAGACGATGAGCAAGAAAGATCTCGGCCTGCTGATCCTGATCCTGGTGGTGGGAACGGTGGTGGCGATCATCAACCCGCGCTTCCTGTTGCCGATCAATCTCGCCAACACCTCGAACCTGATCGGCCTGTTCGGCATCCTGTCGATCGGCCAGGCCTTCGTCATCATCACCGGCGGCATCGAATTGTCGGTCGGCTCGGTTGTCGCGTTGCTGGGAACGCTGTTCATCGACTTCATCGCCGTGCGCGAACTGGACTGGCCGCTGGCCTTCGTGCTGATCATCGCGCTCGGCGCCATCATCGGCCTGGTGCATGGCTGGCTGATCACGCGGCTCAAGCTGCAGCCCTTCGTCGTCACCCTGTGCGGCCTGCTGATCTATCGTGGCGTCGCCCGCTTCTACACCGCCGACGGCACCGCCGGCTTCGCCTTCGGTCAGAATTTTCCTGACCTGGAATTCCTGACGGCCGGCCGCTCCTGGGGCGTGCCGAACAGCTTCATCGCGCTGATCGTCATCTCCATCGTCATGTGGGTGGTGCTGCACCGCTCCGTGTTCGGCCGCTATCTCTACGCCATCGGCAAGAACGAGGAGGCGGCGAAGTACTCCGGCATCCGCACAGGCCGCGTCGTCATGGCCGCCTATGTCATCTGCGGTGTACTGACGGCGCTGTCGGCGATCTATTTCGCCATGTACACGCGCTCGATCTCGCCGGCCAGCCATGGCCAGTTCTACGAGCTTTATGCCATTGCCGCGGCCGTGCTCGGCGGCTTCTCGCTGCGCGGCGGCGAGGGCTCGCTGATCGGCGTCATCCTCGGCACGGTGCTGCTGCAGGAACTGCAGAACCTCGTCAACCTGCTCGGCATCCCGTCCTCGCTCAATTTCGCGGTGATGGGTGGCGTCATCCTCATCGGCGTGCTGGTCGACCAGCAATGGGGCGTGTTCCGGGCAAGGCGGCTGATGGTCGACGCCGCTCGCAAGAACGTGGCCGGTGCGGCCGCGGAATAACCGTCAGCCCCGGCACAGCTCTGTATCGATGAAATGATTGCAGCCGTGGTGTTGTTCTGCGATCCACTGGACACGCACATCGGGCCAAATGCCTGATATCGATGGCGGATGGATGGTAGGCGATGGGTGCAGTTCCTGAACCATTGACGCTCAGGGCCGGGGCGCTCGAGGTCGACCTCGTGCCGCGCATTGGCGGCAGCGTGGGCTCGCTGCGCTGGCGCGGCATCGACCTCATGCGCCGGCTTTCCGATGACGATCGGCAAGCGGGCAACGTGCTTGGCGTCGCCATGTTTCCGATGATGCCCTACGCCAACCGCATCGCTGGAAACGCCTTCGACTTCGCAGCCAAGCGCTGGCAGGTCCAACCGAACAATCCACCCGAAACAATAAACGTGCATGGCAGTGGCTGGAAACACGCCTGGACTGTCGCTGAGGCGAGCGACGCCCAAGCAACGCTGTCGCTGGATATCGCAGCCGGCGTCGAACCCTACTCCTACCGCGCGACGCAGGCTTTCGTGGTGTCCGAGGTAGGGCTCAGCGTGACCATGACGCTGACCAACACGGGGCCGGTTTCCATGCCGTTCGGTTTTGGCCTGCATCCCTGGTTCGATCGCGACCCGAACGTCACATTGCAGTTCGAGGCGACGCGATTCTATCTCGAAGAACCGCAAGGCATCGCGGGCGATCCGATCACGCTTGCACCCGAACTCGACTTCGCCGGTGGCCGGCCTTTGCCCGCCGGCTGGCGCAACAATGACTATGGAGGCTGGACGGGCGACGCGACGCTCCGCTTTCCGGCGCGCGGCGCAGGCTTGCGCATCAAGGCCGATCCCGTCTTCGGACACCTGATGCTGTACGCCGACCCGACGAAACCGTATTTCTGCGTCGAACCGCAGACCAACGCCTCCGGCGCTTTCAACCGGGGCGGATGGAGCGAACCGGACGAAGGCGTCATCGTGCTCGCCCCAGGCGAAAGTGCGGCTGGCACCGTGTCGCTGATGCCCTTTGCCCTTGGGGCTTAGAGCAACAGCGCCAGCCCTACCGATTGGTTCCGCGTGCGGCGCGGCGAACGCTGTGCAACAGGATGGCGAGGCAGCCTAGCAACAGCAGCGCGCCGCCGAGCAGCGGCGGCAGCGCCAGCAGCTTCACCGCCGCCGTGATGATGGCCACCAGGACCAGCGCCAGCAGCGCCAGGCTGCCGTCATCGACGAACATGCCGAAGAATTCCTTGGCCGCAAGACGAATGACGTTCATCGGGCGAGCCCTCCGCTGAGTGTGGGGTAGGCACTGCGCAGCCAGCGCACCATGGCAAACGACGCCAGCGCGACGATGGCGAAAATGGCGAGCAAGGCGAGATCGGCACCCGGCCAGTCGGCGCCGATGCCTTCGCCGGTCCAGAAGATGCCGAAGCTGGTCAGCATCAGCCCGACGACGAATTTGAGTGCATTTTCCGGCACGCGTGCCAGCGGCCGGTGGACCGCCAGGCCGATAAGCATCACCAGGACGAAAGCCGCCAGCGCGCCGAGGCTGGCGTAGAGCGTCTGTCCATGTGCGGCGCCGACCGCAATGACGATGAACACCACCTCGACGCCCTCGAGCAGCACCGCCTTGAACGACGCCAGCCCGGCGAGGTAGTCGGCGCGGCGGTCGTTGGCCTGCCGGTGCAAGGTAGCGGTTTCCTTGGAGAAGGCCGCCTCCTCGTCATGCAGGGCGATGACGCCGACGCTGCGCAGGATGGCCTTTCGCAGCCAGCGCATGCCGAACAGGATCAGCAGTACCCCGACGACGAACTGCAGCGTGGTGATGGGTACGAGCGCCAGCAGCGGGCCGAACGTCAGCACCAAAGCCGCCAGCAGCGCCAGCGCCAGTGCTGCGCCGGTCAGTGCCGGGCGCCAGCTGCGCGTCACCCCGACAGCGAGCACGATGGTGAAGGCCTCGACGACCTCGACGAAGGACGCCAGGAATGCCGCCGTGATCGTCGAAAGGATGGGTGTCAGAGTCTGCATGGAGATTCTTCCTGGAAGGTCGTTGCCCCGGGATCGCGATCCGGCATCATGATGCCGTCAGCACCATACAGCGCTCCAGTGGCAGCGAAAAAGCAAGTGAAGCGCCAATTGGCTCTAGATCAAGCCCGATATGTCGGAGAAGGCCATCGCCTTGCGCAGCACCTCGGCGAAGCGTTCACCGGCCGCCTCGCGCGGGCCGCTGTTGTCGATCGAGGTAACATCAGGTCCCGACAAGGTCACACTGGCGCTTCGCGCCAGCCGCGCCAGCACTTCGCCGCGCGACTCGCGCCCGCGCATCGCCAGCCGCTCGGCCAGCACCTCCGGCGAGGCGGTGATCTCGACGATGGCCAGATTGGCATAGCGCTCGCGCAGCACCGGGATGATCGCGCGCGACACGTTGGCGACGGCAACATGGCCATTGGCGACCGACCAGTCGACATCGGCCGGAATGCCATAACGCAGGCCATGCGCCTCCCAGGAGATGGCGAAGGCGCCATCCGCTTCGGCTTCGACGAAGGCCGCGTCGGCCAGCGTGTCGTGATCCTCGCTCGCGGCATCGCTCGGCCTGGTGATGACGCGGCGAACGAACTCCAGCCGGGTCTCGTCGGCAAAGCGGGCGCGGGCGTAGCCGATCACCGTATCCTTGCCGGCGCCGCTCGGGCCGACGACGGCGACGAAGACGCCGTCGCGGATCGGAAACCTCTCGGCGGACAATTCGCGCTCGATCAAGGCCGAGACCATCATGCGACCCGGCGTCCCTGCCGCCAGACCGTGCGCACGACCGGGACATGGTCGTCGACACGCACGCGCACCAGATCGGCGCGGCGGCCCTGTTCGATGATGCCGCGGTCGGTCAGGCCGACCGCTTCGGCCGGGTTCTTCGAGACCATGGCGACCGCCTGCGGCAGCGAAATGCCTTCGACAACGTCGCCGAGGAAGAATGCCGACTGGATCAGGCTGAAAGGAATATAGTCGGACGACAAGATGTCGAGCAGCCCGTCGCCGGCCAGCGTGCGGGCCGAGACATTGCCCGAATGCGAAGCACCGCGCATGACGTTGGGCGCACCCATCAAGACGCCAAGCCCGGCCTGTTTCGAGGCCCTGGCGGCTTCCTCCGTGGTCGGGAACTCGGCGACGCGCACGCCCTGTTCGATCGCCTCGTCGACATGGCCTGTCGTGGCGTCGTCGTGGCTGGCCAGCACGATGCCGCGCTCGTGGCAGGCTGCGGCGATATGGACACGGTTCGGTCCCGAATTCCGGGCCGATTCCGCCATCCGCTTTTCGCAGAACAGCTTGAAGTCGCGGTCGGTCAATTTCAGCTTGCGCTGGTAGTAATAGGCATAGGTTTCGAGGTTGACGAACTGGCGCTGGCCGGGCGCGTGGTCCATCAGCGATGCCAGCTTGACCCGCTCATCGCCGTCGAAATTGGCGAAGGCCTTAAGGCAGTCCGGCGCCGAAACCTCACAGCGCAGATGGATGAAATGGTCGGCCCGCAGACGATCCTGCTGAACACTGTCCTCGATCGCGTCGGCCAGCTTGCGGATGTCGTCCGATGTCAGGTCGGCGTCCTCGTCCATGCCGACGCGCAAGGCATCGAGCACGGTGGTGATGCCGGCCGTCGCCACTTGCGCGTCATGGGCGAGCACGGCGGCGATCGGGTTCCAGCGCACCTTCGGCCGCGGCGCGTAGTGGCCTTCGAGATGGTCGGTGTGGAGTTCGACCAGCCCGGGAATGATGTAGTCGCCGCCCATATCCTCGCCGGCCATGGTCCCGCCGGTGTGGCCGGTGCCGGCATCGATGCCGGCGATAAAGCCGTCGCGCAGCACCAGCGAACCCTCGACGATCTCGTCGGCAAGCACGATGCGCGCGTTGGTAAGAACAGTTTCGGCGGTCATTTCAGGCAGTCCTTGTTATTCCGGCTCGGTTATTCAGGCGGTTTTTCTGGCAGGGCGGCGCCCGAGCGCGTGATGGGAGAGCACCATGAACGGTGCGCCCGGTTCGGTTTCGACAAACAGCGTCAACGCATCCACCAGCACCGGCTGTTGCAGCACCTCCGCGAACAGGCTGTCGATTGCTGCACGAAGACGAGGGCTTTCCTGTGGCCCCGCCCGGCCGGACAGCGTCATGTGGAAGCGGAAGGTCTCGAAGACATAGGGATAGCCCCACTGGCACAGATTGCGGAATTGGGCGGGCTTCAGCGAGTCCGGGCTGCGCCGTTCGATCTCGGCCTCTGTCAACGGCGCGCGAAACCGGTCGAAACCGAGCACCACGTCATCGGCAAAGCGGTTGAGCGGAGGCAGCGGTCCTTCCGGCACCAGCGCAAAGAAGCTGTCGATCTGGCTGACGACAAGGCGCGGGATCGTCACCACCGGCGTTGCCTCGGCAAAATGGTCGAGTGCCGCGCGCAGCGAGGTCTCCGTCTCGTTGGCAGCCAGCCGGAAGGGGGCTTTCAGCGTCGCATGAAAACCGTAGCGCCGCGCCGAAGCGGTGTGGAAGGCAACTTCCGCCGCCGACAGATCGGCCACCGTCTCCACCGGCCTTGTCGCGCCACCGAACGGGTCGCGGCCCAGCCAGTTGGCGGCGATCCGCGCCAGCGGCTCGTCCTGCCGGGGAGTGAAATAGATGGCGTAGCGCATGAGAAGAAGTCCTCGTTAAAGCGCGCCGCGTTTGAAGAAATGCTGCGACGCGCTTTAAGTCTTGGTTTTTCGCATGTCGTAATCCCAAAACCGCTGCTCACTTTTGGGCGACATGCACTGGCCCCGCTGCCATAGGCGATTTCCATGACGGATTGACGAAGCTTTGAAGGGTTTTCGAAGGCAAATCGACCCGGCAGGTCCTTAGCCGACGATTTTTCCAAGCTGGACCAACAGCTTCACCCAAAACGTGCGACCGGTCAGGCCTTCATCAACCATTCGTGCTCGGGCGCGTTGTGGAATTTCCACGTCCGCTTCGGCCCGGCCATCACGTTGAGATAGTAGAGGTCGTAGCCATGGCAGGCGGCGCAGGGATGATAGCCCTTGGGCACCAGCACGACATCGCCATCCTCGATCGCCATGGCTTCATCCAGCGCGCGATGACCGTTCTTGTCGGCGTCGGTGTAGACGCGCTGGAAGGCAAAGCCCTGCGGCGGGTTGAGGCGATGATAGTAGGTTTCCTCAAGATAGGATTCGGCCGGCAGATTGTCCTGGTCGTGCTTGTGCGGCGGGTAGCTCGACGTGTGGCCGCCGGGCGTGATGACCTCGACCACCAGCAATGAATCGGCCGGTTTGCCTTCCGGCAGGACGTTGGTGACATAGCGCGTGTTGGTGCCCTTGCCGCGCACCTCCTGGCCGAGATCCTCTGGTCTGATCACACGCACCGGCAGGCCGCCGCCGAGGCCCGGTGCCGAGCAGACCGCGAGTTCGAGCTCCGTGTCTGCCGCAACCGACCAGTCCGACCCTTCGGGTATGTAGACCGACCAGGGTTTGCCCTCGAACGGCGACATGCGCTCGCCGAGCAGGCCGAGGTCCTTACCGCCGGCTGTCGCTTTGCCCTTGCCGGTGACGAACACCAGGCAGACTTCGCGATCGCCCGTTTTTCCAGCAGCGCTCTCGCCGGGCCTCAGCCGATGCAGGTCGAAACCGACATAGGTCCAGCCGGCGGTTTTCGGCGTCACATGGGCGACGCGGCCATGGCCCTTGTCGGCCTTCACCAGCAGTTTCGACATCCGGTTACTCCTTCGGTTCGGCCTCGGCCGTTGTCTTGCTCTCGTCGGCCGGCCTCTCGTCGGCCGGCTTGTAGAGATAGAAGAACTGCCACACGGCGTAACCGGCGAAGCCGAGCGCGATCACGCCCCAGAACGGCGTGCCGGTGGCGAATTCGATGATCGACCAGATGACGCAGACTGCGACGACAGCGATGCGCCGCCACAAAGGCCGGAAAAACGGATGCTCGGAATCTTTCATTCCGGCAACCTACAGCAACCCGGCTTCGCCGAGAACCAGTGCGTCGGGCATTGCGGAGGCCCTAGGCATTTGGAAAGCCCTGCGTCTCGACCGTATAGCCGGCCGCCGTCATCACCCGCATCAATTCCTTGTGGCCGACCTCAGCCATCTTGAGCGGCGGGTTCTTCTTCGGATCCTGCTCGGCCTCGACCACGAACCAGCCCTCGTAACCATGGTCGGCAAACCGCTGCACGATGGCGCCGAAATCCAGCGAGCCGTCACCCGGCACCGTGAAGGCCCCGAGCGCGACAGCGTCGAGGAAGGATTGCTTGGTGCGGTCGAGCTTGTCGATGACGCCCATGCGCACGTCCTTCACATGCACATGGCTGATGCGCGCATAGTGGTTGTCGATGGCGCGCAGGACGTCGCCGCCGGCAAAGGCCAGGTGCCCCGCATCGAGCAGCAGCGGTATGCCGGCTCCGGAATACTTCATGAAGGCATCGAGTTCCGGTTCGGTCTCGACGACCGCCGCCATGTGGTGGTGATAGGAAAGCGGCATGCCCTGTTCGGCGCACCATTCGCCAAACTCCGTGAGGCGTTTCGCATAGGCCTTCAGCTCGTCGTCCGAGAGCTTCGGCTTGGTTGCGAGCGGCTTCGAGCGGTCGCCCTGGATCGAGCGGCCGACCTCGCCATAGACGATGCAAGGCGCGTTCACCGCCTTGAACAGATCGATCATCGGCTGGACGCGATCCTTGTTCTTGCCCATGTCCTCATCGACCAGGGTGCCCGAGAACCAGCCGCCGCAAAGCGTCACGTCGGCCGCCTTCAGGATCGGCAGCATGACATCGGGATCGTTGGGAAACCGCCGGCCCATCTCCATGCCGGTGAAACCGGCCGAGCGCGACTGGCGCAAACACTCTTCCAGCGACACATCATCGCTGAGTTCCGCAAGATCGTCGTTCCACCACGCAATGGGGGACATGCCCAGTTTGGCTTTCAAGTCGTCACTCCAGTTTTCAGTTCGTGCCCACCCTCCCCGCGAGGGGAAAGGTGGGATTTGCCGGCGTTGGCATCAATCGCCAATGGTCTGCATCTGCCGTTTTTCGTCATAGGCCTTGCGCGCCGCGTTCACCTGGGCACGCGCCGAGACCTCCGGCACCGCAACATCCCACCAATGGCCGCCGGCATCGGTCGAAACCAGCGGGTCGGTGTCGATGACCAGCACGGTGGTGCGGTTGTTCTTCCTTGCCTTTTCCAGGGCGTTTTCCAGCCCGGCGATCGATGGCACTTTCTCGGCAATCGCCCCCATGCTCGCTGCATGCGCGGCGAAGTCGATATCGGGCAGGATTTCGTGGCGCGAGTCCTTCAGGAGATTGTTGAAGTTGGCGCCGCCGGTCGCCATCTGCAGCCGGTTGATGCAGCCATAGCCGCGGTTGTCGAGCAGCACGATGGTCAGCTTGAGGCCGAGCATCACCGAGGTGGCGATTTCGGAATTCAGCATCAGATAGGAGCCGTCGCCGATCATGACGACGATCTCCTCGTCCGGCTTCGCCATCTTGGTGCCAAGCCCGCCAGCAATCTCGTAGCCCATGGTCGAGAAGCCGTATTCGGCGTGGTAGGAGCCGGGCGCGCCAGCTTGCCACAGCTTGTGCAGTTCGCCGGGCAGGCCGCCGGCGGCATGCAGCAGGGTTACGCCAGAGCCCATCGCGCGCTGCACGGCGCCGATCACCTGCGCGTCGGAAGGATAGGCGGCATTCGTCGACGCCGTCACCTTGGCGGCCTCGGCCTGCCAGGCCTTCTTGCCGGCCGCCGCATTGTCGGTCCAGGCCGAAGGCGCTTTCCAGCCCTTCAGCGCCGCGCCGAGTTCGGCCAGGCCCTCGGCCGCGTCGGCGACCAGCGGCAGCGCCCGGTGCTTGCCGGCGTCGAAGGGCTGAACGTTCAAGCCGATGATGGTCTTGCCGGAGTTCTTGAACAGCGCCCACGAGCCGGTGGTGAAGTCCTGCAGGCGTGTGCCGATGGCCAGCACGACATCGGCTTCCTCAGCCAGCCGGTTGGCGGCCGAGGTGCCGGTGACGCCGACCGCCGCCATGTTGAGCGGATGATCGTCCGGCAGCGAGGATTTGCCGCCTTGCGTCTCGCAGACCGGGATGCCGGCGCCCTGCACGAATTTCCCCAGTTCGTCCGAAGCCTGCGAATAAAGCACGCCGCCGCCGGCGATCACCAGCGGCTTCTTCGCCCCCTTGAGTGCTGCCACCGCCGCGGCAAGCTCATGGCGGTCCGGCCGCGACCGGCGCTGGTGCCAGACGCGCTCGGCAAAGAAGCTCTCGGGATAGTCATGGGCCTCGGCCTGCACGTCCTGGCAAAGCGACAGCGTCACCGGGCCGCAATCGGCCGGATCGGTCAGCACCTGCATGGCGCGGCTGAGCGCCGGGATGATCTGTTCGGGCCGCGTGATGCGGTCGAAATACCGCGACACCGGACGGAAGCAGTCATTGACCGTCGCCGTGCCGTCGGAGAAATCCTCGGCCTGCTGCAGCACCGGATCGGGAATGCGGTTGGCGAAGACATCGCCGGGCAGAAAAAGCACCGGCAGCCGGTTGACGTGGGCCAGTGCCGCAGCCGTCACCATGTTGAGCGCGCCGGGGCCGATCGACGAGGTCGCCGCCATGAAGCGGCGGCGGAAATTGGCCTTGGCATAGGCGATCGCCGCATGCGCCATCGCCTGTTCATTGTGGGCGCGAAAGGTCGGCAGTTCGTCGCGCACCTGATAGAGCGCCTCGCCGATGCCGGCGACATTGCCATGGCCGAAGATCGCCCAGACACCGCCGAAGATCGGGACTTTCTTGCTGTCGATCTCGGTCATCTGCCTGCTGAGAAAGCGGGTCAGCGCCTGCGCCATCGTCAGGCGGATTGTCTTGCTCATGGTGTTTTTCCTCCGCAGTCCTATGCCGCGCCTTCTTATGCTGCTTTGCGGCCGCGCGCGGCAAGCCACGCTTCGGTCAACTGTTCGAAGCGCGAGGCCATGTCGGCGATCGCCTCGTCATCCGACATCTTGCCGGCCAGCCATTGTTCGGCCGCGTGGACGAAGATGGTCCGGCCGACGGCAAACCCTTTGACGATGGGCGCCTTGGCGGTTGCGGCAAAAGCCGCTTCCAGCTCGTCCTGCGGCGCTTCCAGGCCAAGCAGCACGACGCCCCGGCACCATGGATCATGCTTCAGGATCACCGCTTCGATCTTTGCCCACGCCGCTGCCGAAGCCTGCGGTTCGAGCTTCCACCAGTCGGGTTTGATGCCGAGCGCATAGAGTTCCTCCAGCGCGCGCGGGATCGTCGTGTCGTCGAGCTTGCCGTGCTTGCCGGCGATGATCTCGACCAGCAATTCCCTGCCGACCTTGCGTGCGGCCTCGAACAGCGCGCGCAGCTTCTGCTGCTGTTCTTCCTTCAAGGCCGCCGGATCATCGGGGTGATAGAAGCACAGGCACTTGATGCAGTGATCGACCGGCCATTCGACGAGCTGCGAGCCGATGTCCTGCGAGAACTCGAAGCGTAGGGGTCGCGATCCCGGCAATTCGACGGGCCGCCCGAGCCAGGCGAAGGGATGGCGGGCAAATTCGAACATCGCCTCGCGGCCATGTTTCTCGTCGATCAGCATGCCGTAGCCGTCGCGACCGGCGGCGACCTTCGCCGCCGCCTTAACCGCCAGCACCTTGAAATCGCGGATGCGTGCGGGATCGGCACCGGCCTTCGCCGCCACATCCTCGAGCTGCACGCGGTGATCGCAGGCGAGCGCCATCAGCGAGGGAACGTCGCGGCGGCGGGTGGTCGCCCAATGGATGTGATTGATCGCCTCGTCCTTGCGCAAGGCGAGATGCTTGCTGCCGTTCTTGAGGAAGAACTGCAACTCCTCGAAGGTCGGATATTCCGGCGCGCACAGCAGGCGCGACACGGCGAAGGCGCCGCAGGCATTGGCCCAGGTGGCCGCAGTCGCATGGTCTTCGCCACCCAGCCAGCCGCGCAGGAAGCCGGACATGAAAGCGTCACCGGCGCCGAGCACATTGTAGATCTCGATCGGAAAGCCCTTGCCGACGACGCCGTCCTCGAGATCGTCGCTGATCGGCCCGTCATAGACGATGCAGCCCATGGCGCCCCGCTTCAGAACGATGGTCGCCGCGGACAGCGCGCGGATCGCCTTCAAGGCGCTCAGGCAGTCATCGGCACCCGACGCGATCATGATCTCTTCTTCGGTGCCGACGATCAGGTCGCAATCGGGCAGTACCGTCTTCAACTGGGCCGAGACCCTGTCTGATTTCACATAACGCTCGAACCCTTCGGCATGGCCGGCCAGACCCCAGAGGTTCGGCCGATAGTCGATGTCGAACACCACCTTGCCGCCCTTGGCCTTGATGATGCGGATTGCCTTGCGCTGGGCGGCGTCGCTGTTGGGACGGGAAAAATGCGTGCCGGTGACGACGATGGATCGCGCCGAGGCGATGAAGGCCTCGTCGATGTCTTCCGGCGCCAGCGCCATGTCGGCGCAGTCTGAGCGGTAGAAGATCATCGGCGACACGCCTTCGTCCTCGACCGACAGCAGCACCAATGCGGTGAGCCGCTCCTTGTCGGTCTTTAGCCCGTCGACGCACACGCCTTCGCGCCTCAGCTGTTCGCGGATGAAGCGGCCCATCTGCTCGTCGCCGACGCGGGTGAGCAGCGCCGAGCGCAGGCCCAGCCTCGCCGTGCCGACAGAGATGTTGGCCGGGCAGCCGCCGACCGACTTGGCGAACGAGGTGATGTCTTCCAGCCGTGAGCCGATCTGCTGGCCGTAAAGGTCGACGGAAGCGCGACCGATGGTGATGACGTCGAGCGGCGCCTGTTTCGCGTCCACGGCTTCGCTCATTGGAACCTCCCATCGGCCTTGTTGTTTTGGGGTACACGCGCGAGCGGCAGCGTGGCGCCAGGAATATGAAATAATAATTCCAATCCATAGTCAATATGGAATGAGCATTCCCAGGTCTAAAATTGTCTTTGAGGTGCCTGCTAGGCCTTGCGCCTGCGGCCCGTGCTGCGCCGTTTTTCGCCGACGCCGACGGTCAGCGCCATAGCCAGCGCCATCGTCGCCGACAGCGAGCGGAAGCCGGCGAAATCGGCCTCGGCAACCTCGAACCAGATGCTGGCGAACTGGGCAAGAGGCGAAAACGAGCTGTCGGTGATGGCAACGATCGGCACGCCCTGTTCCGAAATGCTGCGCGCCTCCTCGATGGTGGCCGGCGCGTAGGGCGAGAAGCTGATGGCGATGACGGCGTCCGCCGGCGTGGCGAATGCGATCATCTCGGCGTTCAGCCCGGCGGCCGATTCGATCAGCTGGTTGCGGATCTTCAGCTTGCCTAGCGCATAGGCGATGTAGGACGCCACCGGATAGGAGCGGCGCTTGGCCAGCACATAGATGGTCTCCGCCTTCGCCAGCAGCGAAATTGCGTCTTCCAGATGCGCGTCGTCCAGTGTGCGCGAAATGTCGTTGAGCGAGGTGCTGGCGGCAGCGACGAAGCCGTCGAAGATCGCCCGGTGACCGGCGGCGCCCTCGGCCTTGGCACGCAGCGCCTGCAGGCGTTCGTCATAGGACGAGTTGCGCTCGCGCAGCCTCTCGCGAAACACCTGCTGCAGGCTGGTGAAACCGTCGAAGCCAAGCTGCTGGGCAAAGCGGATCAAGGTCGACGGCTGCACGCCGGCCGAAGCGGCGATGCTGGCGGCGGTGCCGAAGGCGATATCGTCGGGATTGTCGAGCGCGTAGGCGGCGATCTGGGCGATGCGCTTGGGCAGGCTTTCGCGCCGGTCCAGGATGGTGGCGCGCAGCGTCTCGAAGTCGCGAGGTACCCGTTCGTCCATCGTCGCTCTGTCCAGGCTCATCTATGGGTACCCTCTCTGCCCCATCATAGCGAGCCTGCGCAAGAACGCCATAAAAAATGAGGCAGACATTCCATTCCAATAGAAAATGGACTAATTCATCCATCCAACGCTTCAGGCAGTGGAGAAATGGAAAATGGTCGGCGTCGGTCTCATCGGCACGGGTTTCATGGGCAAGTGTCACGCCATCGCATGGAGTGCCGTCGGCGCCGTCTTTCCCGATGTGCCCAAACCCCGGCTCGTCCATCTCGGCGAGGTCAATGAGGACCTCGCCAGGCGCAAGGCCGGTGAGTTCGGCTTCGCCAAGGCATCCGGCGACTGGCGCGCCGTCGTCAACGACCCGGATGTCGATATCGTCTCGCTGACCACGCCCAACCAGTTCCATCCGGAGATGGCCATCGCCATCCTCGAGGCCGGCAAGCATCTGTGGTGCGAAAAGCCTATGGCGCCGAGCTTCGCCGAGGCCGAAGCTATGGCGGCGGCGGCGAAGACGTCGGGCAAGGTCGCCGCCCTCGGCTACAACTACATCCAGAGCCCTGCCATCCGCCACATTGGCGCGCTTCTCGACGAGAAGGTCATCGGCGAGGTGAACCATCTGCGCATCGAGATGGACGAGGACTTCATGGCCGACCCGGAGGCGCTGTTCTTCTGGAAGCACGAAGCGGCTTCCGGCTATGGCGCGCTCGACGATTTCGCCGTGCATCCGCTGTCGCTGGTCTCCGCCCTGTTCGGCCGCGTCGCCAGCGTCATCTGCGACATGGCCAAGCCCTATGCCGACCGCAAGCTCGCCGCCGGCGGCCGCCGCGCGGTCGAGACCTACGACATCGCCAGCGTGCTGATGCATCTGGAAAACGGCATTGCCGGCACGCTGCTGGTCAACCGCTCGGCCTGGGGCCGCAAGGGCCGCATCGCCATCCAGATCTTCGGCTCGAAGGGATCGATCCTGTTCGACCAGGAGCGGATGAACGAACTCCAGCTCTACCTCACCGCCGATCGTCCGACCGAGCAGGGTTATCGCACCATCCTGGTGGCGCCGCACCACAAGCCCTACGACGCCTTCCTGCCGGCGCCCGGCCATGGCCTCGGCTTCAACGATCTCAAGATCATCGAGTGCCACGAACTGTTGACGCGGCTGGCCGGCAAGCCGGCGCGGATCATCGAGTTCGCCGAAGGGCTGGAGATCGAGCGCACGGTGCATGCGATGGCGCGCTCGTTCGACGAAAAGAGCTGGGTCGATGTGAGATAGTCCGCTTCGCGATGGATCGCCTCAGTGGCTTGCGGCCTGGGCGGCGTTCGTCTCCCACCCGTTCACCCAGACCTGCCGCAAGCGATCGCCTTCGCCCTTGAACCGCAGCCCCGTCGCCTGGCAATCCTCGATCCGGTCGCTGCGGAAATTGCGGATCGCCTGGCGCAACTCGCACCAGGCGACGATGTTGGCGGTTTCGGCGTAATAGATCAGCGCAATCGGGCGGATGAGGCGCTCGGAGGCGCGGCCGAGTTCGTCGCGATAGGACAGGTCGAGCTTCTCCTCGTCGCGGATGGCGCGGCGCACCAGCGCCAGATCGACCGCGCCGACCGAGGGCGCGGCGAATCCCCACGCATGCAACGCATTGGCATCGAACGTCTGGCGCAAGGGCGGCGGCACCGCGCCGGCGATCTTGGCGCTGACGCGCTTGGCCGCCAGTTTGAGTTCGCTGTCACCCGTGCGCTCCAGCAGCGCCAGCGACAAAACGATCGCCTCCATCTCCTCGATCGAAAACATCAGCGGCGGCAGGTCGAAGCCGGGGCGCAGGATGTAGCCGATGCCGCGCCCGCCTTCGATCGGTACGCGCATCGCCTGCAAAGCGGCAATGTCGCGATAGACGGAGCGCACCGTCACTTCCAGCTTTTCGGCCATCATGGCAGCCGTCACCGGCTGCCGCGCCAGCCGCACGATCTGGATGATCTCGAACAGTCGCGATGCCTTGCGCATTTCCTCACCCGCTCCGATCACAACTGACACCACATCGTCAGTAGGGCTGACCTATACGACTGCCTATCGAATTGAAAATCAACACATTCCTCAGCGGCTCCGCCGGGCGAGGCGACAGGCAACTGACATGGACTATGCGGAAAATCTCTGGCTGTTCTTCCTCCTGCTGTTCGGCATCATCATCGTGCCCGGCATGGACATGCTTTTCGTGCTTGCCAATGCGCTGACCGGTGGCGGCAACAGAGGCCTTGCCGCCACCGGCGGCATCATGCTGGGCGGCATGGTGCACACGCTGAACGGCGCCGTCGGCGTCGGCCTGCTGATGCATTTCGTGCCGATCCTTTACAATCCGCTGCTGATCGCCGGTGCCGCCTACATGGCTTTCATCGGCCTGACGCTGATGCGCAGTTCGATCAAGGTCGGCCACGAGGGGCCTGCCGGCAGCCGCTCCGCATGGAAGGCGTTTCGCCAGGGGCTGGTGATCTGCCTGATCAATCCCAAGGCCTACCTCTTCGTGTTTGCGGTCTATCCGCAATTTCTCAAGCCCGCCTATGGTCCGATCTGGATACAGGCGGCCATCATGGGATTGATGACGGTGGCCGTGCAGTTTGCCGTCTATGGCGGGCTTGCCGTCACTGCCGGGCGCAGCCGCAACCTGCTGGTCGCCAACCCCCGGGCGACCGCATTTGCCGGCCGGGCGGCTGGATTGCTGCTGGTTGCGGTGTCGGTGCTGACCGCGTGGCAAGGTTTGAAGGCGGCGTGAATTCCAGGCCCGCGCCTGGAAACACCGCCGCCTTATCCCCGGCCTGTCAGGCTGCCCCTTGGCGGCTGTCGATCATGGCGCGGCGCGCCGAGCGGCGCCACTCGACCGCGCCAGCAAGGCCGTGCAGCACCGTCTCGGTGGTCGCCCAGTCGATGCAGCCATCGGTGATGCTCTGGCCGTAGACGAGCGGCTTGCCGGGCACCACGTCCTGCCGGCCGGCGACGAGATTGCTCTCGATCATCAGGCCAATGATGCGCTCGTCGCCCGCCGCCACCTGGCCCGCCACGTCGGCCGCGACCTTGGGCTGGTTCTCCGGCTTCTTGGCCGAATTGGCGTGGCTGACATCGATCATCAGCCGAGGTGCGATGCCGATGCGGGCGAGTTCGACCGAGGCCGCCTCGACGCTCGCCGCGTCATAGTTGGGCTGAACGCCGCCGCGCAGGATGACGTGGCAGTCTTCATTGCCGGTGGTCGTCGCTATGCCGCTGCGTCCGCCCTTGGTCACCGCCATGAAATGGTGCGGCTGGGCGGCCGATTTCACCGCCTCGGCGGCGATCCGCAGATTGCCGTCGGTGCCGTTCTTGAAGCCGACCGGGCAGGACAGGCCCGATGCCAGCTCGCGGTGGATCTGGCTCTCGGTCGTGCGCGCGCCGATGGCGCCCCAGGCGACGAGGTCGGCAATGTATTGCGGCGTGGTCATGTCGAGGAATTCGGTCGCCGCCGGCAGGCCGAGGTTGTTGACGGCGGAGAGCACGTTGCGCGCCATCCGCAGCCCCTTGTCGATGTTGAAGCTGCCGTCGAGGTCGGGATCGTTGATCAGGCCCTTCCAGCCGACCGTCGTGCGCGGCTTCTCAAAATAGACCCGCATCACGATCTCGAGCCGGTCGGACAGGGTCTCGCGCAGCGCCGCCAGACGGCTGGCATAATCGACGGCCGCGACCGGATCGTGGATCGAACAGGGACCGACGATGACGAGCAGTCGATCGTCGGTCCCGTTCAAAATGGCGTGGGTTGCATTGCGTGACGCGGCAACGGTGCGCGTCGCCGTCAGCGTGCGCGGGATCTCCCGCATCACCTGGTCCGGCGTACTCAGTTCCCTGATTTCCTTGACCCGAAGGTCATCTGTGGTGGTCAACACGGCTTTCTGCTCCTGATTGGGAGACCTGCCGGCTGAAACAAAAAAGCCGCCAGGTCTGGCGGCTGTTCGGATCTTGTTGCTGCAATCTTCAGATCGAGCGCAATCCTCCCGCCGCCAGCGAGCTCCTAAAGTACCAATACGTGGCGGTCAGGTTGATCATGAGGCTCATATAGTCGAAACGGAGGCGCTTGTCACGCTCCCCTCCGTTTGAAATTTGACGCCTACCCGTCGCGATCCGGCCCCAACTCTTATACGTTCAACGATATGCCCAAAGATTCCGAAGAACCCGCCGATGTTTATGCGCTGCTGCGAGCGGCGGCAGAAGCGCGCCTAAGAGCAGCCAAAGCTATGTTAAGCGCATACGAAGCCAATGCCTTTAGGACGCCGGCCACGCCGGAGGATATCGCCTACTGGAAGCAAGAGCTGGCCGACGTTCAGGTCGAGTTGGCGAGGCTGCATAGTGCACACCGGACCTGAGACCCCCGATGACGTTTCAACTGCTACTCGCCGATCACCCCCGCAATGTTCTGGTCGTAGTCGACCAGCGACCCGGTCATGACGCCGGCTTGCGGGCTGATCATGTAGCTGATCAGCCGGGCGAGCTGCGCCGGCTTCACCAGTTGGCCCATCGGCTGCGCGGCCTCGGCCTTCTCCAGCCAGTCGTCCGGAGCGTCGTGCCATTTCTTCTGCACGATCGCCTCGCCCTCGGTGTCCATCCAGCCGGGCAGCACGGCGTTGCAGCGGATGCGGTTCTTTCGATAGGAGCTGGCGACATTCTTGGTCAGCGTCATCAGCGCGCCCTTGCTGGTCGAATAGGGCGTCAGGAAGGACTGGCCGGCATGCGCCGACATCGACAGCACGTTGACGATCGAACCCGGCGCCTTGCGCTCCAGGAGGTGGGCGACCAGTCCCTGCATCAGGAAGAAGGGTCCACGCACATTGGTGTCGAAGATCTGGTCGAAAAGCTCTTCGCTCGTCTCGACCAGCGAACCGCGTGCCGACGTCGCTGCGGCATTGACCAGGGCGTTGATGGTGCCGAAATGCGAGATTGCGGTTGCGACCGCGCGCTTGCAGTCGGCGACCTTCGAGACGTCGGCGCTGATGAAGATCGCGTCGACGCCTGCTTTCTTGAAATGGGCGACGGCCTTGTCGCCCTTCTCCTGCGAGCGGCCGATCAGCGCTAGCGCCCGGCAGCCCTCGTCGGCCAGTGCCTCGGCGACGGCAAAGCCGATGCCTTGCGCGCCGCCGGTGACGATGGCGCGCGTTTCATGATTGCGAGCGGCTGATGTGCTCATCGCTGTGCTCCTGTGCCTGGTGTTCTTACTTTGCCGTGTCGAGACGGACGGTCTTGCCCGAGGTTGCCGACTTCAGCGCCGCATCGGCCAGCTTCAGCGCCACGAGCCCATCGGCGCCGCTAGGCGCCGCCTTCTTGCCTGACGTCGCGGCTGCGATAAAGGCAGCGATCTCGTTGGCATAGGCGTCGAGGTAGCGGGTCATGAAGAAATCGTGCAGTGGCGGGCGCGTATAACCCTTCTCGTTGGCCAGTTCGATCGACACCGGACGCTGGTTCTCGGCCGCGATCATGCCTTTCGAACCATGCACCTCGATGCGCTGGTCATAGCCATAGGTGGCACGGCGCGAGTTGGAGATGACGGCCTGCTTGCCGGAAGCGGTCTCGAGGATGACGCTGACGCTATCGTAGTCGCCGGCTTCGCCGATCTTCTTGTCGACCAGCACCGAGGCGTGCGCACTGACCGCCACCGGCTCTTCGCCGAGCAGGAAGCGCGCCATGTCGAAATCATGGATGGTCATATCGCGAAAGATGCCGCCCGAGCGCTTGATGTAGTCGATCGGCGGCGCACCCGGATCGCGCGAGGTGATGGTCACCATCTCGACGGTGCCGATGGCGCCGTCGTCGATCGCCTTGCGCACGGCGGCGAAATGCGGATCGAAGCGCCTGTTGAAGCCGACCATCAGCGTCGCCTTGGCCTTCTCGACCACGGCCAGGCACTTCTCGACGCGCTTGACGTCGAGGTCGATCGGCTTCTCGCAGAAGATCGCCTTGCCCGCCTTTGCGAAACGTTCGATCAAATCGGCATGGGTGTCGGTCGGCGTGCAGATGACGACGGCGTCGATGTCCTTGGATTTTTCGATGGCGTCGATGCTGCGCACCTCGGCGCCATAGGCCGTCGCCAGCTCGGTCGCCGCCTTCTCGAAGGCGTCGGCGACGGCAACCAGTTTGGCCTGCGGGTTGGAGCCGACGGCGCGGGCGTGGACCTTGCCGATGCGGCCGGCACCGAGGAGGGCGAAGCGGAGTACCATGGAATGTCCTTTGAGGATGGTTCGAAGCAAGGCGCCGGTCATGGGCGCGGGTGATGTTCCGGTCAAGACGACATCGACAGGAAGGCGGTGACCACCGCCTCCGTGCCCGGCCCTAGGCCGCGAGTTCCGCCTCTCCGGTCTTGGCCCCGGTGATGTAGGAGACGATATCGTTTCCGTCGGTGTCCTGCTTGCGCAGGTTGGCGACGATGCGGCCACGGCGGAAGACGACAATGCGGTCGCAAAGGTCGAACACTTGGCGCATGTTGTGGCTGATCAGGATCAGCGGCTCGCCATTGTCCTTCAGCGTGCGGATAATATTTTCGACCTGTGCGGTCTCCTGCACGCCAAGGGCTGCCGTCGGCTCATCCATAATGATCAGCTTGGAGGCGAAGGTGGCGGTCCGGGCGATCGCCACGCACTGGCGCTGGCCGCCCGACATGTGGCGGATGGTGTTGGACAGATTGGGGATCTTCACCGCGGTGCGGACCAGTGCCGCCTCGGTCGCCTTGCGCATGTATTTGCGATCCAGGATCGAGAACGGCCCGAGATTGAACAGCACCTTTTCGCGCCCAAGGAACAGGTTCGACGGCACGTCGAGGTCGTCGGCCAGCGCCAGGTTCTGGAACACCGTCTCGATGCCCGCCTCTCGCGCCGCGATCGGCCCGGTGAAGTTCACTTCCTTGCCGTCGAACCAGATCTTGCCGTCGGTGCGTTGCTCGACGGCGGTGATCTGGCGCACGAAGGTCGACTTGCCGGCGCCGTTGTCGCCCATGATGGCGACATGCTCACCCTTGCGCAGCTCGAAGTTAGCGCCTTCCAGCGCATGCACGCCACCATAGCGCTTGGTCAGGTTTTCGGTCTTCAGGACTATGTCTGCCATGATCAAGCCCTCATTGCCCTAAGGCGTTGACGCCACTGGTCGAGAACGACTGCGCCGACGATGATCACACCCTTGACCATCTCCTGGTAGTAGGCGTCGAGGCGCAGGAAGGTGAAGCCGGAGATGATGACGCCGAAGATCAGCGAGCCGATCACCGTGCCGACGATCGAGCCGCGGCCGCCCGACAAGGAGACGCCGCCGATCACCGCCATGGCGATGGCGTCGAGTTCGTACATCACGCCCATGCCCGACTGCGCGGTGAGATTCTTGGAGCTCAGCACCACGGCGGCGAGCGCGGCGAGCACGCCGGCGATGACGTAGACGAGGATCTTGTGGTTGGCGATCTTGATGCCGGACATGCGCGCGGCATCTTCATTGGAGCCGATCGCGTAACAGTGCTTTCCGTACCGCGTGTAGGTCATGATCATCTGGAACAGCACCGCCAGCGACAGGAAGATGATGACGGGCATCAGGCCTTTGCCGATGGCCGCGAAACTGTCGGTGGGGAACGAGATAGGCTGTCCCTTGGACCACCATTTGGCGATGCCGCGCGCGGTCACCATCATGCCGAGCGTGGCGATGAACGGCGGAATGCGCGTGTAGGCAATCAAGGCGCCGTTGACCAGGCCGGCGAACAGCCCGCAACTGATGGCGACCAGCAGCGGCACGATGACGGGCAGGTCGGTCCAGCCTTGCGCGAGGAACATCGCCTTGGGGTTGGGATTGCCGTTGACGGTCGCCACCTGGGCAAAACTCATGGCGATCATTGCGGTCGCGCCGACGATCGAACCCGAGGACAGGTCGATGCCGCCGGTGATGATCACTTGCGTCACGCCGATGGCGATGATGCCGACGATCGACACCTGCAGGATGATGATCTGCAGGCGTGCCTCGTTGAAGATCCCGCTGACGTCGCTGCGGGTGTTGAACAGGAAGCTGTCGCCGAGGAAGATCCGGCCGATCAGTTCGAAGACGACGACGAGGATGACAAGCGCCAGGAAAACGTTGATTTCGGCAGGCCACGCGCGCTTCTTCGCGTCGTAGCCGACCCCGCCGACGCCATGAGATGTCTGTGCCAAATCTTTTATCCTCCGTCAGCCGCGGTCGCCCCTCGCTGCCTTGCCGGCGCTGAGGGAAGGGGAGCGGCGCTGACGCGCCGCTCCTAATGCCCGTTGCTCAGTTCTTCTTCAGGAACTTGTCGATGTTCGCCGGCGTCACCAGCTGGAAGGGGACGTAGACCTTGTGTTCGACCTTCTCGCCCTTTGACAGTTTCAATGCCGCGTCCAGCGCGCCCGCGCCCTGGCCGGCCGCGTCCTGGTACACGGTTGCGTCAAGGTCGCCCGCCTGCATTGCTGCAAGCGCGTCCTGGGTGGCGTCGACGCCGCCGACCACGACCGACTTCATGTCGATGTTGGCAGCCTTCATCGCCTGGATGGCGCCGATGGCGCTTTCGTCATTGTTGGCGATGACGCCATCGAACGGCTTACCGGTCGACAGCCAGTTGGTCATCAGGTTCTGGGCCTCGTCGCGGTTCCAGTTCGACGTCTGCTTGTCGATGATCTTGATGAAGCTGCAATCCGGCGTGGCGATCACCTCTTCAATATCCTTGGTGCGCTGCACGGCGGCCTGGTTGGACAGTTCGCCCATGATCACATAGACATTGGCTTCCTTCTTGCCGGCTTCCTTGAACAGGCGGCAGACTTCCTTGGTCTCGAGCGTGCCGGAATCGGCCTCGTTCGAAGCGACGAATGCCTGGTTTTCCGGCAGCTTGTCGACATTGACCGGTTCGCGGTTGACGTAGACCAGCGGGATCTTGGCGGCCGCCGCGGCGTCCGACATTGCCTGCGTGGCCGAGGTGTCGACCGGGTTGACGATGATCGCGTCGACGCCGGAGGCGGCGAAGTTCTTGATCTGGTCAAGCTGCTTGGCGACGTCGTTCTGCGCGTCCTCGACCTGCAACTCCACGCCGCTCATGCCCTTGGCCTGCTCGATCATGCCGTTGCGAAGCACGGTCAGGAAGTTGTCGTCGAACTTGGCCATCGATACGCCGACCTTGGCGGCCATGGCGGATGAACTCATCAGCGCCGCGAAAGCGACGCCCAAAATCAGTTTCTTCATTGTGTTTCTCCTCCACATATTGGTGTCCGGTTGCACCGATCTATCCGGAATCCCCGATCTCCCCGGGGAATCTCTCCCTGATATCGCTTCGCTCCGTATTGCATTCCCTGCTTGGGCTGGAACGCCAAACCCTCTGTTTGAAACAGACGTTCCGGAACGAAAGAACCAAAATGCACAGTTGGTGAAATATTTATTCCATTCCAGCGGAACGTCAAGTGCGATTCCGCGGCCTGCCGCCGGATTTTCGGATCGTTCTGATGGATTCTATCATTCCCCGCCGCTGCACTCGCGCGGGAAAGGTCAGATATTTTCCGGCAGATAGATGTCGAAGGGCAGGAAGGTCTGGCCAGGGGCGTTGGCTGCGCCGGTTTCGATGGCATGCACCATCCGATCGACCAGTTCGCGGCAGAGCGCGGCCAGCGGCGTCGAGATCACCATGGTGAGGATGTTGTCGGCAAGTGCCGCGCGCGACTCGGCGTTGATCTCGTTGCAGACGACCACAGGCATATTTACGGGCCTTGCTGCCCGCAGCGCCGAGACCGCGCCTTCCATGCCGCCGCCCGCGACGTAGCAGCCGGCAAGATCCGGATAGCGCGCCAGAAGATCGATCATCGCATCATGGGTTACTTGGTTCGCTTCCAGGTTGACCAACGTTTCCAGCACGCTGAAGTCGGGTGCATGCTCGCGAAAGAAAGAGCGGAAGCCGATCTCGCGCAACTCGTGGCCATGGAAACGGTGGCTGCCGACGAAGAGGGCGACTTTGCCGGGCTGCCGCGCCGCCCTGGCGATCATCCAGGCCGCGGTACGACCGACCTTGCGGTTGTCGAGGCCGACATAGCCCTCGCGGATACCGGCGGCAAAATCGGACAGCAGCGAGAAGACTGGCTGCCCCCTAGCCTTCAACGCCTCGACCGCCGCCGTCAGGGTCGGATGGTCCGGGCCGACAACGGCGATGGCCCTCGATTTTGCCGCCAGCTTGCGCATCTGGGTGGCGATCTCGTCGGGGACCAGGGAACTGGCGAAGTCGATGGTTGCGGCGCCGCGGAACCGCTGCGATTGCGAGACCGCCAGTTCGAGCTCCGATGCGAAATCGCCGTAGAAGACATCATTGCCTCGCAAAAGCAGGAAACCCAGCCGGTACTCCGGCAATTCATGGCGCATCCGCTGCTTGATCAAGCCGGCCGCGTGATAGCCGATCTCGGTCGCGGTTTCATAGACGCGCCGCGCGGTCTCCTCGCGCACCGGCAGGCGATTGTTGAGCACGCGGTCCACCGTGGCAACGCTGACGCCGGAGATGCGCGCCAGATCGGATATGGTCGGCCGTTTCGCCATGGTCGTCCTCGTTCGATTGCCGAATATTGATACATCATTCTGATAGGAAATGATAGAAACTATCTTTGTGATATTGAGTCCATCACGAGCAAACGGTATTTTCAGGCTGGAAGGCATATGGGCAACCGGCATTCGCCTGGGCGCGTGCCTTGCCGAGGAGGCAATCATGACCACTGCGCCGTCCCGGCGTGACTACAGCCTGATCGGCCGCGACGCCAAGCTCGCCGTCGAGACCGGCCTGTCGGCGGCCGAGTGGTATCACACCGAGATCCCGCGCAAGCAGATGAAGGAGTTGATGCAGCGCTCCGACGGACCGGCGATCCGCGATACCATCATCTGGCTCGCCGCCCTGATCCTCAGCGGCGCCGGCGCCGCCTGGTTCTGGGGCACATGGTGGTGCGTGCCGTTCTTCTTCGTCTACGGCGTGCTCTATGGCTCATCCACCGATTCACGCTGGCATGAATGCGGCCACGGCACCGCCTTCCGGACGCAGTGGATGAATGATGTGGTCTACCAGATCGCCTGCTTCATGATCATGCGCAATCCGGTGACCTGGCGCTGGAGCCACACGCGCCACCACACCGACACCATCATCGTCGGCCGCGACCCGGAAATCTCGGTCATGCGGCCACCGGACCTGGTTCGCGTCGTCCTGGCCTTTGTCGGTGTGCTCGATGCCTGGCATGCGATGAGCGACATGCTGCGCAACGCGGCCGGGAACATCAGCGCGGCCGAAAAGACCTTCATTCCGGAGCAGGAGCAGCCAAGGGCAATCCGCTTCGCCCGCATCTGGACGGCGATCTATGCAGCCACCATCGCACTGGCGCTCTATACCGGTTCGTTCCTGCCCCTGATGCTGGTCGGCCTGCCCAGGCTCTACGGCGCCTGGCATCACGTTATGGTCGGGCTACTGCAACATGGCGGCCTGGCCGACAACGTCACCGACCATCGCTTCAACAGCCGCACCGTCTACATGAACCCGATCAGCCGCTTCATCTATTGGAACATGAACTACCATGTCGAGCATCACATGTTTCCGATGGTGCCGTACCACGCGCTGCCGAAGCTGCATGAGCTGATCAAGCACGATTTGCCGGCGCCGACGACGTCGATCCTGGCCGGCTATCGCGAGATGATCCCAACCTTCCTGCGCCAATTGCGCAACGAAGACTATTTCCTCAAGCGCGAGCTGCCGCCCACCGCCAGGCCATATCGCGAGGAATTCCACAACGATGCCGTCGCGGCGGCCGAGTGATCGTGCGGCTATCCGATTTCCACGGGAGGACTGAATGAGCGACTGGGTCGAGGCCTGTGCCGCAGGTGATATCGATGAAGAGGATGTGATGCGTTTCGATCATGGCGGCCGCACCTTCGCTATCTATCGCAGCCCGGACGATGACTATTTCGCCACCGACGGTCTGTGCACCCATGAAAAGGTGCATCTCGCCGACGGCCTGGTGATGGACGACATCATCGAATGCCCCAAGCACAATGGCCGCTTCAACTACAAGACGGGGGACGCCCGCGGCGCGCCGGTCTGCGTCAACCTCAGGACCTATCCGGTCAAGGTCGACGCCGGCAAAGTCCTTATCCAGATCGGATGACTGGTATGACGCGAGGGATGGTCATCATCGGGGCCGGCGAGTGCGGCGGCCGGGCAGCCTTGGCGCTGCGCGATCTCGGCTATGACGGGCCGGTGACGCTGGTCGGCGACGAGCCGCATCTGCCCTACGAGCGCCCGCCTCTGTCCAAGGAGGCGATGGCCAGCGAGGCGCCCGAAATCAAGGCGATCGCCAGCGATGCAATCCTGGCTGAGAAATCGATCCGCCATATCCATTCCATCCAGGCCGTGGCGATCGATCGTGCACCGCATATGGTGCGTCTGTCGGACGGTTGGGCCCTGCCTTATGACAAGCTGCTGCTCGCCACCGGATCGACCCCGCGCAAGCTGCCGAAGCCGGGATTGGGTTCGCGCTGCGTCTATCTCCGCACCTTCGCCGATGCGCTGGCCATTCGCGCCCATCTCAGCGCCGGCAAGCGTATCGCCATTGTCGGCGGCGGCTTCATCGGCCTCGAGCTCGCCGCCGCGGCCCGCAAACTCGGCGCTTCGGTCATCGTCATCGAGGCGCAGCCGCGCATCCTGATGCGTGGCGTGCCGGCCGAGATCGCCGAAATCATCCATGCTGCGCACGTCGCCGAGGGTGTGAGCATCTTGTGTGGAGACGGCATAGCGTCCGTCGACGACGACGGCAAAGAGGTCCGCATCGCACTCGCCGGCGGACAGCAGATATCAGCCGATCTCGCGGTCATCGGCATCGGCGCCGTACCGGTGACCGGGTTGGCGGCCGAGGCGGGGCTGACGATCGACAACGGCATCGCTGTCGATGCGGAGCTGCGCAGCAGCGATCCCGACATCTTCGCCGCCGGCGATTGCTGCTCGTTTCCACTCGCCGTCTATGGCGGCCGCCGCGTGCGGCTGGAAGCCTGGCGCAACGCCCAGGAACAGGGTGCGCTGGCGGCCGGGAACATGCTGGGGGCTGGCGAGGCGCATGCGGCTGTGCCGTGGTTCTGGTCGGATCAGTATGGTCTGTCCCTGCAGATCGCCGGGCTTTCCGACGAAGGCCGCAGCGTCGTGCGCCGCGATCTCGGCGACGGCGCCTTTATCCTCTTCCATCTGGACGAAGACGGCCGGCTGGTGGCGGCCAGCGGCATCGGTCCAGGCAATGCGGTCGCCCGCGACATCCGGTTGGCCGAAATGCTGATCGGCAAACGGGCGAAGCCGGCGCCGGAAGCACTCGGTTCACAGGCCATCAAGCTGAAGTCCTTGCTGGCGGCGTAGCGAATGCTTCGGTGCAGGACGTCGGTTCCGGCTCAAAAGCCTGAAACCGCACCTTAGAAAAGCGCCTTCAGCTCCGGCAGCTTGTCGTTGACCAGCCAGCCGTAATAATTCTCCTCGGGCAGCTTTTCAGGCTCGCCGGCGGCGCGGCGCCTGTCGTTCTCCGCCTTCAGCGCTTCGGCGCGCTGCTCCGGATTGCCGACATTGTAGAGCGTGGCCGTGAGCCCCGGATTTCCCGAAATGTCGAAGCCGGCAATGTTCTTGTAGGCGTCGATCGATTTCCGGATCGTCGCCGCGACGTAAGGCAGCGTCAGGTCGGGATCCATGATGGTCTTGTAGACCGAGTTGGGATCGGCAACGTCGAGCTTCGGCAGACCCGAAACCTTGTGCACGAGATCGCTCATCTGCAAGGCCGTCAGCGGGTTGAGCTGGCCGAGGCCAAAGGTCTGGCCGGCATAATAGGGCTGGAAGAAGGTGGCGCCGAAACGGTCGTCCGGGAAGCTCTCGCCACCGACGCTTTTGCCGCGAAACGAATGGTTCCACACCTGCTCGCGGCATTCCCACAGATCATAGCTGTCCGAAACCCCAGCGCATTTCTTGAATTCCGGCCGCTGCACGAAATCGGTGATGTCCTCGCCGTCATAGGCGAAGGTCAGCTTGCTGGAGAGATAGGAAATCGCCTTGACGTAGTAGGTCTGCAGCCGGTCGTAGGCGTCGACATTGTAGGTGTGCTCACCGACGATGGCGCCGACGATGTGCAGGGGGTCAATGCCGTAGGCCGCGGCGGCCTTCTTGATCTTGCCGCGCAGTTCGGCGTCGTTCTTCAGCAAGGCGTAGACCTTGCGATACTTCGCCTGGAAGGTGGTGTTGGTGGCCTGCGTGCGCCGGCTCGAAGCACCGGGAATATCCGGCTGCTCGGCGTTGCGGTTTCCTGGCGGCACCAATGTCGCCGCATCGGCGGCGAACAGCGTCGCAGCCAGCGTCAAGCCGAGAATGCCCAGGATCAGTCTTTTCATGCGCCGCCGCCTGCAGATGTTGCCGCGCAAACTAGGTAGTGCTCTTTCTCGAGTCGAGAGCGCCCCATCCGCCGGCAAGACGAAAGGTGGCCAGATGGTGCCATCTGGCCACACATGATTCTGTTTGCCGGACTGTGTTGCAATGCATCGGCCCAAAAATCGGTATCGATTCTTGGAAAGCATGATGCTTCACTTTGAAGACGCCGGCGCCGGAGTGACCCGGCGCCGTCCTTTAAAGGATGAATCGCGACAAATCTGTGTTTCTGGAGAGGTCGCCGACATGCTTTTCCACATAGGCGGCGTCGATGGTGACCGCGGTGCCGTTGCGGTCGGGCGCGTCATAGGAGATCTCGTCCAGCACCCGCTCCATCACTGTCTGCAGCCGCCTTGCACCGATATTCTCGACGCTGGCATTGAGGTCGACGGCGATGCCGGCCAGCGAATCGATGGCGTCGTCGGTGAAGGTCAGGTCGACGCCTTCGGTCTTCATCAGCGCGATATACTGCTTGATCAGGCTGGCTTCGGTCTCGGTCAGGATGCGGACGAAATCGTCCTTCTCCAGCGCCCGCAATTCGACGCGGATCGGCAACCGGCCCTGCAATTCCGGCAACAGGTCCGACGGCTTCGAGACATGGAACGCCCCGGAGGCGATGAACAGGATGTGGTCGGTCTTCAACGGCCCATATTTGGTCGCCACCGTGGTGCCTTCGATCAGCGGCAGCAGGTCGCGCTGCACGCCTTCGCGGGAAACGCCGGCGCCCATGCCGCCTTCACGCGACGCGATCTTGTCGATCTCGTCGAGGAAGACGATGCCGTCATTCTCCGTCGCGTCCAGCGCCCGGCGCACCACCTCCTCCTGGTCGAGCAGCTTGTCGGACTCGTCGCCGACCAGCAGCGCGTAGGATTCCTTGACCGTCGTCTTGCGCGTCTTGGTTTTCTTGCCGCCCATTGCCTTCGACAGCATGTCGTTGATGTTCAGCACGCCGATATTGGCGCCCGGCATGCCGGGTATCTCGAAGCCGGGCATGCCGCCATTGCCGGTGTCGGCCACTTCGATCTCGATCTCCTTGTCGTCGAGTTCGCCGTCGCGCAGCTTCTTGCGGAAGCTATCGCGCGTCGCCGGGCTCGCCGTCTTGCCGACCAGCGCCTCCAGCACGCGTTCCTCGGCGTTGATGTGGGCGCGTGCCTTGACGTCCTCGCGCATCTTCTCGCGCACCAGGCCGATGGCGATCTCGACCAGGTCGCGGATGATCTGTTCGACATCGCGGCCGACATAGCCGACTTCGGTGAACTTGGTTGCCTCGACCTTGACGAAAGGCGCCCCGGCAAGGCGCGCAAGGCGGCGTGAAATCTCGGTCTTGCCGACGCCCGTCGGCCCGATCATCAGGATGTTCTTCGGCATCACCTCTTCGCGCATCTGGCCTTCCAGCTGCTGGCGGCGCCAGCGGTTGCGCAGGGCGATGGCCACTGCGCGCTTGGCGTCCTTCTGGCCGATGATGAAGCGGTCGAGTTCCGAAACGATTTCGCGGGGGGAGAATGTGCTCATATCACTAAATTCCACTTTGCCACTGCTTGATGGCCTCGAACGGACGCAGCAGCATGATCACGTTGAGTGTCAGATTGTCCCGGATGAGATAGCCGGTACCGAGTTCGAAGATGATGGCGAGGCTGACGATCACCCATATAGGTAGCCTTCGCGCCATCACAAATCCCAGCACCATGGCCAGTGTGTCGGACACCGAATTGATGATGCTGTCGCCGTAATAGTTGAGCGAGATCGTGCCCGCGCGGTAGCGCTCGATGATGAACGGGCTGTTTTCCAGCAACTCCCAGCCGCCTTCGATGAGGACCGCGAACGCCAGCCTCAAGCCGATCGGCGAACGCGGAAACAGGAACCGTGCCAGCGCATAGAACAGGAAGCCGTGGATGATGTGCGAGAACGTGTACCAGTCCGAAATGTGCTGGGAGTTCTCGGAACTGTTCACCACGCCGTGCCAGAGCTTGACGTAACCGCAGGTGCAGATCGGCGGATGACCCATGCCGTAAAGGGCTCCGGCCTGGAAGATGAGCAGGGCCAGCACAAGCAGCAGCCCCATTCGCCAGCTGTCTTCATAGGCCGAGTAGCTGTTGTCGTCGCCCGATGCATTCATGCCCTATTGCCTCTCTTCCGCGTCGCCGTCTCGACCATCACAAAGCCCGTCACGCCTTCAGCGGCGGTAGCCGGCGGATCACGGCCGCAGGCAAGGTGGGTTTGACGACAATCCGCCGGATACGCTGCCAGCCAGCCCCGAACACAATAATCAGCGCGCCGACAACGACCAGGATCAAGGCAAAAGGCGGGACGCCCGTCGAATCGGAGGCGGAATTCACCAGATAATAGATGCCCAGCGAGCCGAAGTAAGCCAACGTAGGAACCAGAAGCGAACGGCGGTCTATGGCGAGCGCGACATAGAGGAAGCCAAGGATCAGGATCGTCAGCATAATGGTTGCATTGGCGTCCGGTGCGATATGTCCGAATACCACGTTCTGGCCGGTTGCCATGATAAAGAGCGGATGCACCAGCATGGGCGCCGAGACGACATGCAGCCAGAAAGCGCAATCGGACCAGATCTTGCGTCGATCCCTATCGTAAATGTCAAAAGCTACACCGGTTGCGAACACGATCAGGCCGCAGATCAGCGGCATGTAAAGTGCCGCTCGGAGCAATTCGGGAACATCCTCAAGGCGCGGCGGCGCAATCGCGCCCGTTGTCACACTGTCATAGAGGATTATCGCCGTTTGCAGGAAGGCAAGCAGTGTGAACGCGATGGCGATAGCCCCGGCAATGATGGGGACGCGAAAGCGCCAGAAATAGATCGCCGCCGCGATTATTCCTCCGCCCAGGAACAGATATCCGGCCCGGGACGCTGTCTGGCGCAACGCCAATAGCTGCCAGATAGTCTCCGGCTTGCGTATGCCGAAGCTGGCCTCCACGTGTAGCGCCAGAGCGACCAGAATGGCGGTCATGAAAATCAGCGCAAGCACGGACGACGATAATTTCATCCGGTGCTGACGCGTGACAATTTCGGCGAGCCCCCAGGCGAAAACCGCGAGGATGCCAGCGATCCAGAATGTCTGGCCTGGAAGCAAGGTGGTGAGGACAAAGAAGAAGCCGGCGCTGAGCAGGACTGTTCCCACGGTGACGAACAGATCGTTGCCGCCGCCGACCAGCCGCAGGTTTTCCTCGTCACCATCGTCATCGGCGCGCCTGCCCTCGGGGGTGAGAGCGACGGCGCGTTCCATGACCTCCAGCTGATCCCGCGTGATTTGCGAGATCACACCTGCTGCGACTGCCTTGTCGAGTGTTTCAGCGCTGATCAACCGGCCTCCTGTGGTGCTTCGCGCGCCATCATCAGGGCTGGCCCGTATTCCGTTGTCCGGGTGTCAAAGGCGACAAAGCCGGCTTTCTCATAAGCGCGGATCGCTGGTGCATTGTTCGGATGCGGGTCGATGATGACGCGCGGCACGCCTTCCTCGAACAGCTGCTCGACGAATTGCCGCACGATCGCCGAGCCGTGGCCGAGGCCGATCAGCTCCGGCAGGCCGATCGACAGGTCGATGCCGAGTGTGCCGAACGGCTGGTCGGCATAGGGGTGGTCGTCTTCCAGATGCGGGTCGTAGCTCTGCAGGTAGGCGATCGGCTTGCCGTCGAGTTCGACGATCAGCGGCTCGACGGAAATGCTGTCGATATGGTCGCGAATCTCGGCGATTTCCGTCTCGGGGTCGTCCCACCACTGCGCGACATGCGGCTCGGCGAGCCAGCCGGCGATCATCGGCAGGTCTTTCTCGGTCACCGGCCGAAAATCATAAAGGATGGCCGGATCAACCGGCATCGAGCGTTTCGACGACGAAGTTGTTGTTGGTGTACACGCAGATGTCGGACGCGATCTGCATCGCCTTGCGGGCGATCTCCTCGGCGTCCTTGTCGGTGTCCATCAGCGCGCGTGCGGCGGCCAGCGCGTAGTTGCCGCCGGAGCCGATGGCCATGACGCCATATTCGGGTTCGAGCACGTCGCCGGTGCCGGTCAGCGCCAGTGAGGTCGACTTGTCGGCAACCAGCATCATCGCTTCCAGCCGACGCAGATAGCGGTCGGTACGCCAGTCCTTGGCGAGCTCGACACAGGCGCGCGTCAGCTGGTCGGGATATTGTTCGAGCTTGGCTTCCAGCCGCTCCAGCAGCGTGAAGGCATCGGCAGTGGCGCCGGCGAAACCGGCAATCACATTGCCGCCCTTGCCGATGCGGCGCACTTTCTTGGCGTTGCCCTTCATGATGGTCTGGCCAAGGCTGACCTGGCCGTCGCCGGCAATCACCACCTTGTTGCCCTTGCGCACCGTCACGATGGTCGTGGCGTGCATGGTCAGATTATCAGACATTTCCTGGCTCCGATTCGCGCCATCCCAAAAGGCGATTGGCGCGGTACGAGTGACTTGATCGGCCATATGTATGCATGGGCCTGGTGATTGCAAACGGCTCGATAGCGACCCGGATGGCAACTGGCAATCGCCGGATCATGCTGCTAGAAGGCTTTCGTTTTCAAGCCGGCGAAGGCTTGGAACGCGTCAAACCCTGGGACAAGGACAAGATCATGTCGCCCCGTTCCGCCGAAGCAAGCCGCAAGACCAAGGAAACCGATATCGCTGTATCGGTCCATGTCGACGGCTCGGGCAAGTCAGACATTTCGACGGGCGTCGGTTTCTTCGACCATATGCTGGATCAGCTGTCGCGCCATTCCCTGATCGACATGACGGTCCGGGCCAAGGGCGATCTGCATATCGACGACCACCACACCGTCGAGGACACCGGCATCGCGCTCGGCCAGGCGCTGGCCAAGGCACTCGGCGAACGGCGCGGCATCATGCGCTATGCCTCGATCGACCTTGCCATGGACGAGACGCTGACGCGCGCGGCGATCGACGTGTCCGGCCGGCCGTTCCTGGTCTGGAACGTTTCCTTCTCGTCGCCGAAGATAGGCACGTTCGACACCGAACTTGTGCGTGAATTCTTCCAGGCGCTGGCACAGAATGCCGGCATCACGCTGCACGTCACCAACCACTATGGCGCCAACAACCACCACATCGCCGAGACCTGCTTCAAGGCGGTGGCACGTGCGCTGCGCACAGCGCTCGAACGCGACCCGCGCCAGCCGGACGCGGTCCCCTCCACCAAGGGATCGTTGAAGGGATAAGGTCATGGCCATCTATGTCGTGATGGAACCGCCCGGTCGCAGCGAGAAGGCCGACGCAACGGCCTTTGTCCGCGACGGCTTCACCTGGCTCGGCTTCCTGGTGCCGCCGCTTTGGTTTGCCTGGCATCGGCTGTGGATCGAAGCCGCGCTCGCCTTCGTCGTCGCGGCCCTGCTTTCATTGCTTGGCCAAAAGCTCGGCCTCGGCCTGACCGGTTCGCTGCTGTCGCTGCTGGTTTCACTCTATGTCGGGTTGGAGGGGCAGGGGCTGCGCATCGCGGCACTTCGCCGCCGCGGCTGGCATGAATGGGGCGTGGTCGAGGCCGGTCGGCTCGACGATGCCGACGGGCGCTACGCGTTGGAGGCGGAAGCATTTTCGGATCAAGCCGTGCCGGCGCCGCGCATGGTCCCGGATGCCGCCTTGGCGCGCCCGGCGCAGCCGGGCATGGCGCTGGGGCTGACTCACATTCCGGGAAGACCCTGACATGCGGGTTGCGATTATCGACTACGGCTCGGGCAATCTGCGCTCGGCCACCAAGGCCTTCGAGCGCGCCGCGCGTGAAGCCGGCATATCGGCTGAAATCGATCTGACCGCCGACGCCGAACGGGTCCGCACCGCCGACCGCATCGTCCTGCCCGGCGTCGGTGCCTATGCCGACTGCGCGGCCGGCTTGCGCGCCGTCGCCGGCATGTGGGAAGCGGTCGAGGAAGTCGCGATCCTCAAGGGCCGGCCTTTTCTGGGCATCTGCGTCGGCATGCAGCTGATGTCCGAGCGCGGCCTGGAAAAGACCGTGACCCACGGCTTTGGCTGGATCGCCGGCGACGTCAAGGAGATCATGCCGGCCGATCCGGCGCTGAAGATCCCGCAGATCGGCTGGAACACGATCGAACTCAAGCGTCAACACCCACTGTTTGCGGGCATTCCGACCGGAAACAGCGGACTGCATGCGTATTTCGTGCATTCCTACCATCTGGATGCGCAGAAGTCCGACGAGGTTCTGGCGGTCGCCGACTATGGCGGCCCGGTGACGGCCACCGTCGCCCGCGACAATCTCGTCGGCACGCAGTTCCATCCCGAAAAGAGCCAGGCGCTGGGCCTGGCGCTGATCACCAATTTCCTGCGCTGGAGGCCCTGAAGAATCATGAGCAAGAAGGGCTACTGGATGGCTATGATCGATGTCCGCGATCCCGAAATGTACAAGCAGTACATCGAGGCGAATGCGGTGGCCTTTGCGAAATACGGCGCGAAATTCCCGGTGCGGGCCGGTCGCTACGAGAATCCCGAAGGACCGACCGGCAACCGTCATGTGCTGGTCGAGTTCGAATCCTACGACAAGGCGGTCGAATGCTATCATTCGCCGGAATATCAGCACGCCTCGAAGTTCCGGCTCGCCGCCTCGACCGGCCATTTCGTCATCGTTGAAGGCGCCTGAAATTGATCCTGTTTCCAGCCATCGATCTCAAGGACGGCCAGTGCGTGCGCCTGAAGCACGGCGACATGGCGACCGCGACCATCTACAACGACGACCCGGCCGCCCAGGCAAAAGCCTTCGAGCAACAGGGCTTCGAATGGCTGCATGTCGTCGACCTCAATGGCGCCTTCAAGGGCCAGAGCGTCAACAGCGCGGCGGTCGGAGCCATCCTCAAGGCGACCAAGAACCCGGTCCAGCTCGGCGGTGGCATCCGCACGCTGGAGCAGATCGAAGACTGGCTCGACCGCGGGCTCGCCCGTGTCATCCTCGGCACGGTGGCGGTGCGCGATCCCGATCTGGTCAAGCAGGCCTGCAAGGCTTTTCCTGGCAAGGTGGCCGTCGGCATTGACGCCAAGGGCGGCAAGGTCGCCGTCGAGGGCTGGGCCGAGGCATCGAGCCTCGGTGTTATCGAACTGGCGAAGAAATTCGAAGGTGCCGGCGTCGCCGCCATCATCTACACCGACATCGACCGCGACGGCGTGCTGACCGGCATCAACTGGGATGCCACCATCGACCTCGCCGACGCCGTGTCCATTCCCGTCATTGCGTCCGGCGGCCTCGCCTCGATCGCCGACATCGTGCGTATGACCATGCCCGATGCGCAGAAGCTCGAAGGCGCGATCTCCGGCCGGGCGCTCTATGACGGCCGCATCGATCCGGCCGAGGCGCTGGCGATCCTGCAAGGCAGGCCGGCGGTGGAGACGCAGCGGTGAAGATCTCCATCGTCCTGGCGTCCTATGACAGCGGCCACTATCATGGCGGCATGGGCCAGGGTCCCGATGCGTTGATATCCGGCGGGCTGGTCGAAGCCCTGACCATAGCCGGTCATCACGTTGTCGTCGAAGACATAGGCAGGGTAGGCGACGTCCAGGAGCGCGAAATCGCCACCGGCTTTGCCGTCTGCAACGCGGTAGCCGCCATGGTTCGCCTTGCTCGCGACAGCGGCCGCTTTCCCATCGTTCTCTCAGGAAATTGCCTGACCAGCGCCGGCGCGGTCGCTGGCGAAGGTGCCGATGCGATCATCTGGGCCGACCAGCATGGCGATCTCAACACGCCCGAGACATCCGTCTATGGCTTTCTCGACGGCATGGCGCTGGCGACCGTGCTCGGCCTGTGCTGGCGCCCGATGGCGGCGGCCATTCCCGGCTTCCAGCCGATCGATCCGTCACGTTGCGTGCTCGTCAACGCACGCGATCTCGATCCGGCTGAAAAACAGCTTCTCGAGACATTGCCGATCCTTCGAACGGAATGTCCTGGAGTGGCCCAGGCGACCGAAAAGCTGAAGGCCGCCGGCGCCAAACGCATTCACATGCATCTCGATCTGGACGTGCACGATCCGGAGGAACTGCAGGCCAACCGTTACGTCAGTTCGGGCGGGCCGAACCCGGAACAGCTGCGCGGCGCGGCTTGCACCATGGCGCTTGCGTTGCCGGTCGTCGGCATCACCGTTTCCGCCTACGATCCGGCCTTCGACGCCAAGGGCGATGTTCCACCGCTGGTCGGCCAGCTGCTCAACGATCTCATCGCCACGATAGAGGGAAGGTGATGCTGAAAGCCCGTGTCATTCCGTGCCTCGACGTCAAGAACGGCCGTGTCGTCAAGGGCGTCAACTTCGTCGATCTCATCGACGCCGGCGATCCGGTCGAGGCGGCCAAGGCCTACGACGCGGCCGGCGCCGACGAGCTCTGCTTCCTCGACATAACGGCTTCATCGGACAATCGCGAGACCATCTTCGACGTCGTCGCCCGCACCGCCGAACAGTGCTTCATGCCGCTGACGGTCGGCGGTGGCGTGCGCCAGGTCGCCGACATCAGGAAGCTGCTTTTGGCCGGCGCCGACAAGGTGTCGATCAACACGGCGGCGGTGAAGAACCCGGATTTCGTCGCCGAGGCCGCCGACAAGTTCGGCAACCAGTGCATCGTCGTCGCCATCGACGCCAAGAAAGTATCCGGCGCCGGCGAAGCCGACCGCTGGGAGATCTTCACCCATGGCGGGCGCGAAAAAACCGGCATCGATGCGGTCGAATTCGCTCGGCTGATGGTCGATCGCGGCGCCGGCGAAATCCTGCTGACCTCGATGGACCGGGATGGCACCAAGGCTGGCTACGACATCGCACTGACCCGTGCGATTGCGGATGCGGTGCGCGCGCCGGTCATCGCTTCCGGCGGCGTCGGCACGCTCGATCACATGGTCGAAGGCATTCGCGACGGTCATGCCGGCGCGGTGCTGGCCGCTTCGATCTTCCATTTCGGCACCTACACGATAGGGCAGGCCAAGGCGCATATGGCCCAGGCCGGGCTGCCGATGCGGCTGGACTCGCCCGCGGATCGGCCCTAGAGGCTTTCCGGCTAAGAAAAGGCTCTAGGCGCCATGACCGAGTTTTCGCTCTCCGATCTGGAAAAAATCGTCAGGGAACGCGCCCATTCCGGTGACCCGGAGTCTTGGACGGCAAAGCTGTTCGCACGCGGCATCGACAAGGCGGCGCAGAAGCTCGGCGAAGAGGCGGTCGAGACGGTGATTGCCGCCGTCAAGGGCGACAAACAGGCTCTCGTTTCGGAAAGTGCCGATCTTATATATCATTGGCTCGTCGTTCTCGGCATCTCAGGGGTTCCGTTGAGCGGCGTGCTCAGGGAACTCGAAGACCGCACCGGTCGTTCGGGCATTGCCGAGAAGGCGTCACGGCCCAAGGGCTGACCGTGAGGGAGGGCAGGTATCTCGATGGATCAGCTCGCGCCGACCGAGAAATATTCTCCCTTTCGTTTCTTCTCCGCCGAGCAATGGTCGCAATTCCGCGCCGACACGCCGCTGACGCTGAGCGAGGATGAATTCCGCCGCCTGCGCTCGCTCAACGACCCGGTCGACCTCGAAGAGGTCAAGCGCATCTACCTCTCGCTGTCGCGGCTCTTATCGGCGCATGTCGAAGCGAGCCAGCTGCTGTTCAGGCAACGCCAGGCCTTCTTCAACGCGGTCGACGTGGAAAAGACGCCGTTCATCATCGGCATTGCCGGCTCCGTCGCGGTCGGCAAATCGACCACCGCGCGCGTGTTGAAGGAGTTGCTTGCGCGCTGGCCGTCGAGCCCCAAGGTCGATCTCATCACCACCGACGGCTTCCTGCTGCCCAACGAGGTGCTGCGCCGCGAAAATTTGATGGAGCGCAAGGGTTTTCCCGATAGCTACGATGTCGGCGCGCTGCTGCGCTTCCTGTCCGGCATCAAGTCGGCGCAGCGCAATGTCCGCGCGCCGGTCTATTCGCACCTGACCTATGACGTCATTCCCGGCGAGTTCGTCACCATCGACCGCCCAGACATCCTGATCTTCGAAGGCATCAATGTCCTGCAGCCCGGCAAGCTGCCGCAGGACGGCAAGATCGTGCCCTTCCTGTCGGACTTCTTCGACTTCGCCATCTATATCGATGCCGACGAGAAACTGATCCATCAATGGTACACCGCCCGTTTCATGCGGTTGCGCGAGACCGCCTTCCGCAATCCGGATTCCTTTTTTCACCGCTATTCGCAGCTCTCGGAGGATTCGGCCCGCGCCATCGCCGAAGGCCTTTGGACCAACATCAATCTGAAAAATTTGCGTGAGAACATCCTGCCGACGCGGGCTCGCGCCGACCTCATCCTGCGCAAGGGCGCCGATCACCTGATCGAGGAAGTGGCGCTCAGGAAGCTGTGACGAACGTCCGCCCAGCGCGTCAATTTCTTGGAATTGCCTATTGGCCTTCTCTTGAGACGTCGCTCGTCGCGGCGGCGGTTGGCTTCGTCACCCGCCGCAGCGTCAGATTGATGCGGCCGCCATTCTTCAGCAGTGCCGAGGTCGAGGGGTAGATGCGGTCGACGCCGTGAAAGCTGAGGCGTCCTTCGCCGCCGAGCACCACGACGTCGCCGCTTTTCAGCCTGAACGACCTCGTCGCCCCCTCACGCGTCGTCTGGCCGACCCTGAACAGGCAATCGTCGCCCAGCGAAACGGAAACCACCGGTGCCGAAAAATCGGCCTCGTCGCGGTCCTGATGCAGGCCCATTTTGGCCTCCGGGGTATAGAAATTGACCAGGCACGCTTCCGGCGGATGTGGGTAGCCCGACACCTGCCGCCACAGCTCGAGCAGCCCGTCCGGAATTGACGGCCACGGCAATCCGGTCACCGGATGCGTCGGCTGGTAGCGATAGCCATGCTCCTTGTCGGTGACCCAACCGAGCGGACCGCAATTGGTCATCCGCACGCTCATCTCCTTGCCGGTGCGTGGCATCGCCGGCACGAACAGCGGCGCCTGCTGCACGATGCCTCTCACCGCCTCGACCAGCGTTTCCTGCACGGTGCGAGACAGATAGGCCGGCATGTGGCGGACGCCTTTGGGCAGGACGAGCATGAGGCTGTTCAATCACATTGGTCGTGCGAAAACATGATGCCATGACGGGTCACCCGCAGCGACCCGAAAACCGTATGTCCAGACGCTTCCGACGGCTTAGTCGTCGCCGACCCGGCCGCGCAGTTTCTTGATCGTGCCGCGTCCGGCCTTGCTCTTCAGCCGCCGCTCCACCGCGCCCTTCGACGGCCGCGTCTTCTTGCGTGGCGGCGGTGGCGGCTCGGCGGCCTTGGCGACCAGCGCCGTTAGCCTTGCCCGTGCGTCCGCCCGGTTCTGTTCCTGCGTGCGGAAGCGGCTTGCCTCGATGACGATGACGCCGTCCTTGGTGGCACGCTGGCCGGCAAGCTTGATCGTCCGCTCGCGCACGCGCTCCGAAAGGCCTGCTGCGTTGGCCGCGTCGAAGCGCAGCTGCACCGCCGTCGCCACCTTGTTGACGTTCTGGCCGCCCGGACCGGACGAGCGGATGAAGTCCTCGTGCAGGTCGCCCGGGTGGATCACCGCATCGTCGGCAATGATGATGTCGTCGTCGCTCGCCATGCCGCAGTCATGGCGCGGCGGATCGAAAAAGAAAAGGCCCGATCGAAACCGGGCCTTTCAACGACAGGCTGAGTTCAGCCCAATGACGTGATTACTCCGCCGCTTCCTGCATGCGTGGCGCGGCACCCAGCACTACGGCGTCGACATGGCTTTCGAATTTCTCGAAGTTGACGGCGAACATGCCGACCAGCCTTGTCGCCTGCCGGTCGTAACCCGCCTTGTCGGCCCAGGTCGACCGCGGGTCGAGAATGGCGCTGTCGACGCCGCGAACCGCCACCGGCACCTCGAAACCGAAATGAGGGTCGGTGCGGAACTCGGCCGCCTTCAGCGAGCCGTCGAGTGCCGCCGCAAGCAATGCCCGCGTTGCCTTGATCGGCATCCGCTTGCCGGTACCGTAGGCGCCGCCGGTCCAGCCGGTGTTGACCAGCCAGCAGTCGGCGTCGTGGCGGGCAATCAGTTCGCGCAGCAAATTGCCGTATTCCGAGGGATGGCGCGGCATGAACGGCGCGCCAAAGCAGGTCGAAAACGTCGCTTCGGGTTCGGTCACGCCCTTTTCGGTTCCGGCCACCTTGGCGGTGTAGCCGGACAGAAAATGATACATCGCCTGCGCCGGGGTCAGCCGGGCGATCGGCGGCATCACGCCGAAGGCATCGGCGGTCAGCATGATGATGTTCTTCGGATGATTGGCGCGTCCCGTCTTGCTGGCATTGGGGATGAAATCCAGCGGATAGGCGCAGCGCGTGTTTTCGGTGAGCCTTCCATCGTTGAAATCCGGCACGCCGTCGGCGTCGAGCACGACATTTTCCAGCACTGTGCCGAAGCGCTGCGTGGTGGCGAAGATTTCCGGCTCGGCTTCCGCCGACAGCTTGATCGTCTTGGCGTAGCAGCCGCCTTCGAAATTGAAGATGCCGTGCGGTCCCCAGCCATGCTCGTCGTCGCCGATCAGCGTGCGCGACGGATCGGCCGACAGCGTGGTCTTGCCGGTCCCCGACAGGCCGAAGAAGACGGCGGCGTCGCCGCTCGCACCCTCGTTGGCCGAGCAATGCATCGGCATCACGCCTTTCGCCGGCAACAGATAGTTGAGCATGGTGAACACCGACTTCTTCATCTCGCCGGCATAGGAGGTGCCGCCGATCAGCACGATCTTGCGCGTCAGGTCGACAGCGATCACCGTTTCGGTACGGCTGCCGTGGCGGGCGGGATCGGCACGGAACGACGGCAGGTCGATGATGGTCATCTCGGGCACGAAATGCTCGAGCTCGGCGGCATCCGGGCGGATGAGCAGATTGCGGATGAACAGCGAGTGCCAGGCGACTTCGGTAACCACCCGGGTCGGCAGTTTCAGCCCTGCGTCGGCGCCGCCGACCAGATCCTGCACGTAAAGATCCTTGTCCGCGGCATGCGCGCGGAAATCGGCAAGCAGAAGGTCGAACTGGGCCGGCGAGATCGCCTTGTTGTTGTCCCACCAGATATGCGGCTCGGTTGCGCCGTCGCGCACGACGAATTTGTCCTTGGGCGAGCGACCGGTGTGCTGGCCGGTCTCGGCGACCAGTGCGCCATGTGCGGTGAGCCGGGCTTCGCCGCGCCGGATCGATTCCTCGTAAAGGGCTGCCGCGCCGAAATTATAGCGCACCACGCCGGTGGTCTTCAGGCCGATATGATCGATCGCACAGGCAGAATTGCGTTTTCCGACTTCCGACATCAAGTGTCCCTCTTCGTTTTCCGCGTCTTTGCCGGCGTATATTCCGGCATGCCCACAAGCAGGCTGAGATCGTCAGAACCAGAAAAGCCAAATGATATCAAATCATTAATCGATTTAAAAATTTTGAAAGTTGTTTAAATCGTTTATATGTGCGAAAACTTTGGTGGTTGCCCAAAGGATTGGCAGTGTTCGTTCGTCCAATCCATATCGGGGTAGGATTGTGGCCGCCGGCAAGCCGCGCGTGACAGCGGATAAGGCCTATGCCACATTTTGTACCTAATTTGTCCTGCAAAAGCCCCTTCTCTACGAAAGAAGGGACAGCTCATGAGGGAGCCGCTTGAAATGGCAACAATCGCGCTTGTCGATGACGACCGCAACATTCTGACATCGGTGTCGATCGCCCTCGAATCCGAGGGGTACCGCGTCGAGACCTACACGGATGGTGCGTCTGCGCTGGAAGGGCTGGCGGCACGCCCGCCGAACCTTGCCATCCTCGACATCAAGATGCCGCGCATGGATGGCATGGAACTGCTGCGCCGGATGCGCCAGAAGTCCGACCTTCCGGTGATCTTCCTGACCTCAAAGGACGACGAGATCGACGAATTGTTCGGCCTCAAGATGGGCGCCGACGATTTCATCCGCAAGCCGTTCTCGCAGCGTCTGCTGGTCGAGCGGGTGCGCGCCGTGCTGCGCCGTGCCAGTGCCCGCGAGGCCGCGGCAAAGACGCCCAGCCAGCAGGCCCGGTCGCTCGAGCGCGGCCAGCTGGTCATGGACCAGGAGCGCCACACCTGCACCTGGAAGGGCGAGCCGGTGACGTTGACCGTCACCGAGTTCCTGATCCTGCACTCGCTGGCGCAGCGACCTGGTGTCGTAAAAAGCCGTGATGCGCTGATGGATTCGGCCTATGATGAACAGGTCTATGTCGACGACCGGACCATCGACAGCCACATCAAGCGGCTGCGCAAGAAGTTCAAGGCCGTCGACGACGACTTCGAGATGATCGAAACCCTTTACGGAGTCGGATACCGGTTCCGCGAAGCGTAAGTCGATCCATGTCGCCCAAAGTGATCCCGGTTTTGGGATAACGACATGCGTCAAAGCAAGGTAATGCATGTCGCCCAAAAGTGGGCCCGGTTTTGGGACAACGACATGCATCAAGGCAAAGACTAGGCGGGAGCTGCTATTCGATGGCAGTGGAAGCACAGCGAGCAAGACCGGCGGGCGCTGCGAGGCGGCCGTCGCGTATCATGCCGTCATTCCTGTCGAAAATCACGGTGCCGATGCGCCGCTTCCTCGGCCATCATATCTTTTCCAGCCTGACGCGGCGTATCCTCTTCCTCAACCTCGCCGGCCTGGCCGTCCTTGTCACCGGCATCCTCTATCTCAACACCTTCCGTGACGGGCTGATCGACGCCCGGGTCGAGAGCCTGATGACCCAGGGCGAGATCATCGCCGGTGCCATCGCCGCGTCGGCGACGGTCGAGACGGATTCGATCAGCATCGACCCGGAAAAGCTGCTCGAGCTGCAGGCCGGGGAAAGCCTCGGGCCGGGCTCCGACCAGCTCGACAATCTCGACTTCCCGATCAACCCGGAACGTGTCGCGCCGGTGCTGAGAAGGCTGATCTCGCCGACCCGGACGCGCGCCCGCATCTATGACCGCGACGCCAATCTGCTGCTCGATTCGCGCCATCTCTATTCGCGCGGCCAGATCCTGCGCTACGACCTACCGCCAGTCGAAGAGGAAGAGCCCGATCTGGTCGAGCGCATCCAGAAATTCGTCTTCGATTTCTTCCGCAACACCGAGCTGCCGGTCTATCACGAGCAGCCGGGCGGCAATGGCGCCGCTTTCCCGGAAGTGGTCAAGGCGCTCACCGGCAGCCCGTCGACCATCGTGCGCGTCTCGGAACAGGGCGAGCAGATCGTTTCGGTGGCGGTGCCGATCCAGCGCTTCCGCGCCGTCCTCGGCGTGCTGATGCTGTCGACCGAAGGCGGCGATATCGACAAGATCGTCGCCGCCGAGCGCAAGGCGATCCTGCGCGTGTTCGGCATCGCGGCGCTTGTCACCGCCATCCTGTCGATGCTGCTCGCTTCCACCATCGCCAATCCGCTGCGCCGGCTGTCGGCGGCGGCCGTGCGGGTGCGGCGCGGCGTCAAGAGCCGCGAGGAAATCCCGGACTTTTCCGACCGCCAGGATGAGATCGGCAATCTGTCGATCGCCATACGCGACATGACCAACGCGCTCTATGCCCGCATCGAGGCGATCGAAAGCTTCGCGGCAGACGTGTCGCACGAATTGAAGAACCCGCTGACCTCGCTACGCAGCGCGGTGGAAACCTTGCCGCTGGCCAAGAACGACAATTCGCGCAGCCGGCTGATGGACATTATCCAGCACGATGTCAGGCGGCTGGACCGGCTGATCACCGATATTTCCGACGCCTCCCGTCTTGATGCCGAACTGGCGCGTGAAGATGCAGGGACGGTCGACCTGAAGAAATTCATCACCGATCTCGTTGCCGTTTCGCGTGAAGCCACGCGCAACAAGAAGGCCGTCGAGATCGAGTTCAAGGTCGCCAAGCTGCCGCAGGGCGTCAAAGGCTATGTGGTCGTCGGTCATGATCTGCGCATCGGCCAGGTCATCACCAACCTGATCGAGAACGCCCGCTCCTTCGTTCCCGAGGACCATGGCCACATCAGCGTATCGCTGGCCCGTGCGGGCAAGTTCAACATCGTCACCGTCGACGACAATGGTCCCGGCATCCGCGCCGACAACATCGACCGCATCTTCGAACGTTTCTACACCGACCGGCCCGCAGGCGAGGCGTTCGGCCAGAATTCGGGTCTTGGCCTGTCGATATCCAGGCAGATCGTCGAGGCCCATGGCGGCACCTTGACCGCCGAGAACATCCCCGGCACCAAGCCCGGCGAAATCAAGGGTGCGCGTTTTGTCGTGACGCTACCGGCCGAAGCATGATCCCGGAAAGTGGGAAGCGGTTTTCGGGCAAGTTCATGCTTCATTCAAAATGCATGATTGGCCAAGATCGTGCCTGATCCGGCTGCGCAGCCTGAAAACATTCACGGAACCGCGATCCTGATCGGCGAGCGCGGCGTCCTTATCACCGGGCCGTCCGGCGCCGGCAAGACGACGCTGGCGCTGACACTCCTGGACCATTGCCGCGCGCGCGGGCTGTTCTCGCGGCTGATCGGCGATGACAGGCTGCTTGCCGCAGCCCGCGCCGGGCGGCTGGTCTGTCGCGTGCCGGCGACCATCGCCGGTCTCGCCGAAGTACCTGGGTTCATGCCGTGCCCGCTGCCGTTCGAGCCGGGGGGAGTGATCGACCTGCATGTGAGGCTGGTGCCAAAGGCAGACATGGCCCGTTTCCAGGAGGAAATAAGCGAGCCGGTCGCAGGCTGCCCGGTACCGCGTATCGATCTTGCCGAGCGCAACGCCGCCACTGCCCTGCCCGCCGTGATGGCGCGGCTGTCGATCGCGCCTTTTCTATGATCCGCTTGGGATTTCTTGCTGCAATGCGTCAAAATGGCATGGGCCGGCGCAATTTGGGGCTTGTCAACCGGCCGCGCGTCGACAAGATAGCGCTCCCGCCGCCTGGAATGGCTGGCGAGCATAATATGCGCCTGTGAAGCGGCGATGACGGGAGCCACCAAAGAATGATCGGACTCGTGCTTGTAACGCACGGTCAACTGGCCGCCGAGTTCCGACATGCCGTGGAACATGTCGTCGGGCCACAAGACAATTTCGAAACCGTTGCGATCGGCGCCGATGACGATATGGAGCAGCGTCGTCGCGACATCGTCGACGCCGTCGCCCGTGTCGACACCGGAACGGGCGTCATCGTGCTGACCGACATGTTCGGCGGCACCCCTTCCAACCTTGCCATTTCGGTGATGGAGTCCGGCCGCACCGAGGTGATCGCCGGCATGAACCTGCCGATGCTGATCAAGCTCTCCTCGATCCGCAAGGGCGACAACATGGCGGCCGCACTCGACGAGGCACAGGCGGCCGGCCGCAAATACATCAACGTCGCCAGCCAGCTTTTGAGCAGCAAATGAACGCGCTGTCCCCGGAAGAAGATCAGATCGTCCGGGACTTTCCCATCATCAACCAGCGCGGCCTGCACGCGCGCGCCTCGGCGAAATTCGTCCAACTGGCGAGCGGCTTCGACGCTTCGGTGCATGTCGAGAAGGATGGCGTCAAGGTCGGCGGCACCTCGATCATGGGCCTGATGATGCTGGCGGCAAGCCCGGGCTACTCGATCCGTGTCACCGCCAGCGGGCCGCAGGCGCTGCAGGTCATCGACGCGCTGGAGCAATTGGTGGCGTCCCGCTTCGGCGAGGAAAGCTGATCCTCTACATCGCCAAAGCATGTCCGATGGACATGCAGGGATAAAGATTTCTTTATATCCCATTGTCGTCCGAGCGCCGATCTGCTAGTCAGACCGGGAATTCGCGCCCTTCGACGCGCCGACCGGCGTGGGCGCATCCGCAACCAATTCGCAGCAAGAACAATTCGCATCGGAGCACTGCCATGACGGGTAGCAAGGACTATGTGGTCGCCGACATCTCGCTTGCCGGCTGGGGCCGCAAGGAAATCGAGATCGCCGAAACCGAAATGCCGGGCCTGATGGCCAGCCGCGAGGAATTCGGCGACAAGAAGCCGCTGAAGGGCGCGCGCATCACCGGCTCGCTGCACATGACCATCCAGACGGCGGTGCTGATCGAGACGCTGAAGGCGCTCGGCGCCGATATCCGGTGGGCTTCCTGCAACATCTTCTCGACCCAGGACCATGCGGCCGCGGCCATCGCCGAGGCGGGTATCCCGGTGTTCGCCGTCAAGGGCGAGTCGCTCGAGGAGTATTGGGACTACACCGACAAGATCTTCCAGTGGGCCGACGGCGGCACCTCCAACATGATCCTCGATGATGGCGGCGACGCCACCATGTACATCCTGATCGGCGCCCGCGCCGAGGCCGGCGAGGACGTGCTGTCCAACCCGCAGAGCGAGGAAGAGGAATACTTCTATGCCCAGGTCAAGAAGCGCCTGAAGGCTTCGCCCGGCTTCTTCACCAAGCAGAAGGCAGCGATCCGCGGCGTCACAGAAGAGACGACCACCGGCGTCAACCGGCTTTACCAGTTGCAGAAGAAGGGCCTGCTGCCCTTCCCCGCCATCAACGTCAACGACTCGGTCACCAAGTCGAAATTCGACAACAAATATGGCTGCAAGGAATCGCTGGTCGACGGCATCCGTCGGGGCACCGACACCATGATGGCCGGCAAGGTCGCGGTCGTCTGCGGCTACGGCGACGTCGGCAAGGGCTCGTCGGCCTCGCTCAAGGGCGCCGGCGCCCGCGTCAAGGTCACCGAGGTCGACCCGATCTGCGCCCTGCAGGCGGCGATGGACGGCTTTGAAGTCGTCACGCTGGAAGATGCGGCGCCCACCGCCGACATCGTCATCACCACCACCGGCAACAAGGACGTCGTCACCCTCGACCACATGCGCTCGATGAAGGACATGGTGATCGTCGGCAACATCGGTCACTTCGACAACGAGATCCAGGTGGCCGCGCTGCGCAATCTCAAATGGACCAACGTCAAGCCGCAGGTCGACATGATCACCTTCCCGGACGGCAAGCGGATGATCCTGCTGTCGGAAGGCCGGCTGCTCAATCTCGGCAACGCCACCGGTCATCCGAGCTTCGTCATGTCGGCCTCGTTCACCAACCAGGTGCTGGCCCAGATCGAGCTCTACACCAAGCCCGGCCAGTACGCGAACCAGGTCTATGTCCTGCCCAAGCATCTCGATGAAAAGGTCGCGCGCCTGCATCTCGACAAGCTTGGCGCCCGCCTGACCGAGTTGTCCGGTGAGCAGGCTGCCTATATCGGCGTGACCCAGCAGGGTCCATTCAAGCCGGAACACTACCGCTATTAACCAAAGCTAAAATTGCTACCAGATATTGATGCCGGGCGATTGACTTTTCGCCCGGCTTTATTTTTGCGCGCCGCCAGCCTTCACGGCGATTCGGCGAGGGTTTATTGTCAGGTGATTCGCGACGCTTCCGGCCCGAGAGGGGATCAAGAGAGGCACGCATCAGGGCGGTCTTGCATTCAGGCGGCGGAGAGGACCAAGACATGCCGGGGCAACACCCGCACAGAGCGGGACGGGCCGTTTCCGGCGGCCAAGACGATTCGGGGGTTACTGGCTCCGCCTTGCACGGCGGAAGCCTGTCATGGCGTGCTCGCGCGGCACTGTTCCTTGCCACATCCGCTTTTGCCTGCCCCTTGGCCTATGCGGTTGCGCATGCCGAAGCCGCCGGCGTGACCACGGCCGGGATGTCGATCAGCGCGATCGAGGTCATGCAGCTTGCAGTGTTTGTCGGCGTGACCGGCGCGGCACTTCTGTCGGCCATCGTTCTCATCCGCGAAAGAGCCCGCACCTCGGCGGACAATGTCGAACTCAGGAGCCGCCTCGCCGACATCAACGCGGCCCTGCGGCGCTCGGAGGCGCTGCTCAATCTGCGCGACCAGCGCCTGGTCGTCTGGGCCGCGGAAAACAAGAAGCCCGAACTTATCGGCACATTGCCCGTCGAAAGCGGTGCTCCCGAGGACCGGGCCGCTTTCCTTGCTTTCGGCCGCTGGCTGATGCCGCGTTCGGCGGCGGCGCTCGAACATGCCGTCGCGGGATTGCGCGAGAAGGCGAAACACTTCGACCTCGTCATCGAATCGCAGGCCGGCGCACCGCTCGAAGTGCATGGCCGCAAAAGCGCAGCCCACGTGCTGGTACGTTTCGTCTCGCTCTCGGAGACGCAGCGCAGCCAGGCTAGGCTGAAGATCGAGAACCAGCGGCTGGCGGCCGACCATGACACGATGATCGGCCTGCTCGACGCGTTGAACATGCCGGCATGGCTTCGCAGCGAGGATGGGCGGCTGAAGTGGGTCAACCGGGCCTATGCCGATGCGGTCGAAGCCGAAAGTGCCGAAGCTGCGGTTCGCGAGGCAAAGGAGTTCCTCGGCGGCCAGGCACGCGATGCGATTGCCGCCCAGCACAAGACGCATCCGGTCTTCGAGCAGTCGCTTTCCACCGTGATCGAAGGCGACCGCCGTATGTTTGCGGTCACCGACTTTGCCGGTGCGGATGGCTCGGCCGGCCTTGCCTGCGACACCAGCGCCATCGAGACCGTTCGCAGCGAGTACGAACGGACCGTCAGGAGCCACGCCGACACGCTCGACCAGCTAAACACGGCTGTCGCCATTTTCGACACCGACGAGAAATTGCGGTTCTTCAACCAGGCTTTCCAGAAGCTGTGGGGCCTCGACAGCGGCTTCCTGCACAGCGCTCCCGACAATGCTCTGCTGCTCGACCGGCTGCGCAGCTCGGGCAAGATCGCCGAACAGCCGGAATGGCGCCGCTGGAAGGAAGGCCTGCTCGGCGCTTACCGCGCCGTCGAATCGCAGGAACATTGGTGGCATCTGCCGGACGGCAAGACCATCCGCGTCGTCGCCAACCCGCAGCCCAAGGGCGGCGTGACCTGGGTGTTCGAGAACCTGACCGAGAAGATGGACCTCGAAAGCCGCTACCAGACAGCGGTGCGGGTGCAGGGCGAGACGCTCGACAATCTTGCCGAAGGCGTGGCGGTGTTCGGCCCCGATGGCAGGCTTCGTCTGTCGAACCCTGCCTTTGCCAAGCTCTGGGGCCTGAGCGGCGATGCGGCTAAGCCCAATGTGCACGTGTCCGCGATCCGCGACCTTTGCGACCGGCAGGCGGCGGCGGACAGTCCCTGGCCGGGTTTCGTTGCCGCCATCACCGGGTTCGACGACGAGCGCCGCGACCGTCACGGCCAGACCGAACTCAACAACGGCAATGTGCTGAGCTACGCCATGATCCCGCTGCCCAACGGGCAAGTGATGATGACCTTCGTCGACGTCACCGACAGCGTCAACGTCGAGCGGGCGCTGAAGGACAAGAACGAAGCGCTGCAGAAATCCGATCAGCTCAAGAACGAATTCGTCCAGCACGTCTCCTATGAATTGCGCTCGCCGCTGACCAACATCATCGGCTTCACCGAACTTCTGTCGCTGCCGGCGACCGGTCCGCTGACGCAGAAGCAGCGCGAATATGTCGAGCATGTCGGATCGTCCTCCTCGGTCCTGCTCACCATCGTCAACGACATCCTCGACCTGGCGACGGTCGACGCCGGCATCATGCAGCTCGACATTTCAGAGGTGCATGTCGAGCGTACCATCGCGGCCGCGGCCGAACTGGTGGCCGACCGGCTGGAAGAGCATTCGATCAGGCTCGAGGTTGACGCCACTGCTGCGCCGAAGACGTTCCACGGCGACGAGATCCGCGTCCGCCAGATCCTCTACAATCTGCTCAGCAACGCCGCCAACTATGCGCCGGAAGCCAGCACCATCCGGCTAACCTGCCGCCATCTGGCGGACGGGGTGGAATTCTCGGTTCATGACGACGGCCCCGGCATGCCGCCGGATCTGCTCGATTCGGTGTTCCGCCGTTTTGAGCCGCGTGCCAATGGCGGCCGCCGGCGCGGTGCCGGTCTCGGCCTGTCGATCGTCAAGAGCTTTGTCGAGCTGCATGGCGGCAGCGTTCGCATCGAAACCGGCAAGGACAAGGGCACGACCGTCATCTGCACCTTTCCCGACATGCCGGGCATCCGCGCCGCGGCCGAGTAGCGCGCTCGATGACGGGATTGGTGCTGGAGCGTTTACTCGCCGACGAGACACAGACAGCATTGCTGGGCGAGGATCTGGCGTTGTCTTTGCGACCAGGAGACGTCCTGGCGCTCAAGGGCGACCTCGGCGCCGGCAAGTCCACCTTGGCGCGGGCGTTGATCAGGGCTTTGGCCGACGATGCCGGTCTCGATGTTCCAAGCCCGACCTTCACGCTGGTGCAGAGCTACGACACCCGCATCCCTGTCCATCATTTCGATCTCTACCGCCTGTCCTCGGCGGCTGAGATTGACGAACTTGGTTTCGACGAAGCCCTGGCGCAAGGCGCTGCCCTGGTCGAATGGCCCGAACGAGCCGAAGGCTACCTGCCGAAAACCTCGGTTCTGATCGAACTCGTCCAGCATGGCGAGGGACGGCTGGCCCGGCTGTCGGGCGAGGGCGCCGCCTTCGACCGCGTGGCGCGATCGCTGGCCATGCGCGACTTTCTCCAAACTGCCGGCTGGGGCGAAGCAAGGCGCCGCCATTTCATCGGCGATGCCTCGGCCCGCTCCTATGAGATTGTCTCGCTTGCCGGCCGAAAGCCGCAGGTCTTGATGAACTCGCCGCGGCTGGTGCTCGGGCCGCCGGTCCGCGACGGCAAGCCCTATGCCGAGATCGCTCATACCGCGCAGTCGGTCTCCGCCTTCGTCGCCATCGACCGGGCTTTGAAGGCGGGTGGGGTCAGCGTTCCGGAAATCCATGCCGAGGACCAGAATCAGGGGTTCCTGCTGCTCGAGCATCTTGGTTCGGAAGGATTTCTCAACGGCGATGGCCAGCCGGTGGCCGAGCGTTATGCGGCGGCGGCGGAACTGCTGGCCATGATGCATGGCAGGAGTTGGCCGCAGCGCCTGGCAACGGGGCAGGGCGGCTTCCATGACGTGCCGCCTTTCGACCGCGATGCGATGATGATCGAGGCCGATCTGCTGGTAGACTGGTACGTGCCGGCCATATCAGGCAGCCCGGCCAGCGATGCCTTGCGTGCCGGTTACCACCAGCAATGGAACGCGCTCCTCGACCGGCTGCGAGGCCGCGAAACCACGCTGATGCTGCGTGATTTCCATTCGCCCAACATCATCTGGCGCGGCGACCGCGCCGGGCATGATCGGCTCGGGATCGTCGATTTCCAGGACGCACTGATCGGTCCGTGCGCCTATGACGTCGCCTCGCTCGCCATGGACGCGCGTGTTACGATGTCGCCCGAGATCGAGAGAGAGACGCTCGACGCCTATGTCGCGGCGCGCCACGCAGCCGGCGCCTTCGACGAAGAAGGCTTCCTGGAATCCTACGCGATCATGGCGGCGCAGCGAAACTCCAAGATCCTCGGCATCTTCGTCCGCCTCGAAAAGCGCGACGGCAAGCCATATTATCTGAAGCACCTGCCGCGCATTCGCGATTATCTGCGTCGGGCGCTGTCTCATCCGGGGCTGGCCAGCCTGCGGGAGTTCTACAACGCCAACGGCTTGCTGGAGGAGCGGGCACTGTGACAGCAAAACCGGACACCGCAATCGTGCTCGCCGCGGGGCTTGGCAAGCGCATGCGGCCGATCACCGACACCATTCCCAAGCCGCTGGTCAAGATCGCCGGCAAGACCTTGCTCGACTGGGGGCTCGACAGCCTGGCCGCCGCCGGTGTCGGCAAGGCCGTCGTCAACGTCCATTATCTTCCCGAACAGATCATTGCCCATGTCGCGGCGCGCCGCGCGCCACGGATCATCATTTCCGACGAGAGCGAACGGCTTCTCGATTCCGCCGGCGGCATCGTCAAGGCGCTGCCCGAGCTGGGCGGAAAACCCTTCTACATCCTCAACGCCGATACCTTCTGGATCGACCAGGGTCCTCTCAATCTCGGCCGTCTTGCCCTTGCGTGGGACGCGGCGAAAATGGATATTCTGCTGATGCTGGCGGATCTCCATCAGGCGACCGGACACTGCGGCAGCACCGATTTCCTGGTGGCGCCGGATGGCGGCTTGCGGCGATCAAAAGGTGATCCGGCCGGACTGATCTATGCCGGAGCGGCGATCGTGCATCCGCGCCTGTTCGAGGATGCGCAGCCCGGGCCGCACTCGCTCAACGCCTATTTCGACACCGCCATTGCTGCCGGCCGGCTGTTCGGCATGCCGATGCAGGGTCATTGGATCACCGTCGGCACGCCCGATGCCATTCCGCTCGCCGAAGCGGCCGTGGCTGGCGCGCTAGCCGAGTTGAAATGAGCGGCTCAAGCCGCGTTTTCTCAATTCCCTCCGGAGCGCCGTTCCTGCCGACGCTTGCCGAGGCGCTGCTAGCCGGGCGCCTTGTTCCGGGGTTCCGGTTTGACGGCGACCCGCTCGCGTTGGCCGACGTCACCATCTATGTGCCGACGCGGCGCGCGGCGCGCGCCTTGCGGGGTGTTTTCGTCGACAGCCTGGCGGCACGCGGCGGCGGCGGGTCGGCGATCCTGCCGGTCATCCGTCCGCTCGGCGAGTTCGATGAGGATGAGGCTGCATTCGAAACCGAGGCGTCCGCCGCCATCGACCTCGCGCCGCCGATTGCGGCAAGCGAACGCCTGTTGCTGCTGGCGCCGCTGGTCCGCGCCTGGAAACGCCGGCTGCCGGCGCATGTCGCGGCGCTCTTCGCCGAGGAGATCGTCATCCCTGCCTCTACCGCCGACGCGATCTGGCTGTCGCGCGATCTCGCCCGGCTGATGGACGAAATCGAGACGGAAGGCACGGATTGGGCCAAGCTCACCGGCCTGGTGACCGGTAACCTTGCCGGATGGTGGCAGGTGACGCTTGAATTTCTCGGCATCGTCACCGATGCGTGGCCGAAATTCCTTGAAGAACGCGATCGCTCCAACCCGGCCGCACATCGCAGCGCGCTGATCCGCGCTGAAGCCGCACGGCTGCAGCGCAATCCGCCAGCCGGGCCGGTCATCGCTGCGGGCTCGACCGGCTCGATACCGGCCACGGCCGAGTTGCTTGCCGCGATTGCCCGCTTGCCCGGTGGCGCCATCGTGTTGCCCGGTCTCGACCGGACGCTGGACGAAGCGTCGTTCCAGGCAATCGCGGCGCCCGGCGCGCGTCCGGCCGTGCTCGGCCACCCGCAATACGGTCTCGCCAGGCTGATCGGCAAGATCGGCGTGCTGCGCGGCGATGTCGAGGAGATCGGCACGGCCGAGCCGCGGCTTGCGCTCCGCGCCGCCCTGGTCGGCGAAGCGCTGCGGCCGGCCGAAACCACCGAATTGTGGGCCGAGACGCGCAACGGCTTTTCAGCCTCCGACATTGCCGGGGCCTTTGCCGGCGTGACGCTGCTCGAAGCCGCCAGCGAACGCGATGAAGCGGTCGCGATCGCCGTCGCGCTCAAGCGCGCTGTCGAGGAGCGGGGCCAACGGGCGGCTCTCGTGACCGGCGACCGCGCGCTGGCCCGGCGCGTCTCGGTCGAGCTCCTGCGGTTCGGCGTCGTCGCCGACGATTCCGGCGGCACCCCGCTCGCCAACACCCCGGCGGCCAGCCTGCTCGGGCTGGCGCTCGAGGCGGTGTTTCGGCCAGGCGATCCCATAGGCCTGCTGTCGCTGCTCAAGCATCCGCTGCTTGGGCTTGGCCTCGAACGGGCCGATATGCGCCACGCAGCAGAACTGGTCGAACTGGTGGCACTGCGCGGCGGCACTGGCCGCCCCGACATCGTTTCGCTACCGGAACTGTTCGAAACCCGTCTCACCGGCCTTGGCGGCGGCAGCCGGCAACCCTTCTGGTTTTCCCGTCTCACCCTGCGTTCCATCGAAGCCGCGAAGAATTTGCTCGAACGTCTCACACAGGCGCTTGCGCCGCTCGCGGCGTTTCGCGGCCAGGCGGACGCCGGCCTTGGCGCGCTGGTCGGAGCAAGCATCATGGCGTTCGAAAATCTCGGCCGCACCGCCGATGGCGGCCTTGGCTTGCTCTATGCGGGTGACGCCGGCGAGAAGCTTGCCGAATTGCTGCGTGGGCTGGTCGCGGCTTCCGCGCCGCTCTCATTCGCCGCGGACGAGTGGCCCGACGTGATGGCGGCGCTGATCGCGCCTGAAACGGTCAAGCCGGCACAGGGAACCGACAGGAACATCGCCATCTGGGGCGCGCTGGAAGCGCGCTTGCAGGATGTAGACACGCTGGTCATCGGCGGGCTCAACGAGGGCGTGTGGCCGCGCAAGCCCGAGAGCGACCGCTTCATGTCGCGGCTAATGAAGACCGGCATCGATCTCGAACCACCCGAACGGCGCATCGGCCTTGCCGCGCATGATTTCCAGATGGCCTTGGGCGCGAAGAAGGTGGTGCTGGCCCGCTCGGCGCGTGCCGGCGACGCGCCTGCCGTGCCGTCGCGGTGGCTGCAGCGCCTGCTCACATTCATAGGCAACGACCAGGCGGTTGAATTGCGCCGGCGCGGCGAAGAATTGCTCGCCTGGGCACGCGCGCTCGACACCGGCCCAAGGCAGGATTTCGCGCCACGGCCGCAGCCGACACCGCCTTTGTCTGTTCGCCCGAGCCATTTCTCGGTCACCGAGATCGAGACCCTGCGCCGTGATCCCTACGCCGTCTATGCACGAAAAATTCTCGGCCTGATGCCGCTCGATCCGGTCATTCGCGATCCCGGTGCGGCCGAGCGCGGCACGCTGTTTCACGCCATCCTGCATCTGTTCTCGGCGCGCGTTGCCGATCCGCGCGCAGCCGACGCGCTCGCTGGCCTCATCGCTGCCGGCCGCGCCTGCTTTGCCGAAGCCGCACTTCCCGCCGATGTCGAGGCGGTGTGGTGGCCGCGTTTCGAAAAACTCGCCGCCAACATCATCGAGTGGGAGCGCACGCGCGCCGACGCGGTGATACGGCGGCATGCCGAGGAACGCGCCGGAAAGACCGTCGTCGGCCAGTCCGGCGTGACGCTGTCCGGCTATGCCGACCGCGTCGACCTGCTGGCCGGCGGCATGGCCGACATACTGGATTACAAGACAGGCTCCTCGCCATCCAAGGCGCAGGCGCACACCCTGCTTGCGCCGCAACTGGCGCTGGAGGGCGCGCTGCTCAGGCGCGGCGCCTTCAAGGATCTGGGCACGCGCGAACCTTCGCAACTGGCGTTCGTGCGCCTGAAGCCGAATGGCGAGGTGTTCGAGGAATCGATCCTCGAACACAATCGCCAGCCGCGCACCGCCACCGATCTCGCCGAAGAAGCCTGGGCGCGGCTGGAAAAGCTCCTGATCCACTATGCCGACCCGGCGACCGGCTATCTGTCGCGCGCGCTGCCGTTTCGCGAAGGCGAGACCGATGGCGATTACGACCATCTTGCCCGCGTGCTCGAATGGTCGGCCGGCGGCGATGCCGGCGACGAGGGAGGGGAGGCATGAAAAAGGCCTATCCCATCCCCAGCGACACCGCGACCAGCCAGGCCCGCGCCGCCGACCCCCAGAATTCCGCCTGGGTGTCGGCCAATGCCGGCTCCGGCAAGACCCATGTGCTGGCCCAGCGCGTCATCCGGCTGCTGCTGCGCGGCACCGATCCGTCGAAGATCCTGTGCCTGACCTATACGCGCGCCGCCGCCGCCAACATGTCGAATCGGGTGTTTTCGACACTGTCAGAGTGGACGGCACTCGCCGACGCGGAGCTTGCGGCAAGGGTCGAAACGCTGGAAGGCCGCCGGCCCGATCTTGAGACCATGCGCCGGGCACGGCGCCTGTTTGCCGAGGCGCTGGAAACGCCCGGCGGGCTGAAGATCCAGACCATCCACGCTTTCTGCGAATCGGTGCTTCACCAGTTCCCGCTGGAGGCCAACATCCCGGCGCATTTCGAAATGCTCGATCCGGTGATGGAGGCGTCGCTGTTCGCCACCGCGCGCCGCGACATGATTTCCGGAACGGCCGCCGGCGACATGGACCTGGCCGAGGCGTTTGCCACCATTCTCGATCGTGGCGGTGAAGCCGGGCTCGATGCCTTGCTGGGCGAGATCGTGCGTAAGCGCGACGGCTTGCGCAATTTCATCGACATGATTGGGCGCGATGGCACGCGTTTCCAGGCGCTATTCGATGAATTCCATTTCCGCCCCGGCCAGACCGCCGAAGGCATAGCGGCATCGGTCTGGCCGTTACCGGGTTTCCTGCCCGACTATTTTGCCGGCTTCGCCCAGGCCGCGGATGCCACCGATGCCAGGACGGTGCTGAACAACATCTTGCCCTATGCGCGTCAGGCTTTTGCCGAGAGCGACCCGGTTCGCCGTCTGCAACTGCTTGCGAGGGCCTTTCTCAAGACCGATGGCAGCGCTTACGATCCGGCCAATGCCTTCAAGAAGGCTCTGGTCGATCGGCTGCCGGATCTGGCGGAACGGTATCTCTCGACGGCCAATGCCATCGTCGAAACGGTCGACAGGCTGGCACTGTTCCGGATGCTGGAAGGCACGCGCGCCGCGTTGACCATCGCCGACTGGCTGATCGCCCGCTACGAGGTGTTGAAGCGCAGCCGCGGCTTTCTCGACTTCAACGACCTGATCACCCGCACGGTCAATCTGCTGGCGCGGCCCGACGCCGGCCCCTGGGTGCAGTACAAGCTCGACCAGGGCATCGACCACATCCTGCTCGACGAGGCGCAGGACACCAGCCCGGATCAATGGGAAGTGGTGAAGCGGCTGGCGGAAGAGTTCTTTGCCGGCTTCGGCGCCCGCGACAGGGTGCATCGCACAATCTTTGCCGTCGGTGACGAAAAGCAGTCGATCTATTCCTTTCAGGGCGCCGCGCCGGACTCCTTCGCCGACAGCCGGCTGTTGTTCGCGGGACGGGTGCGTGATGCCGAGGCGTCCTTCGCCGACCTCAAGCTGACCTGGTCGTTCCGCTCGACCGACGATGTTCTGACCGCGGTCGATCGCGTCTTTGCCGATCCTGTCGTGCGACGCGGCATCAGCCATGATCCTGATCCGCTGCGCCACCAGGCGATCCGCACCGATGCGCCGGGCTATGTCGAGGTCTGGCCGTCGGTCGGTGCCGACGTCGTCGACGAGCCCGACGACTGGACCCAAGCCATCGACCATGCGCATGCGCCGGCGGTGCGCGTTGCCGAGCATGTCGCCGCGACCATTGCCGGCTGGATCGGCACCGGTGAGATCATCGAAGGCCGTGGCAAGCGGTTGCGGCCGGGCGACGTGCTGGTGCTGGTGCGCAAGCGCGATCGCTTCGTCCATGCACTGACCAGGGCGCTCAAACGCCGCGACATTCCGGTCGCCGGGGCCGACCGGTTGAGCCTGCCCGGACACATTGCGGTCAAGGACCTGATCGCGCTCGGCCATCTCCTCATCCAGCCGCAGGACGATCTGTCGCTCGCCGCCGTTTTGCGCAGCCCGATCTTCGATCTGCCGGAGGAGGGGCTTTTTGCGCTTGCGGTGGAGAGGCCGACCGGCCTGTTTGCATCGCTGCGCGCCCATGCCGGCGAGAGCGAGGCTTTGGCGGCGGTCGTCACCCAGCTCGACATCTGGACGAACGAGGCCGCCTTCAAGCCGGTGTTCGAGTTTTACGCCGGCCTGTTGGCGCGCGATGGCGTGCGCAAGAGGATGATCGCGCGGCTCGGGCCTGAGGCCGGCGACATTCTCGACGAGTTCCTGAGCTTCTGCCTTGCGGAGGAGCGAACCGGGCTGCCCGGGCTGGAAGCCTTCCTGTCGACGCTGGAGAATGCCGGCCCCGAGATCAAGCGCGAGATGGATCAGACCCGCGACGAGGTCCGCGTCATGACCGTGCACGCGGCCAAGGGCCTCGAAGCGCCGGTCGTGTTCCTGGTCGACGGCGGTTCGGCGCCGTTCAGCGACCAGCATCTGCCGCGCTTGATGCCCTTCGACGGCTCGGGCTGGGACGGCAAGGGCTATCTCTGGCGCTCGGCCAGCGACGTCGCCAACGGCTTTTCCAAGGCTGCGGCGGTGCGGGCACGGGAGCTTGCCGATGACGAATACCGCCGGCTGCTCTATGTCGGCATGACCCGCGCCGAGGATCGGCTGATCGTCTGCGGGTACCACGGCAAGCGGGCGCCGAACACCGGCACCTGGCACTCGATCGTCAGCCGCGCGTTGATCGGTGCGCCCGAGAGCGTGGAGCGCCCGCATCCAGCCGGCGGCGATCCGGTGCATCGTTTCCACGTCACCAAGCTGCCGCCCGTCGCGTTGGTTTCCAGCGAGCAGGCGCGGCAGGCGCGCAGTTTCGGGCCATTGCCGGCGACCCTGTTCCGGCCCTTGCCGCCTTTCGAGGATTTGCCGCGTCCGCTGTCGCCATCTGGCGCCTCGGCGCTTATCGACGAAGGCAAGGAACCGGTGGTCGACAAGGCGTCGCCGGTGCTCGACGCCGATGCCGAGCCAGGTTTTGCCGTGCTGCGCGGGCTCGCTTTGCACAAATTGCTGCAGATGTTGCCGGGCATTGCCGAGGCCGAACGCGAGGGCGCGGCGCAACGCTACCTCGCCCGCACCGGAGGGCAATGGCCTGCCGGCGAGCGCGAAAAGGCCCTGGCCTCAGTCACCGCCATTCTCGCCGATCCCGGCCTCGGTCCGCTGTTTGCGCCATCGTCGCGTGCCGAGGTCGCGATCATGGGCAGCCTGGAGGTCAAGGGCAAAAAGCGCTCGATTTCGGGCAAGATCGACCGGCTGGCGGTGACGCCGGACGCGGTCTCTATCGTCGACTACAAGACCAACCGGCCGGCACCCGCCTCCCTGGCCGAGGTCCCGCCGGCCTATGTCCTGCAGCTCGCGCTCTATCGCGCCCTGCTGCAGCCGCTTTATCCCGGACGCGCGGTCAAGGCGGCCTTGCTTTTCACCGAAGCGCCGCGGCTGATCGAACTGCCGGCCGGTGTCATGGATGACGCCCTTGCTCGACTCACAGGAGCGTGACACAACACCTGCTTGAAGAAGGGCGCGATCACCACCACATTTGGTGCGACAAAAACTTTCGAAAGGATTTTCCGCATGACCACCGTCAAGGTCGACAAGAGCAATTTCCAGGCCGATGTACTTAACGCCAACGTGCCGGTCGTCGTCGATTTCTGGGCGGAATGGTGCGGTCCGTGCAAGATGATCGCTCCGGCGCTCGAAGACATCGCCACCGAACTTGGCGCCAAGGTTAAGATCGCCAAGCTGAACATCGACGAGAATCCCGAGCTCGCCGCGCAGTTCGGCGTGCGCTCGATCCCAACGCTGATGATCTTCAAGGGCGGCGAAGTGGCCGACATGAAGGTTGGCGCCGCACCCAAGACCGCGCTGTCGCACTGGATCAATGGCAGCCTCGCCTGATCCGTCCCAAATTCCTGACATCAAGCCCGGCCTCGCGCCGGGCTTTTTGTTGGCGTCATCGGTGGGTGGTTCTGGCCCTCACGCCTGCGCACTCCATGTCTTCTGTTGTCACGAGAAGCAAGGAGAACGCCCATGACCGGATCCGCGAAGGCCACCGTCTTCATCGACAATGAGCGTGTCATCGTCACCGAGTATCGCTTTGCGCCCGGCGACAACACCGGCTGGCACCGCCACGGCCACGACTATGTCGTCGTGCCGCTGATGGACGGCAAGGTGAAGCTGTTGACCAAGGACGGCGAATCCTTCGCCGAGATGAAGAAGGGCGCGCCCTATTTCCGCAAGGAGGGCGTCGAACACGACGTCATCAATGCCAATGAGGGCGAATACGCCTTCATCGAAATCGAGTTGAAGTAACCGCGAAGGCCATCGGGCGGCAGGCGCCATTACCAGTCGGCGATACGATCGCCTCCGGCGAATTGCGCACTTTTTTCGGTATACTCGAACAGTTCTATCTTCACGCCGTTGGGGTCGCGAATCCACGCCTGGTAGGTGTCGTCGCAGGCGAGTTTCTTTGCCGTGGCGTCGACGCCCTTCGACCTGATATGGGCGATCGCTGCATCGATGTCTTCCACTTCGAGGCAGAAGTGGTTGATCTGGTTCATGTCGCCATAGCTGGCTCCGTCCTTCTGGAACACCTCGACATGGCTGCGACCGCCGCAATCGAGGTAGAACCCGAAAATCTTGCCGTCGCGCAGGAAATTGAACTGGGTGTCCATACCGAGGACATCGCGATAGAAGCTTCGCGTCGCCTCCAGATCATTGGCGAAGATGCAGACGTGAGCGAGCTGCTTGACCTTGATCATGACTGCTCCTTGCGGTGATCGCCGAAACCGACCTCAGGTCGGGGGCGTGCCGTTTTCGGCGAGCACCGCACCGGCCAGATAGAGCGAACCGCCGATCAGGATGCGCGGCGCCGGGCCGTCCCATGTGTCGCGCAGCAACATCAGCGCGCTGGCGACGGAACTCACCGGTTCGGCCGTCAGCCCGGCTTCCGTCGCGCGGATCGCCAGTTCGTCGTTCGGCACGCCGGCGTCGCTCAGGCTCACCGGCACCGTGTAGACATGCCGGGCGAGGCCCTTGAAGGCGCGGAAATAGCCGCTCTGGTCCTTGGTGTTGATCATGCCCGAGATGAGGAAGAGCGGACGCGGGTTCTTTTCTTCCTGCTCGGCCAGCGCTTCGGCAACCACCACGCCGGCGCCCGGATTGTGGCCGCCATCGAGCCAGATGTCGGCGCCCTTCGGCGCCAGTTCGGCCAGCCGGCCCTGCGCCAGCTTCTGCATGCGGCCGGGCCAGGCGACGTTGGTCATAGCCTTCTCGGCGGCGCGATGGCTGATCTCGAATCCGGCGGCCTTTACCGCCGCGATCGCCGCCGCCGCATTGGCGAACTGGTGGCGCCCGGGCAGCCGTGGCGGCGGCAGGTCCATCAAGCCGTCTTCGTCCTGGTAGACCATGCGGCCGTTCTCCTCGAAGGCGAGGAAATCCTGGCCGTAGACGAAGGTCGGACATTCAAGCCGCTCGGCGGTCTCGATCAGCACCTGCAGTGCCGTCTCGCTTTCCTGTGCGCCGATGACCACCGGGCAGCCGCGCTTGATGATGCCGGCCTTTTCAGCGGCGATCAGTTCGACACGGTCGCCGAGATAGGCCTCGTGGTCGAGCGACACCGGCATGATCACCGACACGGCCGGCTCCTTGATGACATTGGTGGCATCGAAACGGCCACCGAGCCCGACCTCGATGATGGCGGCATCGGCCTGGTGTTCGGAAAACAGCAGGAAGGTGACGGCGGTGAGGATCTCGAAGACAGTGATATGCTCGCCTTCATTGGCCCTGGCGACACGGGCGATGGCATCGGCGAACACCCTGTCGTCGACCAGCCTGCCGCCGCCATCGGCGGCCAGCCGGTAACGCTCGTGCCAGTTCACCAGATGCGGCGAGGTGTGGACATGGACACGATAGTCCGCCGCCTCGAGCAGTGCGCGTGAAAACGCGGCGCACGAGCCTTTGCCGTTGGTGCCGGCGATATGGATGACCGGTGGCAGCCGGTCCTGCGGGTCATCGAGCCGCTCCAGCAACCGTGAAATGCGGTCGAGCGAAAGGTCGAAGCCTTTCGGGTGAAGCGCCATCAGGGCTTCGATTTCGCGGTCGGCGGCAAGCGTTTTCATGGCACAATCCTGGCCCATGGCCCAGGAACCAGAATCGGTTTCACAATGGCCATGGCAATCAAAAAGCTACAGCGCGCCACGGACACGGCGCAATCGCGGTTCGCGGCGAAGAGTGTCGCGTCAGGCTTGTGGCCGCGCCTCGGCCGGAATTGTCGCCGGCGGCAGGATTTCCGGCTCAAGCGGCTTTTGCTCCTCCGGCAGCTTGAGCAGCATCTTCAGCAGCCGTGCGATGGTCTGGCGCATCTCCAGGCGCGACACCACCATGTCGACCATGCCGTGTTCCATCAGGTATTCGGAGCGCTGGAACCCGTCGGGCAGCTTTTCCCGGATGGTCTGTTCGATGACACGCGGCCCGGCAAAGCCGATAAGCGCGCCGGGCTCGGCGATGTGCACGTCGCCCAGCATGGCGTAGGAGGCGGTGACGCCGCCGGTGGTCGGATTGGTCAAGACGACGATATAGGGCAGGCCGGCTTCCTTCAGCCGGTCGACACCAACCGTGGTGCGCGGCAACTGCATCAGCGACAGGATGCCTTCCTGCATGCGGGCGCCGCCAGAGGCGGCGAACAGGATCAGCGGCCGCTTGCGCTGCAAGGCGACTTCGAAACCGTGCACGATGGCGTCACCCGCGGCCATGCCGAGCGAGCCGCCCATGAAGGCGAAGTCCTGCACGGTCACTACCACCGGCAGGCCTTCGACGGTCCCCAGCGCGTTGATGATGGCGTCTTCCAAGCCGGTCTTGGCCTTTGCGTCCTTCAGCCGGTCGACATAGCGCTTCTCGTCGCGGAACTTCAGCGGATCCTGCATGACCTTGGGGTTGTCCAGGGTCTCGTACTTGCCGTTGTCGAAGAAGAACTTCAGCCGCTCCTTGGCCGAGATCTTCATATGGTGGCCGGAGGACGGAATGACGAACTGGTTGGATTCCAGATCCTTGTGGAACACCATCTCGCCGGTCTCCGGATCCTTGATCCAGAGATTCTCGGGCATGTCGGTGCGCCGGCCGAGCATCGAATTGATCTTCGGGCGAACGTAATTGGTGATCCAGTTCATCGCTTCGGCTCCTGTCCTGACGAAGAGTCCCGGTTTTGGGATAACGGCATGCACAAAACCAGAGGTAGGAAAACTATTCGGCAGCAGCAAGGCGGGCCGAGCGCACGCCTTGCGCTAGGCCGCTGACCAGCGTGGCGACGGCTTCGGCCGGGTCGGCGGTCTTTTGGCCCTTCGGTCCCAGCACATTGGCCACCGCGTTGACGATCGCGGTGCCGACGACGACGCCATCGGCATTGGCACCGATCACGCGGGCCTGCTCGGCGGTCTTGACGCCGAAGCCGACGCAGACCGGCAGATCGGTGTGACCCTTGATGCGTTGCACCGCCGCCGCCACCTTGCCGGTGTCGGCCAGCGCCGAACCGGTGATGCCGGTCATTGACACATAGTAGACAAAACCCGACGTGTTCTGCAGCACCTTGGGCAGGCGCTTATCATCGGTGGTCGGCGTTGCCAGCCGGATGAAGTTGATGCCGGCCTTGAGCGCCGGAATGCACAATTCCTCGTCCATTTCCGGCGGCAGGTCGACGACGATCAGCCCATCGATGCCGCTGGCGATCGCGTCCTTGAGGAAGCGGTCGACGCCATAGATGTAGATCGGATTGTAATAGCCCATCAGCACGATCGGCGTCTCATTGTCGCCGGTGCGGAATTCCGAGGCCATCTTTAGCGTCTTGACCAGCGTCTGGCCGCCTTTCAGCGCCCTCAGGCCCGCCGCCTGGATCGCCGGGCCGTCGGCCATCGGATCGGAGAATGGCATGCCGAGTTCAATGATGTCGGCGCCTGCTCCAGGCAGTGCCTTCATGATTGACAGCGACGTCTCATAGTCGGGGTCGCCGCCCATGAAATAGGTGACGAGGGCCGGGCGGCCTTCGGTCTTCAGCTTGGCCATGCGGCGGTCGATGCGGGTGGTCATGATCAGATCTCCATGCCCAGCATGCTGGCAACCGTGTGCACGTCCTTGTCGCCACGGCCGGACAGGTTGACGATGACGATCTGGTCCTTGTCCATGGCCGGCACGATCTTCACCGCGTGCGCAATGGCGTGCGCCGATTCCAGCGCCGGGATGATGCCCTCGACACGTGTCGTCAGCTTGAAGGCCTCCAGCGCCTCGTCGTCGAGGATCGGCACATATTCGACGCGGCCGGAATCGCGCAGCCAGGAATGCTCTGGGCCGACGCCGGGATAATCGAGACCGGCAGAGATCGAATGGCCGTCCATGATCTGGCCGTCGGAATTCTGCAGGAGATAGGTGCGGTTGCCGTGCAGCACGCCAGGCGCGCCGGCGCTCATCGAGGCGCAGTGCTCGATGCCGTCGAGACCACGGCCGCCGGCCTCGATGCCGATGATGCGAACGTCCTTGTCGTCGAGGAAGGGATGGAACAGGCCGATGGCGTTCGAGCCGCCGCCGACACAGGCAATGATGGTGTCCGGCAGCCGGCCTTCCTGCTCGATAATCTGGGCGCGCGCTTCGGCGCCGATCACCGACTGGAAGTCGCGCACCAGTTCCGGATAGGGATGTGGCCCGGCGGCGGTGCCGATCAGGTAATAAGTGTCCTCGACATTGGTCACCCAGTCGCGCAACGCCTCGTTCATGGCGTCCTTCAGCGTGCCGTGGCCGGCGGTCACCGGCCGCACTTCGGCGCCGAGCAGCTTCATGCGGAAGACGTTCGGGCTTTGGCGGGCGACGTCGGTCGCGCCCATATAGACGACGCAGGGAAAGCCGAAGCGGGCCGCGACCGTGGCCGACGCCACGCCATGCTGGCCGGCGCCCGTCTCGGCGATGATGCGCTTCTTGCCCATGCGCTTGGCCAGCAGGATCTGGCCGAGGCAGTTGTTGATCTTGTGCGAGCCGGTGTGGTTCAGATCCTCGCGCTTGAAGTAGACTTTTGCACCACCGAGATGCCTGGTCAGCCCTTCCGCGAAATAGAGCTTCGACGGCCGCCCGGCATAGTGGGTCGAAAGGTCGGTGAGTTCAGCGTTGAAATCCGGATCGTTCTTGACCTCGTTCCAGTGCCGCTCGAGGTCGAGGATCAGCGGCATCAGCGTTTCGGCAACGAAACGACCGCCAAAAATGCCGAACATACCCTGTTCGTCGGGTCCGGTACGGAAGGAATTGGGCGTCGCCGGCTTGTCCATCGCCGATCTCCTGGTCTCGATGTGGGGGCATGTCCTTGCCGGAAAACCGGTTCCCACTTTTCCGGGACATGCTCTGGTTTGAGCCGGTCAGGCGGCGCGGTTGTCGCGCGCTGCCCTGACGGCCCGGAAAAACTGTTCGATCAGCGCCGGATCCTTGACGCCCGGCGCGCTTTCCACGCCTGAGGAAATGTCTATTCCGGGCGGGTTGGCAAGCCGAAGGGCATCGCCGATATTGGCGGCGTTGAGCCCACCGGAAAGCATGTAATCGACGCCGGCGTCAAGGCCGGTGAGGATGCGCCAGTCGTAGGCCACGCCATTGCCGCCGGGCAGCTCGGAGCCCTTGGGGGGCTTGGCGTCGAACAGGAAATGGTCCGCAATGCCGATAAACGGCTTTGTCCGCTCGAGGTCGGTAGCCTCGCTGACCGACAGCGCCTTCATCACCGGCAAGCCGTAGCGGGCTTTCACCTCGGCCACGCGCTCCGGCGTTTCCGAGCCGTGCAGCTGCAGCATGTCGGGCTGCATCGCTGCCACGATCTCATCCAGGAAGGCGTCACTGGCATCGACGGTGACGGCCACCGCTTTTGCCTTGCCGCGCGCCGCCTCGCGCAAGCGGCCAGCCTCGGCCGGCTCGACATAGCGCGGGCTTTTGGCGAAGAAGATAAACCCGACGTGGCTGGCGCCGCCGGCCAGCGCCGCGGCCATTGCCACGTCGGTCTTCAAGCCGCAAATCTTGATGTCGAGCGCCATGGCGCGGGGATTGGCATGAAAAGCGCCAAGAGTCGAGAAAAAGCATGCTGTTTGCCGGCAAGGCCAAAGGCGCTACCTATTGAAGGACAGGGACACAAGGCGGGAGCAAGACCATGGCTGACAGAACCGTTGCCGAACTCAGGCAGAAGATCGCGCAGGCGCGCGAGGTCATCGCCCATCTGATGGACAAGGCCGCCTTCAACGGCGCGGAAGCCCATCGCGCGTTGGATTATTTCGGCGGCGATAAGTTCGACAGCAACTTCCTGCCGTGGCCGCATCATGGTGATGAGGGACTGCGACCGGAGGAGCTCAACGCGGCGAATGACGATTGAGCTCGTGCGGCCGGTAAGAGCGTAAACGCCGGCCGCCCAGGGGGTGGGAAGGATCGCTACTGACAGTCTTCTCCGCCGCCCTTACGCAGGCCCTACTCGAACGCAATCGCTTGCAGCGCGCCGCCATTGCGCTTCAGCCAGGCCTTGCAGCGCTCGGTGTCGGGGCAAAGCTGTTCGCACAGTTTCCAGAATTTCGGGCCGTGGTTCATCTCCTTGAGATGCGCCACTTCATGCGCGACGAGGTAGTTTATGACAGGCGACGGCGCCATCATGATGCGCCAGGAAAACGACAGATTGCCGTCGGAGGTGCAGGAGCCCCAGCGGCTCGACGTGTCCTTGAAGCGGATCGCCTTGGCGCGCTTGCCCAGCGCCAGCGTGTGTTTGCCCACCAGCTTCTCGATCTCGCGCTTGGCCTCGCGCTTGAGGAAATCGGCGATGCGGCGCGGCAGGTGCACGCGGTCGCCATGCACGATCAACAACGGACCGCGCTCGTCGCTGGATATGGTCACCGTGCCGCGCTTCGAAGGCTCATGGACGATGCGGTGCGGCACGCCGCGTACGGGGATCTTGATGCCCGGCCGCACCTGCGGCCGGGCCGGTACCTTGGCCAGCCGCTGCTCCAACCAGTCCTGGTGACGGTCGAGGAACTTCTCCACCTCGCCGCGGCGCAGGCCTGGCGGCACCGTGATGCGCAGGCCCTTACCGCCCGAATCGATGCGCAGCGTCAGCCGCCTTGCGCGGTCGTTCTCGACGATCTTGAGCGGCAAGGTACGGCCGGCGACGCAATATTCGCGCTCCACGACGGGCGTGGCCTTGGGCTTTGTCAGATTGCGGAAGAATCCGAGGGTCATGGCGGGACGATACGCGATTCGAGAAAAACGAATAGAACAAAAAAGAAACGGCGCCGCTCGCGCGACGCCGTCATCATACCTTGGCCTGTCGCCGGGCCTCAGTCGTCAAGCAGGTTCGAGCCCTTGCCACGCTTGGTGGTTGTCGTCCCGGTGCTCGGGTCGGTCTTCGTCGGCGCCGTCGACTTGTTGCGGTTGGCCATGAAGCGGTCGAACTCATCCTGGTCCTTGGCACGGCGCAATTCGCGGGCGTAGTCGTCGAACTCGGTCAGCATCTCGTCGAGCTTGCGGCGTTCCTCGGCGAGGCGCTCCAGTTCCTTTTCGCGCCAGTCGTCGAAAGCGACATTACCGGTGCGGGCGGAGCCGTGGCCCCAGCGCGCCGCCTTGTCGGAACCGCGGCGGCAGCCGGCGAAGATGCCGTCGGTGGCGCGGTTGACGTCACGCTTGAAACCATCGAGGCGGTCGCCCCAGATGATGTAGGCAAGCATGGCGAAGCCGAGTGGCCAGAACACCATGAAACCGATCACCATCAACGCGATGGTTGCCGGCGTCCAGGCCGGGCGGATCAATGCAGATGTGTTCATTTTCTCCCATTCCTTCGGTTGGAGACAGCCAAGATCCGGCTGCGTGGAATCGAAATGGGAAGGAGAAAACGACGATTCAAGACAATATCGGCCAAAACCGGACAAGCTCATGAAATGATTATCGCTTTTCGAGCGTATCGAAGAAAAGCACGACCGGCCATGAGGAACAGTGGCAATGCCGCCGGCGGTGCTGTGGTTTGATGCTTCGGCGGGGAACCCATTCCTTTCAAAAATCCAGTGGCGCGTTGTCGACGACCTCCTTCATGACGAAGAACGTCCTCGTCTGGCGAACGCCGGGCAATGCGATCAACTGATCCCCGTGGATCCGGTTGAAGTCCGCCATGTCGCCGACCCTGATCTTCAGAAAATAGTCGAAGTCGCCTGCGACCAGATGGCAATCAAGAATGAACTTCAGTTTCGCGACTGCCTTCTCGAATTCCGCGAAACTTTCCGGGGTCGAGCGGTCGAGGACGACGCCAACCATCACCAGCGCGCCTCTGTCGACCTTCTGCGGTGTCACCACTGCCCTGACATGGCTGATGTAGCCTTCATCGAACAAGCGTTGGGTGCGGCGGTGGCACGTCGCCGGGCTGACAACAACCGACTGCGCCAACTCCGCATTGGTCAGCCGCCCATTGTCCTGGAGCAGGCGGAGCATTTTGAGGTCGATCCGGTCGAGTGATGCTTTCATGGAAGATTCTTCCGTTATTGGGGCAAGTCATCGAAGCAATATAGCATTTTGGCGCCGGAAAGTTGGATTTCCGGCATTTTCCACTCGATCTTTGAGAGCACCTTTCAGGAGAAAACTGATAGTGTTTCCAGCATCAAAATCACAATCAGAGGAGGATCTCTCATGTTGGAGAAGTTCGAACGCTATCCGCTCACATTTGGACCGACCCATATCGAGAAACTGGATCGGCTCAGCGCTCATCTCGGCGGCAAGGTCGATCTCTACGCCAAGCGGGAAGATTGCAATTCCGGCCTCGCCTTCGGCGGCAACAAGCTGCGCAAGCTCGAATACATCATCCCGGACGCGATCGCCTCAAACGCCGACACGCTGGTTTCGATCGGCGGCGTACAATCCAACCATACGCGCATGGTGGCAGCCGTGGCGGCGAAAATCGGCATGAAATGCCGCCTCGTGCAAGAAAGCTGGGTGCCCCACGAGGACGCCGTCTATGACCGCGTCGGCAACATCCTTTTGAGCCGGATTATGGGCGCCGATGTCCAGATGGTCGATGAGGGCTTCGACATCGGAATCAGGGAAAGCTGGGAACAGGCGATCGCCGATGTGAAAGCCAAAGGCGGCAAACCTTATCCGATTCCGGCCGGGGCTTCGGTGCATAAATATGGCGGCCTGGGCTATGTTGGCTTCGCCGAAGAGGTGCGCGCGCAGGAGAAGGAACTCGGCCTTGCCTTCGACTACATCGTCGTCTGTACCGTCACCGGCTCGACCCATGCCGGCATGGTGGTCGGCTTCGCCAAGGACGGTCGCGAGCGCAAGGTAATCGGCATCGACGCATCCTGCACCCCGGCGCAGACCAAAGCGCAAGTGCTGGACATCGTGCGGACCACGGCGACGCTGGTCGAACTCGGCAAGGAACTCAGTGAAGACGATGTGATCCTCATCGAGGATTATGCCTACCCGGTCTACGGCGTGCCCTCGCAGGAGACGAAGGAAGCGATCCGTCTCTGCGCGCGCCTTGAAGGCATGATCACCGATCCTGTCTACGAGGGAAAATCCATGCAGGGCATGATCGACCTCGTTAGGAAGGGCTATTTCCCAGAAGGGTCGAAGGTGCTTTACGCCCACCTTGGCGGCGCTCCAGCCATCAACGGCTATGCTTATACGTTTCGCAATGGCTGAATGCCCGAAGGACGTGGCAGCTGACCTCTGACGACTATCCCGCCCGCCGCAGCATATTGCGGTGGGCCACGAAGCCGTCGAACTCGTGCTGATCCTTGGTGCGGTCGCCGGCGTCCAGGGACAGCCAGTTCCAGCTGCGTGGAATCGGCGATTCAGGACAATGTCCGCCAAATCCGGACAAGCGGCTGAAATGATTGCCGCTTTTTTAGTTCTTCGAGGAAAAGCACGACCACCCCGGCGACCAGGCCCCAGAATGCCGCACCGACGCCGAACAGCGTCAAACCCGAAGCGGTGACGGCAAAGGTGACGGTGGCGGCCATACGGTGATCTTCGTCCTTGAGCGCGATCGACAGGGCGTTGGCAAGCGGCGCCATCAGCGCGAGACCCGCCACCAGCACGATCAGGCTCTGCGGCAGGACGGCGAAGATCGCTACCAGCGAGGCACCGAAGACGGCGAAGACAAGATAGGCGAGCGCATAGAACGGGCCGGTCTTCCAGCGCTCGGCGGGGTCGGGGTGGACGTCCGGCCCGGTGCAGATCGCCGCCGAAATCGCCGCCAGATTTGTGGTCGAGCCGCCAAACGGCGCCGACAGCAGCGAAAGCAGGCCGGTGACGCCGATCAGCGGGCCGGGCTCCGGGAGATAGCCGGCGGCGCGCAGCACTGCGAGGCCGGACAGGTTTTGGGAAGCCATGGTGACGAGGTAGAGCGGCAGCGCCAGGCCGATGGTCGCGGCGACGCTGAAGTGCGGCGCGATCAGCGTCAGCGTCGATAGTTCCGGTGTCGGCAAGCCGCCGACGCGGCCGGTCAAGAAAGCGGCGAGGCCGCCGCCGATCAGCACCACCAGCACCGACACCGCCGGATTGAACAGGCGAATGACGAAGAAGGCCGCGATCAGCGGCAGGATCAGCCAGGGATCGGCGGGGATGGCCTTAATCGCGTTGATGGCGAAGCTGACGAGGATGCCGGCCAGCATGCCCGATGCCACTGACGGCGGGATCCTGGCGATCAGCCGTGTCAGCGGTCCGAACAGGCCGGTGGCGATCAAGAGGATGCCGGTGACGATGAAGGCGCCGACCGCTTCGCCCATCGAGAAGCTGCTCGACGCGGCGATCAGCGCCAAGCCCGGTGTCGACCAGGCGGTGATGACCGGCATCTTCGTGCGCCAGGACAGCCACAGGCATTCGATTGCCATCGCCAGGCAGATCGCCGTCACCCAGCTCGCGGTCTCGATCTGTGTCGCGCCGACCGCCTTGGCGGCAGCGATGACGATGGCCAGCGTGCCGCCGAAGCCGACGATTGCCGCGACAAAGGCGGATATCGGAATGGAGATGCGCATCAGTTTCCCCTCTGCGCCATGGCGTCGACTGCCCGCACCAACATGTCGAGATCCTGGGGACGCGACAGGCGGTGGTCGCCCTCGGGGATCAGCGACAGGGTCACGTCGTCGGACGGCAGCCGGCTGACCAGCTTCAGCGCGTGGCTTGCCGGCACGTCCGCATCGGCCAGCCCCTGCAATATGTGCACCGGGCAATGCGTGTCGATCGGGCCTGTCATCACCAGGTTGTTGCGCCCATCCTCGATCAGCGCGCTTGTGTAGATGTAAGGCTCGGCGGAATAGTCCGACGGCTCCTCGAAGAAGCCTTTTTCGGCGAGCGCGCGCTTCTGCGCCTTGGTCAGCGCCGGCTCGACCAGCTCAGCGGTAAAATCGGGCGCCGGCGCCAGCAGCACCAGACCCGCGACATTGCTGTCGCCGGCCTTGTGCAATTCCTGCACCATGCGCAGCGCAATCCAGGCGCCCATCGAGGAGCCGACCAGGATCTGCTTGCCCTGGGTGAAATGCCGGAACACGGCGAGGCTCTGCGAAAGCCATTTCGAAATGGTGCCGTCCGCAAAGGCGCCACCGGATTCGCCATGACCGGAATAGTCGTGGCGCACGAAGGCGCGGCCTTCTCTTGCCGTCCAGTCCGACAGCGTCTGCGCCTTCGTGCCCAGCATGTCGGACTTGTAGCCGCCGAGCCAGACGATGCCGGGCGCGGCACCTGTCGTATGGCGCACCGCGATGCTCGATCCGTCGACATCCAGAAAGACAGGAGGCGTGTCGGTCATGGTTGCTTCCTCGCGCCCGTCTTTTGGCGCACGGCGTCTTGTGGCACAGCCAGTGGCGTGGCGAAAAGTGCTCGCGATGGTTCTTTGTTTGGTGCAGGGCAGTGATCAGGGTGATTTCCTGTCAATGCTGTGCTATTGACTTCGCCCGCGCGCTTACCACATTGGCGCGTCCACGCATCAATATCCGCAAACCCTGAACGAAACGGCCAAGGAGACCACGACCATTCGCAGACCTTTCAAAGCAGCGGCGCCGACCAAGGATGGCCCGCGCTCCAACCGTGACATCCGGGTTCCCCGGGTCCAGCTTATCGACGCCGAAGGCCAGAACCGCGGCGATGTTTCAATCAACGACGCATTGCTGCTCGCCGAAGAGGCTGGGCTCGATCTTGTCGAGATATCGCCCAATGCGGTGCCCCCCGTCGTAAAAATCCTCGATCTCGGCAAGTTGAAATACGCCAACCAGAAGAAGGCGGCCGAGGCGCGCAAGAACCAGAAGGTCATCGAGATCAAGGAGATCAAGATGCGCCCCAACATCGACAGCCATGACTACGAGACCAAGATGAAGGCGGTTCGCCGCTTCTTCGAGGAGGGCGACAAGGTCAAGCTGACTTTGCGTTTCCGTGGCCGCGAGATGGCGCATATGGAACTCGGCATGCAGCTTTTGAACAAGGTTCGCGAGGAAGTGGCGACCATTGCCAAGGTCGAAGCGGAACCGAAGCTCGAAGGCCGCCAGATGATGATGGTGCTGGCGCCGCGCTAGGGGTGCAGTGAGATTGTGGTCAGGCGCCGTTTGCAGGCCGGCATCACCTGAACGTCAACACATCGAGATCACGATGACGTCAAGCTTGGTCACCGCGCTCTAAATCCGCCTGAATTGTAGTACAGGGCGTCCCGGCGATCGGCGGGACGCCTGCTTACTGGCCACAGCTGCGATCGCCGGTTCTGTTTTCATGTATGTCGTCCTCCCAAAACCGGGGCCACTTTTGGGCGACATGCATTAGGCTCCTCGACGATCGGATACCTCCCTTGGACAAAGAACTCAAATACGGGCTGGGTAACTACCAGCGCACGCGCAGAATAGTGCTTGCCGTGCTCGTGGTCGTGTTGTTCGCCGCGCTGCTGTTTGGCCAATCGACCTTCCCGCCCGATACCGCGATGCATGAGACGATCGAGATGTTCGGCGTGCTGCTGATTTTTCTCGGCATCGTGGGCCGCCTTTGGTCGACGCTCTACATAGGCGGGCGCAAATCTTCCGAAGTTGTGACGGGCGGACCCTATTCGATGACCCGCAATCCGCTCTATGTGTTCTCGACCGTGGCCGCGGCCGGCGTCGGCGCGCAGATAGGTTCGTTCTCCGGCATCATTCTCTTTGCTGTGCTGTGCGCGGGTGCCTTCCATATCGTCATCCTTCGCGAGGAGAAATTCCTCAAGGAAGCGCTTGGTGCACCCTATCAGGCCTATCTGGCGAGGGTGCCGCGCTTCTTTCCGAACCTTTCCCTTTACCAGGAGGGTGACACGGGCAGCTTCAAGCCGCGCCTGCTGTTGACCACGCTGCTCGATGGCCTGGTGTTCCTGATGGCGCTGCCGGCCTTCGAACTGATCGACGGCGCCCAGCAGTCGGGCATGCTGCCGGTCTGGTTCACACTTCCCTGATCGAGGGCCGCGCGTCGCGTCCCAACGTTCCGGCAACGAGCGGCGCAGTGGGTGTTGCACAGCCGCCTGCTTTGACGTATAGGACCGCGTTCCAAAAAAACCGCCCGGCAGGGCATGCCGTGGCGGTTTCATTTGCTTTTCGGGCTTTGGTCGGCCTGAAGCGAACAAAACAAGAGGTGCTGCGTGCCAGAGGCACGGACAGCGACCTCATAGAAACGGAGTAGCAAAATGCCCAAGATGAAGACCAAGTCCGCCGCCAAAAAGCGGTTCAAGATCACAGGTACGGGTAAAGTCCTGTCGGCTGCGGCCGGCAAGCGTCACGGCATGATCAAGCGTTCCAACAAGTTCATTCGAAATGCCCGCGGCACGATGGTTCTGGCTGAACCGGATGGCAAGAAGGTCATCAAGAATTTTCTGCCGAACGGCCTCTAAGGCATTCGGTCCGGACACGCATTTGTTTTACGCAATTCCGAACGGAAAACCGCTAGGCACTTTTCCTGGAATTGCTTTTAAGGAGATCATGACATGGCACGCGTAAAGAGAGGCGTCACCTCGCACGCCAAGCACAAGAAGGTCCTGAAAGCCGCCAAAGGCTTCTACGGCCGCCGCAAGAACACCATCCGCATCGCCAAGCAGGCGGTGGAAAAGTCGCTGCAGTACGCTTACCGCGACCGCAAGAACCGCAAGCGCTCGTTCCGCGCCCTGTGGATCCAGCGCATCAACGCCGCGACCCATGAGCACGGCCTGACCTATGGCCGCTTCATCGACGGACTCAACAAGGCCGGCATCGAGATCGATCGCAAGATCCTGTCGGACATGGCCATCCATGAGCCGCAGGCTTTCGCCGCACTCGTGGCCAAGGCCAAGGTTGCGCTCGAATATCTGAAGAACACCACGCCGAACGCTTTTGAAAGCGCTGTCGCCTAAGCCAGCGCTTCCCAAGCATTCGAAATTCTGATTTGGGGAACCCGCGCTGGCACGGCTGGCGCGGGTTTTTCTTATGCCTTTTGTCGGGTCTGGAACATGAGTGACATGGAAACTCTCGAAAATTCCCTGATGGCTGATATCGCATCGGCCGCGGACGAGGCCTCGATCGAGGCGGTACGCGTTTCTGCGCTGGGCAAGAAGGGCTCGGTTTCCGAGATGCTGAAGACGCTAGGCGCGATGAGCGCCGAGGAGCGCCAGCTCAAGGGCCCTGTTATCAACGGCCTCAAGAACCGCGTCACCGATGCACTCTCGCTGCGTCGGGCCGAGCTGAAGGATGTGGCGATCACCGCCCGCCTGGCCGCCGAAAAGGTCGACGTGACGCTGCCGGTGCGGCAGTCGCCCGCCGAACGCGGCCGCATCCATCCGATCAGCCAGGTCATCGACGAGATCGCAGCGATCTTCGGCGACCTCGGCTTTTCGATCGCCGAAGGCCCGGACATCGAGACCGACTATTACAATTTCACCGCGCTGAATTTCCCCGAAGGCCATCCGGCGCGCGAGATGCACGACACTTTCTTCTTCCAGCCGGACGAGAAGGGCGAGCGCAAGCTTTTGCGCACCCACACCTCGCCGGTGCAGATCCGAACCATGGAGACGAAGAAGCCGCCGATCCGCATCGTCATTCCGGGCAAGACCTACCGGCAGGATTCGGACGCCACCCACTCGCCGATGTTCCATCAGGTCGAGGGGCTGGTGATCGACAAGACGGCCAACGTCGCCAACATGAAGTGGGTGCTGGAGGAGTTCTGCAAGGCCTTCTTCGAAGTGCCCTCGGTCAAGATGCGGTTCCGGCCGTCCTTCTTCCCGTTCACCGAACCGAGCCTCGAGGTCGACATCCAGTGCGACCGTTCGCGGCCCGGCGAGGTGCGCTTCGGCGAAGGCTCCGACTGGATGGAGATCCTCGGCTGCGGCATGGTGCATCCCAATGTGCTGCGCCATGGCGGGCTCGACCCGGACGAATACCAGGGCTTTGCCTGGGGCATGGGCATCGACCGCATCGCCATGCTGAAATACGGCATGCCGGACCTGCGCGCCTTCTTCGATGCCGACGTGCGCTGGCTGTCACATTACGGATTCAGGCCGCTCGACATGCCGACGCTGTTCGGAGGCTTGAGCGCATGACAGCCGCCCACGCCGGCGGCTGCCGCTGCGGCGCCGTGCGGTTCGAGGCCTCGGCCGGACCGCACCACGTCAGCTATTGTCATTGCGGCGATTGCCGGCGGGCGAGCGGCGCGCCGGTATCGGCCTTTGTCGGCTTCCTGGTCGGTCAGGTGGCGTTCACCGGCAAGGCGCTGAAGATGTATGAGAACGGGCCGGTGACGCGCTCGTTCTGCGGCGTCTGCGGCTCGCCGATCGCCTATGTCGACGAGCGGCTGGAGGACGTCATCTATTTCACGCTCGGCGCCATGGATATGCCGGCCGATTTCCCGCCGACGCTGCATGCCTATGTCAGCGAGCAGCTTCCATTCCTGCACATATCAGACGATCTGCCGAGACATCTGAAAACAAGCGTCAAAAGACCAGACGGAACAGTCCCATGAAATTCACCCTCTCCTGGCTCAAGGATCACCTCGAGACCGACGCCACCCTCGACGAAATCGTCGAGCGGCTGACCTCGATCGGCCTCGAAGTCGAGCATGTCGACGACAAGTCGAGCCTGAAACCGTTCGTCATCGCCAGGGTGTTGACGGCGGTGCAGCATCCCGATGCCGACCGGCTGCGCGTGCTCACCGTCGACACAGGCGACGGCAAGCCACCGGTGCAGGTCGTCTGCGGCGCGCCGAACGCCCGCGCGGGCCTGATCGGCGCCTTTGCCGCGCCCGGCGCCTATGTGCCCGGCATCGACGTGACGCTGACGGTCGGCAAGATCAGGGGCGTCGAAAGCCATGGCATGATGTGTTCGGAGCGCGAGCTGGAGCTTTCCGACGAGCACAACGGCATCATCGACCTGCCTGAGGATGCGCCTGTCGGCACCAGCTTCGCTGCCTATGCGCATCTCGACGATCCGGTCATCGAGATCAACCTGACGCCCAACCGGCCGGACGCCACCAGCGTCTACGGTATCGCCAGGGACCTGGCGGCGAGCGGGCTTGGCACGTTGAAGAGCGCTGCGATCGACGCGATCCCGGGCAAGGGCGAGACGCCGGTCAAGGTCACGATCGAAGCACCAGAGCTCTGCCCTGGTTTCGCGCTGCGGCTGGTGCGTGGCGTCAAGAACGGCCCATCGCCGAAATGGCTGCAGCAGCGGTTGATCGCCATTGGGCTGCGTCCGATCAGTGCGCTAGTCGACATCACCAACTATGTCACCTTCGATCGCGGCCGGCCGCTGCATGTGTTCGACGCCAGGAAGGTCGCCGGCAATCTGACCGTGCGGCGGGCGCGCGATGGCGAAAAGGTGCAGGCACTCGACGGCCGCGAATACACGCTGACGCCGGAGATGTGCGTTATCGCTGACGAGGACGGCGTCGAGTCGATCGCCGGCATCATGGGCGGCGAGCATTCGGGCTGCGACGAAAACACGTCAGACGTGCTGATCGAATCGGCCCTTTGGGATCCGATCACCACTGCCCGCACCGGCCGTACGCTCGGCATCATCACCGACGCGCGCTACCGCTTCGAGCGCGGCGTCGACCCTGAATTCATGGTGCCCGGTGTCGAGCTGGCGACCAGGCTGGTGCTCGATTTCTGCGGCGGCACGCCGACCGAGATCGAAGTGACCGGCTATGCCGGCCACCAGCCCAGGATCGTTTCTTTCCCGCTGTCGGAAGTGAAGCGGCTGACGGGCATCGAGGTGCCAAGGGCGGAAAGCCTTGATATCCTGTCGCGCCTCGGCTTCAAGCCGCAGGGCTCGGGCGATGTTGTTGACGTCGCCGTGCCGTCCTGGCGCCCCGATGTCGATAGCAAGGCCGACCTGGTTGAAGAGGTCATGCGCATCCACGGTGTCGACAACATCGCGCCGCAGCCGCTCGGTGCGCATGACGCAGTCAATGCCAGGATCCTCACCACGCTGCAGGTCCGCACCCGCACGGCCAAGCGCGCGCTTGCCGTGCGCGGCATGATGGAGGCCATTACCTGGTCGTTCATTCCGGCCAGGCACGCCGAGCTGTTCGGCGGCGGCCAGACGGCACTGAAGCTCGCCAACCCGATCGCCGCCGACATGTCCGACATGCGGCCGTCGCTGCTGCCGGGGCTGATCGCCGCTGCCCAGCGCAATGCCGACAGGGGCATCGGCGACGTCGCTTTGTTCGAAGTGTCGGGCACCTATGAGGGCGACGGCGCCGACCAGCAGCGGCGCGTTGCCGCCGGGGTCCGGCGCGGCACCGCCAAGCTCGACGGCTCCGGCCGCAACTGGGCCGGCAATTCAGGCGCCGTGGGCGTGTTCGACGCCAAGGCCGATGCGATCGCCGCACTCGAAGCCTGCGGTGCACCGGTCGACCGATTGCAGGTCGAGGCCGGCGGTCCGGCCTGGTATCATCCCGGCCGATCCGGCACGATCAAGCTCGGGCCGAAAACCGTGCTCGGCACCTTCGGCGAATTCCATCCCAAGACGCTTGAGGGACTGGATGTCTCCGGTCCGCTCTGCGGCTTCGAAGTGTTTGTCGACGCCGTGCCCGAGCCGAAGGCCAAGCCGACCAAAACCAAGCCGAAGCTCGAACTGTCCGCCTTCCAGGCGGTCAAGCGCGACTTCGCCTTCGTCGTCGACAGGACGGTCGAGGCCGGCACGCTGGTGCGAGCCGCCCTAGCCGCCGACAAGAAGCTGATCACCGCTGTCTCGGTCTTCGATATTTTCGAGGGTGCGTCACTCGGCGAAGGCAAGAAGTCGATCGCCATCGAGGTGTCGATCCAGCCGGTCGAGAAGACGCTGACCGACGAAGATTTCGAAGCGTTGGCCAAGCGCATCATCGAGAATGTTGGCAAGCAGACCGGTGGCGTACTCAGGACTTGAGGGATTGCGGGCAAGTGGCGAATCGCCCTCCAAAGGGCGATGGACCATTTGCGCTATTCAGGGCTCCCGTTCGAAGCCCAACGTGCGGCGTTTCTCGACATCGTGTCGAGAGATGAGTTGCTGAGTGACGCTTTGGCTCGGGCGCGGCGTCTTGCCTTGCCCGACTGGCTGCTGGTCTCCGGCGCGCTCTACAACACCGTCTGGAACGAGCTGACCGGCAAGCCATCGGGTTACGGCGTCAGGGATGTCGACCTTTTCTACTTCGATGGCAGCGACCTCTCCTATGAGGCTGAGGATGGAGTGATCGCGGCTGCCGCTCCGGTCTTCGCCGGACTGCCGCTGCCGGTCGAGGTGCGCAACCAGGCGCGAGTCCATCTCTGGTATCCCCTGAAGTTCGGACAGCCGTGCCCGCGCTACACGAGTTCCAGCGACTCGGTCCGCCACTTCGCCTCCAAAACCCACGCGGTCGGCGTCCGTTTCGACGCGGATGGGCAGCTCGACCTCGTGGCGCCGTTTGGCCTCGACCACATCTTCTCGTTTCGCATCACACCGAACCGGATGATGGACAACCGCCAGACGCATGAGGCCAAGGGCGCGCGTGCGAAGGCCTGCTGGCCGGAGATCACTGTCTATCCTTGGTGATGTCGGCGGGACAGAGGGGGTGTTTCGCGCCAACGTCTCGCACCTCCACGCGGTGCAAAAAGGAGGCGCCGCAGCGCCCCCTTTCAACTATCCGGCGGTGACCAAGCTCACCCATTCACAAGCGCCAGCAACTCCTCGGTGTAGCGCTTGCCGGTCACCTTATCCGGCGACAGCGCCTCGCCGATCGTTTGCACTTCGGCCGCGCTCAGCTCGATCCCGGCCGCCGCCGTGTTCTGTTCCAGATGGCGGATTTTCCGCGCGCCGGGGATCGGCACGATGAAATCGCCCTGGTGCAGCACCCACGCCAGCGCCAGCTGCGCCGAGGTCACGCCCTTTTCAGCCGCCATTTTCTCCAGCGTGGCGATGACAGCGGCGTTGGCCGCCATGGCGTCGGCCTGGAAGCGCGGCTGGCCACGGCGCCAGTCGTCGTCGCTCAAAGTCTCGGGCTTGGCGATCGTGCCGGTCAACAGGCCACGGCCGAGTGGGCTGTAGGGGACGAAGCCGATGCCGAGTTCGCGGCAGACGGCGAGCACCTCGTCTTCCGGATCACGGCTCCACAGCGAGTATTCGCTTTGCAGGGCCGATATCGGATGCACGGCATGCGCCCGGCGGATGGTTGCCTCACTCGCCTCCGACAGGCCGAGCGCCCGCACCTTGCCTTCGCGCACCAGTTCGGCCATGGCGCCGACCGTGTCCTCGATCGGCACGTTGGGATCGACGCGATGCTGGTAGTAGAGGTCGATGACATCGGTGCCAAGCCGCTTCAGCGACGCCTCGGCGACCGCCTTGACATGTTCGGGGCGGCTGTCGACGCCGGCCATGCGGTCGATGCCGGTGCCTTCCTCCAAAATCTTGAAGCCGAATTTGGTGGCGATGGTCACCTTGTCACGAACCGACTTCAGCGCCTTGCCGAGCAGGATCTCGTTCTCGTAGGGGCCATAGACTTCCGCCGTATCGAAGAAGTTGACGCCGATCTCGACGGCGCGGTGCAGGGTGGCGATCGCCTCGGCCTCCGCCTGGCCGCCATAGACAAAACTCATGCCCATGCAGCCGAGGCCGACGGGATAGACGTTCAATTCAGTTCCTAGCTTGCGGGTTTGCATCACGCGTCTCCTTGTTGCGATGCTTAACGCGTCGACAACGCGCTTTAAGTCTTAAGCATGTCGTTGCCCCCAAAACCGCTGCGCGCTTTTGGGCGACATGCATGGGGAGATAGCGCCTTGCTTTCCGTTCGATAATCGTCTCTCTTTTGCACGGCTTGTTCCAAGAAATAGATCAATGAATCGAACGAACCTCTCCCAACTCGTGGTGTTGGCCACCGTCGCCCGATGCGCCAGCTTTCGCGGGGCCGCCCGCGAACTTGGCATCGCGCCTTCGGCGGTCAGCCATGCGGTGTCCAGCCTGGAGGCGAGGCTGGGCGTTCGTCTTCTGGCCCGCAGCACCCGCAGCGTCGCCCCGACCGAGGAGGGCGCGCAGCTGCTTGAACGGTTGCGGCCGGCACTTTCCGAGATCGACCTTGCACTGGAGACGGCGGTCGAGGCGCGCGACCGGCCGGCCGGCAATCTTCGGCTCAGCGTACCGCGCACCGCCGCCCATCTGGTGTTGACGCCACGGCTCGGTGCGTTCGCGGCGGTCTATCCCGACATCGTGTTGGAGATCGTCATCGAGGATCGTTTCACCGATGTCGTCGAAGGTGGTTTCGACGCCGGTGTGCGACTTGGTGAGAGCTTGCAGCGCGACATGATCGCGGTGCGCATCGGGCCGGACATTCGTGGCGCGGTGGTCGGCGCGCCGTCTTATTTCAAAACCATGCCCAGGCCACACCACCCGCGTGAGCTTGCCGGTCATCGCTGCATCCGCTTCCGCTTCTCCAGTGGCATCCTCTACCGGTGGGAGTTCGAGAAGGGCGGCGAGGCGATCGAGATGGCCGTGCAGGGACCGCTTGTCCTTGATGAGGACCATCTGATCACCCAAACGGCCGTCGATGGTGCCGGGCTAGCCTTTGTCTTCGAGGATTATGTCGCCACGCCGCTCGCCGACGGCCGACTGATCCGCGTGCTGGAGGACTGGTGCCCGCCTTTCGATGGGTTCTTCGTCTACTATCCCAGCCGCCGCCAGATGCGGCCGGCGCTGCGCGCCTTCGTCGATTTTTTCAAGGTGAGCGGATAACTTCACCCTCGCCCTTGTTGGGAGGGTCGCGCAGCAACTGCCGCAAGGCGGCTTTTGCGAAGCGGGGGATCTCGTAGGGCGCAGGGTGAAGCGAAGGAAGAAAGTCCCCCCGGCATTCGTTCACGTCCCATGCAGGCATCGATTACCAACAGCACCACCCGCTATGGCTGGGGTGCGATCATTCTTCACTGGCTGATTGCGCTGATCTTCATCGGCCAGTTCGGGCTCGGCTTCATCATGGTGCGGCTGACCAGCCAGCGCACTGCCTTCGAACTGATCCAGCTGCACAAATCCTTCGGCTTTCTGCTGCTCGGACTGGTGATCCTGCGCATCGCCTGGCGCTTCGGCAATGCAGCGCCGGCGCTGCCGCGCACGGTCGGAACCTTGGAGCGACGGGCCGCGCCACTCGCTCACATTGCGCTCTACGCGTTTCAACTGGCCCTGCCCTTGTCCGGTTGGGCGCTGGTGTCGGTGTCGATGCTGGAGATCCCCAGCCTGCCGTTCAACCTTTTCCTCATGCCGAACCTGCCGCTGGCCGAATCGGATGCGGCCGAAAGCTTCTGGACGTCAGCGCATTGGTATCTCGCCTATGCCGGCATGGCCCTGGTCGTGCTGCATGTCGCGGCGGCGTTGCGTCATCATTTCCAGCTCAAGGATGGTGTGCTCACCCGCATGATCACGCCTTCGTCAGAGGACAGTGCGGAATAGAGCGGCCGGGTCATTCGTTCATTGTGTGAGGGCGCGCAGGAAATGCGCTGCCTACAACAAGGAACACCTCAATGTACACGCGTATCCTCGGATTTGCGGCGGTCGCCGTTTGCTTTGCCATGCCGGCTTCAGCGGCAATCGCGCTTGGTGATGCCGCCGGCAGTTACGCGATCAGCCCGGCCAACTCCTCGATCCACTTTTCCATCGGCAAGGTCGGTGGCGGCGGCCTCGATGGCGCCTTCGGCCGCTTCAAGGGCTCGATCCGCATCGACAACAGCGACGTCGCCCGCTCGCAAGTCAATTTCACCATATTTCCCGAAAGCGTCGGCACCGGCCAGGGCCGCATCGATGCCTTCCTGCGCTCGGACGCGGTGTTCGACGCCGCCGACAGCCCCGAGATCCGGTTCCGCTCGACCAGCGTGACCCGCACAAGCGACACCACGGCCCTCGTCAGCGGCCGCCTGACGGCGCGCGGCAAGACGTTTCCGGAAGAGTTCACGGCCCAGCTTGGCGACCTCAAGGCCGGCACGATAAAATTCCATGTCACCGGCAAGGTGCTCAGGTCACGCTACGGCATGGATGTCGGCACGCCGATCTATTCCAACATCGTCGCCTTCGACATGACGCTGACTGGCAAACGGAGCTGAGCTTGCAGGATGCGGTTTCCTCGCCCCCGCAAAGCGGGGGAGAGGTGGTCCGGCGAAGCCGGGACGGAGAGGGGGACGACGGTCGCGAAGCCAGGACCCAAGGGACTGAGCACGAGACGGGCTATGGAGGGCCAACAAGGAGCGCTTGAACAGCAAACTCCCAGCCCGCCACGAAGGCCCCTCTCCGTCCCGGCTTCGCCGGGCCACCTCTCCCCACTTCGTAGGGCGAGGAAACCAGTCTCCAATTGGCTTTTCCTGAGATTTCGGGCAAACCTCGTCGCCTGCAATCGCTATGGAGAAGCCTGATGTTCCGATGGGGTGTGTTGTCGACGGCCAAGATCGGCCGCGAGCAGTTGTTGCCGGCAATGGTCGACGCGGAGAACGGCGTTCTGTCGGCGATCGCCAGCCGCGACCTGTCGAAAGCCAAGGCCCTGGCCGAGCGCTTCGGCGCGCGCCATGCCTTCGGCTCCTATGAGGACCTGCTCGCCTCCAGCGAGGTCGACGGCGTCTACATCCCGCTGCCGACCTCCCAACACGTCGAATGGGCGGCCAAGGCGATCGAGGCCGGCAAGCACGTGCTGGTCGAAAAGCCGCTGGCGCTCGACGCCAAGGACATCCTGCCGCTGATCAAGCTGCGCGATGCCAAGAAGGTGCTGGTCTGCGAGGCCTTCATGGTCATCTACCACCCGCAATGGATCAAGGTGCGCGATCTCATCGCCAGCGGCGCCATCGGCCGCCTGCGCCACGTCCAGGGCGCCTTCTCCTATTACAATGTCGACCCCGACAACATGCGCAACAAGCTCGATCTCGGCGGCGGCGCGCTGCCCGACATCGGCGTCTACCCGACCGTCTCGACGCGCTTTTCCACTGGCAAGGAGCCGTTGCGCGTCCAGGCGACGATCGAGCGCGACAAGACATTCGGCACCGACATCTATTCCTCGATCCGCGCCGATTTCGGCGACTTCGAGCTGTCCTTCTACCTGTCGACGCAGATGGCGGCGCGCCAGGTCATGGTGTTCCATGGCGAGAAGGGGTTCATCGAGGTGTTTTCGCCCTTCAACGCCGGGCTCTACGACCATCACCGCGTCGAACTGCACAACCAGAACCACACGGAGGCGCAGGTATTCCGTTTTCCCGGCACCCAGCAGTACCGGCTGGAGGTCGAGACCTTCGCGCGGGCCGCACGGGGCGGCAAGGAGCGGGTCTTCACGCTGGAGGAATCCGTGCTCAACCAGAAGGTCATCGACGCCATCTTCCGCGCTGGCGGCAAGGAAGGTTGGGAGGCCGTTTAGCCAGCCCTTTGTTCGACGAATTCCGGACGGAAAACCGATTCACGCTTTTCCTGGAATTGCTTTAGCCGGCAAATGGGGAGGGGAAAGATGGCTGACGATGCGGACGTGATCATTGTCGGCGCCGGCCTTGCCGGGCTGGTCGCCGCCGCCGAGCTTGCCGAGGCCGGCAAGAAAACCGTCATCGTCGACCAGGAGCCGGAACAGTCGCTCGGCGGCCAGGCGTTCTGGTCGTTCGGCGGGCTCTTCCTCGTCGATTCGCCCGAGCAGCGGCGCATGCGCATCCACGATTCGCATGACCTGGCGCTTGAGGACTGGCTGGGCACCGCCGCTTTCGACCGCCCGGAAGATTACTGGCCGCGCAAATGGGCCGAAGCCTATGTCGGCTTCGCCGCCGGCGAGAAGCGCTCATGGCTGATACAGCGCGGCTTGAAATTCTTTCCCGTCGTCGGCTGGGCCGAGCGTGGCGGTGGCAATGCCATCGGCCATGGCAATTCGGTGCCGCGCTTTCACGTCACCTGGGGCACCGGCCCCGGCGTGCTTGAACCCTTCGTCCAGCGCGTCCGCGAAGCCGAGAAAAGCGGGCTGATCCGCTTCAAATTCCGCCACAGGGTCAACGAATTGACCCGCACGGGTGCCACCGTCGACGGCGTGCGCGGCGACATCCTGCAGCCAAGCACCGTCGGGCGTGGCCACAAGAGTCCGCGCGACATTTCAGGCGATTTCGAGCTTCATGCGCAAACCGTGATCGTCGCCTCCGGCGGCATTGGCGCCAATCACCAGCTTGTCCGGGAAAACTGGCCGCAGCGGCTGGGCGCGGCACCCAAGCGCATGATCACGGGCGTGCCCGATCATGTCGACGGCCGCATGCTGGCGATCACCGAAGCGGCCGGCGGTAGCATCATCAATCGCGACCGCATGTGGCACTATGTCGAGGGCATCAAGAACTGGGCGCCGATCTGGACAGATCATGCGATCCGCATCCTGCCCGGCCCGTCATCGCTGTGGCTCGATGCCAGGGGCAAGCGCTTGCCGGTGCCGCTCTATCCCGGCTTCGACACGCTGGGCACGCTCAACCACATCATGAGCACCGGCTTCGACTATTCCTGGTTCATTCTGACCAGGAAGATCATCCAGAAGGAGTTCGCGCTGTCGGGCTCCGAACAGAACCCCGACCTGACCGGCAAGAGCTGGCGTCAGGTGCTCGGCCGCGCCACGTCGGGCATTCCGGGCCCGGTGAAGGCGTTTATGGAGAGGGGCGAGGATTTCATTGTCGAGGCCGACCTGTCGACGCTGGTCGCCCGCATGAACGCGCTGGCCGGCGACGAGCCGCTGCTCGAACTCGCAAAGGTCGAACGCGAGATCCGGGCCCGCGACCGGCAGCTCGACAATCCGTTCTCCAAGGACATGCAGATCACCGCCTTGCGCGGTGCACGTGCTTACCTTGGCGACAAACTGATCCGCACGGCCAAGCCGCACAAGATGCTTGACCCGGCAAACGGCCCGCTGATCGCGGTCCGCCTCAACATCCTGACCCGCAAGACGCTGGGCGGCCTGCAGACCGATCTCGACAGCCGTGTACTGGGTGCCGACGGCCAGCCGGTGGCGGGGCTTTATGCGGTTGGCGAGGCCGCAGGTTTCGGTGGCGGCGGTGTGCATGGCTATGCGGCGCTTGAAGGCACGTTCCTCGGCGGCTGCATCTTTTCCGGCCGCAGCGCCGGTCGGGCGGCCGCCGCAGTGGCGTGAAACGGCGACAACGCGATCCGATTTCCAGCCCTGGGTCCCACATACGCCCAGGCGATAAACATATGACTTTTTTATATTTTTCAGTTTTCGGCCGCCTCGAATACAAATGCGGATCCTTTTATCTTTCTGAGTGCGGCCGGTCCTGAGCCGCTGCAGGCAGTCACCACCTCGTGGCGACAGTTAAGAAAGAAAGAAGTCTTCGATGTTCCTCTCAGACGGGCTCTATCTGCCCACCCATCGTCCGCTGCCGGCGTCGCAGCTTGAGCAAGCGCGGCGTGCTGCCAACAACAATCGCAGGCCGGTCAGACTGGTCGCGCCCTTCACTCCGACATGGTGGCTCCTGGTCGCCGGCGGCTTGCTGGTCGCCGCCACCATCGCTGCTCAAGTTTCCTGATCGCAAAGCAGAAGATTATCATGCAACGTTCTCATATCCCCTCTGACGGAAACGCCCTTCACCGTTTCGTGGTCGGGCGCGACGGCGAAGGCCACTGGATCGCGCGCGACGAAGAAGGCATGACCGGCGGTGTTTTCGCCGACAGGACCTCGGCTGTTCGTTTCGCCACGATGGAAAGCGGTCATCAGGCCGGCGCGATACGCTTCGCCCCGGCAAGCGTGTGCCTTTCCCTCTTCAACTGATCCTGTTTCCGGCTGCTTTCACCGTTCCGGAACGTCTGACCATGGACACGTCCAACACTGCCGATCTGGCCGGATTGTTCGATCGTCTCCCGCATGTCGGCAGGCTGCTCGAACACCAGCTGTGGGAGGCCGCACGCGGCCTGTCGCTCGACAGATCGTCCCAGCAAGGCCGGCGGTTTGCCGGCCTGGTCGAGGCCGGCGCCACGCTCGACGCCGTCCTCCTGCTCGTCGCCCTCTCGAAACCGGAGCGCTCGGTTTCGTCGCTCAGCAGGATCGGCGAGCGATGGTTTTGCACCATTCAAACCCCGCCTGTAGCGACGCCGGGCAACGCCTGCATAGCCGAAGCGGAACATACCGATCTGGCTGCAGCGGTGCTCTCGGCTTTGCTTCTTACGCACGTCGAACAGGCGGCGTCCTCAAACAATCACCAAGGAGAATTTGATTGCCATGACACCCGAACAAGCACGAACGCGCCTGACCGGAGCGATGACCGCGCTGGTAACGCCATTCACCGACGGCGAGGTCGACCTGAAGCAACTGACCACGCTGCTGCGCTGGCAGATCGAACAAGGGATCAACGGGCTGGTGCCGTGCGGCACCACCGGTGAGTCCCCGACCTTATCGTGGGAGGAGCGCCTCGACATCATCGCGCTCTGCGTGAAAATTGCCGCGGGCAGGGTGCCGATCATCGCCGGCACCGGGACGAACAGCACCGAGACGACGATTGCTCTTTCGACAGCCGCCGAGGCTTTCGGGGCCGACGCTGCCCTCATCGTCACGCCCTACTACAACAGGCCGAGCCAGGAGGGGATATTCCGCCACTTCGAAGCGGTCGCCAGCAAGGTCAAGATACCGATAATCGTCTACAACGTCCCGGCCCGGACCGGTGTCGACCTGTCGCAGGAGACGGTCGAGCGCCTGGCGCAGATTCCAACCATCGTCGGCATCAAGGACGCCACTGGCGATGTGAACCGCCTGTCCTCGCTGCCCGCCGTGCTGAGGCGCCGTTTCATTTGCCTGTCCGGCCACGACTCCACGTCTTTCGGCTTCAACTCGATGGGCGGGCGTGGCACGATCTCCGTGGTCTCCAACGTCGCCCCGCGACTGTGCGTCGAGATGCATGATGCCTGCCGGCAAGACGACCACCACACCGCTCGGGCCATCCATCATCGCTTGCGGCCACTCATCGCGGCGCTCGAGCTGGAGAGCAATCCGGTACCGGTCAAGTACGCCCTGCATCTGGCGCTGGGGCTGAGCCCGGACGTCCGCTTGCCAATGACCCCTGTCCGTCCTGAAACTGCGACGGCAATTCGAGAGGCGATGGTGACTTTGAACGAAGGTGGACCCAGCGCAATGCAATCAGGACGGATTGCGGTCGCGCCTGCTCAGCAGCGGTTTTGATGGAGCGGCCTTGCCGTCGGCGGCATAAACCAGGCCCGGTTGGACGATCCATTCGCCAGCCCGCAGCGCTTCGACATCGAAACCCCCATCGGCGTCGCGCGTTGCAACGCCGACATAGCGATATCGGGATCCGCTCGCATCGATGACCGTATCGGCGATCGGATGGCCGGCGAGCCGGCCGATGATCGCGCCTTGTTCTCTGAGGTTTGCCAGGACGAAATATTCCGTAGGCACCCTGCGGCTGACCCTGGAGGTCAGCCAGACTGAATGTGTTCTCATGGTCCTTGAAGCCAGTCTGTCGTTCCGGCCGCCGTCGAGCGGCGGCCCGGAAGTACTTAATCGCTGGCCGCATAGGAATTCGAGAGCAGGTTTTGGCCTGAATTATATACGCCGCATATGGATGACGGCGCTCAGGGGACCCATTCGCCCGTTCCCAAAGCGGCTACCGCATCGACGATCCGCGTAAAGCTGGCGCGGGCGCGGCCGACCGTGTGCCGGGCTCGCAGATAGCCATGCACCAGCCCAGGTTCCTCGAACCAATATGCCCGTCCGCCGGCGGCGGCGACGCGTGCGCGATAGGCTTCGCCGTCTGATGACAGCGGGTCGCACTCGGCAGTGATCAGCACCGTCGGCGGCAGATTGGCGAAGTCGCCATCGGCGAGCGGCGACAGCGTGATGTCACCGGTCCCATCCACGCCGCCGGTGCGGACGTTCTTGTAGAATTCCAGGTCGCGCACGGTCAGCATCGGCGCCTCGGCATGCGTCACATAAGAGCCGCGCGAGCGGTCGCCGCCGAGCCCGGGATAGATCAGCACCTGCCCGATCGGCTTGCGCTGATGGCCGCGTGTCGCATGGCTGACGGCAGCGGCAAGATTGCCGCCGGCGCTGTCGCCGCAAAGCACGATGGGATGGTCGCGATTGGCGGTGGCCCATTCGAAGGCGCTCATCACGTCGTCGAAGGCCGCCGGATGCAGGTGCTCCGGCGCCAGCCGGTAGTCGACCGAAACCACCTCATAGCCGGTGCGGCCGCAGAGCTCGGCGCAGACATCGTCATGGCTGTCCAGCCCGCCGAGGATGAAGCCGCCGCCATGGAAGTAAAGCACCGTCGCCGCTGCCTGCGGCGCGCTTCGGTAGATGCGGATCGGGATATCATGGGTGGGCGTTGCAATGGCAGAGGTTTCGACTGCAACGCCCTCGGGGTAGCCGGCAAAGAACTCGCGGCACATCCGGTCATAGATCTCGCGCTGCTGCGCGATCGTGTAGTCGATCGTATCAGGCGGATAATAGGAATTGGTTCGCTCGATGAAGGCCCAGGTCTCGGCGTCGATGAGGGCTTGGTAGTCGGTCATGGGGCCCCACTACTTCCCCTTCCACACCGGCTCGCGCTTTTCGGCGAAAGCGCGAAAACCTTCCATATTGTCCTCGGAGCCATAGAGGGCATCGACCGTCGGCAATTGGCGGCGCGTCACCTTGTTCATGGCGTCCTGGAAGGTGAGCGCCTCGGCCACCCGCGCCGTCTCCTTGATCGCGGCAAACACCAGCGGCGGGCCGCCGGCGAGCAGCCGGGCGATCTCCCAGACGCGGTCCTCGAGCTTCTCCTTGGGCAGCACCTCGTTGACCAGACCCCAGCGATGCGCCTCCGCGACATCCATCCAGCGGCCGGTGAGCAAAAGGTCCATGGCGACATGATAGGGGATGCGCTTTGGCAACTTGATCGTCGCGGCATCGGCCAGCGTGCCGGCGCGGATCTCGGGCAGCGCGAAGGAGGAATGATCGGAGGCGTAGATGAGGTCGCACGACAGCGCCAGCTCGAAGCCGCCGCCGACCGCCATGCCGTTGACGCAAGCGATGACCGGCTTGTTGAGGTCGCGCAGTTCCTGCAGCCCGGCAAAGCCGCCGACGCCATAGTCGCCGTCGACCGCATCGCCGCCGGCAGCCGCCTTCAGATCCCAGCCGGCGCAGAAGAACTTGTCGCCGGCGGTTTTGACGATGGCGACGCGCAGGCTTGGATCGTCGCGGAATGCCTTGAACGTCTCGCCCATCAGCCGCGAGGTCTTGAGGTCGATGGCGTTGGCCTTGGGCCGGTCGAGCGTGACCTCGAGGATGGTGCCCTCGCGACGGGTCGAAATGACGTCAGACATTCTTCTTGTCTCCCAGCACCAGCAGCGCGTCGGCTATCCAGGCGCCCTTGCCCTCTGTGCAGACGATCAGCGGGTTGATGTCGAGTTCCTCGATCTCGCCGGCATTCTGCTGCACGAAGGCGGCAATGCCCGAGATAGCCTCGATGGCCGCGGCGACGTCGGCTTTCGGCCGGCCACGATAGCCTTCGAGCAGCGGGAACAGTTTGAGGCCGCGCAACGCCGCCTCGATGTCATCGCGGGTTGCCGGCAGCATCAGCGTGACGCTGTCGCGCAACAACTCGACCAGCACGCCGCCGGTGCCCAGCGTCATCACCGCGCCGAACATCGGATCACGGGTGAAGCCGACGATCAGTTCGGCGACACCGTCGCGCACCATGCGTTCGACATAGAGGCCGGTGCCGAGCGGCAGCAGGTCATGCGCTGCCGTGCTGACGGATTCGGCGTCCTTGAGGTTGAGCCTGACAGCACCGACCTCGGACTTGTGGGTGACGCCCAGCGCCTTCAGCGCCACCGGAAAGCCGAGCGCCATCGAGGAGATCACCGCCTCGACGGCATTGGCGGCGCGTTCGCCCTTGGGCACTGGCAGGCCGGCCTTGATCAGCCGCGATTTCGCCTCGGCCTCGTCGGGCGTGATGTGGTCGCCACCGGGCGCACCGGAGGCGGACGTGTCGATCGGCTGCGCCTGCGGTTCGCGCCACGCCCAGCCGATGAAGGCTGCCGCCTGGGCGGCGTCCATGGCCTCGGAAATGCCGAACAACGGCACCATGCCACGCGCCATCAGTCCGGCCGTGTATTCTTCCGGCAGGTTCTCGGGCAGCGAGGAGACGATTGCGCCTTGCGCCTTGTTGGTCTTCAGCGCCGATTCGAAGGCACGCAACGTCGCCCACCAATCGGTGTCCGAGCAGCGGTCGGGGCGCGGGAAGTCCAGCACCAGCATGTTGAGATCGAAGCCGCCCGACACCATGGCGGTGAAGGTGGCGGTCATCGCCGGCTCGTTGTTCCAGATGAAGGTGTGGTAGTCGAGCGGGTTGGCCACCGCCACCAGCGGCCCGAGCGTCGATTTGACATGAGCGCGGTGCGAACCGGTCAGGTCAGGGAAATTGACCCAGCGGCCTTCGGCGCTGTCGGCCATGACGGAGGCCTCGCCGCCCGAACAGCTCATCGACGACAGACGATAGCCGGGCAAAGGTCCGGTGACGTGCAGCAGCTTCAGCGCCTCGATGAAGGCCGGAATGGAATCGACGCGGGCAATGCCGAGGCGCTTCAGGAAGGCTCCCGAGGCCGCGTCCGAGCCGGCCAGCGAGGCGGTGTGCGAGACTGTCGCCTGCCGCGCCTGTTCGGAACGTCCGACTTTCATGGCGATGATCGGCTTCTTCAGCTCGCGTGCCCGGGCCGCCAGCCGTTCGAAGCCGGCTACCGAATCGAACGCCTCGATGTGCAGCCCGAGCGACGTGACCCGCTCGTCCTCGATCAGGCCGAGCGCCATTTCGGACAGGCCGGTCTGCGCCTGGTTGCCGGCGGTCATCAGGAAGGCGATCGGCAGGCCGCGCTTCTGCATCGTCATGTTGATGGCGATGTTGGACGATTGGGTGATGATGGCCACGCCTTTGCCGCCCTCGGCCAGCCTGATGCCGCCATGCTGGTCGGGCCACAAAAGTGCGCCATCGGTATAGTTGATCAGGCCATAGCAATTCGGCCCGATGATCGGCATCTGGCCCGCCGCCGCGACAAGCTCGGCCTGCAGCCGCTCGCCGTCGTCGTCATAGGCCTCGGTTTCGAGGAAGCCTGCGGCAAAGCAGACGGCGCCGCCGGCGCCGCGTTCGGCCAGCGCCTTGACCACCTCGATGGTCAGGTGGCGGTTGACGCCGACAAAGGCGGCATCAGGTGCGCCGGGCAGATCGGCCACCGAACGATAGGCCTTGCGGCCAGCCACCTCGTCCTTGGTCGGGTGTACCGGCCAGATCTCGCCGGCAAAGCCCATCTTGATCGATTGCGCGACGACGGCGGCAGCCTGCGCACCGCCGAAGACGGCGATCGACTTCGGCCGCAGGAGACGTTCGAGTTTATGCATGATGGTTTTCTCGTTGGAGCATGATTTCGGGACAAACGAGATCGTTTGTCCGAGAAAACCGGATACCACTTTTCGCGATCATGCTTAGGCTCCAAACGGGCGCAGCAGCGCCCGTGAAATGATGTGGCGCTGGATCTCGGACGTGCCTTCCCAGATACGCTCGACGCGCGCGTCGCGCCAGATACGCTCCAGCGGCAGATCGTCCATCAGCCCCATGCCGCCATGGATCTGGATCGCTTCGTCGGCGACGAAAGCAAGCATTTCGGTGGCCTTCAGTTTGGCCATGGCCATGTCCTGATCGGTGACGGTGCCCTGATCGTACTTCCAGCCGGCTTCGAACACCATCAGGTCAGCCGCCTTCAGTTCCGTCGCCATGTCGGCAAGCTTGAACGACACGCCCTGGAACTTGCCGATCTGCTGGCCGAACTGTTGGCGCTGCGCGGCATATTCGACAGCATGGCCCAGTGCGCGCTCGGCGCGGCCGAGACAAGTGGCGCCGACCTGCAGCCGGGTGGCGCCGAGCCAGGAATTGGCGACGTCAAATCCCTTGTGGACCTCGCCGAGCACTTGGCTGGCGGGAAGCCGGCAATCATCGAATTCGAGGATGGCGTTGGTGTAGCCGCGATGCGAGACGTTGCGATAGCCGTCGCGCACGGCAAAGCCCTTGGTGCCCTTGTCGACGAAAAAGGCGGTGATCTTCTTGCGCTTGCCGCGCGGTGAATCCTCTTCGCCCGAGGCCATGAAGACGATGGCGAAATCAGCGAGATCGGCATGGCTGATGAAGTGCTTGGTGCCGTTCAGCACCCAGTCGTCGCCATCCTGCACCGCGGTCGCCTTCATGCCGCGCAGATCGGAACCGGCGCCCGGCTCGGTCATCGCCAGGCAGTCCCATTTCTCGCCACGGATGCAAGGGAACAGATATTTTTCGCGCTGCTCCGGCGTACCGGCCAAAAGGATGTTGGAAGGCCGCGCCACGCAGGTCCAATGCAGGGCATAGTTGGCGCGGCCGAGCTCCTTTTCATAAAGCAGCCAAGTCACCGTATCGAGCCCGGCGCCACCGACGTCCGCCGGCATGTTGGCGGCGTACAGGCCGGCTTCGATCGCCTTGACCTTGATCTCCTCGATCAGTTCGCGGCGCAGCACTCCGGTGCGCTCGACCTCGCGCTCATGCGGATAAAGCTCGTTTTCGACGAAGGCTCGCGTCGTCTCGACGATGAGCTTCTGTTCCTCCGACAGCCCGAAATCCATGGGTCAGCCCTTCTTCTTGCCGGTCTTTTTCTTCGGCTTGCTTGCCTTGGCCTTCTCTGCCGCCTTGGAGGCGGTCGGCTTCTTCGCCGCCAGCTTGGCCAACTGCTTGGTATAGTCCTTGTGCAAGGCGCCGGCGCCCCAGCCCTTGCCTTTGTTCTGCTTCGACAGCGCGTCCATGATCGCGACCAGATTGTCGTCGCGGATCTTTTCCAGCTCGCGGATCGACAGCCCATGCGCCTGGTCGTCCGACTGCGTTGCGATCAGGTCGACCAATTCGTCGTTGAACTCTGGCACGTCCATCAGCTTGGTCCACGGCCATTTCAGGCACGGGCCGAACTGCGCCATGAAGTGGCGCATGCCGGCCTCGCCGCCGGCGACGCGATAGACCTGGAACATGCCCATCTGCGCCCAGCGCAGGCCGAAGCCATAGCGCATGATGTCGTCGAGTTCCTCGACCGTGCAAATGCCGTCCTTGATCAGCCACAGCGCCTCGCGCCATGCCGCCTCGAGCAGGCGGTCGCCGACGAAGGCTTCGATTTCCTTGCGGATGACGACCGGTTTCATGCCGATCGAGGCGTAGATCTCCTTGGCGACTTCGATTGCTTCGGGAAAGGTCTGCTCGCCACCGACGATCTCGACCAGCGGCAGCAGATAGACGGGGTTGAACGGATGGCCAACGACCAACCGCTCAGGGTGCTTCTTCATCGCCACCTGCATGTCGGTCGGCTTGATGCCGGAGGTGGAGGAACCGACAATGGCGTTGGCAGGCGCATGGGCATCGATCTCGGCCAGCACGCGGTGCTTGAGGTCGAGTCGTTCCGGCACGCTTTCCTGGATGAAATCGGCGTCGGCCACCGCCTCGGCGATGGTCTTGGCGAAGGTCAGCCGGCCCTCTTTCGGCAGGCCGCCGGGCACCATCTGCTTATAGGCGCGGCGCGCTCCCTTCATCACTTCGCTGACCTTGCGCGACGCCTCCGGATCGGGATCGAAGATCGAAACGTCGATGCCGTTGAGCAGCAGGCGCGCCACCCAGCCGGCGCCGATGACACCGCCGCCGATGGCGGCCGCCTTGTTGATGATGCTCATGCTTAAGCTCCGGTTCTCTTGGTGGCGGTTTCAGAATCGAGGAGGGGCACGCGCTCGCCGGCGCGGATCACGGACGGGTCATAGGCCTTGCGGGCAAAGACTTCGAGCACGGACGGCCGGAAGAATTCGATTGGCAGCGTGTCATAGTCGGGGTCGAAACTCGACTGGTCCCAGCGTTCGCAAAACGCATCGCAATCGTCGAAATAGGCGTTGCCGGCGAAGCGGTCGCGGGCGTGGCGGTCGCCGCCAAGATGATGGGCATAGTAGAGCCGCTGGAAGTCGCCATGCTTCTCCACCACCCATGTGCATTGCTCGCGCACGAACGGTTTCAGGATCGAAGCGGCGTATTCATCGTGATTGTAGGGCGCGTAGATGTCGCCGATGTCGTGCAGAAGCGCGCAGGCGATCCAGTCGGTGTCGGCGCCATCGCGCCAGGCGCGGGTCGCCGCCTGCAGCGAATGGCCGAGCCGGGTGATCTTGTAGCCCGACAGGCCTTCATCGAGCTGGACCAGCGCGTCGAGCAGCCGCTCGCCGGTCTTCGCCGCATAGTCGATCTCATGCGCGGTCAGGAACTCGTAGTCCTGCCTGTCGCCATCCTTCATCGCCGTGAACTTGACGGTAGTCATGCCGACCTCCCAGCGATTGAGTTATGCCGCTATCGGCGCCCGCTTGGTCAGGTTCAGCTTCTTGCGCACTTCTTCGGGCCCGAGGATCCTGGCGCCCAGATTGGTGACGATACTGGCGGCGCGCTCGACCAGCTGCGCATTGGTTGCCAGCACGCCCTTGTCGAGCCACAGATTGTCTTCCAGCCCGACGCGGACATTGCCGCCGGCAAGCACCGCTGCGGCTGCATAGGCCATCTGGTTGCGGCCGATGGCAAAGGCCGACCAGTTCCAGGTCGACGGCACATTGTTGACCATGGCCATGAAGGTGTTGAGGTCGTCAGGCGCACCCCACGGCACGCCCATGCAGAGCTGCACCAGGGCATCCGGGTTCAGCACCTTTTCCTCGACCAGCTGCTTGGCGAACCACAGATGGCCGGTGTCGAAGGCCTCGATCTCCGGTTTGACGCCGAGCGACGTCATCATGCCTCCCATGGCGCGCAACATGCCGGGCGTGTTGGTCATGACATAGTCGGCCTCGGCGAAATTCATGGTGCCGCAGTCGAGCGTGCAGATTTCCGGCAGGCACTGGCGCACATGTTCCATGCGGTTGGTGGCGCCGCCCATGTCGGTGCCTTTTTCATTCAAAGGCAGCGGTGCTTCGGGCGAACCGAACACCATGTCGCCGCCCATGCCGGCGGTCAGGTTCAGGATGACGTCGACGTTTGCCGCGCGGATGCGCTCGGTCACTTCGCGGTAGAGATGCACGTCGCGACGAGGTTTGCCTGTTTCGGGGTCGCGCACATGGCAATGCACGATCGCGGCACCCGCCTTGGCCGCGTCGATGGCCGAATCGGCGATCTGCTTGGGCGAGCGCGGCACATGCGGGCTGCGGTCCTGCGAGCCACCGGACCCGGTCACGGCACAGGTAATGAAGACCTCACGGTTCATCGCGAGCGGCATCGAATTCTCCTCCCAATCGAAACAATCATGCATGCCGCCCAAAAGTGGCAACCGGTTTTGGGACACCGACATGCATAAGAACCAACCAACATTGCCTGACTTGCCGGAAACTGTTTTGCCTTTTACGAAGACTATATGATAAAAAGCGAAAAACCTGACATCTTTCGCGCCGAGAGCCTGCCGCTCAAGGTGACCCTGCTGGTGTTTTCCGGCTCGTCCATCATGTGCGTCGCGTCGGCAGTCGATCCCTTGCGCGCCGCCAACCGCATCTCCGGCGAGACCCTCTTCGATTTCAAGCTGGTCTCGGTGACTGGCGAGGCTCCAGTCACCACGTGCGGCCTGCCGGTGGCGGTAAGTGGCCGCTTCGACGCGGCCGATCCAACCGACGTGCTTGTCGTCGTCGCCGGCTTCGGCACCCAGAACTACGCAACGTCGGCTCTGCTTTCAGGCTTGCGACGGGCGGCACGGACGGCGCGGGCCTGCGGCGGCGTCGAGGCCGGCACCTGGCTGGTGGCGCGCGCCGGCCTGCTGGAAGGGCGCAGCGCCACCACCCACTGGGAGGATATGGAGGACTTTTCGTCGGCCTTTCCCTGCGTAGATGTCCGCCCCGACCGTTATGTCATCGACGGACCGGTCTTCACCTCTGGCGGCGCGTCGCCGACCTTCGACCTGATGCTGCATCTCATTCGCACGCGCCTTGGCATGGCGGTGGCGCTCGATGTCGCCAGCGTCTTCATCTACGACCAGGCACGCGCCGCCACAGATGCCCAGCCGTTGGTCTCGCTCGGCCGGCTCGATGGCTACGATCCACGGCTGGCGCAAGCCATCCGACTGATGGAATCGCATGTCGACCAGCCGCTGACCATAGAAGCGGTGGCCAAGCGCGCCGGCGTGACGGCGAGAACCCTGGAAAGCATTTTCCGCAAGTCGATCGGCGAGACGCCGGGCGCCTACTATCTCAGGCTTCGGCTGGGGGCGGCGCGCCGGCTGGTGGTCGACACCCGGGTGGCGATGGCCGATATTGCCGGGCGGACAGGATTTTCGTCCGCTGCGGCGTTTTCGAGGGCGTTTTCACGGGCTTTCGGCGAAGCGCCAGTCAGAGTACGGCGCGGTTGGTGAGTATCCAGTCGGTCGCGGCGGCGAGGTCATCTACCACCGCCGTGGGCGCCGGATTGAAACGTGTTTCGTCGTTTGGGCGATACTTGCCTGTCCGCACAAGCAGCGCCGCACCAAGCCCGGCGCGCAGCGCGCCGGCGACATCGCTCTCGGCATCGTCGCCGACCATGACCGCATCGGCGGCCGAGCAGTTCATATTGGCAAGCGCCGAAAGAAAGAAGTCCGGTGACGGCTTGCCGAGCACGACAGGGCTTCGGCCACTGGCGAATTCGAGGGCGGCAACGAAGGCGCCTGTGTCGAGGCTAAGCAGACCGTCTGCATCCTTGAAGGTGCGATTGGTGGCGAGCGCCACAAAATCAGCGCCGGCCACCAGCTCGCGGAACGCCCGGTTGAGCCTGGCATGATCGAAGGCTTCGCCTGCATCTCCGACGATGACGGCCCGCCCATTTGCACCGCCCAGTCCGGAAAACTCAGGCTCCAGGTTGGGATGGACGAGCAGATGCGGTGTGAGGCCGTGCCTGCGCAGCCATTCGACGGCGGCACGCGCCGGCGTCAGCAATTCCTCTTCTCCAACCTCGACGCCGAGGGCGGTAAGTTGCGCGATGATTGCCTTGTGTGTTGAGCGAGTTGTGTTGCTGACAAAGCGGAGCGGCAAGCCCGCATTGCGCAGGCGATTGATTGCCGAGACAGCGCCCGCTATCGGGGTGTCGCCATTGTAGACGACACCCAAAAGGTCCAGAAGCACCGCGCGTACCATCGGCGAAGGATGACGAAACAGGCTCCGTTCGTCAAACCACAGGGACCTTCAAGCGACATCGCGGTTTTCGTGGACAATGCGCGAGCGCATGCTCTTGGCCAGCACCGTTTCAAGTCGCGCTGCAACCGCGCGATCCCATTCGTTTGTGCGCTGCGTGCCGTCTTTCGGATGCGGCATTGCCATCAGCCGGTCGATGATCGATCCGGCCTCGCCAGGTGAGAGCAGGGCGTCGATTTCACGTTCGTTCTGCATATCGGTTCGCCTCCTTCTTCCTTCCCGCCACGAGCCAGTCTTATACGAGATACGTGACGGCAGTTTGAAGGCAAGAGCGAGGTCATTGAAGGGCGGTAGAGGGCAGAACCGTGTCGTCGGAGCCAGCCTTGCGCAAAGTCGTTCCCGCGTCTGGCCAGGCCAGGTCGGAGACGTCTACAGCCGCTTCTCGAACAGCACGGTGGTGAAGCCTCTGTCCCATTCGTCGTCGGGGTAGCGATCTTTCTCGACATAGCCAACCGCTTTGTAGAGCGTCTGGCTGCGCAGATTGAACGTGTCGGTTTCCAGCCGCGCCTGCGCAAATCCGGCGGCAGCGATCGCCTGTTCGGCATGGGAAAGCAGCTTGCGGCCAACGCCTTGCCCTTGGCGCGACGCCATGACGTGCAGGGCTTCGATAAAGTCCGCACGCCAATGGATTAGGCCTGCGACGTCGCCATCGATCTCGGCAACGGCAAATTCCGGCCAGCTCTGGTCGACGTAGCGCCCGCCAATATCCAATTCGACGTAGCGCTGCGCCGATTTCTGGGTGATGTTCGGCAGCCAGGTGCCTTGGAATGTTTCCTGCAGCACCTGCTTCAACGCCGGGATGTCGGTTGCCTGCGCCCGGCGCACGATGATTCGATCCTCTGCCATCTCCTCCTCCTGCCAGCCGCCGCGTCGCCTTTTCGGCGGCGCGGCACCTTGAACTCGCACAGGCCAACAAAGATCCGTGACTAGCAGAAGGCGATCACGGCTGCTTTCAGCCAGAGGTGGTGGATGTCGGTCCAGAGATCAGGCTTCACACGTACCGGTTGACGATGTTTTCCAGCAGCTCCTGGCGGCCGGACCTTGGCTGCGGCTCGATCTTCTTCTTGACGACGCGCTCGGCGATGTCTTCCAGCGTGCGCTTGCCGGCAAGCATCGCCTTGCCCTCGGCCGTGTTCCAGCCGGCGTAGCGCTCTGCCAGCGGCGCCGACAGCGCCTTGTCCTCTACCATGCAAGCCGCGGCTTTCAGGCCGCGCGCGCACGAATCCATGCCGCCGATGTGGCCGATCAGCAGATCCTGGGGGTCGAGCGACTGGCGCCGCAGCTTGGCGTCGAAATTGGTGCCACCAGTCTTGAAGCCGCCGGCCTGTAGGACCTGGTAGTAGGCCAGCGCCATTTCCGGCACGTTGTTGGGGAACTGGTCGGTATCCCAGCCCGACTGGTAGTCGTTGCGGTTCATGTCGATCGAACCGAAAATACCGAGCGCATTGGCCAGCGCCAGCTCGTGCTCGAAGGAATGGCCGGCCAGGATGGCGTGGCCCTGCTCGATGTTGACCTTGACCTCCTTCTCCAGCCCGAAGCGCTTGAGGAAGCCATAGACCGTCGCGACATCATAATCGTACTGGTGCTTGGTCGGCTCCTGCGGCTTCGGCTCGATCAGGATCGTGCCCTTGAAGCCTATCTTATGCTTGTAGTCGACGACCAGGCTGAGGAAGCGGCCGGCCTGTTCCTGCTCGCGGGCGAGGTCGGTGTTGAGCAGTGTCTCATAGCCCTCGCGGCCGCCCCACAGCACGTAATTCTCGCCCTTCAGCCGCTTGGTGACGTCGATGCAGCTTTTCACCGTCGCCGCCGCATAGGCAAACACATCCGGATCGGGATTGGTGGCGGCGCCCGACATGAAGCGGCGATTGGAGAACAGGTTCGCCGTGCCCCACAAGAGCTTGACGCCGGTCTGCTTCATCTTGGTGGCGAAATAGTCAGCGATCTCGTCGAGGCGTGCCGCACTTTCGGAAAAGTCCTTGCCCTCGGGCCGCACATCGGCGTCGTGGAAGCAGAAATAGGGCGCGCCGAGCAGCGAGAACATTTCGAAGGCGACATCGGCCTTGAGCTTCGCCAGTTCCATCGTGTCGACGCCGCCCGCTTTCGGGAACCACGGACGGTCGAAGGTCTGCCCGCCGAACGGGTCGCCGCCCGGCCAGGCGAAGGAATGCCAGTAGGCGACGGCGAAACGCAGATGGTCTTCCAGCCGCTTGCCGGCCACCACCTCGTCGGGATTGTAAAACCGGTAGGCCAGCGGATTGGTCGAATCCGGCCCCTCATACTTGATCTGTTTGATGTCGCCGAAAAATCCGCTGCTCATGATCTTTGTCCTCTCTCGAATAGTTCGCCCTGATTACCTCAGGCGTAATTGGTTTCGTTCTTCCGCCGGTCGAAAAGGCTCATGTCAAAACCGTCAAACGAAGGAGACAGACCATGACCGACCTCATCAAGATCGCCGAAGGCTACATCAGCGCCTGGAACGAGAGCGACGCGGATCGCCGGGCCGAATTGCTCAAGGCGACCTTCACCGAAGACGTCAGCTATCGCGATCCGCTGATGCAGGGCGACGGCCATGCAGGCGTCGCGGCTCTGATCGACGGCGTGCAGCAGCGCTTTGCCGGCTTCCGGTTCTCGCTGAAGGGCACGCCGGACGGTTTTGCCGACACCATCCGCTTCTCGTGGAACCTTGGCCCGGAAGGCACTCCCTCCATCATCGAAGGCACCGACATCGGTGTCATCGAGAACGGCCGCCTGAAGAACGTCACTGGCTTTCTCGACAAGGTGCCGGCGCAATAACGCCGCCCTGGCAGACCGCGGCGTGGGCGAGAACGCAGTCACGCCGTGGCCACCTTGATCGCCGGATACAGCGCCCGGTAGCGCTGATAGGCATCGGCATAGACGCCGCCGAGTGCCACATCCGGTTCGATGGTTGCATCCGTCCTGGGTGCCGTGCAGATGCTGAGCGGATCGGCACCCGTCTGCGCGAGCAGGCCAAGCCGCGCCGCGCCGAAGGCGGCGCCGAAATCGCCATCGGCGGGAATATCGACGGGCAGGCCAAGCGCGGTGGCGATCGCTTTCAGCCAGTAGCGCGACCGCGAACCGCCGCCGATCGCCGTCACCCGCGTCAAGGTCGTGCCGGCTGTGGCGAGTGCCTCGAGACTGTCGCGGAAGGCAAAGGCAACGCCTTCGAGCACGGCCTGCGTCAGCACCACGCGGCTCGATTCATGCGCCAATCCGGTGAACGCGCCGCGGATGGCGGCATCATTGTAGGGCGTGCGCTCGCCCGACAGATAGGGCAGGAAGGACACGCCGCTCGGCGCCTTCAGCGTATCGCCGAGCTCGGCGGTCAGTTCGCCCGCGCCTTTGCCGGTGATCTCCGCCAGCCAATTCAGCGAATCGGTCGCCGACAGGATGACGCCCATCTGATGCCAGGTGTTCGGAAGCGCATGGCAGAACGTGTGGACGGCGCTTGCCGGGTTGGGCAGATAGGAAGCATTGGCGGCAAACAGCACACCCGATGTGCCGAGCGAGACAAAGGCGTGGCCTGCACCGACCGTGCCCATGCCACATGCCGAAGCCGCATTGTCGCCGGCGCCGCCGGCGATCGGGATGCCAGCCTGCATGCCCCATTTCGAAGCCAGTTCACTGCGCAGGGCTCCGGCCTTCTGTGTGCCCTCGACCAGCGACGGCATCTGCTTCTCGTCGAGCGATGTCGCTGCGAGCAGGTCCGCACTCCAGCGCCGCTTGCCGACATCGAGCCAGGAGGTGCCGGCCGAATCCGACATTTCCGAAATGTGTTCACCCGAAAGCCAGAGCCGAAGGAAATCCTTGGGCAGCAGCACTTTTGCGACCTTGGCGAAGACCGCGGGCTCGTTGTTCTTCACCCAGGCAAGTTTCGGCGCGGTGAAGCCTGGAAAGACGATGTTGCCGGTCAGCTGGCGAAAACGCGGGTCGGCGTCCAGCGCCGCCGCCTCGGCATGGCTGCGCGTGTCGTTCCACAGGATGCAGGGCCGCAGCACCTCGTCGGCGGAATCGAGCAAGGTCGCGCCATGCATCTGTCCCGACAGGCCGATGCCCTTCACCGAGGCGAGCTGGCTTGGGTGGGAAGCCTTCAGCTCGGCAATTGCTTCTTCGCAGGCGCGTATCCAGTGAGACGGATCCTGTTCCGACCAGCCCGGATGCGGCCGCGATACGTCGAGCGATGCGTGACCGGAGCCGATGACAGTCTGCTCGGCATCGATCAGCAGCGCCTTGACGCCCGATGTCCCGAGATCGAGGCCGAGATACATGATTTCCTCCCATGCCATTAATTTTTTCGGATCTCGAAAAAATCTGGCTTGGCCAGTTTTTAAGACAAGATCCGCTTCGGGTCAATTCTCTGACAAATCGGCGGCGCGCCGCGAAAGCAGCACAGACAGCGGACTGTCCGGCCGCGCCATCGAACGCTCGGCCGTGAGCGCCCTGGCGAGCGCGCCGTCGCCGGCCCGCAATGCCGCTTCGATCAGCGTCAGGTCGATGACGTCGCGCTGTGCGTGGCTGCCGCCGAAGCGGTTGGCGATCGCCCGGATCGGCCGTATCAGCTGCACGGTCTCGGTGTAGTTGGCCTCGCCGAATGCCTTGATTGCCAGCGTCAGCGGATGGCCGACATCCCGCGTGAAGGCAGAATTGTCGCCGTTGCCATGCATCGCCTCGCGCTGCGCCTCGAGCAAGGTCCGCGCCGGGGTGTCGAGCCCGGCGCCAACGAAGGCCATCATCGCATGCGCATCGTTGAAGGCATATTCGCCGGCGCCGACCTTGGGCCAATTGGCGGCGAGCGCCGTCCAGCGGTCACCGACATCGATGCCGCCGAGATGCAGCCGCCACAGGATCGCCGACGCATCGACCATGTTCAGCGCCATGGCCGATGGCGTGCCATAGATCGGTCCATCATAGAGCGCCAGCACCTGGTCGGTCTCACCGAGATCGTAGTGGAACAGCGCCAGGTGCCACCAATTGTGCACCTGCAGGAAGCTCTCCCTTGTCCAGGCCTCGGGATTGGCGCGCATCCAGGCGATACCGTCCCTTTGCCGGCTTTGCATTTCCATGACATGCGCGACCGCATGCTGCGCCCAGCCGTCGCGCGGCTCGATCTCGACCGCCGCGCGGCCAAGCATTTCGGCCCTGGTGTAGTCGCCCATTTCCTCCAGCCCGAAGGCCTGCATGCCGAGAATGCCATGATAACCGGGCATATCGCTCCGCCAGGACGGCAAAGCGCGGGCGATGCGGTCACGCAACATGCGCGCATTGCCTGTGAAGAAGTCGATCTGGTGCCCGACCTGTAGTGCCAGCGCGTCGAGCGGGGTCTCGATGGCTATATCCTCGAGAATCCTGGCGGCGTCATGCCAGCGCCCGTTGGCGAGGTGGCCGAGGGCCAAGACATGCGCCTCTTCGCGCGTCGTCGCGGCGAGCGGCAGCGCCGCCTCGTGGCAAGCCCTGGCTACCGCCGTCGCGTCACGCTCGGTGGCGAGGCCGAAGAGATAGCCCTTGAAGACATGCGCCATGACGAAACCGGGATCCGCCGATATGGCACGGTCGATGGAGGCGACGGGATCGCCGATGAAGCACAGCAGTTCACGCACGGCCTGGCTGTAGGGCGCGAACCCCGCCTCCGTTGCGCCCGAAAGTGTTAGATCCAATGCGTCCCTGATGGCCATGCAATGTCCTTTGATCGGCTTGCGATGAGCCTCGATCCTTCGGCCCAAGGCGATCCTAAAGCATGGGCCACAGACTCGCCAACCGGTACATTTTCCAGGGCAATCTCGGCTTCAGCGTCAAACGGTGAAGCCGAAATTCTCCATTGTCCCTAATTGCCCGAACGCATCGCCACCGTGGCGATGCCGGCGCCGACCAGCAGCGTGCCGCCGGTCCGGTTGAAGATGCGGATCGCCTTGGGATTGCGCACGACGTTGCGTGCGCGCGCCGCGATAAGCGCATAGCCGAAGGCATTGGCGAAGGCGAGCGCCAGGAAGGTCGTCTCGAAGATCAGCATCTGCGTCCAGAAATCGGCATGCCGGTCGAGGAACTGCGGCAGGAAGGCGACGAAGAAGGTGATGCTTTTCGGGTTGAGCGCGGTGACCAGCCAGGCATGCGCCATCATCTTGGCCGAGGACACCACGTCGGTGCGTGGTTCGGCTTTCAGCGCGCCGCCGGCGCGAAACAGTTTCACGCCGAGATAGATCAGATAGCCGGCGCCGATCAGCTTCAGGACGGTGAAGACGGTGGCCGAAGCGGCCAGCAGCGCGCCGATGCCCAGCATCGACAGCGTCATGGCGGTGAAGTCGCCGAGCGCCACGCCGACCGCCATCGGCAAGGCGGTACGCCAGCCTTGGCCCAGCGCGTAGGACACGACCAGAAGGATGGTCGGACCTGGAATGATGAGAAGGATCGTCGATGCGGCAGTGAAGGCGGCCCAGTTTTCGAAGGACATGCTCGTCTCCTTTGAGCGTAAAGAAGAGGATAAATCCTTGGCAGCGGGAGAATGTAAAGGGTGATTCCCTAATTTCGCCAACGGCAGGTCGGTGTCAGTTCGCGCCGCTCAGCGTGTTCACGATATCGGCCAGGCTGACATCGGCACAGAGAACGATTGCTGCTGCGGCAATGGCCGCGGCAAAAAGCTTGATGTCGGTTTTTAAGGTCTTGCACATGGGTCCCCCTCGGTAGCCGCCTGGGGGGTAGGAAGCGCCGGCGCCGGGAATATGACCTGACGGAGACCTTTTTGTGCAGCAGCCCTTCGGTCGGCGGTCGGGCGGCGGCTCGAACGCCAGCAAGGCAGCGCGCAAACGCAGGCTGCGCAAGGCCTTCACGCTTTATCAACCATGAATGATGAAAATGCGTTTCATCCGGCCGGACCGTGCTTCCCGCCGACAGCGTAGGGTTTGGGTATATGCGTGAGTTGCCGCAAGGTCTGATGCCGCCGCGAAATGGCGACGCAATCGAAACCGATCATCATCTTTCCCGTCGCGCCATCCTGTCCGGCGCAGGGGCGCTGGCTTTGCTCAGTGCTGCCGGCTGCTCGACCTCGGGCGGCGGTCTGCCGGTGCTGGATCTCGACGACACGGTCACCGGCTCAGTGCCGATCCGGCCAAGCATCAGCGTTGACAAGCACATCACCAGCCCCGACCTGATGTATGCGGGGCTGACCGATGGCGGCTTCAACGTGCCGGAAGTGCCCTATCTGAAGGTCAAGCCGGAATTCCGCCGCCAGATCGTGGTCGACACGACCGGCGAGGCGCCCGGCACCATCGTCGTCCATCTGCAGGAGCGCATGCTCTATCTCGTCCAGCCGGGCGGTGAAGCCATCCGCTACGGAGTCGGCATTGGCAAGGACGGCTTCCGCTGGTCCGGCCGCGCCAACATCCAGTACGGCAGGGAATGGCCGACCTGGACGCCGCCGCCCGAAATGATCGCCCGCAAGCCGGAACTGGTGAAATGGCAGGCCGGCCAGCCCGGCGGTCTCACCAACCCGCTTGGCGCCCGGGCGCTCTATATCTATCAGGACGGCAAGGACACCGGCTATCGCATCCACGGTTCGCCCGAATGGTGGAGCATCGGCCAAGCGATGTCTTCGGGCTGCGTGCGCCTGATCAACCAGGACATCATCGACCTCTACAGCCGCGTCTCCAAGAAAAACCCGGTCGTCGTCATGTGATCCTGCCGGCCGCCGGCGCGGCCGCTTCTCTTTCTGTTCGAGCATGATCTCTGGCGAAAGCCGGTTCCCACCCTCGGGCCGGGGGCATGCTTTTCGGGATCATGCTCTGGTTCTCCCGTTGCGCGATGGCGAAAGACAGGCGAATGTGCCTACGAATTTCATCGCTCGGGAGACGTCAGGAATGGCCGGAACTTTCGTTATCGCGCAGGGCGGCGGCCCGACCGCCGTCATCAACCAGACGGTGGTCGGAGCGACGCTGGAGATCCGCAAGCGGCATCCCGGCGCCAAGGTGCTGGGCTCCATTCACGGCGTGCGCGGCATTCGTGACGGCAACTATGTCGACCTCTCCGCCATCCCGGAAGACCGGCTGCGGCTGATCGCCGGGACGCCAAGTGCGGCCCTTGGCTCGACGCGCGACAAGCCGGACGCCGCCTATTGCGAGGTCATCCTGAACGGGCTGAAGAAGGCCGGCGCCGACGCCTTCATCTACATCGGCGGCAATGACACATCCGGCACGCAGCAGATCCTGACCGACGCCGCCGGCGGCACGATCGCTTTCGTCCATGCGCCGAAAACCATCGACAATGATCTCGAGGAGAACGACCACACGCCGGGCTTCATCTCGGCGGCCGAGTTCGTCGCTGGCGCCTTCCTGTCCGTCGACCTCGATTTCCGCGCCCTGCCCGGCATCTATGTCGGCATCGTCATGGGCCGTCACGCCGGCTTCCTCACGGCCGCCGCCGCGGCCTGGCAACTCGACGCCGACAGCGGCCCACACCTCGTCTACGTGCCGGAGCGCCCGTTCTCCGCGGCCGGCTTCATCGACGACGTGCGCGCCACGCTCGACCGCCACAAGCGCTGTATCGTCGCCGTGTCGGAAGGTGTCAGCACCGCCGATGGCAAGGCGCTGGTCGAAAGCCTGGTGCCGCCGGAGAAGCTCGAGCGCGACGCGCACGGCAACGTCAAGCTGTCGGGCAGCGACCTGCCGGCCGCGCTCGAGCGCGCGCTGGCCGAAGGCCTGCCCGGCAAGCGGGCCCGCGTCGATGCACTCGGCTACATGCCGCGCGGCTATGTCGGCGCCATCAGCGCTGTCGACGCGCAGGAGGCATTCGATGCCGGCGCCTTTGCGGTCAGCGTCGCCGAACAGGGCGGCGGCTCGGTGGCGCTGCAATATGACGGCGCCAAAACGGTGCTGAAGAAGGTGCCGCTGAAGAACGTCGCCGGCAAGACCCGCCATATGCCCGACGATTTCATGAAGCCCGATGTCAATCAGCTGTCCGAGGCCGGCATGGCCTATCTCAAGCGGCTGGTGCCTGAAAAATACAAGGTCGGGAAGCCGTTCGTCTGATGCCGGCTTGTACGTGATGCCGGGCTCACACGTGATGCCGGGCTCACACTTGATGCCGGGCTGGTTCAGCAAGAGCATCGTGGACGAGAAGACGACGATGCTGACCGAGCCGTTCGTGCACGAATACGTGCGCGCCAATATCTGGCATCTGCGCGGGCGCGATGTCGACCTTCTGGTCGACACCGGCATGGGCATCTGTCCGCTGGCGCCGGAGATCGAGTTGTCCGACGGCAAGCCGCTGCTCGTCGTCGCAACCCATATTCATCTCGACCATGTCGGCTCGCTGCACGAGTTCCCGTTGCGGGCCGGGCCAAGGATGAGTGCCGCGCAGTTCGAGACCATGGATGACGCCGCGACCTATGCCTACATGTTCCGCGACCTTGAGGGTGCCGTCTCGAAACTGCCCGCGCCGGGCTGGAAGGCAGCCGATTACAGGATCCCCTCAGCGCCATTGACGCGAACCCTTGACGAGGGCGACGTGATCGATCTCGGCGACCGTCAGTTTCGCGTGCTGCACCTGCCCGGACATTCGCCGGATTCGATCGCGCTGCTCGACGAGGCCGATGGCCTGTTCTTCAGCGGCGACGCCATCTACGACGACACGTTGATCGACGACCTGCCGGACTCCGATCGAACGGCCTATCGCCGCACGATGCAGCGCCTGCTCGACGTCCCGATCCGCATCGGCCATGGCGGCCACGGGCCGAGCTTCGACGGCAAGCGCATGCAAGACATCGCCACAGCATATCTCGGGCGAACCGACGCGATCTGATCCCTCCGCGGGGCTGGGAAGACCGTCTTGCCGCCACCCCACGACATTGTGACCTGTCGCCGCCTGGAAATTAAATCTTCGTAAGGTCGCCTGAAAACCCTAAATCGGGCCAATCCGCACCCTAGATGCAGGCTGTCGATCCGGTCGGCTGCCATGCAAGGCGAGACGGGCAATCGCGACCCTCGACACGCGGGATGGCCAGTTTCCAAGAGAGGCGGCCACAGCGCAGGATCAACTCTCGCCCGGACAAACGACCATGTCAGATATCATTCGCAGACATCGCGTCGCGGCCTCGCTGGGCGCTGCGCTAATCATATCTCCCTTTGTCATCTCTTTCGCTCAAAGTGCGAGCAACGCCGTTCCGACAACCCAGACACCTGTCGCCGGCATCTCTGCACCCAACGGCTCGTTCGCTCCCATCGTGGCCGCCGACAAGCCCGCGGTGGTGACAGTTACCACCGTCATGAAGGCACAGCCGGAAAGCGCGGACGACGGCATGCCTCTCGGCAACTCGCCGTTCGACGAGTATTTCCGCCAGTTCTTCGGCGACCAGGGCATACCCGCTCCACAGGCCCCGCCGCAGCAGGCTCCGCGTGCCGAAGCGCTCGGTTCAGGCTTCATCGTCGCTGCCGATGGCACCATCGTCACCAACAATCACGTCGTCGATGGCGCCTCTTCCATCAAGGTAACGCTCGACGACGGCACCGAGCTTCCCGCCAAGCTCGTCGGCCGCGATGCCAAGAACGATCTCGCCGTGCTCAAGATCAAATCCGACAAGCCCTTGCCGACCGTCAAATGGGGCGATTCCGACAGGCTGATGACCGGCGACCAAGTGCTGGCAATCGGCAATCCGTTCGGCATCGGCACCACGGTCACGGCAGGCATTGTGTCAGCACGCGGCCGCGATCTGCACAGCGGGCCGTTCGACGACTTCATTCAGATCGACGCGCCGATCAATCATGGCAATTCCGGCGGTCCGCTGGTCGATGTCAGCGGCAATGTCGTCGGCATCAACACGGCGATCTATTCGCCCAATGGCGGCAGTGTCGGCGTCGGCTTCGCCATCCCGTCCGACCAGGCCCAGAAGGTGGTCGCCAAGCTGATGAAGGATGGCTCCATCCAGTATGGCTACCTCGGTGTCGACATACAGCCGGTGACGCCGGATGTGGCCAGCGCCATCGGGCTCGACCATCCTGGCGGCGCACTGGTTTCGCAGGTCAATGAAGGCTCGCCGGCTGCGAAGGCCGGCGTCGAGACCGGCGACGTCATCACCAGCTTTGCCGGACAGGATGTGAAGGATCCCAAGGACCTGTCGCGGGCCGTCGCCGATGTCGCGCCGGGCGCCAGGGAGACGCTGGATATCTGGCGCAAGGGCAAGGCCATGGATATTTCCGTCGATGTCGGGCTCAACGGCGACGATGTGAAGACCGCATCCGTGACCGACGGGTCCGGCGCGCCGAGTACCGAGCAGGGCTCGCGCGTCCCGGCAATCGGGCTTGGCCTGATGGACATCACCCCTGATGTCCGCCAGGAGTTGAACCTGGCGGCCAATCAGCATGGCGCCCTGGTCGCAAGCGTCAATCCCGACAAACCGGCCTCGGCCTCGGGCATCCAGCCCGGCGACATCATCGTTGCCGTCAATCAGGCGCCGGTGAAAACCGCCAGGCAAGTGACGCAGGCGATCGCCCAAGCCGGCAAGTCCGGCCGCAAATCGGTGCTTCTGCTGGTCGAGCGCGAGGGCAGCCAGATCTATGTCGCGGTGCCGTTTGCCAATGGCTGACGCCGGGGCGCTGACGTGAAGGCAGCGATCGGCGGGCGCGGCGACGCCGGCCTGCCGATCCTGTCCATCAAGATTTCGGTTGCCCGCCACGTCATCTTCGAGAACATTGCATAAGGCCGATAGTGGCCTGATGCAGGGGGATTGCCGCGATGGTCACCCGAGGGTTTTCTTCAGGACGGCGCCCGCCGATCGACGGCGATGCGCGCATCCCGCCCGGGCAATATCTCGAGCAGGGATTTCCGGTCCTGTCAGCCGGCCCGACGCCGCGGGTGCGCACCGAGGACTGGTCGTTCACGCTGAAGCACGGGCCGCGGCCGATCAAGAAATGGAACTGGGCCGAGTTCAACGCGCTGCCCTTGACCAAGATGACGCGCGACATCCATTGCGTGACCGCATGGACAAAATTCGACACGCCATGGCAAGGCGTGCTTGTTGACGACATCCTCGCCGATGCCGGCATCGAGCCGCCGACCGCCTTCACGCTGGCGCATTCCTTCGACGGCTATTCCACCAACGTGCCGACCAAGGACCTCACCGCCGGCAAGGCGATGGTGGCTCTGCTTTACGAAGGCAAGCCGATCACGCCTGACCATGGCGGCCCGGCGCGGCTGCTGGTGCCGCATCTCTATTTCTGGAAATCGGCCAAATGGCTGAACGGCCTGCAGTTCACCGAGCGCGATGAGCCGGGTTTCTGGGAATTGCGCGGCTATCACATCTATGGCGACCCTTGGCGCGAGCAGCGCTACACGAACGATCCATGAGCGACGCTGCGGCAGTGCAATCGCCCTGGCAGACAGTCAGGATCGTCCGTATCGAAAAGCGCACGCCGCGTGTCACCAGCTTCTTTTTCCAGCCATCGCGGCCTTTCACCTATCTTGCCGGTCAGCATGTCGACGTCAGGCTGACGGCGCCGGACGGCTATCAGGCGCGCCGCTCTTATTCCATTGCCTCCGCGCCCGGAGATGGCGGGGTGATCGAACTGGCGATCGAAAAACTCGACGATGGCGAGGTCTCGCCCTTTTTCCACGACGTCGCAGCAATTGGCGACGAGGTCGAACTGCGCGGGCCGCTCGGTGGGCATTTCATCTGGCCCGATGTCGATGGCGGGCCGGTTTTGCTGGTCGGGGGTGGTTCGGGCGTCGTGCCTTTGATGGCGATGGTCCGTCATCGCGCCAGGCGCAATTCGAGCGTGCCCATCACCCTGGTCCTTTCAGCGCGGATCTGGGACGAGGTGATTTTTCGTGACGAACTGGTTGCCCTCGACGATCGCAAGGACGGCTTCGACCTGGTGCTGACCCTGACGCGCGAAGCCGCACGCCGTCCAGCCGATTATTCGCGGCGGGTGGACGTTGCCATGATGGTGCAATCCATGGCGCACCTGCCCGGACCGCCTGATATCGCCTTCGTCTGCGGCTCCAACGCCTTCGTTTCGGCCGCCGCCCAAGCGCTGATCGATGCCGGCGTCGCAGCGGAGATCATCCGCACCGAGCGCTACGGAGTTTGAACGGACACGGCATTTCGAGAGGTTTCCCGTGTCGTCGTTCTGAGCCTTGGCATCGCCCGCCGGTCACGCCTCGATTTCGAGTGCAGAAAGCGGCTTCGAGCAGCAGGCGAGGATAAAGCCGTCGTCGATTTCGTGATCGAGGATGCCACCATTGTGGCTCATCTCGACATCGCCGGCGACCTTCTTCACCTTGCAGGTTCCGCAGAGGCCGAACTCGCAGGCAGCCGGAATCCGCACACCCGAGGCGCGGGCCGTCTGCAGCACGGTCTGGCCGGCGACGCATTCGGCCTCGACATCCGAAAGCGAAAACCGGATCGGTGTCGCGGCCTCGACGACAATGGCGGGGCCGTCTTCCACCGGCGAGGTGAACGGTGCCGGGATCTCCTCCACGACAGGCGCGGCAAAGCTCTCCTGATGGTACTTCGTCATGTCGAAGCCGGCGGCGTCCAGCATGCCGCGCACCGCGCGCATGAAGGGATCGGGGCCGCAGCAGAAGATTTCACGCTCGCGGAAATCGGGCGCCAGCAAGGGCAGCCGGATCGCGTCGATGCGGCCCATATGGCCAAACCAGCCCTCGCGGCTGGACCGCTCCTCGATCATGAAGCCGAGCGACAGGCCCGGCATGCGGCTGCCGAGCAGTTCGAGCTCCTTGCGGAAAATGATCTCTTCCGGGCGCCGCGCGCAATTGACGAAGCCGACATCGGTCCATGGTGCGCAGTCGTTCAGCCAACGCAGCATCGACATCATCGGCGTCACGCCCGAGCCGGCTGAAATGAACAGGTACTTGGCGGCCGGGTGGCTGTGCAGCGAAAAGTCGCCTGTCGGCCCATAGGCCTTGACGTGCGAGCCCGGCGTCAGATGGTCGAACATCCAGCGTGTGCCGATGCTGCCCGCTTGAGCCTTGATCGTCACCGCGATCGAGAACGGCCGCGATGGCGAAGACGACAGCGTATAGGTGCGCATCAGCGGCCCGTTGGCGGTCGGCAGTTCCAGCGTCACGAACTGGCCCGGCTTGTAGCGGAACCAGGTCTGGTTGTCGGAGCGGAAGGTGAAGGTCTTCACATCAGGCGCTTCGTCGCTGACGCCGATCACTTCCAGCACCTGGAGCCGGTCGTTCCAGGGCGTCATCTGGTCGAGATGGCGATAGAGGCCGAGATCCGTCATCGCATTCATCCTCTTGTCCTCACTCTTGCCCTGTGCATGTCGAGTTCCCAAAACCGCTGCGCACTTTTGGGCGACATGCACTATGCAACGCTGCGCAGCGCCGGCCGGCCGCCTTCGGCAAGGCGCGGGCCGATGAACGACGCGTACCACTCGACGAACTGGATGACGCCACCCTCATGCAGCTCCGAATAAGGGCCGGGCTCGTAGGCAGGCGACAGGATGCCGAAGGCGTTTTCCTCGACGATCCGCCGGTCCTGGTCGTTGGTCTCGGTCCAGACGTGGGTGAGTTCGTCGAGATCGTAATCGATGCCTTCGACCGCATCCTTGTGAACCAGCCATTTGGTCGTCACCGCGGTCTCCGTGGCGCTGATCGGCAACACCCGGAAGGTGACGGCGTGGTCGCCCAGAATGTGGTTCCAGGTCGTCGGATAGTGATAGAGCAGCAAGGAACCGATGCGGTCGGTCGAAACGCTGTCGGACAGGTTCTTCTTGACCGCACGCTTTCCCGTCATCGTGTAGCTGACGGCATCGCGCAGCAGCGGCGCGCGGGTGGCGCGGTACTGTCCGGCCGGATCGATGCGGAATTTGCTCGGCAGGCCGGCCGCTTCGCATTTCGCCCAGTGCGCAAGCATTTCCGGGTCGCTGTCGGCGCCTTGCACGCCGGTCACCGTGGGTGCCTCTGGAAAAGTCTTGCAGAGCTCCGGATGATTGCCGGCGCAATGATAGCACTCGCGGTTGTTTTCCCAGACCAGCTTCCAGTTGCCCTTCTCGACAATGGTCGATTCGAACGCCACCTTGGCCTCGCGCAGCCGGTGCGGCAAAAGGTAGGGCTCGATCATCGCGCGCATCGGTGCGAAATCCGCCGGCTCCTTGGCCAGGCAGATGAAAATGTAGCCGCCGACGCTTTCACAGGCGACGGGCTTTAAGCCGAACTGGCTCTTGTCGAAAACGTCGGCCATCTGCCTGGCAAACAAGAGCCTTCCGTCCAACTCGTAGGTCCATTGGTGATAGGGGCAGACCAGCTTTGCCGCCGTGCCCTTGTCGGAATTGCAGACGCGGCTGCCGCGATGGCGGCAGGAATTGTGGAAGGCGTTGATATTGCCCTTCTGGTCGCGGACAAGCACGACTGGATAGTCGCCAATCTGCGCCGTGATGTAGCTGCCCGGCTTCGGCAGCTCGCAATCATGACCGATGAACAGCCAGTCGCGATACCAGATCAGCTCCATGTCGAGCTTGAAATAGTCTGGATCGGTGTAGAAGGGCTGTCCTAGCGAAAAGCCTTGCCGCCGGCCACTCAAGAGCCTCAGCATGTCGTTGCGAGCATCCATGTCCTGTCCTCGTTTCTAAGGACTGAACTGGTGGTGACGGAGGAAGGATTGGACGCAGGCCGGCGATGCGCCGGACATGCACTATCCGCCTCTTGACCGCCCACCGCGATCAGTCGAGTCTAGACATCTCGGGCTGGTTTCCGGGCTCTGGAGTTGTCCTTGCGGACCATCGCGACACCTTCCCAGGCTGACGCCCAGTGGTCTCCCGTTGCGACTTGAACTCCACCACCGTTGCGGGGGCAGCGCCGGATTCTGACCGGCTTCCCAATTCTCCGCCTCGTCGTCACGAAGCGGCACCTGAGATGACATGATCTAATCACGATCGCGGGCGCGTCATCGGCATGAAAACGACATCGTATCCATGCGGCGCGACACGCTTGCGAAACGTTCCGGTCGGTGATCGCGAAGCGGAAGCCTTTCTCTTGGGCAACCATAGCCGGCTCCAATCTCGCCGAAACCGACCCCTTGCCAGGAAGCAGAAAAGGTTAACGGTATCGAAAAGTGACTATTAGCTGCCGCTAAAATCGAACCGAACGGTTCGTTTCTGTTGACTGTGCGTGCAGGACTTGTGAACGCTGGGCCTCCGACACAGTTGGTGATCGGGGTACCTGTTTTGTACAACTCTTTGATATGAATTAGAAAAACATTGAGTGTGGAAACCCCTGGCGCAATTTCAAGTGGTGGATTCTTGGTCCACGCGGAACAACTTCGTGATTGGAAATGGCTGGATGGCTCTCCCACATCGGGGCTGTCCGAACGACGCGATTTCTTCCCAAGACACGCCGCTAGACGGACGGTAAAAATAAGAAATACTGGAGTACCAAAAAATGAAAAAGATCATCCTCACTGCCGCCGCCCTTCTGGCCATTTCCGGCAGCGCCTTCGCGAACAGCGACCACTATGGTTCGAATGCCCCGGCAGCCACCGCTGCTGTCGACAGCTCGTACACTGCTTCGACCAAGAAGTCGGAGCCGGCTGCTCAGACGCCTGCCCAGGGTAGCAACCGTAACCTCTTCGGCAATAACTAACAGCCGATTCCCAGAAGGCGGCGGGCTCTCCCGCCGTCCTGGCGAAATCCAGAATTCAGGAGATTTGAAATGAAGAAGATCATGCTTGCTGCCGCCGCCGTCGTGGCGATCTCCGGCAGCGCTTTCGCCGCCAGCGACAACTACGGTTCGAATGGCGCCAACCAGCCTGCCGTCGGTTCGGTTGACAACTCTCAAACGGGCTCGATCCGCAACAGCGGTGGTTTCGTCGGCAAGCTGCTCAATTCGTCGGGTGACGTAGAGAAGTCCGCCCCTCAGAGCGCCGACCGCGACCTCTTCGGCAATCGCTAACAGCCGAAGTTGATTTCCAAAAAAGAGCGGCGGGCCTGGCCCGCCGCTCTTTTCGTGTCGAGACTTGGTTCTGTCTCAAGCCGCCTTTACTTCCGGCTGACGGAGCGAGAAGGAGTGCCCGTCCGCGTCGAAGATGTGAAGGTCGTTGGCGTCCGCGCTCAGCCGCAGCGTCGCACCGCGCTTGACCTCGACATTGCCAGGCAGCTTGGTCACCAGCGGCAGGTCGGCGCGGCCGATGTCGACATAGACAAGCTGGACTTCGCCGAGTTGTTCGACATAGTCGACCGTTCCCTCGAACAGATACTCCGTGCCGCTGGCGATGATCAGATCTTCCGGCCGCACGCCGAAACTCACCGCGGCACCCTTTGCCGAAGCCGGCGTTGCGATCGGCACGCTTGCCTTGCGGCCGCCGACATGGCTGACGACGGTCGGGTTTCCGGTCTTGTCGATGGTCGCCGGCAGGATGTTCATGGCCGGCGAGCCGATGAACTGGGCGACAAACAAATTGCCGGGCTTCTTGTAGAGGTCCATCGGCGCGCCGACCTGCTCGATATGGCCTTCCTTGAGCACCACGATGCGATCGGCCAGCGTCATCGCCTCGACCTGGTCGTGGGTGACGTAGATCATGGTCGTGTTGGGCATCGATTCCTTGAGTTTGGCGATCTCGATGCGGGTGGCGACACGCAGCGCCGCGTCAAGGTTCGACAGCGGCTCGTCGAACAGGAACACCTTCGGGTTGCGCACGATGGCGCGGCCGATGGCGACGCGCTGGCGCTGGCCGCCCGACATGGCCTTGGGCAGGCGATCGAGATATTTGGTCAGCTGCAGGATTTCCGCGGCCTGCTTCACGCGGCGGTCGATCTCGGCCTTGTTCTCCTTGCCGATCTTCATCGAGAACGCCATGTTGTCGTACACCGTCATGTGCGGGTAGAGCGCGTAGGACTGGAACACCATGGCGATGCCCCGCTTCGACGGCGGCACGTCGTTGACGACCTCGCCGGCGATCTTGAGTTCGCCGGAGGTGATTTCCTCCAGCCCGGCGATCGACCTCAGCAATGTCGACTTGCCGCAGCCCGACGGGCCGACAAAGACGATGAACTCGCCCGACTTTATATCGAGGTCGATGCCGTGGAGAATGTTCAGATTGCCGTAGGACTTCTTCACTTGTCTTAGCGTGACATCGGCCATTGGTTTCCTCCCAGTGATTTGAAATTCAAGTGATCTGAAGTTCAGTCGATGCGCCCAAACCAGGCGCCGTAGCCGTTGAGCTGTATGGAACCGCTGCTCGCCTGCCCCGAAAATCCGTGTCCCGGCAAAGGTTGCAGCGATCGGTTGCCAAGCTCAATCCTGGTTGGCTTGGCTGCCAGATTGAAGACGCAGACGACCTGCTCATTGCCTGCGCGGCGTGTGAAGGCGACGGTGTCGCCCTCGCTTTCGATGAATGTGATGTCGCCCTTGGCCAGCGCCGGATGGGCACGGCGGAAGGTGAGAAAGCGCCGGTAGTGCTCGAGCAGCGAGCTCTCGTCGCCCTGCTGGACATTGACCGCTTGCGACAGGTGCTTGGCCGGCACCGGCAGCCATGGCTTGGCCGAGGAGAAGCCGCCATTCCTGGCGCTGCCGTCCCACACCATCGGCGTGCGGCAGCCGTCGCGGCCCTTGAATTCCGGCCAGAAGCGGATGCCGTAGGGGTCCTGCAAATCCTCGAAGTGGAGGTCGGCCTCACCGAGCCCAAGCTCCTCGCCCTGGTAGATGCAGACCGAGCCACGCAGCGACATCAGCAGCGCCGAGATGACCTTGAGATAGGCGGTCGTGTCGGCTTCGCCTGCCGCCCAGCGCGAGGCCGGGCGCATCACGTCATGGTTGGAAAAGGCCCAGCACGACCAGCCGTCGCTGGCGACCTTGCCGAACGATTCCAGCACCGAGCGGACCTTGGCCGCGCTGATCTTTTCCGGCGCCAGGAAGTCGAACGAGTAGCACATGTGCACGCGCTTGCCGCCGGCGGTATAGGCCGCCACCACTTCCAACCCACGTTGCGAATCGCCGACTTCGCCGACCGCCGCGGTAGCCGGATACTCATCGAGCAGGGCGCGGAAGCGTTCGAGGAAGCCGAGGTTTTCCGGACGGCTCTTGTCGTAGAGATGGTCCTGGTAGTTGTAGGGATTGACCGCGGGTGCGGTCTGGTCGTTGCGCTGCTCGGGCGGCAGCGGCGGATTGTTCTCCAGGCCCTGGCTGTGGAAGTAGAAATTGATGGTGTCGAGCCGGAAGCCGTCGACGCCGCGCTCCAGCCAGAAGCGGGTGACGTCGAGCAGCGCGTTCTGGACCTCATGGTTGTGGAAGTTGAGATCGGGCTGCTCGGCCAGGAAGTTGTGCAGGTAATATTGCTGGCGGCTGGTGTCCCATTGCCAGGCCGAGCCGCCGAAGATCGACAGCCAGTTGTTGGGCGGCGTGCCGTCCGGCCTGGCGTCCGCCCAGACATACCAGTCTGCCTTCGCGTTGGTGCGGCTCGAACGGCTTTCCTTGAACCATGGGTGGTTGTCGGCAGTGTGCGACAGCACCTCGTCGATCATCACCTTCAAGCCCAGCCTGTGTGCCTCGGCGGTCAGCGCGTCGAAGTCGGCCAGCGTGCCGAACATCGGATCGACGTCGCAGTAATCGGTGACGTCGTAACCGAAATCCTTCATCGGCGATTTGAAGAACGGCGAGATCCAGATGGCATCCGCACCGAGTGCCGCGATGTAGGGGAGCCGGCCGATGATGCCCTTCAGGTCGCCGATGCCGTCGCCGTTCGAGTCCTGGTAGCTGCGCGGATAGATCTGGTAGATCACCGCACCTCGCCACCAGTCGCGATCGACGGCGAGGTCAGGCTTCGAACTGGCCTTCAAAGCGGATTGCATGGTCTCAGCCTCCTTTCACCGAGCCGGCAAGCAGCCCGCGGACAAAATAGCGCTGCAGCGAGAAGAACACGATCAGCGGCACGATGATGGTCACGAAAGCCGATGTCGTAAGGATCTCCCAGTCGCCGCCACGTGAGCCAAGCAGCGCGTTGAGCTTGGCGGTCAGCACGATCTGGTCTGCCTCCGTACCCAGGAAAACCATCGCGACCAGCAGATCGTTCCATACCCACAGGAATTGGAAGATGGCAAACGAGGCCAGCACCGGGAACGACAGCGGCAGCACGATCTTGACGAAGATCTCGAAATCGCTGGCGCCGTCGATGCGCGCCGATTCCATGATTTCGCGCGGCAGGCCGGCAATGTAGCTGCGCAACAGGTAGATGGCGAAGGGCAGGCCGAAGCCGGTATGCGCCAGCCAGATGCCGAGATAGGTTTTCGACGGCATGCCGAAGAAGGCGCCGACGCCGTTGTAGAGCTTCAACAGCGGGATCAGCGACATCTGCAGCGGCACCACCAGCAGGCCGATGATGACCGCGATCAGCAGCGCTCGGCCGGGAAAGCGCATCCAGGCCAGTGCATAGGCGGCAAAGGCGGCGATCAGGATCGGGATGACGGTCGCCGGTATGGTGACAGTCAGCGAATTCATGAACGACCGTCCGATGCCTTCCGAGAACAGCACAGTCTTGTAGTTGTCGGTGGTGAATTTAGGTGGCGCCGACGAGGCATAATAGACGCGCTGGCCGCGATCGCCTTCGAAGGCCTTCGGCGATTGCATGATGAAACTGCCGTCGGCATTGAGCTGCAGGGTGACGCCGTCGCCGAGATCGGCCGATGTGCCGGCGGGGTATTGCGTTGGTGCTGCCGACTTGACGCCGAAAGCGCTGATGTTGCGGACAGGGCTGTTGCCGAAGATGTTGCCTTGAAGGACGAACTTGCCGTCCTTTTCGACTTGCATCGAGGCCGCCGGCAGCCGGCTGGCTTCCGTCTGGGTGGAACTGGAGAACGAATTCCACCAGCCCGAGGCGATGATCTGGTCCTTGTCGCGCAGCGACGAGACCAGGATGCCGAGCGTCGGTATGGTCCAGATGGCGACGAAGATGAGGACGGCAATATGGACGCCGAAGCGGCTGGCGAAGGAATTTCCGGTCGCAACGGCCATCTCAATGTCCTCCCGTCTCTTTGTTCGCCTGGCGGATGTTCCAGACCATGATCGGAATGACCGCGATCATGATGATGATGGCGATGGTGGCGCCGCGGCCGAAATCGCCGCCGCCACGGAACATCCAGTCGAACATCAGGTTGGCCAGCACCTGGCTGTTCCACTGGCCGTTGGTCATGGTCAGCACGATGTCGAACACTTTGAGCACCAGGATGGTGATCGTCGTCCAGACGACGGCGATGGTGCCCCAGATCTGCGGTACCATGATCTTCCAGAAGATCTGGAACGGATTGGCGCCGTCGATGACGGCGGCTTCCAGAGTTTCTTCCGGGATGCCGCGCAAGGCCGAAGACAGGATGACCATGGCAAAGCCGGTCTGGATCCAGATCAGGATCACCATCAGGAAGAAATTGTTCCAGAACGGCAGTGATATCCAGACCTGCGGCTGGCCGCCGAAATGCTGGATGATGGCGTTGAGCAGGCCGATCTGGGTCTGGCCCTCGCCACGGTACTCGTAGATGAATTTCCAGATGACGCTGGCGCCGACGAAGGAGATCGCCAAAGGCAGGAAGATCAGGCTCTTGGCGACCGTGCCCCACCAGATCTTGTCGGTGAGCACGGCGATGATCAGCCCGAGGAAGGTGCAGGCGGCCGGCACCACAGCCAGCCAGACGATGTTGTTGAGGATTGAGTTGCGGAACTCGCGATCGCCGAAGGCCCATTCATAGTTGGCGAGGCCGACGAAGTTTATGCCGCCGCGATCGAGGAACGACAGCCGCAGCGTCTCGACCACCGGATAGATGAGGTAGATGGTCAGGATGATCATCGCCGGACCGACGAACAGCCACGGCCTGACCAGCCCTTGCCGGCGCAGATTGTCGATGGCAGCGGCGCCGGCGACGCCGCGCGACGGGAATATCAGGTCCACCAGCTTGTTGGCGCCCCAGAAATAGGCGACGCAACCGCCGACCCCGACGATGATGACGAATATGGCCGAGAAAATCTGAGCCGCCATGGTCCCTCTCCCTGCGCATGATCCGACAAGGAATGACCTTGGTGACGGGACCAGGCGCCGATTCAGTTGTTGGAGCGTCGTCGGCGGCGGAAACCTGCTCGCATGCCGATCGCGCTTTATGTCAATGCGCTCATGACGAAAGGCTGCGGCACGGGCCGCCGTCGGATCCGGGCCGGCAGGGTCCGGATCCAGTGCGAGAATGGCAGGCTCGGCCGTTTGATCGCCGAGCCGGACGGGCCCCTGCTTGCCGACCGCTACTTGATCGCGTCCCAGCTCTTCTGGATGTCGGTGGCGACATCCTGCGCGGACTTGCCGCCGACCAGGTCGATCATGCCGGTCCAGAAGGCGCCGGCGCCGATCTTGCCCGGCATCAGGTCGGAACCGTCGAAGCGGAAGGTCGAGGCATTGGCGAGGATTTCGCCCTGCTTCCTCAGCGCGTCGCTGGCATAGGCAGCCTTGTTGACACCCTTGAACGGCGTCACGAAACCGCCCTCGGCCATCCAGATCTCGTGAGCTAGCGGCATCTTCAGGAATTCGATGAACGCGCGGGCGCTCTTGCTATCTTTCGTTATCATCGCCAGCGTACCGGCGCCGAGCACCGGCGTGCCCAGTTCAGGCTTGGAGGCATAGGGCGGGAAGTAGAAGAAGTCCGCGTCCTGGCCGACCTTGGTGCCTTCCGGGAAGAAGGTCGGAATGAACGACGCCTGATGGTGCAGGTAGCACTTGGGCGGCACTGAGAAGAGGCCCTTCGGGCTATCGCGGAAATCGGTCGCCGCAACCGCCTTGGCGCCGCCGTCGACCATCTTGTCGTCGGTCGCGATCTTACCGAAGATGTCGATGGCGTTCACCACGGCGGGATCGTTGAACGGGATCTCGTTCTTCACCCATTTGTCGTAGACGTCAGGCGTCTGGGTCCGCAGCATCAGGTCTTCGACCCAGTCGGTCGCCGGCCAGCCGGTGGCGCCGCCGGAGCCGAGGCCGATGCACCACGGCTTGCCGCCATCGGCGATGATCTTCTTTTCGAGATCGGCGAGTTCTTCCTGCGTCTTCGGTACCTTGTAGCCGGCTTCCTCGAAATTATCCGGCGAGTACCAGACCAGCGACTTCACGTCGGCCTTGTAGGGGAAGGCGAAAAAGCCCGGCTTGCCGTCCTTGTCCTTGAAGGTGCCGAGGTCGACCCACGACTGGCCGGCGCCGTAATTGTCCTTGACCCATTTGGCGGTGTCGTCGCCCAGTGGCGTCAGCAGGCCCTTCGATGCCAGGTCCTGGATCAGGCCCGGCTGCGGCAGCACGGCGATGTTGGGCGGACTGCCGGCCTGCGTGTCGATGACGATCTGCTGTTCATAGTTCTCCGAGGAGGAGTATTTGATCTCGACGCCGGTGGCTTCCGAGAAATAGTCGAGAACGCCGCGCACCAGGCCTTCGTCCTCACCGCGCCACGGTCCGAAGATCGACAGCGTCTCACCCTTGAGATCGACTTTCTTGAGCTCTTCGTAATTCGCCCAGTTGAAGCGGGGATCCTCGCCCGGCTTGAACTTCAGTTCGGCATGCGCGGGCGCGTTCAGGGCGAGCGTGGCAAACGCAGCACCCAGCAAAAGCATTTTCTTCATCGGTATTCCTCCCAGTGGGCCACAAACACCGGACGGAACCTCCATTCCGCCCGCCGACGCCGCAGGACTGTGACTCAGTCGGAAAGGAACCGCAACCTTTCGAAGAGTCTTCCAAAGCGCTTTGGCTTTTTCGATCTCGCCATTGAATCGCTCGGAAGTCAAGAGGGTGACCGGCTAATCGATTTAATTTTGAGCTGGCGACGTGTAAAAAGTGCGCTGCAGCATGTATTTATGGCGGTGCAGCAGCAATTTTTGTTTCAAACTCGCCCAAAGCGCGCCTATGCTTGTCATCAAATTGCAGCGTCCCGCGTGGCGCTCGGATCCAATCGAATTAAAAGCGCTTTGAGGCGCGGAGGCCTCCTGTGAACCTCAAGCAGCTCGCCCATATGCTGGCGCTTTCGCAGACCACGGTAAGCCGTGCCTTGAACGGCTATCCCGAGGTCAACGAGGAGACGCGCCGGCGTGTGATGGATGCCGCCAAGCGCCACGGCTATCGCCCCAACCCCAGCGCGCGCCGGCTGGCGACGGGCAAGACCGGAATGATCGGCTATGTCCTGCCGACCGGTGCGTCCGTCGATATCGATCCGCATTTCGTCGAGTTCCTATCCGGCCTCGGCGACTATGCCCGCTCGCATGAATTGGACCTGGTGCTGTCGCCGGCCGACGCCGACGACCAAGAAACGACCTACCGGCGCATCGTCGCCAACCGGCAGGTCGACGCCGTCTATATCTCCTCGCCGAGGCCCGCCGACCGCCGCGTGGGGCTGGTCAACACGCTCGGCATTCCCTTCATCGTGCATGGCCGCAGCGAAGGCTTCGATTTCGACTATCCGTTCACCGACATCGACAATGAGGGCGCCTTTCACGAGGCGTCGCGGCTGCTGATCCAGCTCGGCCACCGGCGGCTGGCGCTGATCAACGGCGACGACCGCGAGACCTTTGCCATCCATCGCGAGCGCGGCGTGCGCCGAGCGCTGGCGGCGAGCGGGCTGGCATTGGGCGAACGCCATGTCTGCTCGGTGGTCATGACCGAGGAGAACGGCTATCGCGCCACCAGGCGCTTGCTGGAGGCGGGCGATGCGCCGACAGCAATCGTCTGCTCCAGCCTGATCATGGCGCTGGGCGTGGTGCGCGCGGTGCGCGATCTCGGCCTGACCATCCCAGGCGACGTATCGCTGATCGCCCATGACGACGTCTTTCCCTGGCTGAGGCCGGAGAATTTCTCCGTGCCGCTGTCGACGACGCGCTCGTCGATCCGTCTCGCCGGTGCGCGCGTCGCCGAGCGGCTGGCAGCGCGGATCTCCGGGCTGGAAGAGGGCGCCCGCGGCGAGGTCTGGCCGGTCGACCTGGTGGTCCGAGGCTCGGTCGCCGGTGCGCCGGCCTAGGGACCGGACAACTCCCAACGACGGTTCGCCGGCGTCTCAGGCTGGGGATTTGAGGTGGTCGATGAAGGCGCGCAGCTTCGGCAAGACCTGGCGCTTGCCGGGATGATAGAGGAAGACGCCCGGCGTCGAACCTGCAACGCCGTCCAGAACCGACGTGAGTTTTCCTTCGGCGATCGGACCTTCGGCAACGGGTCGAGGCGTCTGCGCCAGCCCGACGCCCTGCATGGCGGCACCAAGCAGCGTCGGATAGTCGTGTGCGATCAACGGGCCTGAGACCATCGCCTCGATCGCCTCGTTGCCGTCGACGAAGGACCAGGGCGCGATCGCGCCGTTCGAACGGCGCAAGCGCAAGCAGGCGTGGTGGCGCAAGTCGTCGACACGCTCGGGGCGGCCGTGGCGCTCGAGATAGTCAGGGCTGCCGACGACCACGAACGCGAACGGCGGCGTGAGCCGCACCGCCACCATGTCAGCCGCGATGAACTGGCCAAGGCGGATACCGGCATCGAACCCGCCGGTCGCGAGATCGACCATCTCGTCGCTCGCGGCGATCTCCAGCTCGATCTCGGGATAGGCTCGGCAGAACGATGCGATCATCGGCTCCAGGATCAATGGCACGACGGCGCGGGGCACGGACAGGCGCAGCAGCCCGGTCGGCCGCTGGCTGGCGTCGCGCACCGCCTCGCCGGCAGCGACGAGTTCCTCGAAGGCAGGGCCGGCACGGTCGAGGAACCGTTGGCCAGGCTCGGTCAAGCCGACGCTGCGCGTCGTGCGGACGAACAGCGCCGTGCCCATACGCGCTTCCAGCGCGCGCACCGCCTGGCTCACGGCGGACGGCGTCACGCCGAGATCCGCGGCGGCACGGCGGAAGTTGCGGTGCCTGGCGACAGCCAGGAACGCCTCGACGCCCTCCAGCGCACCGTGTCGGACTGTGTAGTTCTGCTTCATGGGTTGTTGTGATTACAGCGGATAGTCGAATTATGGAAGCGGGCTTAGGTAGGAGGTGAAGCCTGGAGACATCTTGCAATGACCGATGAACTTGATGGAGTGCGCGACCACTATCGCGCGACCGGCCTGACTGAGCGGCTGAAGACGGTACTGGCTGCCCTTGGCCCGGATGATCAACTTCTCACGCCCCAGCAATTGGGCGCCCTTGACCAATTTCATACCCGTGGGCTTGCCGCCACCGCCGAGCTTGCCCAATTGGCGGGGATCGCCGCCGGCATGTCAGTGCTGGACGTCGGTTCGGGCATCGGCGGGCCGGCGCGCTTCCTGGCCGCGACCTATGGTTGCCGGGTCACTGGCGTGGATATCAGCGAGCCTTTCGTGGATGCCGCGCGTTATCTGACCGACCGCACGGGACAGAGCGGGCAGCTGTCGTTCCAGACCGCCAGTGCACGGGAGCTCCCATTCGATGATGGCCGTTTCGACATCGTGCTGCTGCAGCATGTGGCGATGAACATCTCCGACCGGGCGCAGCTCTATCGCGGGATTAGGCGCGTGCTGAAGCCAGGCGGCAGGTTTGCCACCTTCGACGTCGTGTCGGGCGTCGGCGAGCCACGCTATCCGCTCCCCTGGGCGCGAACGCCGGCGACGAGCTTTCTCCTGACAATCAGTGCGACGCGCGAAGCGATCGAACCAGCCGGCTTCCGCATATTGGCATGGCAAGACGACACCGAGGTCGCCAAGGCCTGGTTCGCACAGCTCCGCGTTTCGGGACCGCCGCCTTCGCCAAATCTCGGCGTGGTGATGGGGCAGGACTTCGCGGAGCTTGCGGCCAACCTGGGACGAAATCTCATGGAAGGGCGGCTCGGCGTCCTGACCGCGGTGTTCGAGGTTGTGTGAACCAACCGTTGAGGAGGTCAAATGTCTACAGAAGTCCTGTTCCAAACCCATCTCGTTCTGGGCTATGTCGCGTGGCTGCTTTGCCTCCGTGCCTACGGTCTGCCGTGGCTGAGATCGATGGACAGGGTCGCGGCGCAACGCGCTATTGCTACCTTGCACAGCTTCCGCTTCTTCGGGCTCGTCTTCCTCGTCCCGGGCGTCGTCAGCCCCGATCTGCCGGCCAGCTTCGCCGTGTTCGCCGCCTATGGCGACTTCGCAACCGGGGTGCTGGCCATGCTGTCGCTGCTCACGGTGAGGATACCTCAGCTGTTCTGGGCGTTCGTCGTCGCCTTCAATCTCGTCGGGATAGTTGACCTCATCATCGACTATTACCATGCCGTCCAGATCGACCTTCCCGCTCGCGCGGGGGAATTGGGCGCCACCTACGCGATCCCGGTCATCTATGTTCCGCTGCTGATGATCACGCACATCGCCGCATTCTATTTTCTGGCGCGTCCCAAACCGCGACTTGAGCCGTCGCGGACTACTCCTTCGCCGCCTCGGCGGCCTTGATGTCGAGCAGGCCGTAGCCGAAATCATTGTCGCGCCCCTTGGGGCCGAGATCCCTGGCCGTTGCCGCCAGCGCCTTCTCGATGCCGTCGGCCGAGCGGTCGGGCGCGGCATGGATGAGATTGGCAATGGCGCCGGTCACGATCGCTGCCGCGAACGAGGTGCCGGTGACCACGTCCGAGCCGGCGCCGCTCGGCGCCACCATCTCGACGCCAGGCGCCGAGATGAAGACATAGGCTCCGCGATTGGCCTGCGGCATCAGCCCATCCTTGGCGTCGGTGGCGGTCACCGCGATGACGCCGTCGAATGCCGCCGGGTAGCCATAGGGCGCCTTCGGCCCGTTGTTGCCGGCGGCGGCGACCAGCACGATGCCGAGCGCCCGCGCATTGCGGCAGGCGACTCCGAGCAGGTCGTTCTTCGGTCCGACGAAGCTCATGTTGATGATGCGTACGTCCTGGCTCGCCGCCCAGTCGAGGGCCGACAGGATGACGTCCATGGTCGACTTGCCGCCCTCGAAGGCGCGGGCGTGATAGATCCTGGCGCCGGGCGCCATGCCCTCCAGCGCGCCGACGCCAGCGATCAGACCGTCGACCGAAGTGCCGTGATCGCGCTTTTCGATCGGCACGTCGGGCATGGCGTCGAACTGCCCGGCGATTACGCCTGAGAGCGCCGGATTGCTGTCGTCGATACCGGTGTCGATCACCGCGATGCGGACGTTTTCGCCGCTGGCCTGTTTGGAATCGAGCGCGATGCGCTCGAAGGCATAATTGACGATGTTGGCGGCCTGCTGCAGCGAATAGACATGGTTGGGTTCGCGTCGCTGGGTGCGGCCGTCGGCGGCCAATTGCGCCAGCACGACGCCGACGGGGCGGCCGTCGGGAATGCCGAACCGCACCAGCGTGGTGCCAAGCAGCAGCGACTGGCGCTGCGAGCGCACCTGGAGGCCGTAGGACGCGGCGATCTGCTGCACCGCGCCGGCATCGCCGTCGACTGTCACCAGCACCTCGTCCGGCACGAAATCGCCGGCCACCGCGCGCGGCGGCAGAACGGCGATGAGATCGGTCGGCGAGACGATCGGGCCGCCAGGCGGCGGGCCGGCCTGGCTGTCGGCAGGCGGCGTCGCCGGATCCGACCGTGGTGTCGGCGGCAGTGCCGGGGGGGCAACCGGATTGGGGAACAGGTCGACGATCAGGGCTGGCAGGAAAACAGCGCCGGGCTGCGCCGCGCCCGATCCGTTCTTTGTGTCGCTGCCATCCTTGGCGCAGTCGGCGCTTGCCGCATTGCTCGCGTCGCTGCAGTCGATTTTCGTCGGATCGGGGTTGGTGGCGTTGGTCTGCGCCGACGCAGGCACGGCGGCGATTGTCATCGCCGCCGCCAGGATTGCCGCAAATCGAATGACCGCCGCCTCAGCCGCCATCAACCGGTTTCCTTCCCTCGATCACAGTCTCGGTGAAAGGCTGGGCGGCAATAAGGCCGAGCTGCTTGGTGTAGTCGGCGGCGTTGGCGGCGGGAATACCAAGCCGGAACACGCCATCGGCGGTCGGTCCGCCGATGATCTTCAGCCCGTTATTGCCCAGAAAGCCCGAAATATCGGACATCCTTGCATCCGGCTTGAACTTGACCAGGGCGAACGGCATTTTCGCCAGATCGCCTTCCGCCCCGGCAATCTCGAAATCCTTACCCTTGCCGCCGGGCTGAACAAACGACTGCACGATGATCAGCGCCAGCAGAACCGCGGCCGCCGCCCAGGCGACACCGACCGGCACCGCCATGAAGCGGCCCCATGCCTGCGCCAGCCAGGACGCGCCCGCGGACGCGCGTGCAGGTCCGGCCTCGGCGTCGAGCGCTTTGGCGAAGCGGCTCAGCGCATCGGCCGGCGGGCGGATCGCTTCGTTGGCGGCGGTGGTGCCGGAGAATTCGGCTTCGGCCTCGCCAAGGGCGGCCAGCGCCGCGGGATCGCTGGCCAGCCATTCCTCGACGGCTTCCAGGTCCGAGCCTTCCAGCGAGCCGTTCAGATAGAACGGCAGCAGCGTTTCCATTTCGTCGCGGCGCGACATCTTTTCAGCGGCGCTCATGGCCACCCCCTGTCGTAACCGGCGGCCTTCAGGGCCTCGCCGAGTTTCTTGCGGGCGTAGAACATTCGGGTCTTGACGGTCGCGACCGGAATGCCGAGCACCTCGCCGATCTCGCCCACCGACTGCCCATGATAATAGGCAAGATCGATCACCGTGCGGTGCTCTTCCGGCAACGCGTCGACGAAGCGTCGCAGGGCGGCAGCCTTGTCTTCCTTCATGGTGACGACTTCCGGCGTGTCGGCGCTGTCGGGCACCGCGGCGGCAGCCTCGTCGTCGATCCAGTCTTCCTTTTTCTTGCGCAGCGAAGACAGCGCCTTGAACCGGGCGATGCCGAGCAGCCATGTCGAGACTTCGGAGCGCCCCTCGAAGGCTGGCGCCTGCCGCCACAGTTCGAGGAACACCTCGTTCGCGATGTCGTCTGCCATCATTTCCGATCCCGTCTGGCGCGCCACGAAGCGGTAGACCCGCGCGTGGTGACGCATGAACAGGAGCCGCACGGCGGCACGGTCGCCCTTCGCGACCCGGTCGACAAGAGCGCGATCGGTCTCCGTCGCTGCCGTCATGGCCGGTCGAGCCGCCTGGCTCCTGTCTGCTCTGTCGCTGATCGGTCCAAAAAGGTTCATCCTCCGCCAAGGAATTCGCGGAGGCTAACCGAAGAGTCGGGCGGTTGCCAGACCATCCCTTCTCCACGTTCCTGTACCGGAGAAGGTGTCGGCAGGCGGATGAGGGGCGGCGTCGGCGTTCGCTATTTATTTTCAATGTTGGCGTGCGTCGCCGGCACCCCTTCAGTCCAGGAAAGACTTGGCCTTCATTGTCGCCGGCACCGGCACCCCGAGGCGGCTCAAGATGGTCGGCGCCAGTTGCAGCTGGTCGAGCAGCGTCTCGGCCTGCGGACCCTTGCCGGGCCCGAAATAATACAGCGCGAAATCCTGCATCTCGTCGTCATGGCCGCCATGGTGGCCGCGATCGGTCTGGCCGTGGTCGGCGGTGACCATGACCTCGTAGCCAGCCTCGATCCAGCGCGGCAGGAAGGCGGCCAGCATGCCGTCCATCGCATAGACGGCATGATCCATCTCGTGACAGTCATGGCCGAAGCGGTGGCCCATCGAGTCCAGCGTACAGGTGTGCAGGATGCCGTAATCGATGCCGTGGCGCCTGGTCAGCATGGTCAGCGTCGCGAACAAATCGACGTCGCTCGGCGTCATCTGGTTGCGAAGATTGTAGCCGGTCATGGTGTGGAACCGCCCATGCGTGATCGGTCCACCCGGCTCGTCGAATTCCATGTCCTCGACCAGGTCGAAGGGATGGGCGCGGAAGAATTCCGACCAATAGGAATGGGTCACCGCACCCGTCTTGCCACCAGCCTTGCTGACTTCGGAGAAGATGTCGGGTTGTTCGACGCGGAACCGGTTCTCGTTGGACAGGATGCCATGCACCTGCGGCGAAACCCCGGTGTGGATCGAGGCGTAGCAGCAGGCGGAGGTCGACGGCAGCACCGAGCGCATCTTCCAGACGCTTGCCTCGCCCGATTGCACCCAGCCCTCGAGATTGCCCATCAGCCGGCGCCAGTTCCTGTAGGGGACGCCATCGAGGATGATCAGCAAAAGTTTTGTCTTGAGCGCCACGGGCGGCTCCCTGCGATTGACCAGTTGAAATCAGAACGCCGTGCACCGCTGGGCACACGGCGTTCCGTTTATGAACCAAGGATAGGCTAGGCGGTCAGCCAGCACGCGCCAAGGGCATAACCGTCCATCATCTCGCCGTTCGGGTTCTTGACGTAGCCGGCGATCTTGTTGGTGGCGGCAGCGTCGATGAACTGGTTGAAGAACGGCACGATCAGCCCGCCTTCGTCGCGCATCAGCACCGCCATGTCGTGGTAGATCGCCTTGCGCTTGGCCTGGTCGAGTTCGGCGCGGGCGGTGAACAGCATCTTGTCAAATTCCGGCCGCTTGAAACGCGTGTCGTTCCAGTCGGCGGTCGAGACATAACCGGTGGAATACATCTGGTCCTGCGTCGGCCGCCCACCCCAATAGGAGAGCGAGAAGGGCTGCTTGTTCCAGACCTCCGACCAGTAGCCGTCGCCGGGCTCTCGCTTGATCTCGATCTTGATGCCGGCCTTGGCGCAGGACTGCTGGTAGAGCTGGGCCGCATCGACGGCGCCTGGGAAGGCGACGTCGGAGGTGCGCAGCAGGATCGAGCCGCTGTGGCCGGACTTCTTGTAGGCTGCCGCAGCCTTTTCCGGGTCGAACTTACGCTGTTCGATATCGCTCGAAAACAGCGGATAGGCTTCGTTGATCGGGAAGTCGTTACCGACCGAGCCATAGCCGCGCAGGATCTTCTCCAGCAATTCATCGCGGTCCATGGCCAGCTTCAGCGCCATCCTCAGGTCGCTGTTGTCGAAGGGCGCGGTGTCGCAGAACATGTTGAACGGATAGTAGCCTCGGCCCGACACGTTCTCGATGGTGACGCCGGGGATGCGCTTGACCAGATCGACCACTTTCGGCTCGACGCGGTTGATCAGCTGCACCTGTCCACCTTGCAAGGCAGCCAGCCGCGCGGTCGCGTCGTTGATGACGACGATCTCGATCTGGTCGGCATGGCCCAGCTTGTCGCCCTGCCAGTAATTGGCGAAGCGCTCGCCGCCATGGCGCACGCCGGGCTGGTTGACGGTGACCTTGTAAGGCCCGGCGCTGATGCCGGCGTTGGGATTGTCCTTGCCGCCATTCGGCTGGATGACAAGGTGGTAGTCGGCCATCAGATAGGGGAAGTCGGCATCGGCGTCGCCGAGCGTGACGATCACTTCCTTGCCGCTCGGCTTGATGGCTTTGATGTTCTTCAGCACGCCGAGCGCGCCCGATTTCGATTTTTCGTCGGCGTGGCGCTCAAGCGTGGCCGCGACATCCTCGGCGGTTACGGTTTTGCCGTTGTGGAATTCGATGCCGTCGCGCACCTTGATGGTCCAGGTCTTGGCGTCATCGGAAGCACCGATCTCCTCGGCGATCAGGTTCTGGACGCCGCCTTCGGGTGTCAGGCGCACGAGGAATTCGCCCCACTGCTTGCCGAAATTGTAGGTGACCTGGCTGAGGTTCAGCGCCGGGTCGAGGCTGTTGGTCGATTCGCCGCCTTGCAGTCCGGCCTTGATGATGCCGCCCTTGACCGGCGTCTGGGCGAAGGCCTTGCCGGCCAACGTCGTGGCCAGTGCCGCCGAGACGCCAAGTGCCGCGGTACGGCCGAGGAAGTCGCGACGCGATATCCGGCCCTGTCCGGCGAGTTCAGCGAGATGGTCGAGTTCAGTGTTCATGTCCTACCCCCTTTTCTAAAACAACGTCACACGGGCGGCGCCCGTCCAAAGGGACGTGTGGCAATCTAGTGTTGCATGCGGATGACGGCAGGCGTGCCTGGACCAGCGGGTCGGGTCTATCCCTGCTCTGACGCAGTTCCGGACGGGAAACGGCGCACACTTTTCCCGGAATTGCCCTAGTTTCCCGCGCTCGCCATGCGCCGTCCCTTGATCGCCTTTTCCAGCCAGCCGATCTCCATCTCTGGCACCGACGACAGGAGAAGGTCGGTATAGTCGTCGAAGGGCGGGCTCAACACCTTGCTCTTCGGGCCATAGCGCACCACTTCGCCGCGATACATCACCGCGATCGAATCGGCGATCGACTTCACCGTGGCGAGGTCATGGGTGATGAACAGATAGGCGACGTTCTCCTCCTTCTGCAGCTCGAGCAGCAGCTTCAGGATGCCATGCGCAACCAGCGGGTCGAGCGCCGATGTCACCTCGTCGCAGATGATCAGCTTCGGCTTGGCGGCGAGCGAACGGGCGATGCAGACGCGCTGCTTCTGGCCGCCGGAAAGCTCGGCCGGGTAGCGATCGGAAAAGCCCTTGCCCATCTCGATCTTGTCGAGCAGTTCGGCGACGCGTTTGTCGCGCTCGCGGCCGCGTATGCCGAAATAGAATTCCAGCGGCCGGCCGATAATGGTGCCGACGGTCTGGCGCGGGTTCATCGCCACGTCGGCCATCTGGTAGATCATCTGCAACTGACGCAGATCCTCCTTCGGCCGGTCGGCCAGCCGGTTTGCCAGCGGGCGCCCATCGAAGGTGACGGTTCCTTCTTCCGGCGGCAAAAGCCCGGTGATGGCGCGCGCCAGCGTCGACTTGCCGGAGCCGGATTCGCCGACCACGGCCAGCGTCTGGCCCGGATAGATGTCGACCGAGACGTTCTTCAGCACCTTGATATGGCTGCGGCCATAGGCGGCGGTGACGTTCTTCACCGACAGGAACGGCGTCGTGCCGGGCTTCTGCTCGGCGTGCTCGATCTCATGCACCGACACCAGCGCGTTGGTGTACTCCTGGCGAGGCTCCTTGATGATCTGGCGCGTGCCACCCCATTCGACCAGCCGGCCATGGCGCAGCACCATGATCTCGTCCGAGACCTGAGCGACGACGGCAAGGTCGTGGGTGATGTAGAGCGCCGCCACATGCGTGTCGCGGATGGCGTCCTTGATCGCAGCCAGCACGTCGATCTGCGTCGTCACGTCGAGCGCCGTGGTCGGTTCGTCGAAGACGATCAGGTCCGGCTCGGAGCAGAGCGCCATCGCCGTCATCACGCGCTGCAGCTGGCCGCCCGAGACCTGGTGCGGAAAGCGCTCGCCGATGGTTTCGGGGTTGGGCAGGCTGAGCTTCTTGAACAGCGCAACGGCGCGCTTCTCCGCCTCGGCGCGTGTCGCCGTACCGTGCAGCAGGGTGGCTTCCACCACCTGGTCCATCAGCTTGTGCGCCGGGTTGAAGGCGGCGGCCGCCGATTGCGCGACGTAGCAGACCTCACGGCCGCGAAGCTTGCGGAAGCCGTCCTTGCCGCCCTTGAGGATGTCGCGGCCGTTGAGGATCACCTCGCCGCCGGTGATGCGCACGCCACCGCGGCCATAGCCCATGGACGAGAGGCCGATGGTCGACTTGCCGGCGCCGGATTCGCCGATCAGGCCAAGCACCTTGCCCTTTTGCAGAGTCAGCGAGACGTCGTGCACCAGCACGATGTTCTTCGGCGGCTCGCCTGGCGGGAAGACAGTGGCTTCGATGCGCAGATTGCGGATGTCGAGCAGGAGGCCAGAGTTCGCTTTGCTGTCAGCCATCACCCGCGTCCTCCCTTCAGGCTGGTCGTCCGGTTGAGCACCCAGTCCGCAACCAGGTTGACGGAAATCGCCAGCATGGCGATTGCCGCCGCCGGGATGAGCGCGGCTGCGATGCCGAAGACGATGCCGTCCTTGTTTTCCTTGACCATGCCGCCCCAGTCCGCATCCGGCGGCTGGACGCCAAGGCCGAGGAACGACAGCGTCGACAGGAACAGCACGGCATAGATGAAACGCAGGCCGAGTTCCGAAACCAGCGGCGACAGCGCGTTGGGCAGGATCTCGCGGAAAATGATCCAGGCGCTGCCTTCGCCGCGCAGCTTCGCCGCCTCGACGTAGTCCATGACGTTGATGTCGACGGCGACGGCCCGTGACAGGCGATAGACGCGGGTCGAGTCCAGAACGCCCATCACCAGGATCAGCGTCACCAGGTTGGTCGGCAGCACGGAGAGCACGACGAGGGCCATGATCAGCGTCGGGATCGACATCAGGAGATCGACGAGGCGCGACAAAAGCGTGTCGAACCAGCCGCCGAACACCGCCGCCGAGAAACCGAGGATGGCGCCGAGCGAGAACGACAGGGCGGTGGCAAGCACGGCGATGAACAGCGTGATGCGAGCGCCGTAGATCATGCGCGACAGGAGATCACGACCGAGATTGTCGGTGCCGAGCCAATGCGTTGCCGACATCGGTTCCCAGACGTCGCCGACGATCTCGCCATTGCCGTGCGGCGCGATCCAGGGTGCGAAGAGCGCCGCCAGCACGAACAGTGACGTCAGCACGATGCCGATCAGCGCGGGGATGGGGATGCGTTTGATATCGAGCATATCCGCCCCCTATTTTGGATGTCTGAGGCGCGGATTGGCGACGATAGCCCCTATGTCCGCAATGATGTTCAGGCTGATGTAGACGGCGGCGAAGATCAGGCCGACCGCTTGCACCACCGGCACATCGCGCTTGGTGACGTGGTCGACGAGATACTGCCCCATGCCCGGGTAGACGAAGATCACCTCGACCACGACGACGCCGACGATGAGATAGGCGAGGTTGAGCATCACGACGTTGATGATAGGCGCGATCGCGTTGGGGAAGGCGTGCCTGCGGATGACGTTGAATGCCGACAGGCCTTTCAGTTCGGCCGTCTCGACATAGGCCGACTGCATGACGTTGAGGATCGCCGCGCGCGTCATGCGCATCATGTGGGCCAGCACCACCAGCGTCAGCGCTGTCGCCGGCAAGGCGATCGCCTGCATGCGCTCGCCGAACGGCATGCCGTCATAGACGGTCGAAATGCCGGGGAAGATCTGCCATTTCACGGCAAAGAAATAGACCAGCACATAGCCGATGAAGAATTCGGGAAACGAGGTCGAGGCCAGCGCCAGTCCGGAGATCAGCTTGTCGACCCAGCCATTGCGGTAGCGCACCGCGATCAGCCCGAGGATAATCGCCAGCGGCACGGCGACGATCGCCGCCCAGAAGGCGAGAAACAGCGTGTTCCACAGCCGGTCCTTGATCGACGTCGCGATGTCCTGGCCGCTCGTCATGGCTGTGCCAAGATCGCCGGTGAGCACGCCGCCGAGCCAGCGGAAATACCTGATATAGGCCGGATCGTTGAGGCCGAGCTGCTCGCGCAAATTGGCGAGCGACTCCGGTGTTGCCGATTGCCCGAGAATGGCTTGCGCGACGTCGCCGGGCAGGATCTGGGTGCCGGCGAAGATCAGGACCGAAACGGCCAACAACAGGACGATGCCCAGCGCAACGCGCTGGGCAATTAGCTTCAGGATGGGTGAAGACATATCCGCAAAGCCGGGCTCAGGCCTGGAGCCAGCACTTCGCCAGGGCGTAGCCGTTCATCAATTCCTGATGCGGATCATCGACCCAGCCATCGACCTTGGCGCCGGTCGCATCGATGAACTGGTTGAACATCGGCAGGATCAGGCCGCCCTCGTCGCGCACCAGGACAGCCATGTCATGGTACATCTGCTTGCGCTTGGTCTCGTCGAGTTCGGCGCGCGCCGCCAGCACCATCTTGTCGAAGTCCGGACGCTTGAAACGCGTGTCGTTCCAGTCGGCGGTCGACAGATAGGCGGTCGAGTACATCTGGTCCTGCGTCGAGCGGCCGCCCCAGTAGGAGGCGCAGAAGGGCTGCTTGTTCCAGACCTCGTTCCAGTAGCCGTCGCCGGGCTCGCGCTTGAGCTCGATCTTGATGCCGGCCTTGGCCGCGCTCTGCTGGAACAGCTGCGAGGCATCGACAGCGCCCGGGAAGGCGACGTCCGAGGTCCTCAGCAGCACGGTGCCGTCGTGACCCGACTTCTTGTAGTGGAACTTGGCCTTGTCGGGATCGTACTTGCGCTGCTCGATCTCCGTGAACAGCGGATAGGACGAATTGATCGGGAAGTCGTTGCCGAGCGAGCCGTAGCCGCGCAGGATCTTGTCCAGCATTTCCTCGCGGTCGATGGCCAGCTTGAGTGCCATGCGCAGATCGTTGTTGTCGAATGGTGCCGTGTTGCAGTGCATGATGAACACGTAGTGGCCAGGACCCGCGTGGTTGCGGATGGTGACGCCCGGCAGGCGCTTGATCAGGTCGACGATCTTCGGCTCGACGCGGTTGATCATGTTGACCTGGCCGCCCTGCAGGGCCGCCGTGCGGGCGGTCGCATCGTTGATGACGATGACTTCGATCTGGTCGGCATGGCCCATCTTGTCGCCCTGCCAGTAATTGGCGAAGCGCTCGCCGCCATGGCGTACGCCGGGCTCGTTGGTCTTGACCACGTACGGGCCGGCCGAGATGCCGGCATCCGGCTTGTCCTTGCCGCCGTTCGGCTGCACGATCAGGTGATAGTCGCTGAGCAGATAGGGCAGGTCGGCGTTGGCCTCCTTCAGCGTCAGCACCACTTCCTTGCCGTTTGCCTTGATGGTCTCGATGCCCTTCATGTAGCCGAGCGCGCCGGATTTCGACTTTTCGTCCGAATGGCGCTCGAGGGTCGCGGCGACGTCTGCCGCGGTCACCGTCTTGCCATTGTGGAATTCGACGCCGTCGCGGATCTTCAACGTCCACACCTTGGCGTCGTCCGAGGAGCCGATCTCCTCGGCGATGCGGTTCTCAAGCTTGCCTTCCGGCGACAGCTCGACGATCATTTCGCCCCAGCACTTGCCGAAGGCGAACGGCACCTGCGTCATCATCAGCGCCGGATCGAGGCTGTTGGTGGATTCGCCGCCGACGAGGCCGGCCTTCAGCGTGCCGCCCTTGATTGGGCCGGCAGCGCGCGCCGCACCTGAAAGCAGCGAGTTGGCGAAGGTCGCGGTGACGCCGAGTGCTGCCGCCCGACCGAGAAAATCGCGACGGCTCAACTTGCCGGAAGCGACTCGCCGGCTAAGGAATTCCAGTTCGTTTGACATGTTGAGTTCCTCACTCTGTTGGTTCGACTCTGCGGTCGTTTTTCTTGTTTCTTGTGAGGAGAATAATKACCGCAAGGGAAAGCGGTAAGCAAGACCGAATGCGACATGCCGTGGCGTAAATCGTACGTCGCATTTGGACCAACCAAATCCGTGGTCACAGGAGGACGCGCGGCACCCTTTCCTCGAAGTTACGCTCGAAAACGAGAGTTTCGCCCTCATAGGCCTCGATTCTGGCGCTGAGGATGAAGTTTTGCGCGTCCGATCGCATTTCCGCGAATGTCTCGGTGCGCACCGACCATCCATTTCGCGACAGGGTCTGCGTCCAGTGCGTTTTTCCAGAGGCCGCCAGGGGATCGTCCGGATGGATCGTCCAGATCTCGCGGGCGATGCTGCCATTGGCCAGGCCATGGGCAAGATCGCGCACCTTGCCAAAATCATCCGTTATGGAAAGCGTCACAATTCCGGTCTTCTCGTCGCGATCGACATGACGCTCGGAATTGGCGGCGCGGATCGTCTCGGTCGCCCAGGGAGTGGCGCTTTCCGGCTCGGCAAACGTCACTTCGTTGCCTGTCGCCAGCGGCCGCAGCGGCAGGGCCAGCACGGCGGCCGACAAGGCGAGCCGAACCGGCTCCGGCGACGGCCAGATCATCGGCCAATAGGTATTCGACACGGCAATGCGCAGATGGTGGCCTGCCGGCACGCGATAGGCGCATTGATCGAGCACCACGCGCGCCGACACGGTTTCGCCCGGTACCAGCGCCTCGGGGAATTCGTGCGAATTGCGATGTGTCAGATTGAGCACGCCGTAGGAAATCAGTTCCGAGGCACCGTCAGGGTGCACGTCGCACAGCCGGATCGCGATGTTGGCCTGCGGTCGGTCGGAGGACAGCCGCACCTCGACTTCGGGCGCGCCGACGATGTCGATCGCCTCAGTGAGTTCCGGCTGGTCGAAACACACCGACAAAGCGTCATCGGGGCGCTGGTCGCCGGGCAGTTCGGGGCCGAAGGTGAACGGAAAATACTCGCCGCCGGCAAGGCCGCAACTCTGCGGCGAAGCAACGATGGCGGGCTTGCTACCGTCGGAGACAAGCTCGATCGATTGCGTCTTGATGGCAGGCGACGGCCATTCCTGCTCAGCCACCCAGCGACCGGGCCGCTTGGGATGCCAGCGCGCGGGGCGGACACTGTCCATGACATAGGCACGATAGGCTGGATCGACCTCGACACCAGTGTCGATATCCTTCAGCCAGCGGTCCCACCAGCGCAGGGCCTCCTGCAGGAAACCGATGCGCGGTGTGGGTGCCGCGTAATGCGGGTATTTGTGGATCCACGGTCCGATGATGCCCTTCACCGGCGCTTCGATGTTGGTGGCCAGATGCGAGACGGTGTTGCGGTAGCCGTCGTGCCAGCCGCCGATCGACAGCACGGCGGCCTGGATGGCGGAATAATCCTCGCAGATTGAGCCGCGCTTCCAATAGGCGTCGCGGTGCTGGTGCTTCAGCCACAGCGGCGCGAGAAAAGGCTGGTTCTCCAGCCGGGTCAGCCAAAGGTCGCGCCACCTTTTGTCGCCGGTGAAGAGCGGGTCCGGCGGCCGCGACGAATAGGACAGCATGGTCGACGCCCAGCCGAAATTCTCGATCAGCAGGCAACCGCCCTTGTAGTGGATATCGTCGGCATAGCGGTCGGAGGTCGAGCACAGGCTGATAACCGCCTTCAGCGCCGGGGGCTGCTTGGCCGCCACCTGCAGGCAGTTGAAGCCGCCCCAGGAAATGCCCATCATGCCGACATTGCCGTTGCACCAGGGCTGCGAAGCCGCCCAGGCGATGACGTCGCAGGCGTCCTGCAATTCCTGTTCGGAATATTCGTCGTCCATCAGCCCTTCGGAATCGCCATTGCCGCGCATGTCGACGCGGATCGAGGCGTAGCCGTGGCCGGCGAAATAGGGATGCGTCAGCTGATCGCGGAGAATGGTGCCGTCCCGCTTGCGGTAGGGCAGGTGCTCGAGGATCGCCGGCACCGGATCGTCGCCGGCGTCTTCCGGCATCCACACCCTCGCCGACAGCCGGCAGCCGTCCGGCATGACAATCCCCATTACTGGAAATTCGACGACTTTGCGGGGGAACTCGGTGACAATTTTCATGCGGGACTCCAGGATCGCCAGATGATGGAGCCCGTGGCATCGCGTCGTGGGCCAGCCAACGAATTCGGCTGGTCAGTCCGCGTCAATTCAGCGGAATGTCGTTGTCGCCCTTGCTCGCTTGGTAGGCGCCGGACAGGTCGTCATAGCGTGCCGAGATCTCGCCGATGCGCGTTTCCAGCCGCTGGCGCTCGGCCTCGGGGAGTGACCGTACCAATCTGCGGATCGAAAAGCTCTTCCAGTAGGCATTCTCGGCATTGTAGCCGCCGGGATCGAGGGTGAAGACTTCCTTGAGAATCTTCAGATCATGCGGGATGGCGAAGCTGTCGCGCGAATCCTCATGGCTGAACAGATAGTAGAAATTGTCGAAGCCGGTCCAGGTGATCGCCGATAGGCAGAGCGAGCAGGGTTCATGCGTGGCGATGAAGATGGCGTCTTTCGTATCGACGCGCTCGGCCTTTGGCATTTCATAGAAGCGCTTCAGGCAATGCACCTCGCCATGCCAGAGCGGGTTTTCGATCTCGTTGTTGGTTTCGGCCAGTACCAGCGAACGGTCGTCCTTGCGCAGGATCGCCGCGCCGAACAGCTTGTTGCCATGGGCAACACCGTCGGCCGTCTTCGGCACGATGTCGTGCTCGATCACGTCGAGCAGGCGGTCGATCAGGGAAATGTCGGTCATTACAAGCTCTCGTCGGGGAGATGGATCTCGTAGGCGTGCGAGAAATGGAATTCTTCCAGGTTGGAACCGTCGCCGCCGCGGTCGACGATCAGGAAATCCTGCGCCTCGCCGAGCGGCGTCAGCACGCCGTGCCAGAGGTTGCGGGAATAGTTGATGCCTTGTCCGGGCGCGGTGATGAAGGCCTGCGGTTCACCCGGTCCCCCATCGCCGTCGTGGCAGACGACGACAAGGAACGGCCGGGGCGACAGCGGAATGAAAGCCTGGCTGCCGAATGGATGGCGCTCGACCATGGTCAGCTTTAGCGGCAATTCGTAAGGCGTGCCGCGCACCATCGAGATCAGCACGCGGGCGTTCGGCCCTGTCGCTTGCGCCGTGGCAAGATCGTGGTAGCGCTCGGCCTTGCCGCCATTGATCGGGTAGTGATTGTCGCCGCCCATGTCGATGACGTCGCCGAAGGCGGCAAAGCTCTCGCGGGTCAGCGGCCGCGCGACGATGCGGGTCACGGCGCCCGCCTAGCAATGCCGGCACCGCCGAGCTTGGCGTGGCGGTTGACGTCCTTGTAGAGCAGATAGCGGAATTTGCCCGGGCCGCCGGCATAGCAGGCCTGGGGGCAGAAGGCGCGCAGCCACATGAAGTCGCCGGCCTCGACCTCGACCCAGTCCTGGTTGAGGCGGTAGACCGCCTTGCCTTCCAGCACATAAAGCCCGTGCTCCATGACATGCGTCTCGGCGAAGGGAATGACCGCGCCGGGCTCGAGCGTCACGATGGTCATGTGCATGTCGTGGCGCAAATCGGCAGGATCGACGAAACGGGTCGTCGCCCAGCGGCCTTCGGTGCCGGGCATCGGCGTTGGCGCGATGTCCTGTTCGTTGGTGAAGAAGGCTTCCGGCGCCTCTAGACCGTCGACCGCCTCGTAAGCCTTGCGGATCCAATGGAAGCGGACCTCGGTCTTGCTCTCGTTGCGAACCGTCCAGGCGCTGGCCGGCGGTAGGAAGGCGAAGCCGCCCGGTCTGAGCACATGCTTCTTGCCGGCAAGCAGAACGGTCAACTCGCCTTCGACCACGAACAAGGCCCCTTCGGCGCCTGCATCGGGCTCCGGCCTCTCGCTGCCGCCACCGGGCGCGACCTCGACAATGTATTGCGAAAACGTCTCGGCAAAGCCGGACAGCGGCCGCGACAATATCCAGACGCGGGTCTTGTCCCAGAACGGCAAGGCGCTGGTGACGATGTCCTGCATCACCCCCTTGGGGATGACGGCATAGGCCTCGGTGAAGACGGCGCGGCCGGTCAGCAGCTCACTCTGGCCAGGGTGGCCGCCATGCGGCGCGTAATAGGTTCGGTCGGGCATCCTGATCGTATCCATGGGTTAAACCTATTGCGGAAGCATGTCCTTGAGGCGGAGCAGCGCGATGCGCTCGACCTGTTTGCAGGCGGTCTCGAATTCAACGCCGCGGCTGTTGCCGATGCGTGCCTCGAATTCCGCCAGGATCTCCTCCTTGGTCTTGCCTTTCACCGCGATGATGAACGGGAAGCCGAAGGTGGTGACGTATGCGGCATTGAGCTTGGAAAACAGTTCGCGCTCCTTGTCGGTCAGCGCGTCGAGTCCGGCTGAGGCCTGTTCCTTGGTCGATTCCGCCGTCAGCCGTTTGGCCTTGGCCAGTTTGCCGGCAAGGTCGGGATGGGCGTTGAGCACTGAAAGCCGCTCGGCCTCGCTTGCGGAACGGAAGACGCGGCAAAGCGCGTTGTGCAGGCCGCCGGATGAGTCATGCGCCGGGCCCAGCTCCAACTCGAAGGCGCGTTCGGCGATCCAGGGCGAATGCTCGAAGACACCGCCGAAAGTGTGGACGAACGTCTCGAATTCCATCTTGGACGGTCTGAGTGCTGCGGGTCGATAGGGGTGGTTTTCTTGCCAGTGGCGGGCGATATCGATGCGCCGTGCCAGCCAGACCTTGTCGTGCGACTTCACGTAGTCGACGAAGCGCTTCAGCGCCGCCACCCGGCCCGGCCGCCCGACGAGGCGGCAATGCAGGCCGATGTTCATCATGCGCGGCCGGCCGGCCTTGCCCTCGGCATAGAGCGTGTCGAAACTGTCCTTCAGATAGGCAAAGAACTGGTCGCCTGAATTGAAGCCTTGTGGCGTCGCGAAGCGCATGTCGTTGGCGTCGAGCGTGTAGGGGATGATGAGCTGGGCGCCTCCTTCGTGCTCGAACCAATAGGGCAGCTCGTCGTCATAGGTGTCCGACACATAGGCGAAGCCGCCTTCCTCAGCCACAAGCAGCACCGTGTTGACCGATGTGCGCCCCGTGTACCAGCCGGTCGGGCGCTGGCCTGTCACCTCGTAGTGCAGGCTGATCGCCGCTTCGAGGTCGCGGCGCTCGTCCTCGGCGCTGTGGTCGCGATAGTCGATCCATCTCAGCCCGTGCGACGCGATCTCCCAGCCGGCTTCCTGCATCGCCGTGACCTGGTCGGGCGAGCGGGCGAGCGCGGTGGCGACGCCGTAGCAGGTCACCGGCACCTCGGCCTCGGTGAACAGCCTGAGCAGCCGCCAGAAACCGGCGCGGGCGCCGTATTCGTAGATTGATTCCATGTTCCAGTGGCGCTGGCCCACCCAGGGTGCGGCGCCGACGATCTCCGACAGGAAGGCTTCCGAAGCCTTGTCGCCGTGGAGCACGCAGTTCTCGCCGCCCTCTTCGTAGTTGACGACGAACTGCACGGCGACATGCGCACCACCAGGCCATTTCGGATCCGGCGGATTGGCTCCATAGCCGCACATGTCTCTGATGTAACGCATCGTCCCTCCCGCCGGGCATTGCCCGATGTATGATCAGGATATCGAAAGGGCTGCTCGCGCATTCCCCCGAAAATTTTTGAAAGTGTTTTTGTCGCACTCCGCTCGACCGGGACTTATGCATCGCCTTTAATTGGCGCACAATTCATCAGCAATGTTCGACTGTACCGGGCCAGTTCGCTCGTACAGGAAATGGGAGGCGGCCAGTGGCAGAAACGTCGAAAGCCGATGGCGGGCGTCTGACGACCCATGTCCTCGACACCGCGACCGGCAGGCCGGCGGCGGGATTGTCGATCGCGCTCTATCACCTCGAGGGCGATACGCGCACACATCTGAAGACCGTCGTCACCAATGATGATGGCCGTTGCGACGCACCGCTGCTTGCCGGCGCCGAGTTCCGCGCCGGCGAATATGAACTGATCTTTGCCGCGGGCGACTATTTGCGCCAGCAGGGGACGAAATTGCCCAAGCCGGCCTTTCTCGACGTGATACCGATCCGCTTCGGCATGGCCGAACCCGTGCACTATCATGTGCCGCTGCTCGTCTCGCCCTACGGCTATTCGACCTACAGGGGGAGCTGACGCATGGCCAAGGTCCGTATCCGCAACGAGATACGCTTCATTCTCAATGGCAGGGGCGTCGCGCTTTCGTCGGTGGCGCCAGACGCGACCTTGCTCGACTGGCTGCGGCTCGACCGTTCGCTGCGCGGCACCAAGGAAGGCTGCGCCGAGGGCGATTGCGGCGCCTGCACCGTGCTGGTCGGAAAGCTCTCGGCAGGCGGTCTCGTCTATGAAAGCGTCAACGCCTGCATCCGCTTCCTCGGCTCGCTGGACGGCACCCATGTCGTGACTGTCGAGCATTTGCGCGGTCTTCCCGGCCAGTTGCACCCGGTGCAGCAGGCGATGGTCGATTTCCATGGCTCGCAGTGCGGCTTCTGCACGCCGGGCTTCGTCATGTCGCTCTATGGCCTGTGGATGAGGTCGCCCGACCCGTCGAATGAAGCCATCGAAAAGGCGCTGCAAGGCAATCTCTGCCGCTGCACAGGCTACGAGGCGATCATGCGCGCGGCCCGCGCCATCTCCAGCTACGGCAAGGCGGCGAAGGACCCGCTGGCGGTCGAGCGCAAGACAATCACGGCAAGGCTCCAGGCCATGCATGACGGCGCGCGGATCGAGATCGGCGTCGGCAAGGAGCGGCTCGTCGTGCCGGCCAACGTCGACGATTTCGCCGCCGTGCTTGACAAGGAACCCGGCGCCACCATCGTTGCCGGCTCGACCGATGTCGGCCTGTGGGTGACCAAGCACATGCGCGATATTTCGCCGGCGGTCTTCATCGGTGATCTCGACGGGCTTTGCACCATCGCCGAAGCCAACGGCGTCATCACCATCGGCGCCGGCGTCACCTACACCGACGCGTTCTCGACGCTCGCCAAGCGCATCCCGGCGATGGGGCCGCTGTTCGATCGCATCGGTGGCGATCAGGTGCGCAACATGGGCACCATCGGCGGCAACATCGCCAACGGTTCGCCGATCGGCGATACGCCACCGCCCCTGATCGCGCTCGGCGCGCGCCTGACGCTGCGCAAGGGCAAGAAGCGGCGGACGATCCCACTGGAAACCTTCTTTGTCGCCTATGGCAAGCAGGACCGACAGCCTGGCGAGTTCGTCGAGGCGGTGCACGTTCCCATCCCCGCCAAAGGCACGAAATTCGCTGTCCACAAGATCACCAAGCGCCGCGATGAGGACATCACGGCTGCCCTTGGCGCCTTCTTCCTGAACCTGGCCAAGGATGGCACGGTCGCCGATGTGCGCATCGCCTATGGCGGCATGGCGGCGATACCGAAGCGGGCGTCGGCTGTCGAAAAAGCGCTGGTCGGCAAGCCGTGGACCGAACAGACGGTTGTGACTGCGATGGCAAAGTATGCTGATGATTTCACCCCGCTGACAGACATGCGGGCCTCGGCCGAATATCGCGCCCTGGCGGCGCGCAACCTTTTGCTGCGCTTCTTCGCCGAGACCAGCGGCACCAGGGAGCCGATCCAGGTTTCAAGGCACGAGGCGGCATGATGAACAAGCACGCCACCCCCAATCCCAAGGCCGAAAAGATCACCGGCGGCGTCGCCACCGACCAGCGGCATGATTCGGGCCACAAGCATGTCAGCGGCACCGCCGTCTACATCGACGACATGCCGGAACCGGCCGGCACGCTGCATGGCTGCCTTGGGCTTTCGGCTGCCACCCATGCCACCATCACCAGCATGGACCTGTCGGCTGTGCGCACCGCCCCCGGGGTCGTCGACGTGCTGACGGCCAAAGATGTGCCTGGCGAAAACGACATTTCGCCGACGGGGCGCCATGATGAGCCGGTGCTGGCTGACGGCAAGGTGCAGTTCTACGGCCAGCCGATCTTCTGCGTCATTGCCGAGACGCGCGAGCAGGCACGCCGCGCCACCAGGCTGGCCAAGGTCGAATATAAGGAATTGCCTTTCGTCACCGACATCGGCGAACTTGATCCCCGTAAGGACAAGCTAGTCACGCCGCCACTGACCCTGAAGCGCGGCGACGCCGCGGCAGCGATCAAGGCCGCGCCCCGCCGGCTCAAAGGCCAGATGCGCGTCGGCGGTCAGGAGCACTTCTATCTCGAGGGCCATATCGCCATGGCCGTGCCCGGCGAGGACGAGGACGTCACCATCTATTCCTCGACCCAGCATCCGAGCGAAGTCCAGCACATGGTCAGCCATGCGCTCGGCGTGCCGAGCAACGCCATCACGGTGGAAATCCGCCGCATGGGCGGCGGGTTCGGCGGCAAGGAAACGCAAGGCAACCAGTTTGCGGCATTGGCCGCCATCGCCGCGAAAAAGCACCATCGCGCCGTGAAAATCCGGCCCGACCGCGACGACGACATGATCGCCACCGGCAAGCGTCATGACTTCCTCGTCGACTACGAAGTCGGCTTCGATGACGAGGGCAACATTCTCGGCGTCGATTTCATGTTCGCGGCGCGCTGCGGCTTCTCCTCGGACCTGTCGGGTCCGGTGACCGATCGCGCGCTGTTCCACTGTGACAACACCTATTTCTGGCCGGCGGTGCATGCACAGTCAGCGCCGCTCTACACCAACACCGTGTCGAACACCGCTTTCCGTGGTTTCGGCGGTCCACAAGGCATGGTCGGCGCCGAGCGCGTCATCGACGAGGTTGCCTTCGCCGTCGGCAAGGATCCGCTCGAAATTCGTAAGAAGAATTTTTACGGCACAAGCGACCGCAATATCACGCCCTACCACCAGACGGTCGAGGACAACATCATACAGCGCATCGTCGCCGAGCTTGAGCAAAGCGCCAGCTATGCGCGGCGGCGGCGCGAGATATCGGCCTTCAATGCCAACAGCCGTTTCATCAAGCGTGGCCTGGCGCTGACGCCGGTCAAGTTCGGCATCTCGTTCACGGCCACGCACTACAACCAGGCCGGCGCGCTGGTGCATGTCTACACCGATGGCTCGGTGCATCTGAACCACGGCGGCACGGAGATGGGGCAGGGCCTCTACGTCAAGGTGGCGCAAGTGGTGGCGGAAGAGTTCCAGATCGATCTCGATCAGGTGAAGATCACCGCGACGACGACCGGCAAGGTGCCGAACACCTCGGCCACCGCAGCGTCATCCGGTTCCGATCTCAACGGCATGGCGGCGCAGAATGGCGCTCGCCAGATCAAGGATCGGTTGACCGATTTCGCGGCCGAAAAATATCAGGTGCCGCGCGACCAGGTGCTGTTCCTGCCCAACCGGGTGCGCATCGGCAACCAGGAGATCGCCTTCGCCGACCTCGTCAAACAGGCATATATGGCCCGTATCCAGCTTTCGGCGGCGGGCTTTTACAAAACGCCAAAGATCCACTGGAACCGTGACAAGGGCCAGGGCCGCCCCTTCTACTACTTCGCTTATGGCGCCTCCTGCTCGGAAGTCTCGGTCGACACGCTGACCGGCGAGTACATGGTCGAGCGCACCGACATATTGCATGACACGGGCCGCTCGCTGAACCGCGCCATCGATATCGGCCAGATCGAGGGCGGCTTCATCCAGGGCATGGGCTGGCTGACGACCGAGGAACTGTGGTGGGACGGCAAGGGCCGGCTGCGCACGCACGCGCCCTCGACCTACAAGATCCCGCTGGCGTCGGACCGGCCGAAGATCTTCAACGTCACCTTGGCCGACTGGCCGGAAGCAAGCGAGCCGACGATCCACCGCTCCAAGGCAGTCGGTGAACCGCCGTTCCCCCTCGGCATGTCGGTGCTGCACGCGCTGTCGGACGCGGTGGCCAGCGTCGCCGACCACAGGATCTGCCCGCGTCTCGATGCGCCGGCGACGCCGGAACGGGTGCTGATGGCGATCGAGCGGCTGAAGAACGAGGTCAAGACCGCCTGAAATCGGCAAAACGTGCAATTCAGGCCGAAAAAGCCTACATTTCCCATTCGGGAACGTGAGAAATGAACTCGAAAGTGCAAAGTCTGAAAGCCTTTCTCAGTACCGCCGGCCGGGTTGCCCTGGTCGAAGTGGCGGGCACCAAGGGCTCGACGCCACGCGAGAAGGGCGCCTTGATGCTCGTCTCGCAGGCGACGATTCTTGGCACGATCGGCGGCGGCCAGCTCGAATACATGGCGATCGACAAGGCGCGGCAGATGCTTGTCTCCCCCTCAAGGGATGCCCGCATCGAGGTTGACGAGGTCTGCGCGACCTTAGACGTGCCGCTCGGCCCCGAGATCGGCCAATGCTGTGGCGGGCGCGTCGAAGTGTTGATCCGGCTCGTTGACGCAGGGCTGGCAGCCGAGCTGGTTGCATCGGCTGAGACAGAAGAGGCACACCTGCCCTATGTCTATATCTTCGGCGGCGGCCATGTCGGCCAGGCGCTGGCCTCCGCGGTGGCCCTTCTCCCTGTGCACGCCGTCGTCATCGAGACGCGGGCCGAGGCGCTCGAAGGCATGCCGGAAACCGTCGAGACCCGGTTGACGCCGATGCCCGAAGCGATGGTGCGCGATGCGCCGGCCGGCACCGCTTTCGCCATCCTCACCCACGACCATGCGCTGGATTTCCTGATCGTCGCCGAAGCGTTGAAGCGCAACGATACCGCCTATGTCGGCATGATCGGCTCGAAGACCAAGAAAGCGACGTTCAAGAACTGGTTCCTGAAATCGGCGGACGGCAGCGAGGCCGAGTTTGCCCGCTTCGTCTCGCCGATCGGCGGCGATGCCGTCAAGGACAAGCGCCCGCCTGTCATCGCCGCACTCGCGGCCGCAGAAATCATGACCGCGATGGTCATTCACAGCGCAGCGTCAAACGCCGGTCGTCAGGTCCAGCGTGACAGGGTGTTAGCCGGATAATCTTACATCGCAGCTACATCGGCCGCTTCAAGCCCAGATGGTCGCGCAGCGTGCGGCCTTCATAATCCTTGCGAAAAAGGCCACGCCGCTGCAGTTCCGGCACGACGAGTGTCGCAAAGGCATCGAGTTCGCCGGGGAAATATGAGGGCATGACGTTGAAGCCGTCGGCAGCACCTCCTTCGAACCGCGCCTGCAGCTCGTCGGCGATCTCGGCCGCCGTTCCGACGATGCGCCAGTGGCCGCGGGCGCCGGCGAAATGCCGCGCCAGCTGGCGGATGGAGAGGTTGTCGCGGCGCGACTGCTCGATGACCAGCGCTTGCCGGCTCTGCATGCCTTCGCTGGGCGGCAGCTCGGGCAGCGGCCCATCGATCGGATAGCGCCACAGATCGGCGATGCTGAGGTAGCTGGACAGCAGCGCAACGCCGACATCGTCGGGGATCAGCTCCTGCAATTCCTCGTATTTTTCCTGGGCCTGCGCCGCGGTTTCAGCCACTACTGGTGCGACGCCGGGCATGATCTTGATGTCGTCGGGCTCTCGCCCATAGGCCACCAGGCGCCCCTTGAGATCGTCGTAGAAGGCCTTCGCTTCCTCGAAGGTCTGCGCCGCCGTGAACACCACATCGGCGGTGCGGGCGGCAAGGTCGCGGCCGACATCCGAGGCGCCGGCCTGAACTAGCACCGGTGCGCCCTGCGGCGAACGCGGCAGATCGAGCGGATCCCTCACCGAAAAGCTCTGGCCATCGTGACCGGGAGCCCCATCTGGATTGCCGCGCCAAAGTCCGGTGACCACATCAGCGAACTCACGCGCCCGCTCGTAGCGATCGGCATGCGGCCGCAAGCCGGTCGAACCGAAATTGGCGGCCTCGATGGGACTGGCCGAAGTGACCAGATTCCAGCCGGCCCGACCGCCGCTCAGATGGTCGAGCGACAGGAAGGTCCGCGCCAGGCCGTAGGGCTCGTTGTAGCTTGTCGACGCGGTGGAGACGAGGCCGATGCGGCTGGTCTGGACGGCCAGCGCCGACAGAAGGCTGATCGGCTCGAAGCCGATCGAGCGCGAGGTCTGGCTGGCGATGGCGACATTGGCTTCGCGCAGGCCGGCGGCATCCTCGCAGAAGACCATATCGAACTTCGCCGCCTCCGCTGTGCGCGCCAGCTGGATGTAATGGTCGATGTCGATGCCGGCGGTCACATGTGCGTTGGGATGGCGCCAGGCGGCGATATGATGGCCTGTCGCCCACAGGAAGGCGCCAAGCTTCATCTGGCGGGAAGCGGCGGTCATCGATCACCTCCGCCGGCAATCCCAAGATGCGACCGCAAATTTGTCCCGCGATAGCTTTCTCGAAACAGGCCGCGTCGCCGCAGCGCCGGCAAAACCATATCGACAAAATTGTCGAGTGCCGAAAGCTCCGCCGGCATCTGCATGTTGAACCCATCGCAGCTTTTCGACCGGAACATGTCGTCGAGACGATCGGCGGTGACGGCAAGCTTTTCATCAATGACGTGCGAGACATTCATCAGCACCTTCACGACATCCGGGTCGCGTCCGCAGGCGGCAACGCGGCGCTTCAGATCGTCATGGCGGGTTTTCACGCTCTCGATCGGTTCGCTGTCCAGCAGGACGACATCGGCGGTGCGAGCGGCAATGTCCATGTCTGCCGCTGACAGGCCGGACAGCACCAGCACCGGCGTATCCTGTGGCGAGCGCGCGACGTTCAGCGGCCCGCGCACCGAAAAGAATTCGCCCCTGTGGTCGAGCAGGTGCATCTTTTCGGGATCGTGGAAGCGGCCGCCGCTCTTGTCGAACTTGAGCGCGTCTTCGTCCCAGCCTTGCCACAAGCCCTGAACGATGGCGAAATATTCCTCGCTGCGGCGGCGAAAATCGTCAGCGGAAAACCCGTCCGGGCGGCTGAAATTGGCTGCCTCACGCGGGGCCTGCGCCATCGTCGCGTTCCAGCCAGCGCGGCCATGGCTGATGATGTCGAGCGAAGCAAAACGGCGCGCCAGATTGTAGGGCTGGTGGGCAACCGTCGAGGCCGCCGCGACCAGCCCGATCGTGATCGTTACCGTCGCCAGCGCGGCCACCAAGGTCGTCGCTTCGAAGGGCATCGTCGCGGCATCGCTGCCGGAAGCCGGCGCGGAATCGGCGAAAATCACCATGTCCAGACCGGCCACTTCGGCCCTTTGGACAAACCGCGCCAGAAGGCTGAAGTCCGGCTCGGCTCCTGGCGATGGCTCGGAGGTTCCCGGAAGCGGTGAAACGGCAAGATGCATTGTGGCGCCGTTGTCCATCGATGGTCCCTGCAAGGCGAAATACCATCGGAACTATGTTCGTCACGTCCAGCGATGGCAACCGCCGGCGCTGGGCCAACTGCCGGTCACTTGCTTGCCAGCCATCACTTTCGAACCAGCCTTGCTTGCCAGCCAACCCTTACTTGCCAGCGAGAAGATCTTTGATCAGCCGTTGGCAGCGCTCGGCCATGAAGTCGAGCAGCAGCCGCACCTTGGGGTCCTGCAGCTTCTTGTGCGGATAGACGGCGGCGAACTGCACCGGCGTCGGCGGCGTGTTGCTAAGGATCACCTTCAGCCGCCGGTCGCGGATGAACGGCTCGACCTCAAAGCGCGGCTTGTTGATGATGCCGCGGCCGGACAGCGCCCAGCCGGTCAGCACGTCGCCATCGTCGGTGTCGTAGGGCCCGTGCACCTCGAATTTCTGCTGGCCGGTGGGGGTCTGCAACGTCCACACATATTCGCGCGCGCCGGAATAGCGCAGCATCAGGCAGTCGTGCTTCTTGCCGATCAGTTCCTGCGGCTCAACGGGTTCGCCGCGCGCTTCCAGATACTTCGGCGCTGCCACCAGTACGCGTTCGCATTCCATGATGCCGCGCATCCTGAGGCTGGAATCCTCGATGATGCCGAGCCGGAAGGCGACGTCGATGCCTTCCTTCATGATATCGACATTGTGGTCCGAGAGCCTCAGCCGCACTTCGATGTCGGGATATTTGTCGTGGAAATCGGGGATGCCCGAGGCCACCAGCCGGCGGCCGAGGCCGAGCGGTGCCGTCACGCGGATGGTGCCGCGCGGTTGTCCGGACAGTGCCGAAACGGCGGCTTCCGCTTCGGTGATCGCCTCCAGCACCTGCTTGGCGCCCGAATAGAAAACCGTGCCATGCTCGGTCGGCATCAATTGCCGTGTGGTGCGGTTGAACAGCCGCACGCCCAGATGCTTCTCCAGCTCCTTGATGCGGTTGGAGGCGACCGCCGGCGAAATGCGCATGTCGCGGCCTGCCGCCGACAAATTGCCGAGCTCGACGACGCGAACGAAGACGGCGATGTTGTCGAGATAGGCCATGCGGTTTCGTGGCTCTCATCCAGCTGCGTTCAACAACCTAGTATTTTCCATTTTTTTTTGAAAGTCATCGCGCACCTCGCCTCTTTCCGTTTGCGCGCGACACCGTAAAGTCGCGTCATCGGCAGGGACGACTTCAATGATGGATTTCGCGATTTTCTGGGACTGGCTGAGCTTCGCCGTGCGTTGGCTGCATGTCATCACCGGCATCGCCTGGATCGGTTCGTCTTTCTACTTCGTGGCGCTCGATCTCGGCCTGCGGCAGCGCCCTGGCATGCCTGTCGGCGCCTTCGGCGAGGAATGGCAGGTGCATGGCGGCGGCTTTTACCACATCCAGAAATATCTGGTGGCGCCGGCCGAGATGCCTGAGCACCTGACCTGGTTCAAATGGGAATCCTACGCCACCTGGCTGTCCGGTTTTGCGATGCTGTGCGTCGTCTATTATGCCGGAGCCGATCTGTTCCTGATCGATCCCAATGTGTTGCCAATGTCGGTGCCGGTCGGCATCTTGCTGTCGCTGGCGACGATCGGCGTCGGCTGGGTGGTCTATGACCTGCTGTGCCGTTCGCCGCTGGGAAAAAGCGACACCGGCCTGATGCTGGTGCTCTACTGCGTGCTGGTGTTCATCGCCTGGGGCCTCACCCATCTGTTCACCGGCCGTGCCGCCTTCCTGCATCTCGGCGCCATCACCGCGACGATCATGTCGGCCAACGTCTTCATGGTCATCATCCCCAACCAGAAGATCGTTGTTGCCGACCTCATCGCCGGCCGCAAGCCCGATCCGAAATACGGCAAGATCGCCAAGCAGCGCTCCCTGCACAACAACTACCTGACGCTGCCTGTGCTGTTCCTGATGCTGTCGAACCACTATCCGCTGGCGTTTGGCACGCAGTTCAACTGGGTCATCGCCTCGCTGGTGTTCATCATCGGCGTGCTGATCCGGCACTATTTCAACAGCGTCCATGCGCGCAAGGGTAACCCGACCTGGACCTGGCTGGGAGCCGTTGTCCTGTTCATCATCATCATCTGGCTGTCGACCGCGCCGAAGGTGCTGACCGGCGAGCCGAAAGAATCGGCCGCCGCGCAGATCTATGTCGCATCAGCGCATTTCCCGGCCGTGCGCGATACCGTGCTTGGCCGCTGCTCGATGTGCCACGCGGCGGAGCCGGTCTATGAGGGTATCTACCACGCGCCAAAGGGGGTGATGCTCGACACCGACGCCGACATCGCCAACCATGCCCGCGAGATCTATCTGCAGGCCGGCCGCAGCCACGCCATGCCGCCGGCCAACGTCTCGCAGATTACCGACAAGGAACGGGCGCTGCTGGTGGCCTGGTTCGAAGGCGCAGGGAAATAGCATGACCTCGACACTTCTGCGCGGCCGCACGCTGTCCTTCGTGCGCTGGCCGCAAACCATCGATGACCATTCCGCCTGGCGCTACGAGGAGGATGGTGGCCTGCTGATCCGCGACGGCCGGATCGTCGCCGCCGGTGCCTATGCAGACGTCGAGAAACAGGCAGGCGACGCAGCGAAAAAGATCGACCATCGGCCGCATCTGCTGCTGCCGGGCTTCATAGACGCGCATGTGCATTTCCCGCAGATGCAGATCATCGCCTCCTATGGCGCCGAACTGCTCGACTGGTTGAACACCTATACCTTCCCGGAAGAGACGAAATTCGCCAATGCGCAGCATGGCCGCCGCGTCGCACGGCTGTTCCTCGACGAGATGGTGCGCCACGGCACCACGACGGTGGCCGCCTACTGCTCGGTGCACAAGGCATCCGCCGAGGCCTTCTTTGCCGAATCGCATGACCGCAACATGCTCAACATCGCCGGCAAGGTGATGATGGACCGCAATGCACCCGACGGTGTGCTCGACACGCCGCAATCCGGCTACGACGACAGCAAGGCCCTGATCGCGCAATGGCACGGCAAGGGTCGCCAGCACTATGCGATCACACCGCGCTTCGCCATCACCTCGTCACCGGAACAGATGGAGATGGCCGGCGCGCTGTGCCGGGAGTACCCCGACCTGCACATGCAGACGCACCTGTCGGAAAACCACGCCGAAATCGCCTTCACCCAGGAACTCTATCCGTGGTCGCGCGACTACACCGACGTTTACGAGCACTTTGGGCTGTTGGGGACAAAGAGCCTGTTCGGCCATTGCATCCATCTGTCGGACCGTGAGGCGGATGCGCTGTCGGACAGCGGTTCGGTGGCGGTGTTCTGTCCGACCTCGAACCTGTTCCTCGGCTCCGGCCTGTTCGGCTACCAGCGCCTTCGCCGCCGCGACAAACCGATCCGGATCGCCGCCGCCACCGATGTCGGCGGCGGCACCAACTATTCCATGCTGCGCACCATGGACGAAGGCTACAAGGTGATTGCGCTGAATGGCGAGAAGCTCAATCCCTTCCAGTCCTTCTGGCAGATGACGCGCGGCAATGCCGAGGCGCTGTCGGTGGCGGAAAAGGTCGGCTCGCTGGATGAAGGCAGCGACGCCGACATCGTCGTACTCGATGCCAGGGCTACATCGGCGATGCGGCTCAGGATGGAAACGGTCGAGACGCTGGCACAGGAATTGTTTCTCTTGCAGACGCTGGGCGACGATCGCGCCGTGCGCGAGGTCTATGTGGCCGGGCGAGCGGCCAAATCCGACATGGCGATTTAGGCACCCTCCGATGTGTTTCCTTGCTTGACCCGGCGGCAGCCATCGGTCAAAGCGTGCGGCGAAGTTGACAGGGGAACGACATGGCCGTTGCCGAAGACATCGCTCTGATCACGAGACAGGAAGACGTTCTTGTCTTTCCCGCCTTCGATGAGGCCGTGGCCTTCAAGATCGGCTCGGCCATCCGTGATCGAGCCTTGGCCGAGAACCTGCCTGTTATCGTCGACATCAGGACTTTCGACCGCCCGCTGTTCTATGCCGCGATGCCAGGTTCGAACGCCTCCAATCCCGACTGGGCGCGGCGCAAGATCAATGTGGTCAAGCGGTTCCTGAAAAGCACCTACCGCATGGTGCTGGAACAACAGCGCCCCGATCGCACCTTCAAGATCGGCGAAGGGCTGGATATTGCTGATTATGTGCTGGCCGGAGGTGGTTTCCCGGTCACGGTCAAGGGCGCCGGCGTCATCGGTGTGATCGCCGTTTCCGGCCTGCCGGAGCGCCAGGATCACGGCGTCGTCGTCGAGGCACTTTGCGATCATTTGGGCATCGACAAGCGCGGTCTGGCACTGCCCCCGGAAGAACAATGAGCGACCCCAAGACGTTCCTCACCTCCATCTTCAACGCCGCCGTCGCCGCCGCCGATCCGGAGCGAACCATCCGGGATCATTTGCCGGCGAGGCCCAAGGGCCGCACCATCGTCATTGGCGCGGGAAAAGGCTCCGCGCAGATGGCAGCGGCCTTCGAGAAGGTCTGGGACGGGCCGATCGAGGGGCTGGTCGTCACCCGCTACGGTTATGGCGCGACATGCGAGCGCATCGAGATCATCGAGGCGGCGCATCCGGTGCCGGACGCCGCGGGCCTGGAAGCCTCGCAACGCCTGCTCGCCAAGGTCCAAGGGCTGACAGCGGATGATCTAGTCGTGGCGCTGATTTCCGGCGGTGGTTCGGCGCTTTTGCCATCGCCCGCCGGCAGCCTGACGCTGGCCGACGAGATTGCCGTCAATGAGGCGCTCCTCGCGTCTGGTGCGCCGATCGCAGCGATGAACACCATCCGCAAACATCTTTCCACCATCAAGGGTGGACGGTTGGCTGCCGCCGCCTGGCCGGCCAAGGTGGTGTCCCTGGTCGTTTCCGACATTCCCGGCGACAATCCTGCCCTGGTTGCCTCCGGTCCGACCGTGCCGGATACCGGCAGCCGTCAAGACGCGATGGCGTCGATTGCAGCCTATGGGATGAAACTGCCGGCTGCGGTGATGGCGCATATCAGCACGCCTGCCGCCGATGCACCAAACCCCAATGATCCCTGCTTTTCACGCAACGAGGTGCATCTGATTGCCTCGGCCGGCGTCTCGCTCGAAGCAGCGGCCACTGAGGCGAAACGGCAAGGCATCGAAGCCGTCATCCTTTCCGATGCCATCGAAGGCGAGGCGCGTGAGGTCGGCGGCGTCCATGCGGCCATCGCGCGCGAAGTGGCGACGCGCAACCGGCCATTCGCAAAGCCAGTGCTGATCCTGTCCGGTGGCGAGACGACAGTGACCTTGCGCGCAAAAGGCAAGGGCGGCCGCAATTCGGAATTCCTGCTCGCCTTCGCCATCGGCATCAACGGCGCGCAAGGCATTCACGCGCTCGCCGCCGACACAGACGGCATCGACGGTTCGGAAAACAATGCCGGGGCCTTCGCCGACGGTTCGACCGTGTCGCGCATGCGCGCGGCCGGCGTCGACGCCAAGGCGATGCTTGCGGGCAACAATGCCTGGACGGCCTTCAATGCGATAGGCGATCTATTCGTACCCGGCCCGACTGGCACGAATGTAAACGACCTGCGGGCAATTCTGATCCGGTAACCTCAAGCGGCCATCAGCCGCTTCACCTGCTTCATGTCTTGCAGGAACCGCTGGCGTTCAGCTTCCTTGTCCGCGGGCTCTTGGATGCGCAGGATAAAGGAGGGGTGGATGGTGATGAAGACACGCAAGCCGTCCTCGCGTTCGATCACCTGGCCGCGCATTTTTGTCACCGGGATCGCCTTGCCAAGCAGCGACAAGGCCGCCGTTGCGCCGAGTGCCACGGCCAGATTCGGCTTGATCAGCTCGAACTCCTTGTCTGTCCACCAGCGGCAGGCCTGAACCTCGCCGGCATTCGGTTTGGAATGGATGCGCCGCTTGCCGCGCGGCTCGAACTTGAAGTGCTTGACTGCATTGGTGACGTAGACCTTCTGGCGGTCAACCCCCGCGTCGTCGAGGATCGCATCGAACACCTTGCCCGCCGGGCCGACAAAAGGTTTGCCGGCCAGATCCTCCTGGTCGCCGGGCTGTTCGCCGACGAAGATCACCTTGGCGCCGTCAGGCCCTTCGCCGAACACGGTCTGCGTGGCGTCGCGCCAAAGCGGGCAGCGCCGGCAACCTTTTGCCGCCTCTCGCAATTCGGAAATGGTGTTGGCGGCCTGATCTTCCAGGGCCTCAGCCGGCTCATTCTTCGGCCAATGCTTTGCCTGCAGCCTGGCGTGGTGCGGCGCGGGTGTCGTTGGCATTCTGGCAATCATGTCCTTAGCGGCCTTGTCCGCTCCCGAGATCAGTTCTGGAATGAGCGAGGCCTCGGGAAGGTTCCGCCAATATTTCTTAGGCATCTCCTTCTGCATGGCTTTCACCTTCAGCCGCGCCGGGTTGAAGATGTTCTCGAAATAGGTGCGCCACAGGGCTTCGGTATCGTCCTGCGCCGGCGCATCGCCCTTGACGGCGCCAGGCCCGATCGCCAGCCTGTCGCCATCCCAGTCGGCAGAGGCATGCGGCGTCAAAATGGTCCAGCGCATGCCGGTGAAGCGCCTGACGAAGAAAGCCGCGTTGCGCTCGACGATGAAATGATCCGGCTCGAACCAGGCAACATAGCGCTCCTCGTCACCGTCGCCGATCTTCCGGAAGCGTACGAAGGCGCGCATCTTGTGGATGTCGCGCCGCACCGCTTTCTCCATGGTTTCGAGACGCCTGATGTCTGGATCCGATGCAATTGCCAGCAGCTTCGGCTCTGTGCGCAGCCGCCAGAGCAACCGGTAGAGAAAAGCGAACCGGCCGGGGTCTGAATGGCAGAAGGCGATTTCGGCATGCTCGACGAAGTCGCGCGGCACCACCAGTTGCACGCCCGCAGGCAGGTCGGGCAAATCGGTTTGATTGGAGCCCGGCTCGACATGCCAGCTGATGTCATCGGGCCCGACTTCATTCAGGGCCAGCCGGCGTGCCGCGTCGCGCCAGCCGGAAAAGTCGGTCTCCGCGTCGAGCCGAACCGTATATCTGGCAAGATCGAGCTGTGCCGGTCGCATGGTCAAAACAGGGACAGTTGTTCGCAGGAACGCACGATCTTGCCGCGCAAACCGGCTTTGTCGGTGAGCGCGCCCGGCGACCAGCCTTCGGCGACGATGAATGGCCTGAGCTTGGCGATCGACTGGCAGAGACGGCCGATATCTTCCAGCCGCAGCCGCCGGTGACGTCGGGTCTCCAGGATTTTGGCGATCACCTTGGTGCCGAGACCGGGCACGCGCAACAATGCCTCTCGATCAGCGCGGTTGATATCCACGGGGAACCGTCCCCGGTTGCGCAGCGCCCACGCCAGTTTCGGATCGATGGCGAGGTCGAGCATGCCGTCGCTGCTGCCGGCCAGGATCTCCGGCTGCGAAAATCCGTAAAACCGCATCAGCCAGTCGGCTTGGTAGAGCCGGTGTTCGCGCATCAGCGGCGGTTTCTGCAAGGGCAGGGACGACGACGAATCCGGGATCGGGCTGAACGCGGAATAATAGACGCGCCGCAGATGGTAACTGCCATAGAGCCGCGCGCTGGTATGAAGGATGCCGTCATCGGTGGTGCTGTCGGCGCCGACGATCATCTGCGTCGACTGCCCACCCGGCGCGAAGCGTTCGCGCTTTTTGGTCCTCAGCGTCGGCTCGGCCTTTTCCTCCATCTTCTCGCGCAGCCTGGCCATCGAAAGCCGGATCGTTTCCGGCTTCTTTTCCGGCGCCAGTTTTTTGACGCCCTCATCGGTGGGCAGTTCGACATTGATCGACAGCCGGTCGGCGTAGAGGCCTGCTTTCTCGACCAGTTCCGCCGAACTTTCCGGAATGGTCTTCAAATGGATATAGCCGGAGAACTTCTCTTCCAGTCGCAGCCTTCGCGCCACCTCGACCATCTCGCCCATCGTCTCGTCGGGCGAGCGGATGACGCCTGAGGACAGGAAAAGGCCCTCGATGTAGTTGCGCCGGTAGAAATCCATGGTCAGCTTCACCACCTCGTCAACGGTGAAACGGGTGCGCCGCACATTCGACGACGAGCGGTTGATGCAATAGCTGCAATCGTAGATGCAGAAATTGGTCAGCAGGATTTTCAGCAGTGAAATGCAGCGCCCATCCGGCGCATAGGAATGGCAGATGCCCATGCCTTCGGTGGAGCCGATCCCGCCGGATTTCAGGGAATCCTTTTTCGCCGCGCCCGATGAGGCGCAGGAGGCGTCGTACTTGGCGGCATCGGACAGGATCGCTAGCTTTTCGCGGACGGTAAGTGCGCTCATATGTTCATGATATGTTCTTGAAGGCGGGCGCGCCACCTCATTTGATGGAGGCGGCGAAAAAGTGATCGCCGCCTGATCAAAAAGCTCTCAGACCTCGTGCAGGTAGAGGTGATAATCCAGTTCGCTCACCGTGCGCGCCACGCGCAGGTACTCGGACTGCTTGATCGCCACGAAGGTGCGGTGCAGGTCTTCGCCGAGCGCGCCCTTCAGGAAGCTGGATGCTCGCGCGGCCTCGATGGCGGCGCGCCAGTCGACCGGCATGGTCGTGCGCGTCACCGCTGCCTCATAGCCGTTGCCGGTGGTTTCCGGGCCGGGATCGAGACCTTCGTCGAGACCTTTGATGATGCCGGCGAGCACTGTAGCGGCGATCAGATAGGGGTTGGCGTCGACGCCCGAGGGCCGGTGCTCGATGCGCCGGTTCTTCGCGTCGCCGGCCGGCACGCGCAGCGCCACCGAGCGGTTGTTGACGCCCCAGGTCGGCGCCACCGGCGCATAGGATTGCGAGACGAAGCGCCGCCAGGAATTGGCATGCGGCGCAAACACCAGCATCGATTCGGCCATCGTCTGGATCAGGCCGCCAAGGCCGCGCAGCAGCGGCAGCGACCAGCTCTCGCCGCCGGCTTCGGCAAAGACGTTTCGGCCCGCTCTGTCCTGCAGCGAGACGTGGAAATGCATGCCTGAGCCGGCATATTTTTCGATTGGCTTGGCCATGAAACAGGCGGTGACGCCGTGTCGGCGCGCCTGTGCCCGCACCAGCCGCTTCAGCATGACCAAGTCGTCTGCCGCCCGCATCACGTCCTTGCGGTAATTCAGCGTCAATTCGTACTGGCCAGGCGCATATTCGGAAATCACCGTCTCGGCCGGAATGCCTTGTGCCTTGGCAGCCGCATAGATGTCGGAGAACAGCGGCTCCATGCCGTGCAGGTGATCGACGGAATAGACTTCTGTCTTGCCCGAGACGCGGCCGTCGAGCACGGCGCGCGCCGGCTGCACCTTGCCGTCGGCATCGCGCTCGTTGGCCAGGAGAAAAAATTCCAGCTCGAAGGCGCCGGCGGGATGAAGACCCTTGGCGGCCAGGATCGCCACTTGCCGTGCCAGCGCCAGGCGCGGATCCGACGACATCGGCTGGCCGTCGAGGTGATACATCTCCATCAGCAACTGGCCGCGTGGCGGGTTCGTGCCGTAGAGCGGCACCAGCGTGCCGGGGATAGGCCAGGCCCTGAGGTCGCCGTCACCGGTTGTCCAGATCAGCCCGGTTTCGTGCACATCCTCGCCGGTGATATCGAGGCCGAGGATCGAGATCGGCATGTGCCGGCCGCCCTCGAAGATGCTTTTCAGCTCATGCCGGCGCACGATCTTGCCGCGGCCGACGCCATTGGCGTCGGTCAGCACGATATCGAAGGCCTCGATCTCGGGATGGGCCTCGAGGAAGGCTTGCGCCTCGGTGGGCGTCGAGCCCGAAGGTGAGGTCATGATCTGTCCGGCTTTGCTTGGCGCGCCCATGTGTTAGCCGCTTGTCTCATGCCGCAAGCTTCGCCGCAACCGCGCCGAAGGCGGAGATCAGCCGGTTGACCTGGGCGCCGGTGGTCGCCGGCGAGATCAGCATCATGTTGTGGAAGGGCGCAATCAGCACGCCGCGATTGACCAGCGCGACATGGATGGCGGCTTCCAGTTCCGGCGCATGCGCCGTCTCGGCCTCGCCGCCATTCCGCAGCGGGCCGGGCGCGCAGATGAACTCGACGCGGGCGCCGACGCGGGCAACATGCCAGGGCAAGCGATAACGGTCGATGACGCCGGTCAGCCCGGCGTCGAGCCGCCGCGCCAGATGGTCCATGCGGGCATAATTGTCTTCGGTCATCACCTCTTCGAGCGTGGCGCGCATCGCCGCAAACTGCAGCGGATTGGCCGAGAGCGTCGTGCCCATGCCGGAATAGCCCGGCTCCTTTTCCCTGTTGTAGGCCGCATAGCGCGAGGCGACACCGTCGCTCATGCCCCACACACTGGCGGGCACACCGCCGGCGATCGGCTTGCCCAGCACGAAGAAGTCCGGGTCCAGCCCGTATTTCCTGGTGTAACCGCCCAGGCCTGTCGAGATGGTGTGCGTCTCGTCGATCAGCAGCAGCGTACCGGCTTCACGCGTCAGCCTGCGCAACGCGTCATGGAAGCCCGGATCGGCCAGCACCATGCAGGAGTTGGTCAGCACCGGCTCGGCAATGACGCAGGCGACATCCTTGTCCCCAAGCGCGGCCCCCAGTGCGGCGACATCGTTGAATTCGATCACCTTCGCCGTGCGGGTCAGGTCGCGGAATTCGCCCGCCAGTCCCGGCCGGTTGACCGGAACACCATCCACCAGCCGCACCATCGTCTCATCGACCGAGCCGTGATAGCAGCCGTTGAAGACCAGGATCTTTTCGCGTCCGGTGACGGCGCGGGCGACCCGTAGCGCAAAGCGGTTGGCATCGGTCGCCGTCGTCGCGATCTGCCAGAACGGCAGGCCGAAATGCTGCTGCAGCAGCGGGCCGATGGCGAGTGCGTCTTCGGAGGGCAGCATATAGGTCAGGCCACGTCCGGCCTGGCGGCGGATGGCGCGCGCCACCGGCGGCGGCGAATGACCGAACATCGAGCCTGTGTCGCCAAGGCAGAAATCGTCGAGCCTGATACCGTCGATATCGGTGATGGTGGCGCCCCTGGCTCTGTCGACCAGGATCGGAAACGGCGTCGGCCAGTCGTTCATCCAGTGCATCGGCACGCCGCCGAAGAAGCCAGGCAGGCCATTGCCGACCTTCGCCTGTGATTTCGGCCGCGCCTTGCGGAAGGCTGCCGCCTCGGTCTCGCGCAGGTCGGCAATGCGATCACGATCGATGCCGCCGATGGACGTCCTTGAACTGCCGCTATGCATGAAAACCCCCCTGGTCGTCCCTCTTAGCCAATCCATGTCCGCGACCGCAATCGGCCGCGCGTCTGTCCTGCATTGGCTCAGCCGCTGGTGGCAACGCTTGACGCTGATCCGGAAGTCAGCGCCAATGTGGACGGCATTGGGCCTACGCGGGGGGAAAAATGCGAACGATCATCTGCGCGGCAGCGCTGTTCCTGTCGGCCAATATGGCCCGCGCCTCCGGTGGCATCTGGTGCAATGTCGACGATGCGGCGGTGGCATTCGAGGTCGGCGCCGGTGTCACCAGAGGCATGGGCGGCCCGACTTTCAACTTTCGCGGCGACCTCGAAATCAAGGCAAGGCCCGCTGACGACCATCTGCGCAAGACCGTGTTCGAGGATGCCAACCTCACCCAATACTGGCTCGACGACAAGGATCTGCGGCTGAACATCTATCATGAGCACGAGGTGGCCCAGACCTTCAGCTCCGTCGAACTGACGATCCTGACCAAGGCCAGCGATGAAGGTGTCTATGACGGGCAGTACACGCTTGCCGTCTATGACAGCACCGCCGACAAGGACGGCGATGGCAAGACCACCGATCTGACCGGCAAGGTATCCTGCGGCGCCGAGTGATCCCAGACCAGGGTGTGTTGAGATTCAGGTCAGGCCGAGCCGAAAATGATGGCTTTCGAGAACCGGAGCGGAGCGGACGTTCGGGTCCGTGAGCACCGGAAGCGCAGAGAGCTGTCGTTTGCAGGCCGGCCTCACCTGAATTTCAGCACACCTTACGCCGTGATGTCGATGACGCCGCAATCGCCGGCCGCACTGCCGAAGGCGACGCGGCGCTCTTCCTTGTCCCACATCATCGAGGTGATGGCGCCCTTGCCCTGTCGCCGCAACAGCACTTCCTTGGCATCGGAAAAGCGTACCGCCATCACCATGCCGTCATCATAGCCGACGGCGACGACATCCTGGCTCGGGTGGCAGGCGACTGCCGTCACCATGGCGTTGCCGCGCGTGCCGAGTTCCAGGGGCGCCTTGCCCATCGGGCCGTCCTTGCCTGAAAACGGCCAGACGATCGCCGCCGGTGCACCGGAACTCGCCAGCCACTTGCCTTTCGCGCTCCATGACAGGCTTTTGACCTTGCCGGGATAGCCGCTCATACGCATGTGTTTGCCGTCGGCAAGCTTCCAGCCGTGCAGGGCGTTCTCCTGCATCGTGGTGACTAGGAACGCACCGTCGGGCGAGAAGGTGATGCCGGTATGGGCGCCGGCCCATTCGAGCTCCGCCGGCTTACCTTCGGTGGCCGGGAAATGCAGCGTCGCGCCATTGTAGCGGGCAACACCGAAGCGCATGCCCTTGGGCGAGAACGCCAACCCCTCGACCGAACGCGGATGGGCAAATTCCCTGGTCTTGCCGTCGGCGAAGCGCACGAAGGCGGTCTTGCCCGTCGCATAGGCAACCGCGCCCTGCGGTCCGGCTGCGACGCTGGTGATCCATTTTTTCCCGGCGCTGGCCAGTTCCTGGACGTCGCCGCCCGCGGTGACAGAGGAAATCTTGCCATCCTCGCCGCCTGTGATCAGCCGGTCATTGGCCGCATCGTGGAAGGCGGCGAGCAGCCCGTCATTGGCCTCAATGGTCTTGTGACCATGGTCGAGCCGATGGACGGCACCATCGGCCAGCGCGAAATGCGGCACGTCGCCGAGGAAGACGGCGGCGACGCAATGGCCTTCGAGATCAAGCGGGGCGACGGTGGGCATCTACAACTATTCCATTCGAGATTTCTGTTTGGGCCTCTTCCGTCTCAATCACGGGCGACCGCGCTCGTTTCCTTCTCCCCTTGTGGGAGAAGGTGGATTGGCGCGCAGCGCCAAGACGGTTGAGGGGTGCTGGACGGATTGCGGTTTGCCAAGCTGGAACACCCCTCATCCGACCGAGCTTCGCCCGGCTTCCTTCTCCCACAAGGGGAGAAGGAAGGCCAGCGCTAGCGCCAGAAACTGATTAGGAAATCAGGCAGCCTGGCAGGCGTCAAAGCTCTTCTTCAGCCGCTCGGCATCGAGTTCGCGGCCGATGAACACCAGCCGGCTCTCATGCTTCTCGCCGTCTTTCCAGGCGCGCTGGTGGTCACCCTCGATGATCATGTGCACGCCCTGGATGACATAGCGCTCGTCATCGCCCTTGAGCGCGATGATGCCCTTCAGGCGCAGGATGTTGGGGCCTTCCATCTGGGTGATCTTCTCGATCCACGGGAAGAACTTTTTCGGGTCCATCTCGCCGCCGCGCAGCGACACCGACTGCACCGTCACGTCATGGATGTCGGAAGGATGCGCGTGATGGTGGTGGTCATGCCCATTATGGTCATGATCATGATGGTCGTGGTCGTGGTCGTGGTCGTGATCGTCATGCGCCTCGAGGAAATGCGGATCGTTTTCCAGCGCCCTTGAAAGGTCGAAGGCGCCGCGGTCAAGCACTTCCGTCAAGGCGACGCCGGCGCGCGTCGTGCGATGGATCTTCGCCGCCGGATTGATGGCACGGATCGTCGCTTCGACCTTGGCGAGTTCTTCGGGGGTGACGAGGTCGGTCTTGTTGAGCACGACGACGTCGGCGAAGGCGATCTGGTCCTCGGCTTCCCTGGAATCCTTGAGCCGCAGCGGCAGATGCTTGGCATCGACCAGCGCCACCACCGCGTCGAGCCTGGTCTTGGAGCGCACATCGTCGTCCATGAAGAAGGTCTGCGCCACCGGCACCGGATCGGCGAGGCCGGTGGTCTCGACCACGATGGCGTCGAAACGGCCGGGCCGGCGCATCAGGCCTTCGACGACGCGGATCAGGTCGCCGCGCACCGTGCAGCAGACGCAGCCATTGTTCATCTCGTAGATTTCCTCGTCGGATTCGACGATCAGTTCGTTGTCGATGCCGATTTCGCCGAACTCGTTGACGATGACGGCGTAGCGCTTGCCGTGGTTTTCCGACAGGATGCGGTTGAGCAGCGTCGTCTTGCCGGCGCCGAGATAGCCGGTGAGAACGGTTACGGGGATCTGCGTCTGTGCGTCGCTCATGACTTGCCTCGAAAAATCTGGGCCTTGAAAGGCCTCGAAAAGGGATTGTCGGCTCCATATAGGACGTGTGCCGGGCTTTTGCACGAGGCAAACCGATGGGCCAAACCGGCTTGCCGGCATTGCCGAATTTTCATTGGCGGGAGCCGCCGTCACAGCCTAGATCAGGAGACGGGGGCCAATTCGAGAGGCACGATATGTCCGGAAAGCCATTCTCCATCTCATTGAGCCGGCGCAAGGCGCTCGGCTTGATCGCGGTGACTGCCGGAGGTGGTGCCTTCCTGCCGGCCGCGGCAATCGCCGCCCAGTCTTCGTCCTATGCCGGGCTGACCCTGTTCCAATCCGGCGCCGGCGTTTGTGCCATCACGCCCGAGGTGACCGAAGGGCCGTTCTATTTCGACCCGAAACTCGAACGTGCCGATGTCACTGAAGGCAAAAAGGGCGTTGCCCTCACTGTAAGGCTGCAGGTTGTCGACGCGACCTGCCGCCCGCTTGCCGGCGCCCGCGTCGACATCTGGCATTGCGATGCGCAAGGTGCCTATTCGGGCTACCCGGGACAAGGTGACGGCCGTGATGTCGACACGTCGGGCCAGACGTTCCTGCGTGGCTGGCAGAAGACCGATGCAAGCGGCATCGTTTCCTTCGCCACCATCTATCCCGGCTGGTATCACGGCCGCACCACCCATATCCATTTCAAGGTCTTCCCTGATGAGAATTCGGTGATGACCGGGCAGTTGTTCTTCCCCGACAGCGTCAGCGACCAGATCTTCACCACTGTCGCGCCATACAACGACAGGCCCGGCAAGCGTGACACCTCGAACGCCGGCGACGGCATCGCCAGGCAGGCCGGACCGCTGTCGCGGGCCGCACTGCACGAGGTGGAGGATGCCTATCAAGCACTGATGATCGTGGCAGTGAAGCCCGGCTGAGCGACATTCCCTCACGCATCTGGTCCGCGGCGAAAACTCCGCTCGCGAAAAGTCGTTTGTCATCTAACTGAAATAAACATCTGGCATTAGCCACCGCGGACACCGCAATGCTTGCCGGCAAAGCTGTTTGGAGCGCCGGAATCTTTTTGATAGTCGATTGCCAACCGGCCGGCTGAGTCTATGCTGACCGCACCGGTACGGCCGAAGAGGGATGACCATGGCCAAGGCGGACAAGACTGCAACAATGAGCCGGCTGCATTCGGCAGCAAGGCTGGCAAGAACCGCGCTTGCGGCGCGGCTTCTGGCACACGGCTTCTATGCCGGCCAGGACCAGATCATGCTGGCGCTCGACCGTGAAGACGGCCAGACGCCGGGTAATCTCGCCGGACGCCTCGGCGTGCGCCCGCCAACCATCACCAAAACCATCAACCGCCTGCAGGCGCAGGGCTTTCTGGAAAAGCGCGCCTCCTCGGCCGATGCTCGCCAGGCCCATATTTTCCTCACCGACACGGGCCGCGACATCATCCACGCTATCGAGAAATCGGTGAAGAAGACCGAAAAGCAGGCGCTGAAGGGCCTCGACAAGAAGGACCAGAAGGCACTGTTCAAGCTGCTTGCCCGTATCGAGGCCAACCTCTCGAATGAGGAATTGGTGTTGATCGACGACGACGCCGAGACGGACGACTGATCGCCTGGTCCCGGCGCAACAATCAAGCCGCCTCCGTTGCAGTGCCTTGGATCAGCGACGACCAGCGTCCCGGCGTCATGCCATACGCCTTCTTGAATTGCCTGATGAAATGGCTTTGGTCGCTAAAGCCGGCCTCGATGGCGATCTGCGCCAAGGGCTCGCCGGCGGCAATCATCCGCCGCGCGCTCTGAAGCCGGCGCATCACCAGGAAGCGATGCGGGCTGGTGCAGAAGGCGGCCCGGAAATGCCGTGACAAGGCATAGCGGTCGAGCCCAGTGATCGCCTCCAGTTCGCCCGAGCAGACGGGGCGGCCGAAATTCTCCGTGAGATAGTCGCGGGCCAGCGCAGCCGCCCGCCACGCCGTCCTGGCAATCGGCTTCGCCGGCTGGCCGGCATGCCGGGTCAGGCTTTGCATCAACTGGGTGAGGAAGTCGGCAACGAACAGCTCGTCGAGTTCCTCCTCCAGCGGCCCCAGCGCCGAAAGCAGCGTCGTGCAGAAGCTATCGTCCGTCAGCACGCCGTCCCTGACAAAGGGCAAAGACGCGCCGCCAAGGCAGTCGAGCATCAACGACGGTTCCAGGTAGAGCATCCTGTAGCGCAATCCGTCCTCGGTGCCGGCACCACCGTCATGCAATTCGTCGGGATGCAGCACGATGATCTGGCCAGGCAGGCTGTGGCGCGTCGCGCCGAGGTAGCGAAACCGCTGTACGCCGTGCAGCGTCACCCCGATCGCATAGGTGTCGTGGCGATGCAGGTCGAAGGCGCTGCCATGGAACCGCGCCTCGATCCGCTCCATGCCGGCAGGGTCGGAGGCGGAGATGATGCGGTTCTCCGCCGCGTCAACGCACAAACGTCCAAGACCCTCGAAGGCCTGGCTGTTTAGATCGTGCGACATCTTCTCCTTCAGCCTCGTATCGGGGCACAGCTCGAATGGTCAATGTCTCATGTTCGATACGAAATTTGCAATCGTGCTCCGGCAGGATCTGCCGGTCTGGCAGAAACTCAACGTCACCGCCTTCCTGACCAGCGGCATCGTCGCCCAATTCCCGGACATCATCGGCGAACCCTACCGCGACCGCGCCGGCAATCTCTACAATCCGCTGTCGATCCAGCCGGTCATCGTGCTGTCCGCCGACCAGGCAACGCTGGCCGCAATCAACCGGCGCACGCTGGAGCGTGGCGTGACAACCTCGCTCTATGTCGAGGAGATGTTCGCGACCGGCCACGACGCGGCCAACCGTGCAGTCTTTGCCGAATTCGCACCTGAAGACGCAAAGGTGGTCGGTATCGCGCTTCGCGCCGAGAAGAAGGTGGTCGACAAGATCACCAAGGGCGCCCGGATGCACGACTAGGGTGCGCTGAATATGCCGGCCTGATCGGGGGTTTCGACGCACCTTCGCTCCAAAAGACTAAGCCTGCCGGGCGCTGTTGTTGTGCCAGCCGGCTTTGGCGTGGTGGCAGCCGACAATTGGCTTGCCGGCAAGCGGCATTTCCCGCAAAGGTGGGCTCCAGCCCAGCTTCCCATCCGGCCTGCAAGTGAGTGCTTCCCAAAGACATCCAGAAAGCGCAACGCCCCCGGTGGCGATCCTCTGCATGCTTTCCACCTACATCTTCTTCACCTTCCTCGACACCAGCAGCAAATATCTCGTCCTGGCCGGCGTATCCGTACTGATCGTCGCCTGGGTGCGATTTGCCGTGCATGTGGTGCTGGTCGGCACGCTTTTGCGCGGCTGGCGCCAACCGGTACGGTTTCGCCCGGTCAACCTGCCGGCCCATGTCCTGCGCGGTCTGTTCCTGTTCGGCTCGACCATGTTCAACATCCTGGCGCTACGCTCCCTGCAACTGGCCGAAACCACCTCGATCTATTTCTTCGGGCCGATGGTGATCACCGCACTTGCCGGCCCGCTGCTTGGCGAATGGGCCGGCTGGCGGCGCTGGCTGGCGATCCTGACCGCTTTCGCCGGGGTTCTGATCATCACCCGGCCAGGCGTCGGCGTTTTCGGCATCGGACATCTCTTCGCGCTCGGCTCGATGCTGTCGAACTGCTTTTACGTCATCATGACGCGCCGCATGTCGGCGAGGGAGACGTCGGAAAGCCTGATCCTGTTTTCGGCACTGGCGCCGGCGGTGCTACTTTTGCCCCTGCTGCCGTTTTCGTTTTCCCTGCCGCATGATGGCTGGCACTGGTTCGTCCTGCTCATGCTTGGCGTGTTCGGCGGCGTCGGCCACTGGCTGCTGGTCCAGGCCTACCGGCTTGCGACGACCACCGCATTGGCGCCCTATCCCTATTCGCAGATGGTGTGGATGATCATTTCCGGCTGGATCGTCTTCAAGCAGTTTCCCGACCGTTGGACATTGGTCGGCGCCGCGATCATCGTCGCCAGCGGCCTCTACATCGTTCATCGCGAGCATCGGCTTCGGCTGCAGAGCCGCGCGGCCTCCGATGTCGAAGCGGAGGCGTTGGCAAAAAAACTTTGATTTACTGCCGATCGATGGCATAACGCCGCCTTTAAACTGTTTAATGCATGTGGGAACCGGTTTCGGGACAACGACATGCATAGGGACTGAAGCCGGTCGGGGAGCACAGGTCGCTGGCACAGAAAATCAAGCTTTCGACGATCGCGGATGCGCTCGGCGTCTCCACGGCCACGGTGTCACTGGCGCTGCGCGACAGTCCGCTGGTCGCCGGCACCACCCGCGACCGCATCAAGGAACATGCCCGCACCATCGGCTATATCTATAACCGGCGCGCCGCCAGCCTGCGCACCTCGCGTTCGGGCATTGTCGGGGTCGTCGTCCACGACATCATGAATCCGTTCTTCGCCGAGATCCTGCGCTCGATCGAAAGCGAACTCGACCGCAGCCGCCAGACCTTCATCCTGTCCAACCATTATGACCAGCTCGAGAAGCAGCGCACCTTCATCGATACGCTGCTGCAGCTGGGCGCCGACGGCGTCATCATGTCGCCGGCCATCGGCACGCCGGCTTCCGACATCCTGATGGCCGAGGAGAACGGCCTGCCGGCGGTGCTGATCGCACGCACGGTCGAGGGTGCCGATGTGCCGGTCTTTCGCGGCGACGATGCCTATGGCACCGGGCTCGCCACCAACCATCTGATCTCGCTCGGCCACAAGCGCATCGCCATGATCGGCGGCACCGACCAGACCTCGACCGGCCGCGATCGCTACCAGGGCTATGTCAACGCCATGGAGGCGGCCGGGCTTGAGGTCAGGCCGTCCTGGCGCATCGCCGGCCCACGCACCAAGCAAGCCGGCTTCGAGGCCGCCGGGCAGTTCCTAGCGCTGAAGGACAAGCCGACGGCCGCCTGCTGCTGGAACGACCTTGTCGCCATCGGCCTGATGAACGGCATCGCGCGTGCCGGCCTGGTGCCGGGCGTCGACATCTCGGTCACCGGCTATGACGATCTCGAAGAGGCGGCAATTGCGACGCCTGCGCTGACCACCGTCTGGAACGGCCAGCGCGAGGTTGGACGCCGCGCCGCCAGCGCGCTGCTGGACAAGTTGAACGGGCAGACGGTGCGGCCGTCGCAGGAACTGATCAAGCCGGAACTGCATGTGCGCCAGTCGACCGGCAAGCCGGTGGAGCGTGCATGACCAAGGCCGAGCAATTGCAGACCGTCGCCATTCTGGTGCCGGGCGATTTCAACGATCATGCCATCAAGCGCATCGACAGCACCTTCAAGCGAGTCAAGATCGAACGAGCCGATCCGGCGCTGGTCACCGACGAGATGCGCAGCAACGTGCGTGGCATTGCCTCGTTCGCCGGCATCAATGCGGCGATTATGGATGCATTGCCCAATCTCGAACTCATCGCCTCCTTCGGCGTCGGCTATGATTCGGTTGATGTCGGATATGCGGCCGCCAAAAACATCATGGTCACCAACACGCCCGACGTGTTGACCGAAGAGGTTGCCGACACCACCATCGGGCTGCTGATCAACACCATCCGCGACCTGCCGCGCGCCGAGACCTGGCTGCGTGACGGCAGCTGGCTGCGCAAGGGCAACTATCCGCTGAGCCGGCTGACCTTGCGTGGCCGCAAGGTCGGTATTTTCGGCATGGGCCGCATCGGCCAAGCGGTTGCCCGGCGGCTGGAAGCTTTTGGCCTGTCGGTCGCCTATCACAATCGGCGCCGGGTCGAAGGCTTGAGCTACCAGTACCACCCGACATTGAAGGGCCTCGCCGAAGCGGTCGACACGCTGATTTCGGTGGCGCCCGGCGGCGCCTCGACGGAGAAGGCGGTCAATGCCGAAATCCTGTCGGCGCTCGGCGCCAACGGCGTCTTCGTCAACATCGGCCGCGGCAGCACGGTCGACGAGACAGCGCTGGCGGCAGCGCTCGCCAATGGCACCATCGCCGCCGCAGGGCTCGATGTCTTTGCCGACGAGCCGAACGTGCCCAAGGCGCTGCTCCACGCACCGAACACCTCGCTGTTGCCGCATGTCGGCTCGGCCTCGGACCATACACGGCGCGCAATGGCGGATCTGTGCGTCGACAATCTGGTCTCCTGGTTCACCGAACGGCGGCCGCTGACGCCGGTGCCGGAGACTGTGAATGTGAAGGCCAAAGCTATTCCAGGAAAAGCGTGAAGCGCCTTTCCGTCCGGACAGGCGGCAGGTTGCCACACTTATTAACGTCCGCTTAACCATCTGAAATCATTCTTCATCCTGTCCGTGTTCGAGGATGAAGAATGATAAAAACGCTTTCCCTCGTGACAGCTACCGCCGCGCTGTTTGGGAGCTTTCATCTGCTTCACGACGGCGGCGGTGAAAGTGCCGCCGATGCGGTCGCACCATCCAATAGCTACAGGCTGGTGGCCAATGGCGACCAAGGCAACTGCGCGGTCACGCGCGGTGCGTCGGTTTCGGATGACCTGTCGCTGTTGACGATGGGGCTGAACTGCCGCCGGCTCTTGCCCGGCATCGAGCGGGCAAAGTTCTGGCGCCAGGAACAGGACGGCACGGTCGCCTTCAGCGCCAATGGCGTCGATCCGATCGTCACCTTCGCGGTTGCTGACGGTGACGGCTACGAATCCTATGCGCCGGCCGCACCATTGCTGTCGCTGGCGGCGACAGGTGATTTTAGGGACTGATTATTCCGCTGCGGCGCGCGCACCGGCTTTCGCCACGGCGTGCAGCCGCACGGCATCGCCGAAGGCACGGAAAATCTTGACCGAGTTGCTGTCCGAGTTGACCCAATATTCCGGATGCCATTGCACGCCGACGGCGAAGGCGCGGGAGTCGCGCACCGAAACCGCCTCGACCGTGCCGTCGCCGGCGACCGCCTCGATCTGCAGTTTCGAGCCCAGCCGGTCGATCGCCTGGCGGTGCAACGAATTGACCTTGATGTCTCCGGCGCCGAACACGCCGGCCAGGCAGCTGCCCGGCTTGATCGAAATGGTCTGATGGATGGCGAAGCGCTCATCCTGATTGTCGCTCACCGGCGCGCGGTGGTCGAACGAACCCTCGCGCTCCTGGATTTCGGTGCCCAGCGTGCCGCCGAGCGCCACGTTCATTTCCTGGATACCGCGGCAGATGGCGAGCAGCGGTACGCCGCGCTCTATCGCCCTGCGAATCAGCGGGAGCGTGGTGGCGTCGCGCGCCGGGTCGTAGGGGCCATTGGCCTCGCTGGCGTCGCCGCCATAGAGCGAGGGGTGCACATTGGATTTCGACCCGGTGACCATGACCCCGTCGACCGACGAGAGAAGTTCGTCGAAGTCGAGCCTGTCGCCGAACGATGGCACCAGCACCGGAAACACGCCGGCACCGGCAATCGCCGCCTCCAGATATTGCTGCGGGGCGGCATGCCAGGTGTAGTTGTCGAACTGACGTACGTCGGTCGATATGGCGACGAGCGGCTGATGCATTTTGGCTCTGTTTTCCATCTGCAAAGGATGTCCTGCCTCCAAAATAGGCGATCCGCCGCCATTTTTCCATGACAAGTTTCACGTGTCGCATGGGCCACGAAACAGCCTGTTAGACTATAGTTGCAAGGCGGCTGGGCTTCGCCGTCAAATCGGGCCGCCGCGCTGGACTCGACCTCTTGCCTGTGTATTGTTTCGCGCCAACCGACACGGAAGCGAGGATTTTCCGAACGTCGGTCTGTCTGGTCCAAAAGGGAGGAACTTCATGGATCGTCGTTCATTCATTCGCAAGGCTGGTGTTACTGGCGTCGGTGCTGCGGCGGCGGCGGCCACGCTCGCGGCGCCGGCAATAGCCCAGTCCAATCCCAAGGTGACGTGGCGGCTTGCGTCGTCCTTCCCGAAGTCGCTCGACACCATCTATGGCGGCGCCGAGGTGTTCTCCAAAATGCTGTCGGAAGCCACCGATGGCAACTTCCAGGTCCAGGTCTTTGCCGCCGGCGAGCTCGTGCCCGGCCTGCAGGCCGCCGACGCCACCACGGCCGGCACGGTCGAGGCCTGCCACACGGTGGCATATTATTACTGGGGCAAGGACCCGACATGGGCGCTCGGTGCGGCGGTTCCCTTTTCGCTCAACGCGCGCGGCATGAACGCCTGGCACTACCATGGCGGCGGCATCGACCTGTTCAACGAGTTTCTCGCCACGCAGGGCCTTTTCGGCCTGCCGGGCGGCAACACCGGCGTGCAGATGGGTGGCTGGTTCCGCAAGGAGATCAACACGGTTGCCGACCTGTCCGGCCTCAAGATGCGCATCGGCGGCTTTGCCGGCAAGGTGGTGCAGAAGCTCGGCGTCGTGCCGCAGCAGATCGCCGGCGGCGACATCTATCCGGCGCTGGAAAAAGGCACCATCGACGCCGCCGAATGGGTCGGCCCGTATGACGACGAGAAGCTCGGCTTCTACAAGGTGGCGCCCTACTACTACTACCCCGGCTGGTGGGAAGGCGGTCCGACCGTCCACCTGATGTTCAACAAGGCGAAATACGACGAGCTTTCGCCGGCTTACAAGTCACTGCTGCGCACCGCCGCCCAGGCTACCGATGCCAACATGCTGCAGAAGTACGATTATCTGAACCCGGCAGCGGTGAAGCGGCTTGTCGCCGGTGGTGCGAAGCTGCGCCCATTCAGCCAGGAGATCATGTCCGCCTGCTTCGAAAAGGCCAACGAGGTCTATGCCGAAATGGAAGCCTCCAATGCGCCGTTCAAGAAGATCTGGGAATCGATCAAGGGCTTCCGCAAGGAGCACTATCTTTGGGCGCAGGTGGCCGAATACAATTACGACACCTTCATGATGGTCCAGCAGCGCAACGGCAAGCTTTAGCCCCTGTAAACCACTCCAATGTATTCATTCAAGGACCCCGGGCCTGTTCGCCCGGGGTCTTTCTTTTCAGGCTGGCGAGGAACTCACCTCGATCAGTATTCCGCCTGGCGCAAGGCAGTAGAAGGTGGTCGAATTGACGCCGCCTCGCGTCAGCTCCTGGACTTCGCCAGGCGCGAGGCCCGCATCGGCAAGCTCGGCCTGCTTTGCGTGCACAATGTCCGGTTTGCCGACGAAGAAGCCGACGTGAAAACCATCGGGATAGCTGGCTGCCCGTCCCTTGCCTGGTGTCATCAGGTTGAGGGAAAAACCGTCGGTGCCGCGTAGAACCGCGAAGGCATCCTTGCCGCGCATAGCGACAAGCTCGAAGCCGAAATGGCTGGTGAAGAAGCCGGCAAGAGCCGCGACTTCGGTGGCAATGAGATTGGCATGGTTCAGTTTCATGGTCCTTTGTCCTGTCGTTGATTGAAGCGCGGACAGGCGTGGCTGCAGACTGTGAACCGGCGGGCCGTGGCATCAGGAAATCCGGACATGACCCAACCGGCTCGCGGGCTTTGGCCTCGCTTGCCGGCCGTGGGTTCTCCCGCAAATCATGCGGTGAACGGGCCTCCGTTCAACAACGGAAGAGACCGGACTACCGAACCGGTCATGTCTTTTTCGGCGCGCACCCAATAACCGATCGATGGGTTGCCGGCAAGCGCGCACGGCCAAGCCGCAGCCGCTCAGCCCGCGCGCGGCACCACCAGCACCTTGACCTCGCCGGGGGCCGGCGGATTGGCGATCACCGCTGCCGCGTCTTCGAGCGCCACTTGCCTGGAGATCAGCCGGTCGATCTCGATTGCGCCCGATGCAATGAGTTCGGCGGCGCGGCGATGCGTGTAGGGATTGAGGAAGGAGCCGAGCACTTTCAATTCCCGGAACAGCAGGTCGAAAGGCTCGAATTCCGCTTTCATGCCTTGCGGCGTCACGCCGACGATGACGACCTTGCCGCCGGCGCGGGCCAGCCGCATCGACTGCTCGACGGTCTCCCGCACGCCCGCGCATTCGAAGACGACGTCGACACCGCCTGGCGCCAGGCCCGTTGGTCCGGCGACGGCATTGATGACATCGGCGGCGGTCGGATCGACCGTCGCCGTGGCCCCGAGATCTTCGGCAAGGCCGCGCCGCGAGGCCTGCCTGGTCGACAAGATGATGGTCGTGGCCCCGGCCAAGCGCGCCAGCTGCACCGTGAGCAGGCCGATCACGCCGCCGCCAAGCACGGCCACCGAGCTGCCTGGCCTGATTTCGGCCAGATCCACGCCATGCAGGCAACAGCCGAGCGGTTCGCAGAAGGCACCATGCGTCGGCTTCAGGTCGGCAGGCAGGATGAAGGCTTGCTTCTGCGGCAAGGCAAGGTATTCGGCAAAGCCGCCATCGCGATGAATGCCGATGGCACGCAGGTTGCTGCAGAGGTTGACCCGCCCTGCATGACAGTGCGCGCAACGCCCGCAGGCGATGTTGGGGTCGCCGGTGACGCGGTCGCCCACGGCAAAGCCGGAGACGGATTCTCCGAGCGCCTCGACGATGCCGGAGAATTCATGCCCGGGCGTCACCGGTGGCGTGCACGGGAATTCGCCGTGGAACAGATGCCGGTCCGTGCCGCAGACGCCGCAGGCTTCAACGCGCACCAGAAGCTCATCAGGCCCGATGCTGGGCTTGTCGACCTCGCGCAGCGCGATGCTGCCCACCGCTTCCAGCCGAACCGCTTTCATGATCGTGGCCATGCCGGGTTCAGTTGAAGCTTGGCGGTTGCGACAGGTCCGGCTGGGGTGCCGCCGGTTTGGCCGGCGGCGTGTCGCCGAAACTCGGTGGTTGCGACAGATCAGGGGCGGCAGGAGCGACCGGCGCCGAGCCGCCGTCGGCCGGCGGTGTGCCAAGCGGCGACAGGCCGGGGACTTCCGGCACCTTGTAGTCGATCGTGCCGGGATCGACCACCGTGCCCTTGTAATGCATCACCATCTGCGGGAAGGCGATGGTCAGCCCGATCATGATCACCTGGATGCAGACGAAGGGCACCGCGCCCCAATAGATCTGCCCGGTGGTGACCGGTGCGATCTGTTTGCCGGTGATGCGGTCGAGATAGGGCACGCGCGCAGCGACCGAGCGCAGGTAGAACAGCGCGAAGCCGAAGGGCGGGTGCATGAAGCTGGTCTGCATGTTGACGCCCAGAAGCACGCCGAACCAGATCAGGTCGATGCCGAGCTTGTCTGCGGCCGGCGCCAGCAGTGGCACGATGATGAAGGCGAGTTCGAAGAAGTCGAGGAAGAACGCCAGGAAGAAGACCAGCATGTTGACGCCGATCAGGAAGCCGACTTCGCCACCCGGCAGCGAGGTCAGCAGGTGCTCGACCCAGATGTGGCCGTTGACGCCGTAGAAGGTGAGCGAGAACACCCGCGCGCCGATCAGGATGAACAGGACGAAGGACGACAGCCGCGTCGTCGAGGTCAAGGCCTGCTTGACCACGTCCAGCGACAGCCGCCCCTTTGCCGCCGCCATGATCAAGGCGCCGACAGAACCCATGGCGCCGCCCTCCGTTGGGGTGGCGATGCCGAGGAAGATGGTGCCGAGCACCAGGAAGATCAGCGCCAATGGCGGGATCAGCACGATGATCACCTGCTGCGCCAGCCTGGACATCATGTTGAAGTTCAGGCGTTTGTCGGCAATTGCCACGACGTAGATGAAGAGCACGCCGGCGGTGGCGCCGAGAATGTCGGCATTGTCGCCATGCGCCGGCGCGAGATAGCGATACGCCGCGTAGGAAACCGCCAACGTGACCAGCAATGCCGCCAGCAGCGACAGAACGCCGTGGCCGAGCGTGCGGGCCTCCAGCGGCAGCGCCGGCACCGATGCCGGCCGGACGATCGACATGATCAGGATGTAGAGCGCGTAAAGGCCGGTCAGCACCAGGCCCGGGATCAGCGCGCCCGCATACATGTCGCCGACCGAGCGGCCGAGCTGGTCGGCCAGCACGATCAGCACCAGCGACGGCGGGATGATCTGGGCGAGCGTGCCGGATGCGGCGATGACACCGGATGCCAGCCGGCGGTCATAGCCGTAGCGCAGCATGATCGGCAGCGAGATCAGGCCCATGGCGATGACGGATGCCGCCACCACACCGGTGGTTGCTGCCAGCAGCGCGCCGACGAAGATCACCGCATAGGCAAGGCCGCCGCGGATCGGTCCGAACAGCTGGCCGATCGTGTCGAGCAGGTCTTCGGCCATGCCCGATCGCTCGAGCACGATGCCCATGAAGGTGAAGAACGGAATGGCAAGCAGCGTGTCGTTCGACATCACCCGGCTGCCGTAGAAATTATCCGGCAGGGCGTGCAGAAGCGGCCAGGCGAGATTGATCGATCCACCGGAATAGGGCGAGAGAAGCACGCCGATGAAGAAGAACATCAAGCCGTTGGCGGCCAGCGAAAACGCGACGGGGTAGCCGATCAGCAGGAAGATGATCAGCGAGGCGAACATGATCGGCGCCATGTTCTGGGCGATCAACTCCATCATGAACGCACCTCTTCGGCCAGCGCCTTGGCTTCGAGTTCGGCCTGCTCATGTGCCGATATGAACGGATTGGGGTCGTCCATATCGCCGCGCATGATGGCGATCTTCTTGATGATCTCGGAGATGCCCTGCAGAGCGAGCAGGAAAAAGCCGACCAGCAGGATGGCCTTGGCCGGCCAGATGATCAGTCCGCCGGAGTTGTTGGACATCTCGCCGCTGCGAAACGACAGCGACACGTAGGGAACGAAATAGATCACCATCAGCGTCACGAACGGCATCAGGAAGAGGATGTGGCCGAGCAGGTCGATCCAGTGCTGCACGCGGCGCGAAAACATGCCGTAGACGATGTCGATGCGGATATGTTCGTTCTGCTTCAGCGTATAGGCGGCAGCCAGCATGAAGGCTGCGCCGAACAGATACCACTGCAGCTCCAGCCAGGCGTTCGAGGATATGTCGAAGATCTTGCGGATGATGGCGTTGGCGGCGCTAACCAGGATCGCCAGCAGGATCAGCCACGACACCCATTTGCCGATGAATTCGTTAGCGCGATCAATGGTCCTGGATAGAGCGAGAAGCCCTGCCATGCATTCCTCCCTGTGCCGGAGGCGTTCCGGCTTCCCCCTCAGGTCCGTCACGCCGTGTGGTCCAACGGTATGCCGCGCGTGGATTGACGGGTCAACAAGGATGGAGGCAGCAAAGGTCATCGCATCGGCGGGCAGGTCCGGATACTGGCCGTCTGCCCCGGCGTCATGCAACCAAAGTCTGATGGTTTCAGGCGATTTTGGCGGTGTCGCGGCCGGCACCGATCAGCACCAGGATGGCGACCAGGAACAGATACATCCAGGCGTCGCGCCATTCGACCGGGAAATAGCCGGCCCACAGCGATTCGGCCATGCCGAAGGCGGCCGCGCCGAGCGCTGCGCGCGGCGGCGAGAGATAGCCGCCGACCGCGGTCACGAACAGGATCTTCAAGCCGTAGACCAGGCCTGACCCGAAGCTGACGTTGCCGTAATAGAGGCCGGCCATGACGCCGGCCAGTGCAGCGCAGAAACCGCCGAACAGCACCGCATGCCGGAACACCGCGCGCACGTCGACACCGCACATGGCGGCCGCCTTGGGGTCGTCGGAGACGGCGCGCCAGCGCCGGCCGAAGCTCGAGCGGGCAAAAGCCCACGCAGCCAGCACGATTGCCGCCAGCACCACCGCGCAGTCGATGAGCTGGATGAGCGTCAGCGTTGCCTTGAAGGTTGCGTCCTGCGCGAAAACGACGGGCTGCGCCAGCATCGGCGGCAGCCACAGATCATGCGTGTCGGCGGCGATACGGCTCGCCTCCGACAACAAAAGCAGGATGCCGAGCGTCGTCACCACGATCGCATTGGGCGAGCGGTCGGCCAACGGTTCGAAGACGCTGCGCGACAGCACGTAGCTGACCAGCGCGGAATAGAGGAAAGCCGCGGCGACGCCGAGTGTCACCGCAGCCAGCAGCGTCAGCCACAGCACCTGATAGCCGAAAGCCGCGGTGAGGATCATCGTCTGGCCGCAAAACGCGAACAGCGCGCCATAAGCAAGATTGGTGCGGTGCAGGATACCGTTGGTCAGCACGTAGCCGAAGGCGAGCAGCGCGTAGAGCGCCCCCGAATGCAGCCCGTTCAGCACCTGCTGGAAGAAATAGAGCATGCAAAACCCTCGGATCATGCCGTCCCGAAGCAACGGTTTTGACGACGACATGTTCAAAAAGGCTGCGGGGGGCCGCATCCCTGCGAAGGTTTGCATCGCGGAATCTAACTTGTCAAATGCGATTTATCGGTTAGATTTCAGGCATGACGGTATCCTGGACCCCGCACCGCTTCACCGGCGGCCTGCTTGCGCTCGACACGGCGAACACCGTGGTGCTGCGCGGCGATCTGGAGAAAACGTTCGACCGCTTCGATGATCCGGCCGAGATCGCCCGCTTTGCCGACGCGGCGAGCGCCTTTCGCGCCGCAGAGCTGGGCGACCGGCAACTGGCCGTATCGTCGCCCGTGGCAATCGCGCCCGTCGTGCTGTCGATCCGCGAGGCGACTGACCGGCTGTTTCGTGGCGCGGTGTCGAAAGGCGCGGTTGCCACCGCCGATCTTCCCGGGTTCCTGAGCGCCTGCGCCGAGGGGCTGGCTGGCAGCCGGACCGAAATCGGGGCGCCGGGAAGGCCGTTCGGGGACCCGGTGACGCCGATCGCCTTCGAGGCGGCGCTGGCGGTTTCCGCCCTGTCGCTGCTGCGCGACGACACCGTCGCAAGGCTGAGGATCTGTCCCAACTGCACCTGGCTGTTCGTCGACAGAAGCCGCAATTCCAGCCGTCTTTGGTGCGACATGGCGGTATGCGGCAACCGTCAGAAGGCAAGTCGTCATTATCGTCGCCGCCGCATGGCGGCCAATGAGGTCAAGGATGCTTAGAAGTCTTTCCCGCTCGATCGTTGTCGGCGCTGCATTGATTGCCGCCGTTGCGCTCGGGGCCTGCCGCGATACCGGCAACGACGAAGGCAAGCTGTTCGAGATTTCCGGCAAGATATTCGTCTTCAACTACCGTCTCGCCAGGGCAACCTATGTCGTCACGCTACGGCCACTGCAGCCGATGGGAGACGGCCAGGTGGCTGTCGCCAGCTTCCAGGATCCCGCCGGCGGCGCGCCTTTGGTGGTCGAGCAGAAGGTCTGGCCGAAGCTCGACAAGGTGACCCTTGAGAGCCCGGCCCTGACCTGCGTCGTCAAGAACAAACCCTATGCGATCGCCATCAGCATCAAGGGCGCCGATGGCGCCATCCTGCAAAAGATCGACACCACCTTGATGTCGACGGAGGACCAGTCGGTGCTGCCCGACCGGCCGCTGGTCATCGATCAGCTCTACACGGCCAATCCCGATCTCGTCGGCCATCCCGACGGCAAGTTGCCGGGCGAACCGAAGCCGAATTGCTCCAATGGCATCTGACGCGCAGAAATTTTAGTGCGCTAGGCAGCGTCCGTAGAGTGGTTCCACACCCGATCCGAGATCGCCTCGGACCGTTCGTTGCGCGTTGCCTGGCACCTTCGATTTTGTTTGACCTGCCTTGCAAGGGGAGAAAGGATGCGTCATCCGACTCCGAACGTTGGCTGCCTGCTCCCACGCGGCCTCCGCAGAGGAAATGCCTGATGACGCTGCACGATGTCGCGCTCGACGACAAGTTCGACCTCGCAAAGGACCGCATCTTCCTGTCCGGTGCGCAGGCGGTCATCCGCATGCTTCTGATGCAGCGCGAGCGCGACCGTCGCGCCGGCCTCAACACGGCGGGGTTCGTTTCCGGCTATCGCGGCTCGCCGCTCGGCGGCCTCGACATGCAGTTGTGGAAGGCCAAGAAGCAGCTCGGCCAAGCCGATATCGTCTTCCAGCCCGGCCTCAACGAGGAGCTTGCCGCCACCGCTTGCTGGGGATCGCAGCAGACGGAACTGCTGGGCGAGGGCACCCATGATGGCGTCTTTTCGGTCTGGTACGGCAAGGGGCCGGGCGTGGATCGTTCGGGTGACGTGTTCCGCCACGCCAATCTCGCCGGCTCGTCCAAACATGGCGGTGTGCTCGCCCTGATGGGCGACGACCACATGGCCGAATCATCGACCAACGCGCACGCCACCGAATTCCTGTTCGTCGACACCATGGTGCCGATCCTCAATCCGGCCGGCGTCCAGGAGATCATCGATTACGGCCTCTACGGCTTTGCCATGTCGCGCTTTGCCGGCACTTGGGCGGCCATCAAATGCGTCAAGGACAACATCGAATCGACGGCTTCGGTCGATGCCTCGCTCGAACGGCTGAACATCGTCGTGCCCGATTTCGACATGCCGCCCGGCGGTCTCAATATCCGCCACGAGATCGACATGCTCGGCCAGGAAGAGCGGCTGCATGAATACAAGCGCGCCGCTGCCTCCGCCTTTATCCATGCCAACGGGCTGAACCGCATCGTCTATTCGGGCGGCCGCAACCCGAAGCTCGGCATCATCACGCTGGGCAAGAGCTATCTCGATGTCCGCCAGGCGCTGGAGGACATCGGCATCGACGAGGCGGCCGCCAACCGCATTGGCGTGCGGCTGTTCAAGGTCGGCTGCCCCTGGCCGCTCGACCTGCAGCATATCGCCGACTTTGCCCGCGGTCTCGACACCATCGTCGTCGTCGAGGAGAAGCGCTCGCTGATCGAGGTGCAACTGCGTGAAAGCCTTTACGGCACCGCCTCGCAGCCGGTCATCGTCGGCAAGAAGAACGAGCGCGGCGACTGGCTGTTTCCGGCCAAGGGCGCGCTCGACCCCAACGAGATCGCCATCGCGCTTGGCGAGAGGATCGTGCGGACCATCGGTCCGTCTGAAGAGATTTCGGCGCGGGTGGCAAAGCTACGCCAGTTCCAGGCGATGTTGGCGGATGCCACCGACATCGGCTCGCGCACGCCGTTCTTCTGTTCCGGCTGCCCGCACAATTCCTCGACCAAGGTGCCGGACGGCTCGATCGCCGCTGCCGGCATCGGTTGCCACTTCATGGCGCTGTGGATGGACCGCAACACCCTCGGCTTCACCGCGATGGGCGGCGAGGGCGCGCAATGGGTCGGGCAGGCGCCGTTCTCGAAGCGCGACCACATCTTCCAGAATCTCGGCGACGGCACCTATAACCATTCCGGCACTCTGGCGATCCGCTTCGCACTCTCGACCGACGCCAACATCACCTACAAGATCCTCTACAACGACGCCGTCGCCATGACCGGCGGCCAGCCGCACGAAGGCGGCCTGACCGTCGACATGATCGCTAGGCAAGTGCGCGCCGAAGGAATCGACCGCATCGCCATCGTCACCGATGAGCCGGACAAATATGCCGGCAAGGCCGAATTCCCGGTCGGCGCCACCATCCATCACCGCGACGACCTCGATCTCGTCCAGCGCGAGCTGCGCGGCGTCAAAGGTGTGTCGGTGCTGCTCTACGACCAGACCTGTGCGGCCGAAAAGCGCCGCCGCCGCAAGCGCGGCACCTTTCCCGATCCCGACAAGCGGGTCTTCATCAACGAACTGGTCTGCGAAGGCTGCGGCGATTGCGGCGTGCAGTCGAACTGCGTTTCGATCCAGCCGGTCGAGACCGAGTTCGGCCGCAAGCGCAGGATCGACCAGTCGAGCTGCAACAAGGATTTCTCCTGCGTCAACGGCTTTTGCCCGTCCTTCGTCACCGTGCACGGCGCCAAGATCCGCAAGGCCGAGGGGACGGCCGGCAAGGCCGACCCGCTCGACGGCGTGCCGACGCCCGCCGAGTTCCCGCTTGGCGAGCAGGGCTGGGCGGCGATCATCGATGGCGTCGGCGGCACCGGCGTCGTCACCGTCGGTGCCGTGCTCGGCATGGCGGCCCATCTCGAGGACAAGGGCTGCGGCATGATCGACATGGCCGGCCTTGCCCAGAAAGGCGGCTCGGTGTTCACCCATGTCCGCATCGCCCGCACCCCGGACGACATCCATGCCATCCGCGTCTCGGCCGGTAAGGCCGATCTCGTGCTTGGCTGCGATCTCGTCGTGTCGGGCGCCAAGAAAGTGCTGACGGCGGTGCGCGAGGGCCACACCATCTTTCTCGCCAACACCGCCGAGATCATGCCCGGCGAATTTGCCCGGTCGGCCGATTTCTCGTTGCCGATCGAGCGCCTGAAGAAGGCAATCCGCGCCGCCGCCGGCGACGGCAAGGCGCATTTCTTCGACGCCACGCGCACCGCCACCGCGCTGTTCGGCAATTCGCTCGGCGCCAACATGTTCATGCTCGGCTTTGCCTTCCAGCACGGCGGCTTGCCGCTTTCGGCCGAAGCTGTCGAGAAGGCGATCGAGCTCAATGGCGAAGCCGTGGCGATGAACATCGCCGCCTTCCGCTGGGGCCGCCGTGCCGCCCATCAGCCGGATTTCGTGCGCGGCCTCGTCGCCCAGCCGGGCAAGACCGGGCAGGCCGCTGCGATCGCCGAGACGCTGGATGACATCATTGCCCGCCGCGTTGCTTTCCTGACCGCCTACCAGAATGCCGCCTACGGCAGGCGTTATGCCGAAAGGATCGCCGTCCTGCGCGCCGCCGAAGCCAAGGCCGTGCCCGGTTCGACCGCGGTGTCGGAGGCTGCCGCCAGGAACCTGTTCAAGCTGATGGCCATCAAGGACGAGTACGAGGTGGCGCGGCTCTATACCGATGGCTCCTTTGCCGCCGAATTGGGCAAGCAGTTCCAGAGTTACGAGAAACTCGAATTCCATCTCGCCCCGCCGATCATGGGCCGCCGCGGCAATGACGGCACACCGAGGAAATCGAGCTTCGGCCCCTGGATGATGAAGGGTTTTCGCCTGCTGGCGGCGATGAAAGGCGTGCGCGGCACCGCCTTCGACCTGTTCGGCTACACGGCCGAGCGGCGCATGGAGCGGCAGCTTCTTGCGCAGTACGAGGTGGATCTGGACCTCGTCGCCAGATCGCTGGCGCCGGCCGTGGTCGATGCGGCAATTGCCCTTGCCTCGGTGCCGGCTCTCATTCGCGGTTATGGCCACGTCCGCCGGGCCAGCGCCGAAAAGGCGGCCGGCGAACGCAAAAGGCTGCTCGAACGTCTGTCGAACACGCCGGCACAGCCGAAACTTCAAGCTGCCGAATGATCGATACGCCTTGTTTACCTGAAGTCTGGTTTCCCAGCCGATCCTGCATCTGCGCGCCCTCGGCAACCGAGCCGAAACCACTGTTCTAAGCCTTTCTTAAGGCGGACGTGGCATGACAGGGCTTAGCGTTGGGCCGACAATATGGGCAGGACAAAGACCGAAAACATCCCACCGGATGTTTATATCCAGTTTGTGCGGTCGTTGTTCGACAACGCCCACATGCTGGTGATTGGCGGCGTGTGCTACTGGATCCTCGGATTCATGATCTACTTTCGCACGCACAATCCGTTGTTCCTGGCTTTCTCTTTTACTCTACTGTCCATCAGTCTTTTCCGTTACTTCGGCATTCGCGCCTTCCGCAAGGCGGGCGGTGTCATAGCCAATGTCGACGAGGCGCGGCGGTGGGAGCGCAACTACATCCTCAAGGGCAGCCTGCAGGGCCTCGGGTTGGGCGCGCTATGCTTCATTTCGATCTATGTGTACCCTGATCCCTTTGCCGAACTGGCCGCGACGTCGCTGGCCATTGCTACCCTGGTCACGGTTGTTGGCCGGAACTACGGATCTCCGCGCATGGTGCGGATTTTTTCCGTGACCTTCATTGGTCCGGCGGCACTTGCACTCTTGCTGCGCATGGATGTCCCTTCGGTCGTTCTCGGGTTGATGATCATCCCGTTGACTTTCATCACCATCAACAGCGCCGATCACGTCCGCAACGTGCTTTTCTCGGCCGTCATTGGCCACAAGGAAGCGAGGAAGCTCGCCCTCAGGTTCGATCGCGCCCTCAACACCATGTCGCACGGCCTTGTCATGCTCGGCCCCAACGGCCGCGTGGCGGTGGCCAATGCCGAGGCCGCGCATTTGATGTCGCTCAAGTCGCCGGATGCGCTGCTCGGGCGGTCGATCCACGGTCTGTTGATGCGCGGTGTCGCAGGCGGTATGCTAGCGCCGAAGGATTGCCGCTATATCGAGGCCCAGTTGACGCGCGCCCTGCGCGAGGGCCGCGACCGCAAGGTGCTGGTTTCCCTCGCCAACGGCCAGCACTATGAATTCTCGGCTCGCGAGGGCAGCCAGGAGCTGGGCGTCATCACCTTCGAGGACGTCACCGCCCGCGTCGAGGCGGAAGACAAGATCCGCTTCATGGCCCGCTACGACAACCTCACCGGCCTGCCCAACCGCGCCTATTTCCACGAACTGGTCGGCGAGGCCATGGCGTCCGGCGACGGCGACCGTCTCTGCGGGCTGGCAGTGCTGGATCTCGACGATTTCAAGAGCGTCAACGACACGCTTGGGCACCCGATCGGCGACGGGTTGATCTACGCCGTCGCCGAGCGCCTTGCGGCCATTGCCGGGCAAGGCATCACGGTCAGCCGTTTCGGCGGCGACGAATTCATGGTCTTCTTCGACCGCGTCGAGGACGAGAGCCATCTGACCGGCCAGCTCGACGAGATTTTCGCCGGCCTGCAGGGAGAGGTCGACGTCGCCGGTCACGGACTGCGCATCCAGGCCAGCGGCGGCGCGGTGCTGTCGCGGGTCAAGGATACCGATGTCGACGCCATGATCGTCAAGGCGGACCTGGCGCTCTACAAGGCCAAGGAGCTCGGCAAGAACAGCTGGCGGCTGTTCGAGGCCTCGATGGATGCCGCCTTCCGCAACCGTCAGCTGATGAAGGCGGATCTGCGCACTGCCGTGGAAAGCAAGGTCCTGCGCGTGGTCTATCAGCCGATCGTGGCGATGAACACCATGCGTATCGCCAGCTGCGAGGCGCTGTGCCGGTGGGATCATCCAGATCTCGGGCCGATCTCGCCCAGCATCTTCATTCCGCTGGCCGAGGAAATGGGCATCATTTCCGAGATCAGCACCTTCGTGCTGCAGGCGGCCTGCACCGAATGCGCCAAATGGCCGGACCAGACGACCGTCTCGGTCAATCTCTCCGCCAAGGATTTCCGCAGCCGCGACGTCGTCCAGAAGGTTCGTGATGCGTTGACCAGCTCCGGCCTCGCCGCCGGCCGGCTGGAGATCGAGGTCACTGAAACGGCGCTGCTCGACGACAAGTCGCTGACACGCCAGTACATCGAGGAGCTGAAGCAGCTTGGCGTGCGCATTGCGCTCGACGATTTCGGCACCGGCTATTCGAGCCTGAGCTACCTGCACAAGCTGCCGCTCGACAAGATCAAGATCGACCGTTCGTTCCTGATAGACGTCACTCAGAACAGCCGCTCGCTCGAACTGCTCAAGGGCATTGTCAATCTGTCACGGCCGCTCGGACTTTCCGTGACCGTCGAAGGTGTCGAGACCTTCGAACAGCTCAAGATCCTGGCTTTGCAGGTCAAACCGGATCTCGTGCAAGGCTTCCTCTTCGGCGCCGCGCTTAGTGCGTCGGGTATCGAGACGATGTCGAGTGCCACCTGGCCATTCGTCGCTGATCTGCGTCTCACCGGCAAGCGGACAGCCAGTTAGTATCCTGCTTTTCGAAGTTGGCTCTTGGCAGCCTCCTCCTCACTCGAGTTATTCATCAGTAGACATTTCCAAACGGACGCCCGGCCGTTAACGTTAACAGAAGGTAAATGAACAATATCGGAATTTCAGCTTGTGTCTCATTTCAGCTCGAATAGCCTATCCGCAGGCGGGATTTTCGAGGACAGACAATGGATGCTGCACGGGCTGTAGGGAGTGCGTCTGGCGGGGTCAGCACGGCTGGGGATTCGGTGTTGAACCGATCGATCATGCAACTGCTGGAGCATGTCGATTATCGCCTTATTACAGGAGGCGAGGATCTGGAGGCGATCTACCGACTTCGCTATAAATCCTACCTGCGCTCAGGCATGTGCGGTCCGATCGCCAGCGGTATGTTCGAGGACCGCTGGGACAATCTTCCCAATTCCTACCGGTTCGGTGTCTATTGCTATGGCGAATTGGTCAGCACGATCCGCTTCCATTACATTTCCAGCGAGCACCCGTATTCGCCCTCCGTCGATGCCTATCCGGAAATACTGATCGAGCGACTTGCCCGCGGAGAAACCTTCATCGACGGAACCCGGTTCGCAACCGATCCCGATAGCGCGCCGGCGCCCGGAGTGCTGCCTTTTCTGACACTCAGGCTTGCCATGGTGGCCTCGCGCTACTTTGGCCAGGACTCGGTCCTTACGCCGGTCAAGATCGAGCATTCCAATTTTTATGCCCGTTACTTCAATGCCGTGCAGAGGACTGAGGGCAAAGAGTTTCCTGGCGTTCTTACTCCGATCGCACTGTTCGAAATCCCTGCCGGCGAAAACATGCGCCTGACACTCGAACGGTTCCCATTCTTCAGGTCGACGCCGACCGAACAGCGGCTGATGTTTGCCAATCCGGCCATCAACCGACTGACACCCTTGTCCATCGTGCCGACAGCGAAATATTATCGCGAAGCCGCCTGAGACCGCGCGATTTTCGCGAAGCGCCTGGACCTTTCCGGCCACTTCTGCGTTCTGGATGACGTCAAGGGCGCTGCCGCGCCCCGGGCATCGCCGCGAAGTCTTTGAAGGAACCCGACATGCACATCTCGCAGCTCGCGCTCACGCCGCTCATCTCGCTGATCGCCGGCGTGCTGATACTCATCATGCCTCGGCTGTTGAACTACATTGTCGCGCTCTATCTGATCGTCGTCGGTCTGCTCGGGCTTTTCCCGCATCTTGCCGGCTGAAGGGTCCGTCAGCCGGCGAAGAAACGCAGCGCCGCGGCGACGATCGCGGTCGGGCTCCGGGGAGCCGGCTTCAATTTTTCTTTGAGGCAGTTGTCGGCTGCGATGCGGCAATAGCGCCATTGCTCTCGGCCCGGCTTTTCGCTATGTGCCTGAAAGATGTCTTCGAAGGGGTATTGCTATGGCTGATCACACGCCGACCGGTCCTGTCGAACTGGGCGCGAAGATGGACTATGCCGAGCATGACCGCACCTATGCGGGCTTTCTCATGCTGGCCAAATACGGATCGCTCTTTTGCGGCGCCATACTCCTGGCGATGGCTTTCGGCTTCTTTGCGGGCGGCTTCTTTTCGGCGACCATCCTGTTCATTCTGATTCTGGCCGCCGGCGCCTTTATCCTCCGATAGATTTTTCCGACACCTTGTCCACGGCGCCGCCGCGAGGCCGGTCGGCGTCTTGCGGGAAACAGCTTCCGGCCGAAAGGATCATGCGGTGGGACAGACGGTTTTCATCCCTCGTGAACTCGATGCCAACGAGCCGCGCGTAGCGGCTTCGCCCGACACCGTGAAAAGATTGGCGGGGCTTGGCTTCGATGTCGTCGTCGAGACCGGTGCCGGCACGAGGTCGCGCATCCCCGACGAGGAATTCGCCAAGGCCGGTGCCGCCATCGGCAAGGCCGGCGATGTCGCCAAGGCCAATGTGGTGCTGAAGGTCCGCCGGCCGACGGATACCGAGCTGAAGGGCTACAAGCCCGGTACGGCTGTCATCGCTATCATGGATCCCTATGGCAATGATGCCGCCGTGGCGGCCCTGGCAAAAGCGGGTGTCACCGCTTTTTCGATGGAGTTCATGCCGCGCATCACCCGCGCCCAGTCGATGGACGTGCTTTCCTCGCAGGCCAATCTCGCCGGCTACCAGGCGGTGATCGACGGCGCTTCGGAATACGATCGCGCCTTGCCGATGATGATGACGGCGGCGGGCACGGTGCCGGCGGCGAAGGTCTTCATCATGGGCGTCGGCGTCGCCGGCCTGCAGGCGATCGCCACCGCGCGTCGCCTCGGTGCGGTCGTCACCGCCACAGACGTGCGTCCCGCCGCCAAGGAACAGGTCGCCTCGCTCGGCGCAAAATTCCTGGCGGTCGAGGACGACGAATTCAAGGCGGCCGAGACGGCAGGCGGCTACGCCAAGGAAATGTCGAAGGAATATCAGGCCAAGCAGGCGGCACTCACCGCCGAGCACATCGCCAAGCAGGACATCGTCATCACCACGGCGTTGATCCCCGGCCGGCCGGCGCCGAAGCTGGTGTCGGCGGCCATGGTCGCCTCGATGAAGCCGGGCTCGGTGCTCGTCGATCTGGCGGTTGAGCGCGGCGGCAATGTCGAGGGCGCTGAAGCCGGCAAGGTCGTCACCACGGCCAACAACGTCAAGATAGTTGGCCATCTCAACGTGCCGGGCCGGGTCGCCGCATCCGCCTCGCTGCTTTACGCCAAGAACCTGTTCGCTTTCCTCGAGACGCTGGTCGACAAGACGACGAAGACGCTTGCGATCAACCGCGATGACGACCTGGTCAAGGCAACGATGCTCACCGATGGCGGCAAGGTGGTCCATCCGGCCTTCGCCAAGGCCGACCAGCAGCCTCATGTCGAGCCGGCCGCGATCCCGGCCACCACCATGGTCGCCGATGCTTCGGCCAAGCCGGCTGCAAAGAAGGCCGCGCCCAAGAAACCGGCCGCACCCAAGTCGCCCTCGTCGAAGTCGAAAGGCATTGCGTGATGGATCAGACCCTGCAGAAAGCCCTCGACCAGCTCGACCAGGCCTCCGCCGCCGTTCGGCTGGCGGTACAGAACATGGCGACGGCGCCCGGCGGCGCTGAAGCTGCGGGTGATGCCGCGCACGCCCTGTCGGGTGGTGCCATCGATCCCTTTGTCTTCCGCTTCGCCATCTTCGTGCTGGCGATCTTCGTCGGCTACTACGTCGTCTGGTCGGTGACCCCGGCTTTGCACACGCCGCTGATGGCCGTTACCAACGCCATTTCCTCGGTCATCGTCGTCGGCGCCTTGCTTGCCGTCGGCATCGCCGCCTCCGGCATTGCCGCCGGCTTCGGCTTCGTCGCGCTTATGCTGGTGTCGGTCAACATCTTCGGCGGCTTCCTCGTCACCCAGCGCATGCTGGCCATGTACAAGAAGAAGGACAAGTAGAGCGCCATGAACGCCAACTTCGCGTCCTTCCTCTATCTGGTCTCCGGCGTCCTGTTCATCATGGCGCTGCGTGGCCTGTCGCATCCGACCACCAGCCGCCAGGGCAACCTCTACGGCATGATCGGCATGGGCATCGCCATCGCCACCACGCTGGCGCTGGCAACTCCGTCGGCCGGCCGTTTCGGTTTGATCGTGCTTGGCCTTGCCATCGGCGGCGGCGTCGGCGCCATCACCGCGCGCCGCATCGCCATGACCTCGATGCCGCAGTTGGTCGCGGCCTTCCACTCGCTGGTCGGCCTTGCCGCCGTCATGGTGGCCGCCGCAGCCATCTATGCACCGGAAAGCTTCGGCATCGGCACCAATGGCGACATCCACGCCCAGGCCCTGATCGAGATGAGCCTTGGTGTTGCCATCGGCGCCATCACCTTCACCGGCTCGGTCATCGCTTTCTTGAAGCTCGACGGCCGCATGTCGGGCAAGCCGATCATGATCGGCGGCCGCCACTTCATCAACGCCGCACTCGGCATCGCGCTGATCGTGCTGATCGTGCTTCTGGTCACGACAGAATCGAAGCTGGTGTTCTGGCTGATCGTCGCCGCATCGCTGGTGCTGGGTATCCTGCTGATCATTCCGATCGGCGGCGCCGACATGCCGGTCGTCGTCTCGATGCTCAACTCCTATTCCGGCTGGGCAGCGGCCGCCCTTGGCTTCACGCTCGGCAACCTGGCGCTGATCATCACCGGCGCGCTGGTCGGCTCGTCCGGCGCGATCCTGTCCTACATCATGTGCAAGGGCATGAACCGCTCGTTCATCTCGGTCATCCTCGGCGGCTTCGGCGGCGAGACGGCGGCAGCGGCGGATGACGGCATCGAGCGTACGGTCAAGCAGGGTTCGGCCGACGATGCGGCCTATCTGATGATGAACGCGCAGAAGGTCATCATCGTGCCCGGCTACGGCATGGCGGTGGCCCAGGCGCAGCATGCGCTGCGCGAAATGGCCGACAAGCTCAAGGCCAATGGCGTCGACGTCAAGTACGCCATTCATCCTGTCGCCGGCCGCATGCCTGGCCACATGAACGTGCTCTTGGCCGAGGCCAACGTGCCCTACGACGAGGTGTTCGAACTCGAGGACATCAACTCCGAATTCGCGCAGGCCGACGTCGCCTACGTCATCGGTGCCAACGACGTCACCAACCCTTCGGCCCGCGACGACAAGTCGTCGCCGATCTACGGCATGCCGATCCTCGACGTCGACAAGGCCCGCACCTGCCTGTTCGTCAAGCGCTCGCTCGGCTCCGGCTATGCCGGCATCGACAACACGCTGTTCTACAAGGACGGCACCATGATGCTGCTCGGCGACGCCAAGAAGATGACCGAGGAGATCGTCAAGGCCATGGATCACTGATCAGGGGATCAGCACTGAGATGCGCCAAGAAACGCCCGGCCTCGCGCCGGGCTTTTTCTTGGCTTGACGGCGGTTTCGGGGCTACGATGACGAATGCCCGTCCCGTCGACGGGATTGTCGTCAACGGAGACGTTGGTGCCCGACCCCATCGCATCGCAGGCCACCCCAAAAGCGCCGCGCAAGCTCAGCCAGGCGGTGGTGATCGTGCATGGCATGGGCGAACAGCGGCCCATGGATACGCTGCGGGGCTTTGTTCAGGCGGTCTGGAGCCATGACCCCGCCCGTGCGCCGTTTTATGCCCATGTCGCCGATCCGGTCGACCCCGCTGGCGCGAAGATCAACCAGAGCTGGATCACACCCGACAGCCGGACAAATTCGTACGAACTTCGCCGCATTACGACGCCTTACGATGTCGATGGCCGGCGCACCGATTTCTACGAGCTTTACTGGGCCGACATCACGCAAGGCACGACACGGGGCCGGCTTGCCGCCTGGGTGACGAACCTGCTGTGGCGCAAGCCCGCCGACATACCGGCCGACGCCCGCAAGCTGTATCTCGTCACCCTTTTTGCCGTCATCGTCGTCCTGTGCGCGACGCTGGCGCTGGCGACGTCGGTTTGGCAAGGCTACATGTCGTGGGCCGCCGGCGTGCTCGTCACGATCCTGGCCTCATTCGTCATCTGGTCGGTCGACCGGTTCGGCCTTCCCTATTTCGGCGATGTCGCCGCCTATGTGCGCGCGGAAGCGGCGACAGTCGAGAAGCGCGCGCTGATCCGCGAGCGTGGCCTCAGGCTGCTGAAGCGCCTGATGTTGGACGATACCTACGACCGGATCGTGCTCGTCTCGCACAGTCTGGGATCGATGATCGCCTATGATCTCTTGCAGATATTGTGGGCCGATTTCAGGCCCCGAAAACTGGAGGCCATCCGCGACAAGGCGAAACTCAAAGCGATCCGCGCCATCGACAAGGCGACGCTCAGTTCCGACGGTTCCGCGTGGCCCGATAGGCTGGACGACCTCGCCGGTTTGCGGCGTGATCAGTGGGAGCTCTACCGACAGCTGCGCGCGAAAGATGCCGACCATCCGCTGCCATGGAAGATCAGCGATTTCGTCACGCTCGGCAGTCCGCTGACCCACAGCGAGTTTCTGGTGACGTATGACCTCACCGAGTTCCAGCGCGGCATCGCAGAGCGCCTGCTCTCAGCCTGTCCGCCAATCGCCGAAGGGACCGCAGCCGGAGGCACTATCCTCTATCAGGAAGGGCGCAGTCCGTCAGGCAAACCGGAACGGGCGGTGCATCATGGCGCGGTGTTTGCCGCAACGCGATGGACCAACATCTTCGACAGGGGCAATGGCTGGCTGACCGGCGACCCGATTTCCGGGCCGATGACCGAGAATTTCGGCCCCGGCGTGGAGAACGTCCAGGTCGAGCTGCGCGGCTCCCTCGGCCGCATCTTCACGCACACGCTCTATTGGTCGCTGGCGGCAACCGGCGTCGAGGTCGCCGCGTCGGCCGGCGTTGTGCCGCGCACGCATCTTGCCGTGCTGCGCGACGCTGTGGATCTTGGCCGTAAGCTGGAGCCAAGCCAAGCGCCGGCGACTGCCAAACGATAAGAACAGAGAGGTCCCACCGCGCTGCATGGCAATTCAAACAGAAATCCACTCCGGGCTTGGCCCGGAGTGGATTGATTTTGCTTCGGCCCCAGAATCAGCGGCCGGTCAGAAACACCGCCTCCTCGTCGTCGCGCTGCCTGCCGCCGAGGGCCGCCGCAGCACTTGCGATGAAGGCACCGATGGCCAGCGACAGCGCACCAAGCAGCGCAAAGGTCGCGCTCCCCTTCCTGGCGGTGTCGGCAGCCTGCTGCGCCTTGACCTTGGCGTCCTGAGCCTTGGCAAGGATCGCGTCGACCCGCGCCTTGGCATCTGCCTCCGAAAGGCCGGTGCGGGCAGCGACCAGTTGCGTCAGATAGGTCTTGTCGTCGGCCGAAATCTCGCCTGCCGCAGCGCCGGTGATCAGGATGCGCGAGGCTTGCCCGACCGCAGCGGCATCGCTCTCTGTATTGGTCGCCGCAAGCTTGCTTGCATCGGCCGGGCGGAACAGCGAATCCACCAGATACGATGTCGCATTGTCGGTCGAAACACCGCCGGCGGAAGCACCCGCCGACGCGCCCATGGCGGCACTCGAAGCGACGGTCGAGACCGCCTGCACGCCTGACCCCAGCGCAGCGGAGAGGGCCGAGCCAAGCACCCCGACGACGAGCAAGGTGGCCAACGCCCAGGCGAGGAAGCCGTGGGCGGTGTCGCGGAAATAGACCTCGTCGGTATGGATGCCGACCCATTTGGTGCGCAGGCGCCCTGCAAGGTAGCCGCCGACACCCGAGGACAGCCATTGCACGACGATCAGCCAGATCGCGGTGGACACCGCGAAGGTGGTGACCGACGCGCCTGAGCCCGACCAGGGTGACACCATGGTGAGACCTAGCCCTGAGCCGAGCAGCATCAGGATCAAGGTCAACGTCGAGGCCGCGAAGGCACCGGCGATGATCGGTCCCCAGCTGACGGCAGGAGTGGAGGATTCAGTGGAAGCGGAAACGTCGACAGCCGATAGGGTGGACTGCATGAATTTCCCCCTACCGTACGAAAAGCATGATCAGAATGATGATTGGAATCGGGATTCCAAGTAGCCAGAGCAAGATACCGCGTCCCATGAAGGCCTCCTGTGAGAAATTGTGATCGATACTGTCACAATGTCCCTCGGGAACTTCCGTTCCGGCGGGTTATGAAATGATTTTGTTTACCTCGGATGGAACAAATTGGCGCGCCGCAGCGCGCCAAGGCCGGAGATCAATATCCAGGGAGATCAAATATCCAGGTTGGCGACCGACAGCGCGTTGTCTTGGATGAATTCGCGCCGGGGCTCGACCTCGTCGCCCATCAGCCGCGAGAACAGACTGTCCGCGTCGGTGGCGTCATTGACCTTGACCTGCAGCAGCGAGCGCACGTTCGGGTCGAGCGTGGTTTCCCAGAGCTGCTCGGCGTTCATCTCGCCGAGACCCTTGTAGCGCTGCATGGTCAGCCCCTTGCGGCCGGTCGCAAAGACGGCGTTGAGCAGCGCCAGCGGCCCCGAGATGGTTTCGGCGACATCCTTGCGGCGCAGCACCGGCGGCGTCCCGTAGACCTCGCTGAGGCGCTGTGCGTAGCGGTCGAGCTGACGGGCATCGGCCGAATTGATCAGCGCCAGGTCGAGATGCGCGTATTCCTTGACGCTGCGCACCGTACGCTCGAACACATAGCCGCCGACGCCTTCGTTCGAAGTCGACATGCGGCCGGTCCAGCCGCGCTCGGTATCCTCGGCGATGATGTCGAGGCGTTTTGCAATCCGCTCCGCCATGGCATCGGCGCGGCCGAGATCTGTGAAGACGTCGGGGTTGAGCCCGCCGGCGATCGCCGCCTGTTCGACCACGCCTCTGTTGTAGCGTGTGTGCAGCCCGTTGATCAGCTGCCGCACCGCCAGCGCATCGTCGATGGCGCTGCGCAGATCCTGTCCGGTGCGAACTTCGCCCGAGCCCAGCGAGAGCGATGCTTCCTCCAGCCCCGAACCGATCAGGAACTCCTCGAAGGCGCTCTCGTCCTTGATGTATTGCGAGCTCTTGCCGCGCGTCACTTTGTAGAGCGGCGGCTGGGCGATGTAGAGATGGCCGCGCTCGATCAGTTCCGGCATCTGCCGGAAGAAGAAGGTGAGCAGCAAGGTGCGGATGTGGGCGCCGTCGACGTCGGCGTCGGTCATCAGGATGATCTTGTGGTAGCGCAGCTTGTCGGCGTTGAACTCGTCCTTGCCGATCGAGGTGCCGAGCGCTGTGATCAGCGTGCCGATCATGTCGGAGCCGAGCATGCGGTCGAAGCGAGCCCGTTCGACATTGAGGATCTTGCCGCGCAGCGGCAGGATCGCCTGGTTCTGGCGCGAACGGCCGCCCTTGGCCGAGCCGCCGGCGGAATCGCCCTCGACGATGAAGATTTCGGATTTCGCCGGGTCGCGTTCCTGGCAGTCGGCCAGCTTGCCGGGCAGCGAGGTGACGCCGAGCGAGCTCTTGCGGGTGATGTCGCGCGCCTTGCGCGCGGCTTCGCGCGCAGCCGCGGCCTGGATCACTTTCTCGATGACCACCTTGCCCTCGCTCGGGTGTTCTTCCAGCCAGGTGCCGAGCGCTTCGTTGACCAGCCCTTCGACCACCGGACGGACCTCTGAAGAGACCAGCTTGTCCTTGGTCTGCGAGGAGAACTTTGGATCGGGTACCTTGACCGACAGCACCGCTGTCAGGCCCTCGCGGCAGTCGTCGCCGATCAGCGAGACCTTTTCCTTCTTGGTCAGGCCCGAGGAGTCGCCATAGCCGGTGATCTGACGGGTCAGCGCACCGCGGAAACCGGCCAGATGGGTGCCGCCGTCGCGTTGCGGGATGTTGTTGGTGAAGGCCAGCACGTTCTCGTGGTAGCTGTCGTTCCACCACATCGCCACTTCGACGGTGATGCCGTCGCGCTCGGCCTTGATGGCGACCGGCTTGTCGATCAGCGGTTTCTTGACGCGGTCGAGATATTTGACGAACTCTTCCAGCCCGCCATCATAATGCAGCTCGTGGCGCACGATGTCGGCATGGCGGGCATCGGTCAAAACGATGCGCACGCCGGAATTGAGGAAGGCGAGTTCGCGCAGCCGGTGTTCCAGCGTGCCGAAGTCGAATTCGACCATGGTGAAGGTTTCGGCCGACGGGAAGAAGGTGATCTCGCTGCCGCTGCGCCCTTCGTAGGTGCCGGCAACCTTGTGCTGCTCGTAGGTGCCGGTCGCCTTCAGCGGCGCGTCGGCATTGCCGTGCGTGAAGCTCATCTCGAAGATCTGGCCGTTGCGGCGGATCTTCAATTTCAGCCATGCCGAAAGCGCGTTGACCACCGAGACGCCGACGCCATGCAGTCCGCCCGACACCTTGTAGGAATTCTGGTCGAACTTGCCGCCGGCATGCAGCTGCGTCATGATCACTTCGGCCGCGGAAATGCCTTCGCCGGTGTGGATATCGGTCGGAATGCCGCGGCCATTGTCGATCACGGTGACCGAACCATCGGGGTTGAGCGTCACCGTGACGAGGTCGGCATGACCGGCCAGGGCCTCGTCGATAGCGTTGTCGACCACCTCGTAGACCATGTGATGCAGGCCGGAACCGTCGTCGGTGTCGCCGATATACATGCCGGGGCGTTTGCGGACAGCATCCAACCCCTTCAAAACCTTGATGGAATCGGCGCCGTATTCGGCTTCAGCGCCGTTGTTGTTGTCGATCTGATCGCTCATGAAAACCTGTTGTCTGGATGCCGCTTGCACGGTGCTGAAAATCGGCACCGAATCGCGCCTCTGATATTGTCTAGATATAGGCGCTAAAGGCGGTTTTTCCAAGGTTTGCAGGCATTTCCGGGGTGAATCCCGAGCCGGCAGCCGGCTATTTTTTTCGAGCGCCGGATTTGGCGAGAAGGCTGCGCAAATGTTTGATCATGAATTTGTCTCCGGGCGCCAGCCGCCCCGTGCGGTCGAGCTCCAGCGTTAGGTTGAGCGCCGTGGTCAGCGCGGCCTTCGGATCCCTCGCCACATAGGCATAGGCGACGTAGGCGCGCGCCAGATCGATTTGCCAGATCGCATTGTTCGGATCGGACTGGGCCAATTTCTGGGCAATAGCGAGGCTGGCCTCGAAGGCCGCCTTGGAACCCTCAAAGTGACGTCGGTCGGTTTCCAGATACCCGATCTTCTGCAGGGTGATCGAAATATCGCGTTGCCAGTTCAAATTGGCAGAATCCAGCTTGGCCAGCCGGTCGGCAATAGCAAGGCTGTCCTGATAGTTTTGCAGGGCGCCGCTGGCATTGCCTTGCACCCTAAGCACCTCGGCGACCCGCTCGAGGCACACCGACAGGTCGCGCTGCCAGTCCGTGTTGCCGGGATCGATGGCGGCAAGGTCGCGCGCCGTGGCCAGCGCCTGCTGGTGGGCCCCCAGCGCGAGCGGCCAATCCTTCTGGTCGCTGTAAGCATTTCCGATTTTGGAGTAACCAATCGACAGGTCGCGCTTCAAGTCGGTATTGTTGGGGTCGCGGCGTGCCAAGTCTTCGGCGATCGCCTGGCTCTTGTTGAAGGCTACGAGCGCACCGGCGGCGTCGCCGCGCTCCCGCAGCAGATCACCGATCCTGGTTTGGCTGACTGAGACAGCGCGTTGGCGCCGCGTGTCATCGGGCTTGTTCTCGGCCAGCGCCAACCGAATTCTCAGGCTCTCTTCCAACGCTGTCTGGGCGCCATCCAACTGACCGGCAGTACGGGCAAGGTCGCCGATTTCGTCATAGGTGATTGTCAGATCATTGAGCAGATCGGCGCGGCCCGGCTCCGCATCGGCCAACTGTTGCTTGATCGAGAGGCTTTGCTGATAGGCTTGGGCCGCGGCGCTCACATCGCCTTGCGTCGCCAGAACGTTGCCGATCTTGTCGTTGGCCATGGCAAGATCGCCGAGCCAGTCCTTCTTGTCCGGCACGCTTGTGGTCAGGTCCTGCAGCATGTCCCTGGCCGCCTCATAGTTTTCCAGGGAGGTTGGCAGGTCGCCTTGCGCCATCCTTGTGTTGGCGAGCTTTATATGGCTGATGGCGAGATCGCGCTTGACGCTGGGATCGGTTTCCTGAAGCGATCGCTGCTCGAGGTTGGCCAACAGTGCGGAAAAGGCGCGGCCGGCCGCGTCGATATTGCCGACCGTCGTATAGAGAACTCCGAGTTCCTCCAGCGTGCGGCTCTGGCGGTCGGCCTGTTCCAGGCTGAGCGAGGTCTGCCCGGCCTCGCCATACAGCGCCAGCACGAATTCGTAGCCGTTGATGGCTGCCGCATAGTTCAGGTCGGCGCGCGCCGCGCCTGCCGACAGGAATACCGTTGCGGCCTGCGACAGCGTGCGGTCGACGAAATTCACCTTCAGCGCGTTGCGCGACACCTCGTCGATATTGGCCGCTTCCGCCAGCTTTGCCTGCGCTGCCTCGAAGGCGCCGAGCGACAGCTGCTCTTCGGCCTGCCGACGCAATTCCGTCACTCGCGGATCATCGGCCGCGAGCGTCTTCATCTCGCTGCGCACCTTGACGAAGGCGTCGGCCGCTTCACGCAGCCGGGTATTCAGGCTGTCCGCTGACAAATTGCCAGTGTCGGAACCGATCAGCGCGCCATAGAGCGGCGCCAGCGGCATGTCGGCGTCGCTGGCGATCTGCTCGACCTGGCCGCGCATGTCCGGCGTCACGTCGGCCATGGCAAGCAGCAGGCGTTCGCGCTCCGGCAGCTGTTCCTTGGCCGCCGCGGCAAAGAACAGTTTGGGCAGGCCGCTCTCGACGTAAGGCAATTGTTTTCCGCGCGACAGGTCATAGACCTCCTGCTGCACCAAAGTCAGCACCGAGCGGATCTCGAGACCGTCGGTGCCGAGATATTTGGTCAGTGCCGTCGTGAACGGCGAATTCTGGCCGGTTCCGTCGGCGGCCGTCTCGCCGGGGGCGGCCGAGAAGGCGAACAGGATGTTTTCCGCGCGGCCAATGCGGCCAAGTCCCGGCTTGACCTTGTCGGCAACATCCTTTGCCAGTGAGGTCGCGCCGCGCCCCTGGCCGCTGCTTCCCGAGAAGGGATCGCTGCGGCAGGCGTCGAGCACGATCAGCCCGACCCTTGCGGTGGCGGCGACCGTGTCGCGCACTTCCTCCAGCGGCAGGCTGGTCTTCTGCAGCGCATCGAGCGAAGAGGCGTCGGCATCGATCGGCAGCAGCCGGTTGTCGCCTGAGATTTCGACGCCATGGCCGGAGAAGTAGACCAGCACCACGTCGGCGCCTTTCGCATCCTCGCGAAAATCGTCGAGCGCGCGGCGCATGCGTCGGAGATCGCGGTTGGTTTCGAGAACGACCTCGAAGCCGAGCTTCTTCAGCGACGCTTCCATCGCCTCGCCGTCATTGATGGGATTGGCGAGCGGCCGGACCAGACGGTAGTCGTCGTCGGCGATGACCAGCGCCACGCGCCGCTCCGCCACCGCGGTGGCGGTGGTCGTAAGCATCAGCAGCAAGGCAAACAGCAAGCGCAAGTCGAACCGCCCCCGGCGCAGTCGTTCGCCAACCATTCCACCTCTTTATGGCGCGAGCAAGCCGGGTTTTTGGGCCGAAAACCGGCTCCTTCAGGCCGTCCGCATCGGCTTCAGGGCTTCACTCCAGCGCAACAGCTCGTCCAGCATGGCCGTGGTTGCGCCCTGCACCTGCTCGCTGGCCCGGTAAGAGCCGTCATGCTCGAGCAGTTTCTGATAGAGCGGCAAGGAAACCCCTTCGGAGATTGGCATTACGCCCACCGAAGTCAGCAGCGGCTTGAGCGCTTGCGCCGCGCGCAGGCCGCCGGAGACGCCACCATAGCTGAAGATGGCGGCGGGTTTGTATTTCCACTCGCGTGCGAGATAGTCGATCGCGTTGATGATCGCCGGAGCGGCGAAATAATTGTATTCCGGCGCCACGAAGACGAAGGCGTCGGCGGCATCGATCGCCTTCGACCAGGCCTTGGTGTGGTCGTTCTGATAGTTGCCGAGCTTGGGGTGATGCGGCTCGTCCAGAACCGGCAGATTGAACGCGGCGATGTCGGTCAGCACCGGTTCGAATTTCCCGTGCTTGCGTGCGAATGCCTCCAGCCATTTGGCGAAAACCGGTCCGGCACGGCCGGGCCGCGTGCTGCCGATGATGATGTTCAACTGGTGCTTCAAGGCGGGCTCCTTCGATGGGCAGTATCTGTTGGTGACTGCGACCTACGGCAGAGCAGCGCTGCGGACAAGGCGGCAGCTCAGGGGGAACGGTCACAATTGGCTGAACAGACTGTCCGCCTTCGCATTTCAGGCTGCGCTTCGGTCACATGGACGCCTGGATTGCCAGCCACTACATTGAGATATCAGCGGAGCACCCGATGGACGTCCAGCCCGCCCCCTTCGTTCCCCCGGCGCCAAAGCCGCGCACGACGCCGCCCTCGACGCTGGAGATGATCCGCATCGTCTACCGCAATCCGCTCGAATTGTGGGGCGAGCATACCTACAACGAGCCCTGGATTTCGGTGAATGGCATTGGTGGACATCTGGTCGTCGCCAACGATCCCGGCCTCATCCGCCACGTGCTGGTCGACAATGCCAAGAACTACAAGATGGCGACGGTGCGCCAGAAGATCCTGCGGCCGATCCTGCGCGACGGCCTGCTGACCGCCGAGGGCGAGGTCTGGAAGCGTTCGCGCAAGGCGATGGCGCCGGTGTTCACACCGCGCCACATCTTCGGCTTCGCCGAGCCGATGCTCAGGCGCACGCAAGAGTTCGTCGCCCGCTACGAGGGTGGCGGCACGTCCGACATCGCCCATGACATGACGCTGCTCACCTATGACATCCTGGCCGAGACGCTATTTTCCGGCGAGATCGCTGGCCAGCCGGGCAGTTTTGCCAATGAGATCGACCGGCTGTTCGAGACCATGGGCCGCGTCGATCCGCTCGACCTGTTGCGCGCGCCCGATTGGCTGCCACGGCTCACCCGCATCCGTGGTCGCAAGACCATGGCCTATTTCCGCAAGATCGTCACCGACACGGTCAAGCTGCGCGAACAGAAATTCAAGCGCGACCCCGAGGCCGTGCCGCAGGATTTCCTGACGCTCCTGCTCAAGGCCGAGGGGCCTGACGGGCTGACGCGGGCCGAGGTCGAGGACAACATCATCACCTTCATCGGCGCCGGCCACGAGACCACGGCGCGTGCACTCGGCTGGACGCTTTACTGTCTCGCGGAATCGCCATGGGAGCGCGACAGGGTCGAGCAGGAGATCGACCGGGTGTTGGCGCGCGAGCCCGATTCGACGAAATGGCTCGATGCCATGCCGTTCACACGTGCGGCTTTCGACGAGGCGCTCAGGCTCTATCCGCCGGCGCCGTCGATCAACCGCGAGCCGATCGAGCCGGAAATGTGGAAGGATCTTTACATCCCGAAATACGCTGCGGTGCTGGTCATGCCATGGGTCGTCCATCGCCACAGGAAACTGTGGGACCGGCCCGACGCCTTTATGCCGGAGCGCTTCCACCCGGGAAACCGCGAGAAGATCGATCGCTTCCAGTATCTGCCGTTTGGCGCGGGCCCACGCGTCTGCATCGGCGCCAGCTTCGCCATGCAGGAGGCGATCATCGCGCTCGCCATCATGCTGTCGCGCTTCCGCTTCGACACCACGGCCGAGACGAAACCCTGGCCGGTGCAGAAGCTGACCACCCAGCCGCAAGGCGGATTGCCGATGCAGGTCACGCCGCGTTAGAGCAGCTCTCCGTTTCACGGAAACGGCGAACGGCTCTAACTCTTTGTTTTGACGCAATTCCCTAAGGGAAAGCGCTACGCGCGTGCATTGACTTATGCTGCGGGCTTGCGCTGCTGGAACTGGCCGGCGGCGCGGAAGCGCCAGAGGTAGCTGGGCAGGATCGTGGCGATCGATTGCGGCTGGATGCCAAGCCCGGCCAATGTCCGATTGGCCTTGGCCGCCGCGTCCGAAACGACGTTGTGCTCGCGCAGCTGCATCACCTGGTCCTTGGTCAGCAGCGGATTGGGTAGGAGGCCGAGGATCGAGGCCTGCATATTCGCCACCCACCATGGCACCGGCACCAGCAGGCGCTTGCGTTCGGTGACCTCAAGCAGTTCTTCCATGCATTCCTTGAAGGTCAGCACCTTGGGGCCGCCAAGCTCGTAGATATGGCCGCCATCGACCTTGCCGTCGACGGAGCGTGCCACCGCTTCGGCGACGTCGCCGACATAGACCGGCTGGAACTTGGTCTGGCCGCCGCCGATCAGCGGCAGCACCGGCGAATAGCGCGCCATGTTGGCGAAGCGGTTGAAGAAACTGTCCTCGGGCCCGAAAATGATCGACGGCCGGAAGATCACGGCGTCCCTGATCGTCTCCAGGACGGCCTTTTCGCCAAGCGCCTTGGTGCGTGCGTAGTCCGATCCGGAGTCTAGATCGGCACCAAGCGCTGAAATATGGGTGAGGCCGGCGCCGACGGCGCGCGCCGCTTCAGCCACCGCGCGGGCGCCGAACTCATGCACCGTGGAGAATTTCTGCCGGCCGCTCTGATGCAGGATGGCGACCAGATTGACGACATGATCGGCACCTTGCACGGCGCGGTCGACCGACCAGCGGACGCGCACATTGGCCTGCACCGGCTGGATCTGGCCAACATTGCCGAGCGGCTGCAGATGGCCGGCGAGATCGGGCCGCCGGCAGGCGACCCGGATGCGATAGCCGCGCTTGGCCAGCGCGCGCACGACATGGCGGCCGACAAAGCCTGAGCCGCCAAATACGACGACGAGCTTTGGGGTCTGCAGGATTTCGGTCATGGCTGGCTCCGGCGCTCGCAAGCTTGGCTGAAGCCGTTTCATAATCCGTTTCGCGCCAAAGGCAAAGGGCGACGCGTGGTCGCTGCCGCCCTTGTTTCGATCTGTTAGAACGCCTTGCCGATGCGGGCGTCGACCGAGTGGCGGTTGCCGCCACGAATAACGAAGAAGAGCAGGATCGCGGCCCACAGAAGCGACTTCTCGGCACCCGAAAAGCCCTGGCTCATCGTGACCCAGTGGAACCAGACCGTGACCAGCAGCACAGACAGGCCAGCAAAGGCGGCCGGCCGCGTCAAAAGGCCGATGGCAATGAAGATGCCGCCGAAGAATTCCGTGCAGGCCAGAAGCAACGACCACAAGGCGCCGGGATAGAAGCCGAGGCCCTCGACCATTTCGGCGGCGCCGAAAGGATTGGTGATCTTCTGCGAGCCATGGATGGCCAGGAACGCACCGGCGACGACGCGAAGAACGGTTTCACCGGCGTCATGCAGCGACGAATACAGGCGGCCAAGCACTGGAACGATCAGCTTGCCGCGGGAGGCGTTAGTGGTCACGGACATCGTAGCTCCTGTTTTTGTGATAGTCCCTTGCAAACGCCCGATGGCTCCATCAAGTCAAGTTAACAAAAGTTAACTTTCATCATCATGTTTTGGGCCATAGAACGAAACACAGAAAACCCCGCCGCAGCGGGGTTTTCCGGGTGACATCATGCGAAGCCAGGGGCCGACGGAGCGGCCTGACCTGAGACGGTATCAGGAGGGCGTGAAGCAAGTACGCCCACCCCAGCCCTGGACATCCGACATGGTGCCGCCAACCTTCTTGCAGGCCGCGATGAAATCGGCGCTGCAGTTGGCGAATTTTGCATGGCCGTTCTTGCAGTAATGATCCTCGGTGGCGCCGCCGCTCGGAGCGGTGATGACGCCGGGCGCGGACGGCTTGACCGGCGCGGCCTTCAAGGAGGCAGCCTGTGTGGCGCCCATGAACGAGCCGAGAAGAAGGACGGCGGTCAGCATGGTGAGCTTGGTGTTGGTCATGGCAATTTCCTTTTGATTTTGGGTGGGTTTTCGAGGCGCAAAGGGACATCCCCTGCGTGAAACAGGCTTTCGCTTTCGGTTTGCTGTTCCCCTCGGTGTGGATCGGGCAAGCTCGCCTTGCCCTGGACATAGCTGGGTCGCTGCGATGCGCTGAAAGGTTCAGCAGCACGCAAAGAAAATTTGCACCGCAGCTCGCCTTGGGCGGGCAGTCTTCAGATAACTAGCTGATAAATAAGCGGATTATTCAGGAAGAATAACGTGCGGCGAATTCGGAAATGCGCTGCACCACCGCCTTTGGCGCGGTGATGCCCCGCGCCTGTGCCTTCTCGGCGGCTTCGGCCCGGGCACGCCCTGGCACATGCACGCCGAAGCGCCGCCGCAGCCGGTCGAGCTGGTCCTTCATGCGCTGCTCGAAATCGGGATCGAGCAGCTTGGGCTCGACGGCAAGCACGAACAGCCCGGTTCCTGGACTGTCCGGCCCGCCGGTGAACCATGGCGCGTCGAGCGACCAGTTGGCGCCCGACAGGCCAGCCGCCAGCACTTCGACCATCAGCGCGATGTTGGCGCCGCGCTGGCCGCCGAAGGCAAGCATGGCGCCCTTCATGGCGGCGGCCGGATCGGTGGTCGGGTTGCCGCTCGCATCCAGCGCCCAGCCTTCGGGGATTTTTTTGCCGTCTTCCGCCGCCTTGCGGATGTTGACGAAGGCGGTAGCGCTCGACGACTGGTCGATGACCAGCGGCGCGCCGTCGGCGGCAGGTGCTGCAAACGACATCGGGTTGGTGCAGTAGACCGGCTTGACCGAGCCTGAGCCGGCGAGCACCGCCGGGCCATTGGTGGCGGCGAACGACACCAGCCCGAGTTCGGCCAGCCTGCCGGTGAAGTAGCCGAGCGCGCCGCATGTATAGGCGTTCTTCTGCGAGAAGATGGCGACGCCGAACAGCTTTGCCGCCTTGGCGAGGTCGTCGATGGTGCGATCGAAGCCGGTATGCGCCAGCCCGCCGCGCGCGTCGGAGAGATAGACCGCCAGCGCCGGCCGGGTGATCACCGGGTCGGCATTGCCGTCGATGCGTCCGGCTTCGAGCGCCTCGAGATAATCGATGAAATGCGACAGCCCGACGGTCGAAAGTCCTTCCGACTCGGCGGCGATGATCGAAGCGGTGAGCGATTGCGCCGCTTCCTCATTGGCTCCGGCGCCAAGCGCCGCCATCCGGCAAAGTCCTTTTGCCTGGTCGAGACTGAGTTGCATCATGGCTGCCTCTAAGCGAGTAGGGTGTGGTGGCTAGTGAATAGAGGATGCGGCGCGCCGCTTCTACCCGCTATTCGCTGCTGGCTGCTCGCTAGCCGATCTTGTTGGGGATCCGCGCCTCGATCCTGCTGAAGGCGAAGACCAGGATGCCGGTGATCGTCATGTAGATCAGCGCCAGCAGCAGCAAGGGTTCGTAGGTCAGGTAGGTGTCCTGCCGCACCTTGGACGAGACGGCGAAGATATCGATGACGCTGATCGTCGCCACCAGCGGCGTCGACTTCAATTGCAGCACGGTTTCGCCGGTCAGCGTCGGCAGCGCACGATAGAACGCTTGTGGCAGCCAGATGCGCCGAAATGTCTTCCATCGGGTCATGCCGAAGGCGCGGGCGGCCTCAAGCTGGCCCTTGGGAACACCGGCAAAGGCGCCGCGCATCACCTCACCCTCATACCCGGCGAAAGACAAGGTCAATGCCAGGACGCCATAAGGCCAGGCTTGCCGCAGATACGGCCACATCCAGGATTCGCGGATCCACGGGTATTGCGGAAACAGCGAGCCCAGGCCGTAGTAGAGCAGCCACAGCTGGATCAGCAGCGGCGTGCCCCGGATTACCGTGCAGAAGACCTTGGCCGGTGCGGCGAACCAGAAGGAGCCGGTCGCTTGCGCCAGCCCGAGCGGCACGGCGAGCAGGAAGCCCAGCACGCAGGTGACGGCCAGGATCCACAGCGAGCGCCAGATGCCCAGCATTCCCATTTCATAATACTGCGGCAGCCAGTCCCACCGCATGAAAAAGGTGGCTCCCAGAACCAGCCCCAACGCCACAAGGATCAGCACAATGCGGTGCGGCTGCAACCACAGCGACGTTCGCGCGACGATATTGATAATGGCCGTTTCACCGGTCATCAGCGCGCCTCCTTGAGCGAAGGCATGCCGCGCCGCGACCAGGCCTCGATACGGCCGATGATCAGATTGGAAAACAGCGACAGCAGCAGATAGAGCACGCCGGCGGCGAAAAAGAAGGTGAAATAGGCTTTGGTGACGCCCGCGGCCTGCCGCGTTGCCAGCGCCAGTTCATAGAAGCCGACGACCGCCAGCAGCGCGGTGTCCTTGGTGGCGATCAGCCAGAGATTGGCGAGGCCCGGTATGGCGAAGGGCAGCATGGCCGGCAAGGTGATGCGCCGCAGCAGTAGGCCGGGAGACATTCCATAGGCGCGGGCGGCTTCGATCTGGCCTTGCGGAATGGCCAGGATCGCGCCGCGTATCACTTCGGTCGAATAAGCGCCCTGGACAAATCCGAGCACGGCGATGCCGGCGGCAAGGCCGCTGATGTCGACGCGCTGATAACCCATTGCCGTCAGTGCCTGGTTGATCAGGTCGGTTCCGGCATAATACAGCAGCAGGATCAGCACCAGTTCGGGCACGGCGCGCACGATGGTGGTGTAGACGGCCAGGAGATCGCGTACCACCGGCCCGCCATAGAGCTTGCCATAGGCGCCTCCGGTGCCGATCAGAAGGCCGAGGCACGTGGCGCCCAGCGCGATCTCGATCGAATGGAGCAATCCAACCAAGAGAGCTCCGCCCCAGCCCGGCGGGTAGGGCGAGAGAAGCTCGATGATGCCGGCCGCGGAGGCCGAAAGAAGTGCGTCGATCAGCGTCGTCCCCGAATTGCTGGCGTCAGCCGCTGTCAATTCTCGTCAGCGGAAAGCGTGCGTGGACAGGTTCCGGCGAAACCGCACGGCGCGATGCCGTGCGGTTGTTGCTCATGCGTGGACGACGTCAGTTCGACTGCGTCGGGCCGCCGTAAATGTCGAAATCGAAGTACTTCTTCGAGATTTCGTCATACTTGCCGTTGGCGCGGATGGCCTTGATGCCGGCGTTGATCTTGTCCTTCAGCTCGGTGTCCTCCTTGCGCACGCCCGCGCCGACGCCCGGTCCGAGCACTTCATCGTCCGGAGCCACCATGCCCTTGAGGTCGCAGCACGCCTTGCCCTGATCCGACTTGAGGAATTCGCCAAGCGCGATGGAATCGGCCTGCACCGCGTCGAGACGGCCGGCGGCAAGATCGTTGTTGGCCTCGTCCTGGGTCTGGTATTCCTTGATCTCGGCCGCCTCGGTGAAGTGCTTTTTGGCGTAGACGGCATGCACGGTCGACACCTGAACCCCGACCACCTTGCCCTTGAGGTCCGCGGGCGCGGGCCCGAATTTCTGGTCCTTGGGACCGATGATCGCGGTTGGCGTGTTGTAATATTTGTCGGAGAAGTCGATCGTCTTCTGGCGCTCGGCGGTGATCGACATCGAGCTGGCGATGACATCGATCTTCTTTGTCGTCAGCGCCGGGATGATGCCGTCCCAGGCAACCGGGGTGATGACGCAGTCGAGCTTCTCTTCGGCGCAGACGGCGTCGATGAAATCGATCTCCCAGCCAACCCACTTGCCCGAAGCATCCGGCGAGGTGAAGGGTGGATAGGGCTCGGCGGCGACGCCGATCTTGACCGGATCGGCCTTGGCCACGCCCATGGCGGCGACGCCCAGCAGCAGCGCTGCGGCAAATGTCTTCAGAACAGTCTTCATTTCACGACTCCCAGTTTGTTGTTGGTTCCCGGTTTTCTTCCGTCTCGGCCTGTCCTAGCCGATGTTGCGGATGAACTGCTTGAGCCTTTCGGATCTGGGCGCGCCGAAGATCTGCTCCGGCGGTCCTTCTTCCTCGACCAATCCATTGTAGAGATAGACGACATGCGTCGCGACCTCGCGGGCGAACTTCATCTCGTGGGTGACCAGCACCATGGTGCGGCCTTCGCGCGCCAGGTCGCCGATCACCTTCAGCACTTCACCGACCAGTTCGGGATCGAGCGCCGAAGTCGGCTCGTCGAACAGCATGACGCGCGGATTGATGGCCAGCGCCCGGGCGATCGCGGCACGCTGCTGCTGGCCGCCCGACAGATAGGCCGGATAGACGTCGCGCTTTTCGGCCAGGCCGACGCGGGCGAGCAGCTTCTCAGCCTCGCGGATCGCCACATCGCGCTGGATGCCAAGCACGTGCACGGGAACCTCGATGACGTTCTCGATCAGCGTCATGTGGCTCCACAGGTTGAAGTTCTGGAACACCATGCCGAGCTTGGAGCGGATGCGCTCGATCTGCTTGCGGTCGGCCGGAACCGTGTGGCCGTGGCTGTCCGCCTTCAGCTTGATCTCCTCGCCATTGACCCGGATGATGCCGCTGGTTGGGTTCTCCAGGCAGTTGATGCAGCGCAGCAATGTCGATTTGCCCGAGCCCGAGCCGCCGATAATGGCGATGACCTCGCCGTCGCGGGCCGACAGCGAGACGCCTTTCAGCACATGCAGCTCACCGAACCGCTTGTGCAGGTTCTCGACATGGATGGCTTCGGCGGCGCCGCCCTGCGCCGTGTGTTTCAGTATGGGGACGGCGCTTTGCGCCATCATCCCTTCGACGCTCCGAGGAGTGGTCGAGCCCGTCGCTGCTGGATTCTTTTACCCATTACCCGTCACTAGACAGAGTTCCCGTTCTCAAGATGGACCGTTCCGCTTGCCTCCGTCAACCATGGTTTTTGGACTATTGATCACAGCTTGCCGTAGTGGTTAGTGGCGGCAACGGACGTGTCGGGAGAATTGAGTGGGCAAATCATACGGGTCGCAGTCCATGGCCGGACCGCTGAAACGCGTGCTTATGCGGTCCGCCGCCAGCGCCATGCGTGATGCCAGGGCGCAGGAGTGGCACTACGGCCCGGGCTTCGAGCCGGGAAGAGCCGCTGCCCAGCATGAGCGATTGACGCAGCTGGTTTCGGCCTCCGGCGCGGAGGTCGAATGGCTGACGGATGCCAACGACGGGCTGGCCGATTCGGTCTTCACCCATGATCCTTCGCTGATGACTGATCACGGCGCGATCATTCTTGCCATGGGCAAGGCGCTGCGCCGGACTGAGCCCGGCCTGCACGAAGCCGCCTACAAGCGCCTGGGCATTCCCATCCTCGGCCGCATCGATGATCCGGGCCAGGTGGAAGGCGGCGACTGCGTCTGGGTGGATGCGAACACGCTGGCCGTCGGCCGTGGCGTGCGCACCAACCAGGACGGCATCCAGCAGCTCGCCAACCTGCTTTCGCCCAGGGGCATTTCGGTTTTTGGCTTCGATCTGCCGCTCTGGCACGGCGAGGAAGCCTGCCTGCACCTGATGTCGGTGATCAGTCCGCTTGCCGACGATCTGGCACTGGTCTACGCGCCTCTGCTGCCGGCCGCCTTCTACCAGATGCTGAAGGGCCGCGGCATCACGCTGGTCGAAGGCGATGCCGAAGAGTTCTATGCCTCCAACGGGCTCAGCCTCAATGTGCTGCCGACGGCCCCGCGCCAGGTCATCGCCGTCGCCGGCTTCCCCAGGACGGCGGCTGCCATGCAGGCGGCTGGCTGCACGGTTTCCACCTTCGAGGCGGATGCGCTGTGCATCGCTTGCGAGGGTGGCCCGACCTGCCTGACGCGACCGGTGCTGCGCCAATGACCACCATTGGGACCACGACTGAGACCACCCCCGGGAACACCATAGGGACGACTGTCGGCGAGGCGCTCATTTCGCTGCTCGAAGCCCATGGCGTCGACACGGTCTTCGGCATTCCCGGCGTGCACACAGTCGAACTCTACCGGGGGCTTGCGCGCTCGAAGATCCGCCATGTCACGCCGCGTCACGAGCAGGGCGCCGGCTTCATGGCCGACGGCTATGCGCGCGCCAGCGGTAGGCCGGGCGTCGCCTTCGTCATCACCGGACCGGGGCTCACCAACACCATCACCGCCATGGGGCAGGCGCGTGCCGATTCGGTGCCGATGCTGGTGATCTCAGGCGTCAACGCAACGCCGACGCTCGGCAAGGGCCTGGGCCATCTGCATGAACTGCCCGACCAGCGCGGCATGATGGAGAAGGTGGCGCTGTCTTCGCTCAGGGTCACCGAGGCCAGTGAATTGCCTGGCGCATTGGCGCAGGCCTTCGCGCTGTTTTCATCGGCCCGGCCCGGTCCGGTGCATATCGAAATCCCGACCGACGTCATGGTCAAGCCGGCGGATGGCATCACCGCCATGCTGAGCAATGCAGCACCGCCTGCGCCGTCCGGCGCGGCAATTGCCAGCGCGGCCAAACTCATCGCCGCCGCGCGCGCTCCGTTGATCCTGGCCGGCGGCGGCGCCAAACGCGCCGAAGCGCCATTGCGGCGTCTGGCCGAACAGCTGGGCGCGCCGGTCGTCGAGACAGCCAATGCGCGCGGCCTCCTGCATGCCCATCCGCTTTGCGTGCCGGCCAGTCCAAGTCTCAAGGCAGTGCGGGCGCTGATGGCGCAAGCGGATCTGGTCATTGCCGCCGGCACCGAATTCGGCCCCACCGACTATGACGGCTACAGCGATGGTGGGTTCGTCCTGCCCGCCAATCTGATCCGCATCGATATCGGCGCGGACCAATTGGCTCGCCGCCCGGCGACGATTTCGATTCAAGCCGATTGCGCCGAGGCGCTCGAAGCGCTGCTGCCGGAAATCAGCCATGTCCCGGCAAGCGAGGGCGGACCATCACGCGCCGCCGCAGCACGAGAGGCGGCCTTTGCCGAGATCAGTTCGACGATGCAGTCGCAGGTGCGCGCCGTGGAAGTGATCCGCGACGCACTACCCGGCGCGCTCATCGTCGGCGATTCGACGCAGCCGATCTATGCCGCCAATCTCTACTACGACCATGATCGCCCCGGCGGCTGGTTCAATGCCGCCACCGGCTTCGGCGCGCTCGGCTACGGCCCGCCGGCGGCGATCGGCGCCGCCCTTGCCGTGCCCGATGCGCCGGTCGTCTGTCTCACGGGGGATGGCGGCTTCCAGTTCACGCTACCGGAACTGGGCGCCGCACTTGATGCCCAGGCACCGGTCATCTTCGTCGTCTGGAACAATCGCGGTTACCGCGAGATCGAAACCTCGATGCTCGATGTCGGCGTCGAGCCGGTCGGCGTGTCGCCGGCGCCGCCGGATTTCTGCAAGCTGGCCGAAGCCTACGGCCTTGGCGCCGAACGGCTTGCCGATATCGACGCCTTGGCGGATGCGTTGAAACGCGCCCGGGCAACCGGGCTGCCGCGCGTCATCGAAATCACTGTCGACTGAAGAGTGGCGGCGCAACGTGCTTCATGTGCCTCAGCCGGCATGGACCCGGCTGGCCGACAGGCCGATGCATGCAAAGACGCAACAACTGCCATGTCGAGATATCAGTTGAGTGATGGTGCGAAAGGCGCGACGCTCTGCGTCGGGCGGCGTAACAAGCGACACAATCAAAAGAATAACAGGAGCGGTCCAGGATGACGGAAACACTTGAAGGCAGGCACATTGTCGTGACCGGAGGCACCGGGGCGCTCGGTGGTGCGGTCGTCGGCAAACTGCTGAGTGAGGGCGCGATCTGCCATGTGCCCAATGCCCATGCCGCGGCACCCGGGCATTTCCCCTTTGCCGAGCATGACCGCGTCAAGCTGGTGCACAATGTCGATCTCTCGGACTCCGCCAAGGTAGAGGCGTTCTACAGCCAGGTTCCAGGTCTGTGGGGCTCGATCCACCTGGCCGGCGGCTTCACCGCGGCACCGGTGGAAAAGATCGAGTCGGCATCCTTTGCCGAGATGATGGACACCAACGCACGCACCGCCTTCTTGTGCTGCCGCGCGGCGGTGCGCTCGATGCTGGCGTCGGACATCGCGGGCCGCATCGTCAATGTCACGGCGCGCGCCGGGCTCGACCCGCGGCGCGGCAGCGGCATGGTTGCCTACGCCGCCAGCAAGGCCGCGGTAGCGGCGATGACGGTGGCGATGGCCGAGGAGTTGAAAGGCAGGGGCATTCTGGTCAATGCCGTGGCGCCATCGACGCTCGATACGCCGGCAAACCGCGCCGATATGCCGGATGCCGACGTCACCAGATGGGTCAGTCTCGAAGCGGCCGCCGAAGCCATTGCCTATCTCGCCTCGCCAGCCAATCAAGCGATGAGCGGAACGCTGGTGCCGCTCTACGGCAGGGCCTGAGCAGAAGCCGTCGAAACAGGGCAGGTGGCCTCCGATCCGTCGGCGTTGCGGTAGCTGTAGAGCCGCAGCGGCGAGGAAGCATCCGTCGGACACTCCTTGAGCCATGATGGCGGGTGGCCCTCCATCAGCGCTGCCGCGAATGGATAGGTGGTTTCGAGATCTGGCGACGGTGGGCCTCTCCACCCGCAAAGGGCGACATGCGTCGCCTTGGACGCATCGAGAAACGAGCGCGGGTCGGCGGTCGAGGGATCAAGGAAGCGATAGCTGCGTTCGATCCCTTGAGCCGACGGGTGATTGGGGATTGTCACCACCTTGGGACCTTCGGCAAGAGCAAGAAAATGCGCTCCGATCAACGGTGGCGTCAGAACGACGGCGCCTGCCGGCCAACCCTGTCGCGGCTCAATGTGCCTGAGATCGCAGCTGTCGGCGAACTCGCCGGCTGGAATGGCTGCATGCGATGGTCTTGCCGACAGCTGGTACAGCGCCATCGCCGCGGACAAAACCAGACCGGGCAGGATCAACGCGTATCTTGGCGATGCCACCGGCACGCGTGATTTCAAATAGCGCCCCAGTCCCGCATCTGGTGGCAGGAAACTCGCCAGCACGAAGGTCAGACCGATGCCGGAAAAGACCGGAAGATAGCGAAAGTAGCGGAAGTAGCCGATCGCCAGCGCCAGCGAGAGCAGCGAGAACAGCGACAGGATGACCAGCGGCCGGCTCCGGCTCCGCGGATTGAGGCAGATGACTGCCGGGGCGAGCGCGCCGACGAACAGCAACGCCATGCTGGGAAAGCTGTCCGACAAAACGAAATCAGGGCGCCGGAACAAGCTCAGTTCCTGAGGGATCCTGTTGAGCATGTTGTCGCGTACATAGGCGTCGAGCGAAGCATAAGGGCCGTCCAGGCATTGCGGGAACAACACCACCAGCGCCGCCGCGCTGGCGGCCGCGAACACCAGCAAGATTGCCGTCCGCGTCGCCCATCCGCCGCGCCGGCCGACAAGCAAAGGCACCACGGCAAATGAAAGCCCGGCCGCTACGAGTGCCGTCACATGCGGTGTCGAATAGGTGTCGCACCTGACGGCGGAATAGGCTGAAGGCGGCACGATCGCGGCGAACAGCCCGAGCCCGCCAAGGGCCAATGCCAGCCCGAAGCCAGCGATCCTGTCGGCACCCCGTTCGCGGCCGAAGATCCAGTCAAAGGCATAGACCGCCATCACCAGCGCATAGAACGGTGCGAACTCGGCGCTGATCGCAAGCGCCAAGGCCGCCAGCAGCCCGTTGATGAAGGCAGCGAAGCGGTTCTGCGACAACATCAAGACCAGGGCCGCGAGCAGAAGCAGTATTTGCAGATTGTGGTAGTCGATCCGTCCCGGGGCATATTCGAAAAAGCTGCGTGCGGCAAAGATCAGAGCCAGCGGCAATGCAACGGCCGGGTTGGCAAAGCCCACTGCGATCACCAGCCGATTGTAGAAATAGAGCGCCGGCGCAAGCAGCAGCAGCGGCACGGCAAAGCTTGCCATCGTCAGCGCCGGCTCGAAGCCGGCAAACGGCATCAGCAGACGCGCGAAGGCGGCATAGGGCAGGTCCACGATCCATGGCCAATGCGAGACATAGGGCTCTGGCTGGGCAACACCGGGCAGCATCCGGTCGAAGATGTTGCCCGTTTCAAGCAAGGTGCGGACTTCATGCAGTTTGACCAGGTCGTCCACGTCGCCGTTGAGCTGGAAGCCCAGGGACCAGAGGACGGCCATCAAGATCGCCATTCCGCAAAAGCAGAACAAGGCCGGTGACCTGATGTAGAGACGCAGCAACCACGAAGAGCCCGTAGCGGGACAATCGTCGTCATTGCGCATGGAAAGCCTCTCCTCGGATTACTGGCAAATACCCGAGGAAGTTTATCTTACCGTAAAGAAAAACCCCGCCGGATCGCTCCGGCGGGGCTTGAACTGACCACCGCGCAAGGCGGTGGGGGCAGATGACTTAGCTGCCCTGCTTCTTCAGCGCGGCACCAAGGATGTCGCCCAGCGAAGCGCCGGAGTCGGTCGAGCCGTACTGGGCGACCGCTTCCTTCTCTTCGGCGATTTCCAGCGCCTTGATCGAGACCTGCAGCTTGCGGGTCTTCTTGTCGAAGGCGATGACGCGCGCGTCGACCTTCTGGCCGACGGTGAAGCGCTCGGGGCGCTGCTCGTCGCGGTCACGGCTCAGATCGGAGCGCTTGATGAAGGTCTCGATGCCGCTGTCGACCAGCCGCACTTCCAGACCGCCATCCTTGACGCCGATGACTTCGCAGGTGACGACCGCGTTCTTGCGCAGTTCGCCGCTCGTCGCTGCTTCGCCGACCGTATCCTTGGCCAGCTGCTTGATGCCGAGCGAGATGCGCTCCTTGTCGATGTCGACGTCGAGCACCTGCGCCTTGACCATGTCGCCGCGATTGTACTCTTCGATGACCTGCTCGCCCGGACGGGTCCAGTCGAGATCGGAGAGATGGACCATGCCGTCCACGTCGCCTTCGAGGCCGATGAACAGGCCGAACTCGGTCTTGTTCTTGACCTCGCCCTCGACCTGGCTGCCGACCGGATGGCTGCTGGCGAAAGCCTGCCACGGGTTCTCGAGCGTCTGCTTGAGGCCGAGCGAGATGCGGCGCTTGGCCGGATCGACTTCGAGCACCACCACGTCGACTTCCTGGGTCGTCGACAGGATCTTGCCAGGATGCACGTTCTTCTTCGTCCACGACATTTCCGAAACGTGGATGAGGCCTTCGATGCCCGGCTCCAACTCGACGAACGCGCCGTAGTCGGTGATGTTGGTGACGGTACCCTTGATCTTCTTGCCGATCGGGAACTTGGTGCCGATCTCGGACCACGGATCGCTCTCGAGCTGCTTCATGCCGAGCGAGATGCGGTGGGTTTCCTGGTTGATGCGGATGATCTGCACCTTGACCGTCTGACCGATGCTGAGGATTTCGGTCGGATGGTTGACGCGGCGCCATGCCATGTCGGTGACATGCAGCAGGCCGTCGATGCCGCCGAGGTCGACGAACGCACCGTAGTCGGTGATGTTCTTGACGACGCCTTCGACAACCTGGCCTTCTTCGAGGTTCTGCACGATTTCCGAACGCTGTTCGGCGCGGCTCTCCTCGAGCACGGTGCGGCGCGACACCACGATGTTGCCGCGGCGGCGATCCATCTTGAGGATCTCGAAGGGCTGCGGGTTGTGCATCAGCGGGGAGACGTCGCGGATCGGGCGGATATCGACCTGGCTGCGCGGCAGGAAGGCCACGGCGCCGTCGAGGTCGACGGTGAAGCCGCCCTTGACCTGGTTGAAGATGACGCCTTCGACGCGCTCACCCTTGGTGAACTTCTCTTCGAGGCGGACCCAGCTCTCTTCGCGGCGGGCCTTTTCACGGCTGAGCATCGCTTCGCCAAGCGCGTTCTCGATGCGCTCGACATAGACTTCGACGGTGTCACCGACCTTGAGGGTGGTGTCCTTGCCCTTGACGCCGAATTCCTTCAGCGGCACGCGGCCTTCGACCTTGAGGCCGACGTCGATGATGGCCATGTCCTTTTCGATCGCCGTGATCGTGCCCTTGACGACCTGGCCTTCGCCGGAATGACCTGTGGTGAATGATTCTTCGAGCAGGCTCGCGAAATCATCGCGAGTGGGATTTGCAGCTGACATTGTTTCTCCTGGAATGCCCCGCTTCTGTCGCGGGACGGGCGCCGTGGGTTAGCGTTGCGTTGGCCTGCCGGCGTTCCGGGCTACAAAAGCCCTGGGCCGCTCTTTAAGCGGCAATTCCGGCGCATGAAGAATGCTAGCAGGCTGGTTCGTGCCCGATATGGGTATTTTCTTCGCCTCCGACAACGGAAACACGAGGGAAAAACCCGGCTCAGGCCTTGTCTCTCTTGGCCAGCACGTCGTCGATGATCGCCATGGCCGCAAGAAACGCGGCTTCTATAGCCATTTCGCTGGTATCAAGCAAGTGCGCGTCTGCCGCCGGCTTCAAGGGCGAGTCGGCGCGGCCCATGTCGCGCTCGTCACGGCGCACGATATCGGCGAGGATCTCGGTGAAATCGGCGGTGCCGCCGATGCTCTCGATCTCGGCCAGTCGCCGCCGCGCCCGCACCTCGGCGCTCGCCGTTACATAGAGTTTTATGTCGGCGTCGGGGCAGACGACGGTGCCGATGTCGCGGCCATCGAGCACGGCGCCCGGCGGCGTCGTGGCGAATGCGCGCTGCTTTTCGACCAGGATGCGCCGCACAGTCGGGAAAACCGCGACCTTCGAGGCCGCCTCGCCGACCGCATGCGCCGACAGCACCGACCGGTCGAGCTTCGCCAGATTGACCTGGCGTGCAGCGGTTTCGGCCGCCGAGACATTGTCGAGCGGCAGCGCGTGCTGGATCAGCGCGTAGGCCACCGCGCGATAGGTAAGGCCAGTGTCGAGCAGGTTCAGACGGTAATGGTCGGCAAGTCGCCGAGCCAGCGTGCCTTTTCCGGCGCCGGCCGGGCCGTCGATGGCGATGGTGAAGACGTGTGTCATTGGTGGGCTACCGTGACTGAGATCGAAGAGCGCAGCGGTCCAGACAAGCGTTGCATTCCTTCGCGCTGTCCCTCCGACCTTCCCGTTCGGTCCCAATCTCCCAGGGTTGCTGCCATCAACCGTTACCCAATCTCCGCGCCCAGCCCCTTCATCAGCCCCATGAATTCCGGAAAACTGGTTGCGATCATCGCCTGGTCGTCGATGGTGACGGGCTTTTCCGTCGCCAGCCCCATGACCAGAAAGCTCATGGCGATGCGGTGGTCGAGATGGGTCTGCACCGTCGTGTCCTGGCCGTTGGGATGGCGGCCAAGTCCCTTGCCGCCCGGTTTGCCGCGCACGGCGAGGGAAGCCTCGCCCTCGGTGCAGTCGACGCCGTTGATCTTCAGCCCGTTGGCGACGGCCGACAGCCGGTCGGATTCCTTCACCCGCAGCTCTTCCAGCCCCTGCATCAGCGTTTCGCCCTCGGCGAAGCTGGCGGCAACCGCAAGCACGGGATATTCGTCGATCATCGACGGCGCCCGCTCGGGCGGCACGGTGACGCCTTTCAGTTCGGAATAACGCACGCGCAGGTCGGCGACATCCTCGCCGCCGGCATTGCGCGGATTGAGGATCTCGATCTTGCCGCCCATTTCCTGCAGCGTCAAAAGCAGGCCGGTGCGGGTCGGGTTCATCAGCACATTCTCGATCGTGATGTCGGAGCCCGGTACGATCAGTGCCGCCACCAGCGGGAAGCCGGCCGAGGACGGGTCGCCCGGCACCGCGATCGTCTGGCCGGTCAGTCTGCCCTGGCCTTCGATGAAGATGTGGCGCACGCCGCGCTCGTCGGTCTCCACCGACAGATTGGCGCCAAAGCCCTTCAGCATCTTTTCGGTGTGGTCGCGCGTCATGACAGGCTCTATGACGGTGGTGATGCCCGGCGTGTTGAGACCGGCGAGCAGCACCGCCGACTTGACCTGCGCCGAGGCCATCGGCACGCGGTAGGTGATGGGTGCGGCGTGCTTCGGCCCATGCAGCGTGATCGGCATGCGGTCGCCGGGCGTCGCCTTCAGCACCTGAACGCCCATCTGGCGCAAGGGTTCGAGCACGCGGCCCATCGGCCGGCCCGACAGCGAAGCGTCGCCGATGAAGGTCGTTTCCATGTCATAGGTACCGACCAGGCCCATGGTCAGCCGCGAGCCAGTACCGGCATTGCCGAAGTCGAGCGGGCCTTCCGGCTGCAGCAGCGCGCCATTGCCGGTGCCGCGGATCACCCACTCGGCGCCGCGCTTCTCGATATTAGCGCCCATTGCCTTCATGGCCGCACCGGTGCGCATCACGTCCTCGCCTTCGAGTAGGCCGGTGATGCGGGTCTCGCCAGAGGCGAGGCCGCCAAACATGAAGGAGCGGTGCGAGATCGACTTGTCGCCCGGCACGCGCGCCGTGCCGGCAAGGGCTGGTGATTTGCGGGCGGTGGCCGACTTTGGGGCGGCGGCGTGAGACATGGAATTTCCCTGGACGGAATGCCGGCGGGCCGGCGCTTTTCATTTGTTGCGGCGGTCTCGTATCACGGCGGGCCGAAATGGTCATCCCCCATGGTCGTCATCGACGCGAGGCCTTTCATTGCATGGTTTTGTGACGCCGGCTTTTCGCTTTGACAGCGCTGCAAACTGTGGTTAAGGGGACCACTCTTTTATTGACGAGGCTTGCCGTGGCAAAAACCGAACTTGGCATAAAGCGCATCGACCCGGAGACGGGTCGAAAATTCTACGACCTGAACAAGGACCCGATCGTCTCGCCCTACACCGGCAAGACCTATCCTCGTTCCTATTTCGAGGAAGGCAAGATCGCCGCCCTCGAGGAGGAAGAGGAAGTGGCCGAGAAGGAAGTGGACGCCGAGGACGAAGAGGGCGTTGAAGTCGTCTCGCTCGAAGAGGCCGACGAAGACGTCAAGGCCGACGATCTGCCGGATCTCGGCGACGACGAGGACGATGTCGACCTCGGCGACGACGAAGATGACACCTTCCTTGCCGACGAAGAAGAAGAAGACGACGACGTTGCCGACATGATCGGCGTCGGCGACGACGACGACGAGGTCTGATCGGCCTTGAAAGCAGGCGTTTGCCAGCTTTCGTGGCCTGTGAAGAAAAAGCCGCTCTTGAAGGCTTGATATTGACGAAAGGCGGGGTTAGAAGCCGCCTGCACTAACGGCGCGGTCTCCAACCCACGCCGGATCTCTTCGCCGGAAACGGCGCCGGTTGACTGCCGGAAGTGGGGCCATAGCTCAGTTGGGAGAGCGCTTGAATGGCATTCAAGAGGTCGTCGGTTCGATTCCGATTGGCTCCACCAAGTTCCCTCTAGACCATTGATTTTCCTGGAAAGCCTTGATTTCAAGGCTCTATTCTACGGATGTGGTCGAAGCACATTCCCACCATCTTCGAAGCCGTTCAATCGGCTACTGAATGCGATCGATTTGGGATGAAACCTTCCCCTTTCGAGCAGGCAGACCAATTGAACAGCCGCGAGCGGGTATGCGGAGCGTTCGATTTCCTTCCCGCATGCGCTCATTTCGAGTAATGCTATGACTGGGCGCCTTCCGATCGCGCGGGGACGGTGCTGTTAGGTGGCGGCTTCACCGTGATCGGCTTTGATTGCAGCGTTTGCCATCTAGGATTGCGTGCTTCGAGGCTGGAACATGGAACACAGGCTCGCGGCGGTGCTGGCAGCCGACATGGCTGGATACTCTCGGCTCATGGAAGCCGACGAGAGGGGCACGCTTGCGCGGCTCAAAACGCACCGGATCGAACTCATTGATCCGGCAATCGCCAAGAACCAGGGCCACATCATCAAAACCACCGGTGACGGCATGCTGGTCGAGTTCCAGAGCGTGGCAGATGCCGTGCGCTGCGCGGCGGAGGTGCAGATCCGCATGCGCCGCCGCAACGCCGACGTACCGGAAGCCGGACGCATTCAGTTTCGGATCGGCATCAATCTCGGCGACATCATCTTCGATGAGGGCGACATTTATGGCGACGGCGTGAATGTCGCCGCCCGGCTAGAGCAGATGGCCGAAGTCGGCGGGGTGTGCGTCACCCAGGCCGTGTACGAACAGGTCTTCGATCGGCTCGAAATCAGGTTCGAGGACCTTGGCGAGAAGGCCCTGAAGAACATCTCTCGCCCGATACGGGTCTGGCGCGCGGTGCTGGACGATGCAGCCGATCCGCGAGTGGGGGACAGCTCGGCCCGGCACAGCGTGGTGAAGCCGTCGATCGCGGTCCTGCCTTTCGCCAATATGAGCGGCGAATCCGAACAGGAATTTTTCGTTGATGGTCTGACCGAGGACATCATCACGGAACTTTCGCGCCGGCACGAGCTGTTCGTCATCTCGCGCAACTCCACCTTCGTCTACAAAGGGCAGTCGGTTAACCTTCGTGAAATTGCCCGGAAGCTGGGCGCGCAATTCCTGGTGGAGGGCAGCGTCCGCAAATCGGGCGGGCAGCTCAGGGTGACGGCGCAGCTGATCGATACTGCCACCGATACGCACATCTGGGCCGAGCGATACGACCGCAAGCTCGACGATGTCTTCGCCATTCAGGACGAACTGACCGCAGCGATCGTGGCCACGCTGCCAGGCCGCGTCGAAGCCGCGCAGCAGGATGTCGTGGCGCGCAAAACACCCGCCAACATGGCAGCATACGAATGCGTGCTCGCGGCCAAGGTCCGCCACCATCGCAGCAGTCGAGCCGAGAATGAGGAGGCGCTGAAGCTGGTGACACGAGCGCTGGAACTCGACCCCGAATACGCGCATGCCCATGCCTGGCGGGGCTGCATCCTGGGGCAAGCTTGGGGCTACGGCTGGTGCGCCGATAAGGACGCCGCTTTCGACGAAGTCATCCGTGAGCTTGAGTTGGCGCAAGAGCTGGACAGCAACGATGCGGACGTCCAACGGATATTGGCGGCCATCAGCATCAGCCGCAACGATCTGACGAAGGCTCGGCACCACCAGGAGCGGGCACTCGCCCTCAATCCAAACTACGATCTCGTCGTGGTCCAGCACGGCGAGCTTTTGACTTGGCTCGGTCACCCCAAGGAAGGGGCCGACTGGATCCGCAAGGCGATGCGGTTGAACCCTCACCACCCCGAACGCTTCTGGAGCCATCTTGGGAAAGCTCACTTTACAGCCCACGAATATCCCGAAGCAATCGAGGCCTTCATGCATCTGTCGAAGATGGATGCCAACCAACACGCCTTTGTCGCGGCGGCCTATCACTGGCTGGGCGATCGGACCGCTGCGTCCGCTCACCTCGCTCAGATAGACAAGGTCGATCCGGAATTTACGATTGATGCGTTGGTCTCTACCCTGCACTACGAGAACGAGGCGGATCTTCATCACCTGGTTGATGGACTGAAGTCACCCAACGCGGCGCAGGTGAAAGCATAGTCATCACCACTCGGCGAAGGAGCCGTCCTTGTGGCGCCAGATTGGGTTGCGCCAGCGGTGGCCTTCCTTGGCGCGCTCCTTGACGTAGTCCTCGTCGATCTCGACGCCGAGGCCCGGGCCGTCGGGAATGGCGACATAACCATCCTGGTAGCGGAAGACATCCTTGTTGGCGGCGTAGTCTAGCAGGTCGTTGGCGGCGTTGTAGTGGATGCCGAGGCTCTGCTCCTGGATGAAGCAGTTGTAGCTCACGGCATCGAGCTGCAGGCAGGCGGCAAGCGCGATCGGCCCGAGCGGGCAGTGTGGCGCCACCGCGACGTCATAGGCCTCGGCCATGGCCGCGATCTTGCGGCATTCGGTGATGCCGCCGGCATGCGAAAGGTCGGGCTGGATGATGTCGACGACGCCTTCCTCGAACACCGACTTGAAGTCCCAGCGGCTGTAGAGCCGTTCCCCCAAAGCAATCGGCGTCGAGCCGAGGGCGGCGATCTCCTTCAGCGCCTCGCGGTTTTCGCTGAGCACCGGCTCCTCGATGAACATCAGCCTGTAGGGCTCGAGCTCCTTGACCAGGATGCGCGCCATCGGCCGGTGCACGCGGCCGTGGAAATCAACGGCGATGCCGATGTTGGGGCCGACGGCCTCGCGCACCATGGCGACCCGCTCGACCGCGGCATCTATCCTGTCATGGCTGTCGACGATCTGCAGTTCCTCGGTGCCGTTCATCTTGAGCGCCAGGAAGCCGCGCGCCACCACTTCCCGGGCGCCGGCGGCGACCTCGGCCGGCCGGTCGCCGCCGATCCAGGAATAAACCTTGATGCTGTCGCGCAACTTGCCGCCGAGCAGTTCATGCACGGGCACGCCGAGCGCCTTGCCCTTGATGTCCCACAGCGCCTGGTCGATACCGGCAATCGCGCTCATCAGGATCGGTCCGCCACGGTAGAAGCCGCCGCGATGCATCACCGTCCAGTGGTCCTCGATCAGGCGCGGGTCCTTGCCGATGAGATAATCACCAAGCTCCTTGACCGCCGCCTCGACGGTCAGCGCCCGGCCTTCAACGACCGGCTCGCCCCAGCCGGTGACGCCGGCATCGGTCTCGATCTTCAGGAACAGCCAGCGCGGTGGAACGATGTAGGTGGTGAGCGAGATGATTTTCATGCGCTGTCTCAGTTGTTCTTGAGTTTCTTGGCGCTGACGAGGTCGCGCGCGGCAAGGTCGAGGATCTTGCTTGCCGCCCGACGCGCCGCCTCGGCGTCGCGCATGCGCAGCGCCTCGACCACCTCGCGGTGCGCCGCCACCGCTTCCAGGCGCCGCTCGAGCGAAATCGTCGCCGTCGCCTCCAGCGAGAATTTCAGCCCCGTGTCGATCAGATTGCCGATCTGGCGAAAGATCGGGTTGTGGCTCGCGGCATAGACGATCTGGTGGAAAGCGATGTCGGAGCGCGAGAAAGCGGCGCGATCCTCTCCGGCGCTGGCCATGCCGCGCCAGGCAGCTTCGAGATCGGCGATCTCCTGCAGTGTCGCGCGTGTCGCGGCAAGCTCGGCGACCAGCGGTTCGATGGCCCGGCGTGTCTCCAGGATGGCGTCGAAGAGCTTGTCGTCCAGCGCGTGCGGCGCGTGCCAGGCCAGCACCTGCGGGTCGATGATGTTCCAGTCGTCCTCGTTGCAGACGATGGTGCCGACGCGCGGCCGCGACAACACCAGCCCCTTGGCGGCCAGCACCTTCAGCGCCTCGCGGATGACGGTGCGGCTGACGCCGTATTCGACGCCAAGTTCGTTTTCGGTCGGCAAGGAGGACCCGGCCGGGTAGCGGCCGGAAAAGATGTCCGAGGCCATCGCTTTGGTCACGTCGGGCATGACGCGTGGGCGTCGGGTGGTAGCCCCCTCGGGGGCTTTCTTCGAAATTTCGGTCACCTTAGCCCTCCTCCAAGGCGGCGAACCTGCGAGTTCGCGCAACCGGCCCGGCATTAGCGGATGCAAACGAGTTGCGCCAGCGATCGTTGGTCAGAGCATGTACATTAATTATCATACCAGATCAATTGACGAGTATGATAAAAGCGAATAGAAACGCCGACACCCGGGCTGAGCGCCCGGCCTATCGCTGGGAGGTAATCATGCGACTTTTGAAGACCGCGCTCGTCGCGGGCGCTCTTGCCGTGCTGTCCGTCACGACGATCGCTTCTGCCTATGCTCAGGACACCAAGATCGGTTTCATCGTCAAACAGCCCGAGGAACCGTGGTTCCAGGACGAATGGAAGTTCGCCGACCAGGCTGCCAAGGAAAAGGGCTTCACCCTCGTCAAGATCGGCGCCGAGGACGGTGAGAAGCTGATGTCGGCGATCGACAATCTCGGCGCCCAGGGCGCCCAGGGCTTCATCGTCTGCACGCCGGATGTGAAGCTCGGACCTGGCATCGTCGCCAAGGCCGCCGCCAACAATCTCAAGCTGATGACCGTCGACGACCGTCTGGTCGGTGCCGACGGCAAGGCGCTGGAAGACGTGCCCCATATGGGCATCTCGGCTACCAAGATCGGCGAGGCCGTCGGCCAGGCGATCGTCGATGAAATGAAGGTGCGTGGCTGGAAGGCCGACGAGGTCGGCGCCATCCGCGTCTCCTATGATCAGCTGCCGACGGCGGTCGATCGTGTCGAAGGCGCCATCTCGGTGCTGAAGGCGAACGGCTTCAAGGCCGAGAACATCTTCGACGCGCCGCAGGCCAAGACCGACACGGAAGCCGCGCTGAACGCCGCGACGGTCGTGCTCAATGCCCATGCCGACATCAAGAAATGGATCTCCTTCGGCCTCAACGACGAAGCCGTGCTGGGCGCTGTGCGCGCCTCAGAAAGCGTCGGCATCCCGGCGGACGGCATGATCGGCGTCGGCATCGGCGGCGCGGATTCGGCGATCAACGAGTTCAAGAAGCCGGCCGCCACTGGCTTTGTCGGCACCGTGATCATCTCGCCGAAGCGCCATGGCTATGAGACGGCGCTCAACATGTACGACTGGGTTGCCAACAACAAGGAGCCGGAGAAGCTGATCCTGACCTCCGGCGCACTGGCCAAGCGCGACGACTATCAGAAGGTCCGCCAGGGTCTCGGCATCGAGTAATCCTCCCTGTACAAACAGGCGGCGGCTCATCCCGCCGCCTGTTTGTCATGGCACAACAAGGATCGACGCCCGTGTCCTTTCTCGACTTCTCGCGCATCACCAAGACCTATCCGGGCGTCAAGGCACTGTCGGACGTCTCGTTCGGCGTCGACAAGGGCGCCGTGCATGGCCTGATGGGCGAGAACGGCGCCGGCAAATCCACCCTGATCAAGATCCTGTCCGGCGACCAGCATGCCGACGCGGGTGAGATAAGCATCGACGGCAAGGTCCAGGCCTATGCCTCGACCCGGGATGCCTTCGACAACGGCGTCATCGTCATTCACCAGGAACTGCAGCTCGTTCCCGAGCTCACCGTTGCCGAAAACCTCAGCCTCGGTCGCTTTCCCGCCAGCGCCGGCATCATCGCGCGCACCAGGATGCTGGACGACGTCGGCGCCAAGCTGAAATCGGCCGGCATCGACATCGACATGTGCCGCAAGGTCAAGACGCTGTCCATCGGCGAACGCCAGATGGTCGAGATCGCCAAGGCGATCATGCTCGACGCGCGCGTCATCGCACTGGACGAGCCGACCTCGTCGCTGTCGTCGCGCGAAAGCGAAATCCTGTTTGCTCTGATCGATCGGCTGCGCGGCGAGGGCAAGGTCATCATCTACGTATCGCACCGATTGGATGAGGTGTTCCGGCTTTGCGACAGCCTGACCGTGCTGCGCGACGGCAAGCTGGCGGCGCACCACATTTCGCTCAAGGGTGTCACCCGCGACCAGGTCGTCGCTGAAATGGTCGGCCGCGAGATTTCGGACATTTGGGGTTTTCGCCCGCGCACGGCAGGCGATATCAGACTGAAGATCGAGACCCTGTCCGGGACAAAGCTGAGGACGCCGGCCAGCTTCGAGGCCCGCGCCGGCGAAATCGTCGGCTTCTTCGGCCTGATCGGCGCCGGGCGCTCGGAACTGATGCGCCTGGTCTTCGGCGCCGATCCGCGCTCGAGCGGCGCCATCATTGTCGACGGCAAAGGGATCCACGCCACCGATCCGCATGGCGCGATCCGGGCCGGCGTCGTGTTGTGTTCGGAAGACCGTAAGCATGACGGCATCATCCAGGGCCGCTCGATCGAGGAGAACATCAACATCTCGTCGCGCCGCCATCACACACGCTTTGGCGTGCTCAACCGCGCCAGCGAGATCGCGACCGCCGAAACATTCATCAAGAAGCTCAAGGTGCGCACGCCGTCGCGCAAGCAGGACATCATCAACCTCTCCGGCGGCAACCAACAGAAGGTCATCCTCGGCCGCTGGCTGTCCGAGCAAGGTGTGCGGGTTCTCATCGTCGACGAGCCGACGCGCGGCATCGATGTCGGCGCCAAATCGGAAATCTACGAACTGCTCTATCAGCTTGCCGAGGACGGCATGGCGATCGTCGTCGTCTCGTCCGAACTGCCGGAGGTGATGGGCATCTGCGACCGCATCCTGGTGATGTGCGGCGGCCGCATCAGCGCTGAACTTAACCGCCACCAGTTCGCCGAGAAGGCGATCCTGGCCGCAGCCCTTCCCGACAAGAAAACCCCCGACGCGATCGCATCCTGAGGACCTCTGCCATGACCGACCGGTTGAAGAAGATCCTGCTCGGCGAACAGGGCCTCGTCGTCATCTTCGTCGTTGCCTTCGCGCTGGTGTCGGCTCTGGTGCCGAACTTCCTCACCGACCGCAACATGCTCGGCCTGCTGCAGTCGGTGGTCACAGTCGGCATCGTCGCCTGCACCATGATGTTCTGCCTCGCTGCGCGCGACTTCGACCTGTCGGTCGGCTCCATCGTCGCCTTTGCCGGCATGGTCGCGGTGATGGCGTCGAACGTCACCGGTTCGATCCTGCTTGGCCTTCTTGCGGCAATCGCCTGCGGCGCCTTCGTCGGCTTCATCAACGGCGTCGTCATCGCCAAATTCCGCATCAACGCGTTGATCACCACGCTGGCCACCATGCAGATCGTGCGGGGCCTTGCGCTGATCGCATCCGACGGCCGCGCCGTTGGCATCAACAGCCCGGATTTTTACCAGCTGGCGCTGTCGAAACTGCTCGGCATACCGACGCCGATCTGGGTGCTGGCCGTTCTCTTCGGCATCTTCGGCTTTGTCTTGAACCGCACTGTCTTCGGCAAGAACACGCTGGCCATCGGCGGCAATCCGGAGGCCTCGCGGCTGGCCGGCGTCAATGTCGACAGGACGCGCATCTGGATCTTTACGCTCCAGGGCGTCGTCTGCGGCATCGCCGGCATCCTGCTCGCGTCACGCATCACCTCCGGCCAGCCCAACGCGGCGGTCGGGCTTGAGCTTTCGGTCATCTCGGCCTGCGTGCTCGGCGGCGTCTCGCTCGCCGGCGGCCGCGCCACCATGTCGGGCGTCATCGTCGGCGTGCTGATCATGGGCATCGCCGAAAACGCCATGAACCTGCTCAACATCCCGGCCTTCTACCAGTACATCGTGCGTGGCGTTATCTTGCTCCTGGCGGTGCTGCTCGACAATCTGCGCTCGTCGGCACTGGGCCGGCGTTGACCGTCTTCGACTGGAGCAACAAGAATGGCTGAGCGCCTGTCCGGCAAACGCATCTTCCTGACAGGGGCCGCGCAAGGCATCGGGCTCGCCATCGCCGAAGCCTGTTTGGCCGAAGGGGCGAGGTTGTTCCTGGTCGACCGCGACAGCGCGTTGCTGGACAAGGCAGTTGCTGGCCTCGCCGCACCGCAAGGTCATGTAGGGCATTCCGCAGCCGACATCAGCGATGGGGCGGCGATTGCCGCGGCTGTCAGCCGGGCAAACAATGAAATCGGCCCCGTCAACGCGCTGATCAACAATGCCGGGGTCAATGTGTTCTCGACGCCGCTCGACACCAGCGAGGAGGAGTGGAACCGCAATTTCGATGTCAACGTCAAGGGCGCCTGGAATTGCAGCAAGGCAGTCTTGCCGGGCATGATCGCAAGCGGCGGTGGCGTCATCCTCAACATCGCCTCGACGCACAGCTTCACCATCATTCCGCATACCTTCCCCTATCCCGTCGCCAAGCACGCGCTGCTCGGACTGACCAAATCGCTGGCGCTCGAATATGCGGCGCAGGGCGTGCGCGTGAACGCGCTGGCGCCGGGCTATGTCGAGACGCAGAAGGCCATCGACTACTGGAGCAGTTTTCCTGATCCGGTGGCAGCGCGCGCCAACACCATGGCGCTGCATCCCGGCGGCCGAATCGCCTCGACGCACGAGATCGCGCTCGCCGCTGTGTTCATGATTTCCGACGAGTGCCCGTTCATGAACGCGGCCACCCTCGTCGTCGATGGCGGGCTGAGCCAGCTGCAGCATCCCGCCTGAACGCCAGGGAATGATCACAACCAAGAGACGATCGCAGCACGGGTTCGGTGGGCAAAGGGTTGAACCGGGTTGGCGCCACCACCTGAGGAGAGAAATTCTAATCGCCGTCGCGCATTTAGAATAAACTAACTCTACAGAATTTATAGAATAAGCAATCTGCACTGGCGATCTGGTTTCCACCCGGACAGGACCCCGCCATGCCCAACCTTTTGCGCTCGCCCTCAATTCCGTCTGGCATAGTCGGCCAATGTCGTCAGACCGCGGGAGGCAGGTCATGACGCGGGACATCCCTGACCGCATCAAGGTGCTCTGGTTCCTGCCGACGCATGGCGACAGCCGCTATCTCGGCACATCGGAAGGCGGCAGGGCCGTCGACCTGCCCTATCTGACGCAAGTGGCAAAGGCAGCCGACACGCTGGGTTATTACGGCGTGCTGTTGCCGACCGGCCGGGCCTGCGAGGATTCCTGGGTGATCGCCTCGGCTCTGGTGCCGGCGACCGAGCGGTTGCGCTTCCTCGTTGCCGTGCGGCCCGGCCTGCAATCGCCGACGCTCGCCGCGCGCATGACCGCGACGCTCGACCGCATTTCCAACGGCCGATTGCTGATCAACGTCGTCACCGGCGGTGATCCGCTGGAGAACAAGGGTGACGGCATCTTCCTGTCGCACGCCGAGCGCTATGAAGTGACGCAGGAATTCCTGCAGATCTACAAGCGCGTGCTGAGCGGCGAGACGGTCGAGCACGAAGGCAAGCATTTCCGCGTCGAGGATGGCCGGCTGCTGTTTCCGCCGGTGCAGACGCCGTACCCGCCGCTCTATTTCGGCGGCTCCTCCGACGCCGGATCCGTGGTGGCGGCGCAGGAGATCGACAAATACCTGACCTGGGGCGAGCCGCCCGCCGATGTCGAGCGCAAGCTGGACGGCGTGCGCGAACTGGCCGAGAAGGCCGGCCGCAAGCTTTCCTTCGGCATCCGCCTGCATGTCATCGCGCGTGAGACGACCGAACAGGCCTGGGCCGCGGCGGACAGCCTGATCAGCCGGCTCGACGACGCGACGATCGCCTCGGCGCAGAAGGTCTTTGCCCGCATGGATTCGGTCGGCCAGGCGCGGATGAGCGCACTGCACGGCGGCAACCGCGCCAAGCTCGAGATTGCACCCAATCTGTGGGCCGGTGTCGGCCTGGTGCGCGGCGGCGCTGGAACAGCGCTTGTCGGTGACCCCGACACGATTGCCGAACGCATCGACGAGTACCGGCGCCTCGGCATCGATACCTTCATCCTGTCCGGCTATCCGCATCTCGAAGAAGCCTACCGCTTCGGCGAATTGGTCCTGCCGAAACTGCCCACCGATCATCCGGTGAAGGCTGCCGGCTCGTCGGTCAACACCGGCCCGTTCGGCGAGACCATTGCCGGCGACCACCGGCCGAAGTCACTCGCCAGCGCCTCGTGAACGCGCTCCCCCCGACCCGTCGGTTGCGCGTCGCCATCACCGGTGGCGGCTTTTCCGGCGCTGCGGTGGCCTGGCATCTGGCACAGGCATCTCGGTCGGAGCGCCTGTCGATTTCCGTGATCGAGCCGCGACCGGCGCTCGGCGGCGGCCTTGCCTATTCCAGCGAGGAGCCCGCGCACCGGGTCAATGTCCCGGCGCTCAGAATGAGCATGGCTCCCGATGATCCGCAGCATTTTGCGCGCTGGTTGAGCCGTGATGGGGAACTCGAACGCGATCCGGACGCCATCTGGAAGAATGGCGACGCCTATCCGCGTCGGCGCGTGTTCGGTCGCTACGTCGCCGAGCACCTCGCTCCCTGGCTCGGTTCGGGCGCGGTGCGTCATGTCGGCGGTCTCGCCACACATGTCGCACGTGACACGGATGGCAGGGGCTGGACCGTGCACACCACCAGCGGGCCGGTCGCCGCTGACATCGTCGTCCTGGCGGCGACGCATCCGCTGCCCAATATTCCCGCCGCATTGACCTCGCTGGCGGAGGCGCCGGGATTCATCGCCGATCCGTACGCTCCTGCAGCACTTGCCGGGATCGGGCGAGAAGCGTCGGTGCTGATCGTCGGCTCCGGACTGACCTCGGCCGACATGGTTGCCGAACTCGATCGTCGCGGGCATCGCGGCCGCATCCTGGCGCTGTCTCGCCGCGGGCTGCGCTCGCGCGGCCACCCTGACATCAGGGGTGAGGCCTTCGGCGACTTTGCGTCCGAGCCGGCCACGACGGCGCTGCTTCTGCTCAAGACCATCCGTGCGACGCTGGCAGCGGCACAGGCAGCCAATGTCAACTGGCAGTCCGTCTTCGACCAGCTGCGCCAGCAGGGACCGGTGCTGTGGGCAGCACTTGCCCCGCCCGAGCGGGCAAGGTTGGTCCGCCAGCTGCGCGTGTTCTGGGACGTGCATCGCTTCAGGATCGCACCGCAGGTCGCGGCCGTGCTCGACCGCCGCCATGCAGCCGGCACAGTCGACAACATCGCCGCCAGGCTTGTCGCATCGAACCATGAGGACGCGAGGCTGGCGGTCAGCTTTCAACGGCGCGGGCAGACACGGATCGAGACGGCCCGCTTCGACGCGGTCATCAACACCACGGGCCCGGCGCATGGGCAGGCACTACAGAACAACCCGGCACTGCGCTCGCTGACCGAGGCCGGGCTGATCGGGGCCGACCCCTACGGGCTCGGTATCGAGACAAGTCGCGACAGCCGCGCCGTTGCCCGGGACGGCAGGGTGGTCACGACGCTCTTTGTCGCCGGTCCGCTGGCACGGGGGACTTTCGGCGAACTCATGGGCCTGCCGGAGGTTGCCCGCCACGCCCAGGCGGTCGCGGCCGAGATTGCAAAGCTGCTCGACACGCCAGCCGAGGCCGTCGGCGCCACTGCCGCGCACGGTCTGGTCACGGACTGACAACCGGAAGCCGGGTTGGCCGCGCAAAATTGGTATTTCCGTCCCGAGAGGGCACTAAAAACGGAAAATCCTTCTTTGTATATATATTCTATAAACATAATAAATATTGGCGAAACCCGGCTGCGGTCGGATCGATCAACGACACAGCCTGAAGGGGAGACAGTTCATGGCACACGCAGAGACCGACGCGATCAAATTCGCCTACTGGGTGCCCAATGTTTCGGGCGGCCTGGTGATCTCCAACATCGAGCAGCGCACCAACCATTCGGCTGAATACAATCGCAAGCTGGCGCAGATCGCCGAGAAGGCCGGCTTCGACTATGCGCTCAGCCAGATCCGTTTCACCGCCGGCTACGGCGCCGACGAGCAGCATGAGTCGGTGGCGTTCAGCCATGACCTGCTGGCGGCGACCACCACGCTCAAGGTCATAGCGGCGATCCTGCCCGGACCGTGGAATCCGGCGCTGGCGGCCAAGCAGATCGCCACCATCAGCTACCTGACCAACGGCCGCGTCGCCATCAACCTCGTTTCCGGCTGGTTCCGTGGCGAGTTCCACGCCATCGGCGAGCATTGGCTCGACCATGACGAGCGCTATCGCCGCTCGGAGGAATTCATCCGTTCGCTGCGCGGAATATGGACGCAGGACAGCTTCACCTTCCGTGGCGATTTCTATCGCTTCAACGAATATTCGCTGAAGCCGAAGCCGCCGCATCCGCTGCCCGAAATCTTCCAGGGCGGCTCGTCGCGCGCCGCGCGCGACATGGCATCGCGCGTTTCGGACTGGTACTTCACCAATGGCAACACACCGACCGAGATCGCCAAACAGGTGGATGACATCCAGGCCAAGGCAAAGGCCAACAACCATTCGGTCAAGGTCGGCGTCAATGCCTTCGCCATCGTCCGCGAAACCGAGGACGAGGCGAAGGCGGTGCTCGCCGAAATCATCGCCAAGGCCAATCCCGAAGCGGTCAACGCCTTTGGCCATGAGGTCAAGAATGCCGGCAAGGCCTCGCCGGAAGGTGAGGGCAACTGGGCGAAATCGTCCTTCGACGATCTGGTCCAGTACAATGACGGCTTCCGCTCGAACCTGATCGGCACGCCGAGGCAGGTCGCCGAGCGCATCGTCGACCTGAAGCGCGCCGGCGCCGATCTCATCCTGCTCGGCTTCCTGCACTTCCAGGAAGAGGCAGAGTATTTCGGCAAGCATGTCATCCCGCTCGTTCGCGAGCTGGAAGACAGCGAGGCGGCAGCCTCGCTGGCGGCGGAATAGCCACCCTGAAAGGTTGGCCGGACAGGCGCCGGCCAACCCACGAATGAAGCTTGCCCGGCGCGCTCGATCCTTCGAGCGGCAGCGAGGATTTGCGCGCCTGAGGGTGCAATCGAGGACGATTGGAATGCCGTTGCCAAGTTATGCCCTCGGAGCGATGGAGGCTTCGGTCTATGCGCCGGAAATCTTGGCGCGCGGCCTGCCGTCAACTCTGCCGCCAGTGCAGCCAGCCGAAGACCGCGCCGAGCACACAGGGCTTGCCGCGCAAGCCGCCCCACTGCTTTCACTTCAGGGCATCGGCCTGTCGTTTGGCGGCGTCGTCGCACTGGCCGATATCGACCTGTCGGTTCTATCAGGCGAGATCCGCGCCATCATCGGCCCGAACGGCGCCGGCAAGAGCTCGCTGATCAACGTCATCAGCGGCGTCTACCGGCCGGATCGCGGTCATGTCCTGCTCGACGGGATCAGTCACGCCCAGGTCCCGACGCAGCGGCTGGCGCATCTCGGCGTCGCCAGGACCTTCCAGAACCTTGCCCTGTTCAAGGGCCTCAGCGTCCTCGACAATGTCGCCTCAGGCCTTGCCTACAAGGTCGGCTCCAACTTTGCCGGCCAGGTGCTCGGCATCGGCCGCTCGCGCGGCGAGCAGCGCGACACTCTGAGCCGCGCCGATCAGATCCTCGAATTCCTCGACCTCACCGCCGTTCGCGATCGTCTTGTCGGCACCTTGCCGTACGGATTGCAGAAGCGGGTCGAACTTGCCCGCGCGCTGGTCGCGCAGCCGCGCCTGCTTTTGCTCGACGAACCGATGGCCGGCATGACCGCGAGCGAAAAGAGCGAGATGGCGGGCTTCGTGCGTGCCGCGCGCGACCGCTTCGCCACCACCGTCGTGCTGATCGAGCATGATGTCGGCGTCGTCATGGGCCTGTCCGACCGCATCGCCGTTCTCGACTACGGCCGCAAGATCGCCGACGCCACGCCCGACGAAGTCAGGAACGACCAGCGCGTCATCGATGCCTATCTCGGCGTCGCCTCGGACAATGAGGATGGGGCAGGCATATGATCGCCGACTTCGATTATCAGTTCTTCATCGAAGTGCTCGTCGGTGGCCTGCTCTCCGGCGTCATGTACTCGCTGGTCGCCATCGGCTTCGTGCTGATCTACAAGACCTCAGGCGTGCTCAATTTCGCGCAAGGCGCGCTGCTCCTGTTCGCGGCGCTCACCTTCGTCAGCCTGGTCGAACGCGGCATCCCCTTCGCGCTGGCGCTGGTGGTCACCTTCACCATCATGGTGGCGATCGGCATCGCCATCGAGCGCACCGTGCTGCGGCCTCTCACCAACAAGCCGCCGATCACGCTGTTCATGGCCACGCTTGGCCTCTCCTACATCATCGAGGGCGCCGCCCAGTTGATCTGGGGCACGCAGGTCCACGGCCTCGATCTCGGCATCGAGGACGTGCCGCTGGAAATCGGCGGCGTGCTGATCAGCCAGTTCGATATCTTTGCCGCCGTGGTGGCCGCCGGCATGGTTCTGCTTTTGTCGTTGTTCTTCCGCTACACCCGCATCGGCCTCAGCTTTCGCGCCGTCGCCGACGACCAGTTCGCGGCCCTCGCGGTTGGCCTGCGCCTGCCCTTGATCTGGGGCACCGTCTGGGCGGCGGCCGGCCTCGTCGCGCTGGTGGCAGGTTTGCTCTGGGGGGCTCGCCTTGGCGTGCAGTTCTCGCTGTCCCTGGTGGTGCTGAAGGCGCTGCCGGTGCTGGTGCTCGGCGGCTTCGATTCCATCCTCGGCGCCATCGTCGGCGGACTGCTGATCGGCGCCAGCGAAAAGCTCGCCGAGGTCTATATCGGCGACTATTTCGGCGGCGGCATCGAGAGCTGGTTCGCCTATGTCGTCGCGCTCGTCTTCCTCTTGATCCGTCCTTCCGGCCTGTTCGGCCAGAAGCTCGTCGAAAGGATCTGAGCCATGACCGCGATACCAAGCGATTTCTCCTCCGCGCCGGTGCTGCCGAAATGGACCGCGCCCGTCCTGCTGCTCGCCTTCGCCTACGGCGTCGTGCCATTGATTGGCTCGAGCTACCTGTTCGAGGCCATCCTGCTGCCGTTCCTGGCGCTCAGCCTCGCCGGCGTGGGCTTGAATATCCTGACCGGCTATGCCGGCCAGGTTTCGCTGGGCAGCGCCGCCTTCATGGCGGCGGGCGCCTTCGCCGCCTATAATTTCAACCTGCGGGTCGAGGGCCTGCCGCTGATCGGCAGCATTGTCCTGGCCGGTCTGGTCGCGGCCGCGATCGGCATCGTCTTCGGCCTGCCGAGCCTGCGGCTGAAGGGCTTCTATCTCGCGGTTTCGACGCTTGCCGCACAGTTCTTTGTCCAGTGGGCGCTGACCAAGTTCAGCTGGTTCTCCAACGACTCGGCGTCCGGCGTCATCGATGCGCCAAGACTATCAATAGCCGGCTACGCTCTCGATGGCGCCGTCGGCCGTTATCTCTTTGCGCTGACCATCGTCGCCGTCCTCACCTTCCTTGCTTATCGGCTGGTGTCGTCACAGACCGGGCGCAACTTCATCGCCATCCGCGACAATGAAACCGCCGCCCGCATCATCGGCATCCCGGTCCTGAAGACCAAGCTTCTGGCCTTCGCCATCTCGTCCTTCATCATCGGCGTCGCCGGCGTCATCTGGGCCTTCGCCTATCTGCGGACCGTCGAGCCGGATGGTTTCGACCTCGATCGCTCGTTCCAGATCTTGTTCATCATCATCATCGGTGGCCTGGCCTCGATCCGCGGCGCCTTTTTCGGTGCCGCCCTCATCGTGGTCTTTCCGCTCGCTCTGTCTCGCCTCGGCGGCTTTCTGTTCGGCGATCTCTTTGACTCGGGCGTGCTCGACATGAGCCAGCGCATCGTGCTGGGCGCGCTCATCATCCTGTTTCTGATCCTCGAACCCGACGGGCTGGTGGCGCTGTGGGACAGGATCCGAAGACGGCTCCTGTTCGCCTGGCAGTCGACATGAGCTGATCCGGGGCAACCGCCCCGAACTGAAAATGAACCAGAGGCCGGACCCAAGACGGCCCATACCGGGAGTACCTAGCCATGACCTTCCTGAGCACCATCAAGGCGGCGGCGCTGTCCGCGGCGATGATCGTGTCGGTGGCCTTGCCCGCCGCCCACGCCAACGAGCAATATTTCCCTCTGCAAAGCTACCGCGTCGGGCCCTATGCGGCCGGCGGCACCGGCTTCTTCGGCGGCTTCATCGACTATCTCAATCTCATCAACATCCGCGACGGCGGCGTCAACGGCGTCAAGCTGACCTGGGACGAATGCGAGACCCAGTATGAGGTCGAGCGCGGCGTCGAGTGCTACGAACGGCAGAAGAGCCATGCCGGCGCCGCCGCCTGGAACCCGCTCTCGGTCGGCATCGCCTACGCCATGATCGACCGCATCACCGCCGACAAGGTGCCGCTGATCACCGTCAACCATGGCCGAACCGACTCCACCGACGGCCGTGTCTTCCCTTACGTCTTCCCGCTGCTGCTCAATCCCTACAGCGAGACGTCCGGCATCGTGAACTACATCGCCTCGAAGGAAGGCGGCATCGACAAGCTCAAGGGCAAGAAGATCGTCGTGCTCTATCACGGCTCGCCTTACGGCAAGGAGACCATCCCGATCTACGAGTTGCTGGCGCAGAAATACGGCTTCACCGTGCAGCAGATCGAGGTGCCGCATCCCGGCAACGAGCAGCAGTCGCAGTGGCTGACCATCCGCCGCGCCAAGCCGGACTTCGTCGTCCTGCGCGGCTGGGGCGTGATGAATCCGGTGGCGTTGAAGACGGCGGTCAAGGTCGGTTATCCCGTCGACCATATCGTCGGCAATGTCTGGTCGAATTCGGAAGAGGACGTGATCCCGGCCGGCGACGCCGCCAAGGGCTACACCGCCATCACCACGCAGGCCTCCGGCAACTCCTATCCGGTGGTGCAGGAGATCGTGAAGACGGTCTACGACGCCGGCAAGGGCAATCTGGAAGACAAGTCGCGCATCGGCTCGGTCTACCACAACCTCGGCATCGTCAACGGCATCCTCAATGTCGAGGCGATTCGTGTTGCGCAGGAGAAGTTCGGCCATCGCACACTGACCGGCGACGAGGTCCGCTGGGGCTTCGAACATCTCAAGCTTGATCCCGCCAAGGTCGAGGCACTCGGCGCCAAGGACCTGTTCCATTCGATCAATGTCAGCTGGGACAATCACGAGGGCGAGGGCTACGTGACCTTCCAGCAGTGGGACGGCAAGAAATGGAATGTCGTCTCCGACTGGATCGCGCCGGACTGGGCTCTGCTGCGGCCGATCATCGAGAAGTCTGCCGAGGCCTATGCCGCGGAGAAAGGCATCAAGTTGCGCACAGCCGATGACGCCGATGCCGTGACCACCAACTGATTAATCCAAGACGGGCGTCACGGCCAGTTTTCCGCGACGCCCGGCCCATTTCCGGTTTTCGAACCACGGGAAGTAAGAGCTCATGCCAAACGATGACGTCATTCTTGTCGTGGACGCAGTTCATGCGACCTACAACCACGCCATCACCGCCTTGCACGGCGTCAGCTTCGAGCTCAGGCGCGGCGAGATCCTGGCGCTGCTCGGCGCCAACGGCGCCGGCAAGACCACCACGCTGAAGGCCGTCTCCAACCTGCTGCCGGCCGAGCGCGGTCAGGTCAATGCCGGCACCATCCGCTATGACGGCAGCGATGTCTCGCGCCGCCAGCCGGGCGATCTGGTGCGCGCCGGGCTGGTGCAGGTGCTGGAAGGTCGGCATTGCTTCAAGAGCCTCACGGTCGAGGAGAACCTGGTCGCCGGTGGCATCGGCCGCAGCGGCCGCCGCGCCGAGATCAACGGGGATCTCGAGCGGATCTACGGTTATTTCCCCCGTCTCAAGGAGAAGCGCCGGACCCTGTCCGGCCTCACCTCTGGCGGCGAGCAGCAGATGACGGCCATCGGCCGGGCGTTGATGTCGCGGCCGCGTCTTCTGGTTCTCGACGAACCGTCGATGGGGCTCGCGCCGCTCATCGTCCAGGACATCTTCCAGACGCTCCGGAAACTCAACCGTGAGACCGGCCTGTCGATCCTGGTCGCCGAGCAGAATTCGGCGGTCGCACTTAGATATGCCGACCACGCCACGGTGCTCGAAAACGGTGTCTCCGTTCTCTCTGGTGCGGCTGCCGAGCTTCGCCAGCGTGAGGATGTGCGTGCCTTCTACCTGGGGCAACAGGCATCGCCGGCCGCCAAACCAGCTCACCTCCATGCCGTTGCCTGAACCGAAATACGAAGGAGCAGTAAAATGACCGTCTCGACCGTCAAGACCGACCACGCTTCCGCCGCCGTGCCGCCAGTCGCAAGGCCAACCGCGTCGGCGCACATCATCAAGGACGACGCCGAAGCAATTGCCATCGCCGAAGCGCTCGCCGCCGAATTCGCCAGGGATTCCTCCCGGCGCGACCGCGAGCGGATCTGGCCCGTTGCCGAACTCGATGCGTTTTCGCAAAGCGGCCTGTGGTCGATCAATGTGCCGAAGGCATTCGGGGGTCCCGAATTGTCCTATGCCACCCTCGCCAGGGTGATCGAGATCATCTCGGCGGCGGATTCCTCGATCGGTCAGGTTGCGCAGAACCATCTTGGTGTCGTCGCCGCCATTCGTACGGTGTCGGATGCGGATCAGCAGAAGCTGCTGTTCGCCGAAGTGCTGAAAGGCACGCGGTTCGGCAACGCCTTTTCCGAGTTCGGCTCCAAGCGCGCCGCCGATTTCGAGACCCGCTTCACCGATGCCGGCGATCATGTCGTCGTCAACGGCCGGAAATTCTATTCGTCCGGCGCGCTGCTCGCTCATCTGGTGCCGATCGTGGCGCTCGATGACGAGGGCCGTGCCTGGTATGCGATCGCCGACCGCGCCGCGCCCGGCCTGACGGTCATCGACGACTGGTCGAGCTTCGGCCAGCGCACGACGCTGTCCGGCACAGTCATCATCGACAATGTCAAGGTGCCGAAGACGCATCTGGTGCCCGGCTACAAGGGCTATGACAAGCCGACCGCCGACGGCGCCATCTTCCAGATCATCCAGGTGGCGGTGGACACCGGCATCGCCCAGGCGGCGATCGACGAGACGGTCAGTTTCGTCAGGACCAAGAGCCGCGCCTGGATCGACAGCGGCGTCGACAATGCCTGGGACGATCCCTACACCATCCAGGCCATCGGCGACCTGACGCTGCGCCTGCACGCTGCGCAGGCGCTGCTGGAAAAGGCCGGCCTGGCGATAGACCGGGCGGTGGCCGAGCCGACCGCCGAGACGGTGGCGCATGCGCAGATCGTCACCGCCGAGGCGAAAATCTTGTCGACGGAAATCGCCATCGCCGCCACCAACAAGCTGTTCGAACTGGCGGGAACCCGCTCGACGCTGGCCGAGCACAATCTCGACCGGCATTGGCGCAACGCCCGCACGCACACGCTGCACGATCCGGTGCGCTGGAAATACTCCATCCTCGGTAAGTATTTCCTCAACGGCGAAAATCCGCCGCTGCACGCCTGGAGCTGATTTTTCCACCGGCGGGCACAGGTTCGCCGCATCAGACATCGATCATCAAGAGGCCCACTGCCATGTCAAATCCAACAGTCGTCGGCTTTTCCGGCAACATCACCCGGCCGTCAAAGACGCGCGCCTTCGTCGATCTGGTCACTAGGGACATAGCAGCCCGCCACGGCCTGTCGGCGAGCACCTATGATATCGAGGATCTTGGTTCTTCGCTGGGAACGGCAAGATGGGCTCGCGATCTCGACAGCCAGGCGCGCACAATCCTCGAGGAAATCCTCGCTGCCGACGTGCTCGTCGTGGGGTCGCCGACCTACAAGGGCAGCTATACCGGCCTGTTCAAGCACTTCTTCGACCTGATCGATCCGGCCGCGTTGCGGGGAAAGCCCATCCTGTTGACCGCGACCGGCGGTGGCGAGCGCCACGCCTTGATCGTCGAGCACCAGCTGCGGCCGCTGTTCGGCTTCTTCGAGGCCTTCACGCTGCCCACCGCCGTCTACGCCACCGACAAGGATTTTACCGACGGCGTGCTGCGCTCCGATGCCATCCTGAAGCGTGCTGCTCAGGCGGTGGACGAGGTCGGATTCGTGCTGGCCAACCGCTCGGCAGGCAGGATCGCCGCCGAGTAGCATTCCGCCGACGGATTGCGACGATAATTCCTGTGGGCGGTGGCCTCGCTTACGCGCAATTTACGACCGCCCGCTACATCTGTTCCCGTCTGATTCGTCTGGGACAGGAACGTCATGAGCAAAGCCCTCACATCCTTCGCACTGGTCGCGGTGCTGACCGCATTGCTCATGGCGTTGAGCCTGGCCGTGGCCAGGCACGGCTATCCCTATGGTGCGATCGGCGTCAGGCGGCTCGATGGCATTGCCGATGCCGGAACATTCATACCGCTTGCCGCGGTCTATTTCTTCAGCGCCCTGCTGATGATGATCCTGCCGATCAGGGCGGCCAGCATCGTTCTCACCCATGCCGCCGATGCGGTCTTCTGGACCGTGATCGTGCTGTTTGCAGCCATCGTCGGCTGTCTCGCCGCCAGATGGGCCTTCGGCCAGGGCAGCGCCGTGTGGGCGCTGCTCAACTGGCGGTTCCTGTTTGCCGCAGCGATCGTCGGTTGCCACTTCGTCTTGAACGAGTTGCGCCGCAATGTGCTGCTGCGCAGCCTGTTCTTCGTGGTTTTCGCCGCTGCGACGCTGGCCTGCCTGTTCTGGTCGTTCTCACTCTGATCAGATCATAGCCGGCTAGTTTCCTGACCCGGCGGTGATGTTGCTGGCTGCCGTCTTCATCCATGTCCAGAGATAGGCGGCAAGCCCGCGATCGACATGAATACGCAGCCTGCCCTGATGGCGATAGACAACGGCGCTGATGCCGGCGAAGGAAAGTGCCGCACTGGCACTCGCTTGCTTGGGGTCGAGTGTCGTCCCACGGGCGATGAAAGCGTCGAGCGCCGAGCCTTCGACCTCGAACACCTGCAGCCCGGCGCTGATCGCCGTCACCGCGAAGCCTTCTGCGTGCCAGCCCATCGCGACGGCGAGTGGGCTGTTCGACACGACGAGCAGCCGGTCGCGCGCCAGCCGCGCCGCATGGCGGTCGCCTTGCGCTGTGCCAAAGGCACCGACCCCATTTCCGTCCAGGCCGGACGCCCGCGACCAGGCGTCGAGGTCGCCGCTGACCAGCAACTGATTGAGGCCGGCGGTCGCGCGCGCCATGAGGCCGGGTGCCGTGATGACCGCCGACTGCCAGTCGGGCGCGACAGACCATTTTTCAGCGAGATCACGCATGCAGCCGGTCTCCTGCCGGGTCGAAGGCGCAAGGCGCGGCAATCGTCGCCTTGCTGACCTTGCCGAGGTGCTGGATGTCGATCGTCTCGCCGTGGCGGGCGGCGCCGCGTTCGATCAGCCCAAGTGCGACCGGACGACCGAGTGCTGGGCTCTGGTAGCTCGAGGTGACAAAGCCCTGGCTGCGCAATCTGCCGTCGCTCCGCCTGACGCCATGCGCGCCGGTCGGCAGCGGCGCTTCGCCTTGCGGCACTGTCAGTCCGACAAGCTGCAGGCGGTCGCCGCGCGAAGCCTCCTCGGTGAACAACGAGCGGCGGCCGACGAATTCGCCCTGACGTTTGGCGCGCGGACCATCGACGCCGAGGTCATTCGGCAGCGTGGTGCCGTCAGTGTCCTTGCCAATGACGATAAACCCCTTCTCGGCCCGCAGGATCATCAATGCCTCGAGGCCGATGACAACGGCGTCGAACGCCTGGCCGGCATGGCGCAGGTGCGCCCACAGCGGCTCGGCGCGATCAGCCCGGATGGAGATCTCGTAGCTCCTGTCGCCGGTGAAGCTGACGCGGGCGATGCGGACCTCGTCACTGGCATAGGAGCCATGGCTGACCGCCATATGCGGCAGGTCGGCATCGTCGAGCGAGAGGCCGAGATCCAGCGTTTCGAGCAACTTCCGGGCGTTAGGCCCGGAAACGGTCAGAGTCGCCATTTCGGCGGTGGCGTTGTGGATGTAGACGGCGCCGCGCCCGAAGCGGTCCTGGCGCCACTCCTCGAGCCGCGCATGCACTGCAGCGACATGCGAGGACGAGCACGACACCACGAAGCGATGCTCGTCGAGCCGAACCAGCACGCCGTCATCGAAGACCACGCCATTCTCCGACAGCATGAAGCCATAGCGGCAGCGGCCGGGTTTCAGCGTCGACATGGTGTTGTAGTAGATGAAATCGACGAACTCGGCCGCCTTGGGTCCGATCACCTCGATCTTGCCGAGCGTCGAACCATCGAACAGCGCGACCGACTGGCGAGCGCGCCGCGCCTCGTCCGCGATAGAGCGTTCCGCGTCGGCGTTGCCGCCATAGTGAGCCGGGCGCAGCCAGCCGCCATACTCCTGGAAGACGGCGCCGCTGGCACGATGCACGCTCTCGAGCGGCAGCCGGCGCACCGGCGCCATCAGTTCGCCGGCGCGCGCGCCGGCGAAGCTCTCCAGCGGCACCGGCGTGAACGGCGGGCGATAGGTGGTGGTGCCGACCTCCGGCACCGTGCGGCCGGTGATCCCGGCCATCAGCGCCAGACCCGGCAGGTTGGAGGTCTTGCCCTGGTCGGTCGCCATGCCGAGCGTCGTGTAGCGCTTCAGATGTTCGACCGAGACGAAGTTTTCGCGTGCCGCCAGTTCGACGTCCTTCACCGTCACGTCGTTCTGGTAGTCGATCCAGACGCGTCCCTTCGAGCCGGGCATCGGCCATGCCGCGAGAATGCCGCCCGTCGCTTCCGGCCCGGTGCTGCGCGGTACTGCCGTGGTCGTTTGGCCACGCGATGCAATAGCCTTGCCGGCGCCAGCAAAAACCTCCGACAAGGAAACCGCATCGGCTGCGGCGCCGGCCACGGCGATACCGTAGACCGGATCGCCGGGCAGGAAGGCGGCGCGCGCCTCGCTCCAGGCGAGCTTGCCCCTGGCCTGGCCGAAGAGATGAATGGTCGGCGACCAGCCACCCGAAACCAGCACGCAATCGGCATCCAGCCTGGTGCCGTCATCGAGGGTCACGGCTTGGACACGCAACATGCCCTGCGCGGCGGCGAGGCTGCGTCCCGCGATCAGCCGGACATTGGCAGGCCCGGCGGGCGTGTCGTCGCGCCGCAGATCGACAAGCGTGACTTCGGCGCCGGCCGTGGCGAGCGCCTCCGCCACTTCATAGGCGCTGTCATTGTTCGTGGCGATGACGATCCTGCGGCCGACCAGCACCGCATGCCGCCTGAGATAGGCGAGTGCGGCATCCGCCGACATGATGCCCGGCAGGTCGTTGTTGGCGAAGGGCAGCGGCCGCTCGATGGCGCCGGTCGCCAGCACGATCTGGCGCGGCCTGACCCGCCACAGCGTGTCCGGCCGTCCGTCGCGATGGCGCTGGTTCAGGCCGACCAGATTGTGGTCGTAGATGCCGAAGGCGGTGGTCGAAGACAGGACCAGGTGACCGGCTGCGGCAAGCTCCGCAACCACCTCCTCGATCCAGTCGGCGACCGGCTTGCCGTCGATCTCACCAGTCCGGTGGCCGAGCGATCCGCCCGGCCTCAGTTGGTCGTCGACCAGCGTGACGGTGAGACCCGCGCCGGCCGCCAGCCTTGCCGCCGCCAACCCGGCCGGTCCCGCGCCCACCACCAGCACGTCGCAATGGTGGTTGATCTGGTCGGCTGTGCCCTGCGATGTCCAGTCCGTATCGACCGTGCCCAGCCCCGCCATGGCGCGGATGCGCGGCTCGAACATGTGCCAGTCTGGCCACATGAAGGTCTTGTAGTAGAACGCCGCTGGAATGAAGCGGGAGAAGCGATCGAGGAAGGCGTTGCGGTCGCTCAATGCATTGGGCGTGGCGTTGACGCTTTTCGCCACCAGCCCCTCGCGCGCCGCCTCGGTCGTGGCTCGCGTGTTCGGCGTCGCCGGCACGCTGCCGCCGATATCGACCAGTGCGTTCGGCTCCTCGACGCCGGCGCCCCAGATGCCGCGCGGCCGGTGATACTTGAAGCTGCGGCCGACGACCGCGACATCGCCGGCCAGCAGCGCCGAGGCGATGGTGTCGCCGGCAAAGCCGTGCACGGTGGCGCCGTCGAAGCTGAAGCGGACCGGCCGCGACCGGTCGATCGCGCTGCCGCCGGTGGCGAGGCGCGAGGCGGTCACGCTGCGTGCTCCCCACCGAGAGCGGTTGAGGACAGCACCGTGTGGGTGACGGTGTCACGTTCCATGACGAAGAACTCGCCGCAGTTCATATGCACCCAGATTTCGCGCGCGGTGCCTTTGGGGTTGGAACGCAGATAGAGGTAATCAGCCCAGCGCTCGACCGGCACATCGACGCCATCCGGCCGCGTGTTGCCGGCATCGCCGCCATAGTGGAACTCGGTTTCGTCGCGCGGGCCGCAGAACGGGCAAGGGAAAAGCTGCATAAAGTCCTCTTAATGCGCGATGCCGGAGCCTGCCGCTTCGTCGATCAGTCGCCCACTAGCGAAGCGATCCAGATCGAAGGGACGGCTGATGTCGTTGTGCTTGCCTGTTGCCAGCAATTGCGCCAGCAGCGTGCCGCCGGCGGGGATGGCCTTGAAGCCCCCCGTGCCCCAGCCGCAATTGAGGAACAGGCCGGGCAACGGCGATTCACCGATGATGGGTGAGGAGTCCGGCACGACATCGACGATCCCGGCCCATTGCCGCATCAGCTTCAACTGGCCGAAGATCGGGAACATCTCCAGCACGCCGGCAATCACCGTCTCCAAGGAGGGCAGATTGCCGCGCTGCGCATAGGAGGGGATGCGGTCGAGCCCGCCGCCGATGACAATCTCGCCCTTGTCCGACTGGCTGACATAGACGCCTGTGCCGGGCGACAGCACCACCGTGTCGAGGATCGGCTTGACCGGTTCGGAAACGCAGGCCTGCAGCGCGTAGGAGTTGATCGGCAGGCGAAAGCCGGCCTTGGCCGCCAGCACCGAGGAATGTCCGGCGACCGCCATGCCGGTGCGGTCGGCACGGATCGCGCCCCGCGTCGTCTGGACGCCGCGGCAGCGGCCGCCCTCGATGATGAAATCGGTGATCTCGCAGTTCTGGATGATGTCGACGCCGAGCCGGCTCACCGCCCGCGCGTAACCCCAGGCGACCGCGTCATGGCGCGCCGTACCGGCCCGGCCTTGCCAGATGCCGCCGAACACCGGGAAGCGCGCATCGGTTGAGAAATTGTAGATCGGCGCCACCCGGCGCACATCCTCGGGCGAAAACAGCTCCGCATCGATTCCGTTGATCTGCATGGCGTTGACGGTGCGCGCCCCAACCTCCATTTCGGCGGTGCTGTGACAAAGATTGACCATGCCGCGCTGCGACAGCATGACATTGTAGTTCAGATCCCTGGACAACCCCTCGTAGAGCCGGTGCGCCAGCCCATAGAGCTCTACGCTTTCCGGATAATAGTAATTGGAGCGTACCACGGTGGTGTTGCGGCCGGTGTTGCCGCCACCGATCCAGCCCTTTTCCAGCACTGCAACCCGGCTGATATTATGGTTCCTTGCCAGGTAGTAAGCTGTCGCCAGCCCATGGCCGCCGCCGCCAATGACGATCGCGTCATAGGATGGCTTCGGTTCGGGCGATCGCCAAGCGGGCTGCCAGCCGGTCTGGCCGACCAGACCCTCCTTGAAGAGCGACAAAGCGGAATAAATTCTGGTCATGGCGTGCCGGGCAAGCTGCTCTCTCAGTTTAAAGCGTAATGGTATTGTACATATATGTCTAGTACGCCTGTCCATCGTGCACGTAGTGGATAGGTGCTAGCGTTTGCGCGAAATCGTCTCCTCGACGTAGCGCGAGAACGCCTCGACATCCTCTGCCAAAGGCTCCTGGCCGGTGAAGCTGCGCAGATACAAGGCGACCTGAGCCAGGCGGCCGCTCATTGGCTCGTTGAGTTCGAGGGAGTAATAGCCGATCTGCATGAAATAGAGCACGCGGGCGCGCACGAACGCGTCTTCTTCGTCATAGCCGTGACGCACGAACATGTCGCGAATGGCATCGACGCGCTCCTCATCGGCCTCGTCGAGCGCGCGCCTGATGGCAGGCGAGCGACGGGCCCAGGCCCTGATCGCGAAATCGAGCTGCGGATCGAACAGCCTTTCGTCCACCCAGCACTCGAAGATGCTCATTACCCCGCGGATCACGGTCGCGGAGGGCCGTCTGGCGCGTTCGACGATGAACCTGGTGTTGGTCTGCCGCCAGTAGTCCAGCAACTGGTCGAGCAGGTCCTGACGGCTCTTGAAATACCAGTAGAAGCTGGAGCGCGAGACGTCGAGCTTCTGGCCAAGGGTCAGCACGCGGACGCGTTCGACACCATCCGAGATCAACGTTTCGAGCGCAAGCTTGAGCCAGTCTTCGCGGGTGGCCTTGATGTTTCCGGTGGCGCCGGCGCGCTGGATCGTCGTATCTGTGGCTTCCATAGGCACGACGCATGACACGCTGCATCAGGCAAATCAAGGCTATGGACACTTCTGTCCAGGTCAATTCGGCCTGGCCCGGATGATGCCTCACGTATGGCGCTGTCGCCGCCGCGCCATCGGCATGATGCCAGGCCTGGGATTTTGTCGCGGGCGGCCAGCCCACTGCATGCTTTCCCGAAAGGCAATTGTCTGGCAAATACCAATTCAGACAGACGCCGCCGCGCGGCCAACCAGCAGGAAGACAAGACATGACCCTGTTTCGACAGAACCTAATCGATGGCGAATGGGTCGGCGACGCCGGCTCCCGCAACATCAACCCTTCGGACACCGGCGATGTCGTCGGCGACTATGCCTCGGCGGGTGCCGCGCAGGCGGGGCAGGCAATCGCTGCCGCAAAGGCCGCGTTTCCGGCATGGTCCCGGTCTGGTCCGCTGGCGCGCCACGCAGTGCTGAAAAAGGCCTCGGACGAGATTATGGCGCGCAAGGACGAGATCGGCCGCAATTTGGCGCGTGAGGAAGGCAAGACACTGGCCGAAGGCATCGGCGAGACCATTCGCGCCGCCCAGATATTCGATTTCTTCGCCGGCGAAACATTGCGCTTGTCAGGCGAGGTCGTGCCAAGCGTGCGGCCGGGCGTTGGCGTCGAGATCACCCGGGAAGCCGTCGGCGTGGTCGGCATCATCACGCCGTGGAATTTCCCGATCGCCATTCCGGCCTGGAAGATCGCTCCGGCGCTCGCCCATGGCAACACGGTCGTCTTCAAGCCGGCGGAGCTGGTTCCCGAGAGCGCCTGGTCCATCGTCGACATCCTGCATCGCGCCGGCCTGCCGAAGGGCGTGCTCAATCTCGTCATGGGCAAGGGCTCGGTCGTTGGTCAGGCCATGCTCGACAGTCCAGATGTCAACGCTATCAGCTTCACCGGTTCGGTCGGCACGGGCAAGCGCGTCGCCGCCGCAAGCGTCGAGCACATGCGCAAGTTCCAGCTCGAAATGGGCGGCAAGAACCCGCTGGTCGTGCTTGACGATGCCGACCTTGCGGTCGCCGTCGATTGTGCGCTCAACGGTGCCTTCTTCTCGACCGGCCAGCGCTGCACGGCTTCGTCCAGGCTGATCGTGACCGACGCCATCCATGACCGTTTTGTCGATGCCCTCAAGGATCGCATGGGCAAGCTGGTCGTCGGCGACGCTCTCGACGCGCAGACCCAGATCGGCCCGGTCGTCGACGCGACCCAATTGAAGCAGGACGAGGATTATATTGCCATCGGCGTCAGGGAAGGCGCCACGCTCGCCTTCGGCGGCGAACGGCTCGACCGCAAGACGCCCGGCTTCTATCTCAACCCGGCCCTGCTGACCGAAGCCACCAATGCCATGCGCAGCTCGCGCGAGGAGATTTTCGGCCCTGTGGCGAGCGTCATCCGCGTCAAGGACTATGACGAGGCGCTTTCCGTCGCCAACGACACGCCCTTCGGGCTGACCTCGGGCATCTGCACCACGAGCCTCAAGCACGCCACGCACTTCAAGCGCAATTCGGAGGCCGGCATGGTGATGGTCAACCTGCCGACGGCGGGCGTCGATTTCCATGTTCCCTTCGGCGGCCGCAAGGGGTCGAGCTACGGCCCGCGCGAACAGGGCCGCTATGCCATGGAATTCTACACCACGGTGAAGACCGCCTATACCTTCGCAGGCTGATCGGCCACCGCCGATCATGCCAGGCTGATCGGCCACTTCCGATCACGCCTGGCTGATCGGCCACCCTGCCGATCATGCCGGCGATACGGCAACATCAAGAACACCGGACCGGCGCGCGGCGATGACATTGCGAGACCTGACCTGGCTCAATCCGCCGCCGCACCATGCCATCGACGGCGATACAGTTCGTGTGCGCACCGGCAAGGAGACCGATTTCTGGCGCGAGACCTTCTACGATTTCTGGCGCGACAACGGCCACTTCCTCTACCGTAAGGTCGAGGGCGATTTCACGGCCGAAGTCACTGTCGAAGGGCGCTACGAGGTGCTCTACGATCAGGCCGGATTGATGGTCCGGCTCAGCGAAACGCACTGGATCAAGGCCGGTATCGAATACACCGACGGCGTTATGTATTTTTCCGTCGTCGTCACCAACGATGCCTCGGACTGGTCGCTGGCCACCATTCCAGCCAGCCCGCACGGTGTGCGGATCCGCTTGACCCGTCATGCCGAGACGATCCGCATCCAGTATCTCGATGCTTCCGACGGCCGCTGGAAGCCGGTGCGGCTCGCCTATTTTCCGATCTCGAAGGTGGTCGATGTCGGCATGATGTGCTGTTCGCCGCAACGCGAAGGTTTTGAGGTCACGTTCTCCGGCTTTTCGGTCGGCCCGCCGATAGCGCGGGAACTGCACGACTGAAGCCTGCGCTTCTGCGCCTCAATCACCCACCAGCCTCGTCCAGCCCCAGCCCGTCGCGAACGGCGTTGCGGATGGCTCGCGGACCGAACCTGGCCCAGACCGCCTGATGTGCGCGGATGCGTTGCTTTGCTCTGCGTTCAGCGTCCAGGCAAAGTCCGACCGCCATGTCGGCAAGCACTTCATCGGAAACCGACAGCAGCAGCTCCTGGTTCTCGACAAAGCCAAGCCCCTCTGCCGCCAGCGGTGTCGCGATTACCGGCACGCCCCAGGCCATCGCCTCCAGGATCTTGATGCGCGTGCCGCCGCCTGCCACAAGCGGGATGATGGTAAGATGCGCCCTGGACAGGAGCGGCGCCATGGTTTCCGGGTCTTCGACGAGCTCCACCCCTTGCAATCCGGCCAGCGCCCGCACTGCAGGCTTCGGCCTGCGCCCGGCAATAATCAGCGTCGCCGCCGGAAAAGCCGCCTGGATTCGAGGAAATATGATGCCGGCTAATCTCTTGGCGGCATCGACATTTGGCGGATAGTCGAGATGGCCGACGAACAGGATCACCGGAAAGTCATTGTCAGCCGCATCCTGGGCGCGCAGCGTTTCGGGGATATCGCCGGCGTGGGGAATTCCGTTAGGAACGACGTCGACCGGCACCTTGTGCGGGAAAAGGGTCATCAGCCTTGCGCGGTCCTCGTTCGAGCAGACCCATACCCTGTCGACGAGGGAAAGCGCCTTTCCTTCGAGGCGCCTGATGGCAATGGCCGTGGCAAGCCTGGCCGCGGCGGATCGCGCCTTGTCGGCGCGATGCAATTGTCCCGCCAGGTCGGACTCGACATTGTGCATGTCGAGGATGAGCTGTTTCGCCAGGGGTCTCAAAGGCTGCAGCAGCTTGAACAGGCCTATGCCCTCGACCACAATTGTGTCCGGGCGGAAGTCTCGAACGAGGGCCTCGAGCCGCGTCAGGGCAGAGCGCGAAATGCGATGTTCTGCCCTTATGCGCCACCAGCCGATCGAACCGGTACGAGCTTCGCCTTCGTTCGACAGGGCCTCGATGCGGATCGACGGATCGACTGCTTCCACAGCCTGCGGCCGCACCGATGCCAGGCAGACGGGTCCGAACGCCGCTGCCGCCACGGCATTGCGGTGGTTGCGCAGATCGGTGCCGGACTGCGGCGGAAAGGCCGGATCGTGCGACACGACCAGCACACGCCGTTCGGCGCTCCGAGGCTCTGTTCCAGACGGCATTCCAGACCGTTCCGCAATCACAAAAGGGGTTCGACTTGTTTAGCTGAACGGCGCTTTCGTCAAGCGGCGGATATACATTGGATGTCTGGTGCAGCAACATGGCGGCGGGCCACAGGGGTCACCGCCTGGACCACGCCAGCCAGCGCGCCGACAACCGCTTCCACAGCGAGGTGAACCGGGTTCGCCGGTAAGCGTCTCCGGCCATCTTTATGCCTTGTGCCTGCGTCGGGAAGGGATGGATGACGTCGGCAAGCGCGTGCAGTCCCATACCGGATTTGATGGCGAGCGACACCGCATTGATCATCTCGCCTGCATGGCTGGCGACGACCGTGGCACCCAGGATGCGATCCGACCCTTCCTTGACGTGGATTTTGACAAAGCCCTCCTCCTCGCCGTCCATGACCGCACGCGCGACGTCGTGCATCAGCACCGTATAGGTCTTGACCGGGATGCCATCCTGGCGCGCCTGTGCCGGATAGAGGCCGACATGGGCAATTTCCGGATCGGTATAGGTGCACCACGGCACGACCAGCTGGCTCACCCTCTTGCGCCCGAGGAACAGGGCGTTCTGCACGACGATGCGGGCCGTTGCCTCCGCGATATGGGTGAATTTGTAGTCGAGGCAGACATCGCCCGCCGCATAGACGCGCGGATTTGTGGTCCGCAGATAATCGTCGACCTTGATGCCGTTGGCATCGTATGCCACCCCGGCGTTTTCCAAGTCGAGACCGTCGACATTGGGCGAACGGCCGATGCCGGTGATGATCTCGTCGACGGAAATCGTCGTCGTGTCGTCGTCCCGCAGCAGGTCGGCGAGCTTCTTGCCGCCTGCCGTCCGTACCGCCACAACCTCGGTGTTGAGCCGAACCTCGACCCCTTCGCGCGCCAGCGCATCCGAAAGGACCTGGGCGGCGTCGCGCTCCTCGCCGGGCAGGAACATCGGGTCCCGCTGGGCCAGGATGACTTTCGCACCCAGCAGGCAGAAGGCCTGCGCCGCCTCGCAACCGAGCGGCCCGCCGCCGATGACCAGAAGCCGTGGCGGGCAGGCTGTGAGGTTGAACACGGTCTCGTTGCTGAGATAACCGGCTTCGGCCAGCCCCGGAATCGTCGGCAGGCTCGCACGGGCACCTGTCGCGACCAGCGCCTTCTTGAAACGCAGCGTCTTGCCGGCGACCATGACCGCGTCCAGTCCGGCAAACCGCGCTTCGCCGAAAAAGACATCGATGCCTTCCGAGGCGATGGTCGCGGCCGAATCGGCGCGGCTGATCCGCTGCCGGATTTGCCGCATCCGCCTCATGGCCCGCTGGAAGTCGACGTGAAGACGGTCCGGCGTGTCGCCGCCAAAACTTTCGGCATCGCGCATATCGGCATAGAGCCTGGCCGTGCGGATGACCGACTTCGACGGGATGCAGCCGACATTGACGCAGGCTCCGCCGATCAGGTTGCGCTCGATCAGCGCGACCTTTGCGCCGAGGCCGGCCGCGTCGCGGGCGGCGGTCAGCCCGGCCGGCCCGGCGCCGATAACGACGAGGTTGTAGGGACCGTCCGGCTCCGGGTTCTTCCAGTGCGGTGGATGGGCGTGCTGGATCAGCTCGACGTCATTGCGGTCGACAGGGAAGGCGGCAGTCCGGTCACGCGCCATCGCCGTCATCCCTCGACAGCCATCCACCCGTGAAGCCCGCCTTGCGCAAGCCGCGACGGATGTGCTGGTTGGAGCGCATCAGTTTCCAGACCAGGCGCGAGCGGTGGTTCTCGATCATCATCACCACAATGCCCTGGTCCAGACCGTAGTGGCCTTCCGACACCCAACCGTTGCGGCCGAATTTTCGCCGGTTCGCCAGTGTCGGGTTGAAGCCGCTCGGCAGCCGGAAATTGTCGACCACCTCGGGGTAGCGATCCCCGAGATGGCGCAGCGCCGCCAGGCAGATCTCCGGCGCGAAAGGCAGTGACGCGGGGTAGGACCATGGGGCGATCGTCCCGTCATCCGGCCCGAACGGAGCGCCACGCGCGGCATAGCCGGAAAACCGGCGACGCTGACGCTCCACGCTGGTGCGAAAGCCGCCGGGCCCGTCGCCTGCCGAAAGTCCCCACAGGTTCTCGTCGTAACCCCCATAGCCATAGGGGTTGTGTCGCGCATAGTCGCGGTGGAGGTAGGTCGAGCGGCGGCTGTTTTCGAAATAGTCCGAATTCTTCTCGCGCATGAAAGCGTCGCGGATGCCGGCGAAATCGATCCAGGCATGCGAGAACTGGTGCATGAACAGCGGTCCGCCATAGAGCACGTCGTAGCCGTAGATGTTTTCCCACTGGTAGGTGGCCGTCCAACCTTCGTAGCTGTCGCCGGAGGTCGGGCTGTCGGGCGAGGCCATCGACAGCACATAGAGGATCGTCGCTTCGTTGTAGCCTTCCCAGCCATAGTGGAGAAAGCCGCTCTTCGGCTTCCAGCCCTGCCGCAAGGTCGGACTGCTGCCTTGCGCCCACCGCCAGTCGACACGCCGGTAGAGTGCCTCGGCCAGCCGGCGGATTTCGGCTTCCTCGTCATCGTCACCGGAGAAATAGGCGCCCGCCACCAGCACGCCGGCGATCAGCAATGCCGTATCCACCATCGACAGTTCGCAGCGCCAGACGCGCAGGCCGGTCCGCATGTCGAGAAAGTGGTAGTAGAAGCCTTTGTGGCCGGTGACGTCGTCGCCATTGCCTTGCGTGGAGGTCGAGAAGAAGCGCAGTGCAGCAAGGGTCAGTTTCACCGCCGCCTCGCGTGTCATCCAGCCGCGCTCGACGCCAATCGGATAGCAGGACAGGGCGAAACCGACGACGGCGATGCTGGCCGGCGAATTCGGCCGCGACGTATCGGCGACCAGCCCGTTCTCCGCGTTCACATTCTCCAGGAAATAGTCGAAGGCCGCACGCTGGTAGCGATCCAGAAGCTCGTCATCGGACAGCGCGGCGGGTTCGGCCCTAAGCAAACGATGCACACTCCAGCCTGACCGCTGCAGGTTCCGCCGGTCGCATGGCGAGCCCATGGCAGGTCATCGCGCATGCCGAACAGTCACTCGGTCTCATGGCTTTCCCATATCTTTCTTGCGTTCTCGTCGATTCGGGCGTTGGCAATCATACGCGTGTAGCGCTCCCTTCGTTGCCCCCGTCACGCAGAATTGTAGCTGTATCCGCCGACGCAGGGAATGGTCCGGTGGATGGCGCTGTCACATCGCCACCGACGGAAAGGCACGTCGACGCAGGAGCATCTATCGGTCCACCTGGTGCTGGAAGAACTGCAGGAACAGTTCCCGCTCGGTGGTGATGTCGAGTTTTTCGTAGATGCGGCGGCGATGGTTCTTCACGGTGCCGACGGTGATGCCGAGGCGCTCGGCGATGTTCGCCGTCGGGTGGCCGGCCAGGATCAGCTGGACCAGTTCCCGCTCGCGCAGCGACAGTTCCGGCCACAGGCTTGCCGGGATGGTCGGCTCCTGCCGGGGCGAGGCACCGGGGCCGGTCGGTGCTGAGGTGCGGGAGAACTCGGTTCCGCGCGCCTTGATGTCGAGCGCATGCAACGCCTCGAACACCGGCAGCCGCTCGTCCAGCAGGGCGATCTCGCTGTCCTTGAATGCGGTGGTCGAGCGGTCGAGGAAGATGCCGAGGCACCAGTCGCCGCCATCGGCCAGCATGATGCCAACCTCGTCGCAGATTTCCGACTGCGCCAGGAAGCCGGCTATGTACTGGCCGCGCTTGGCCGCGTCGTCGGCAAGCCGCTTCAGCGGCATGATGCCGAGCCTTCGCTCGCGCCGCCACGAGGCATAGAACGGGTCGAAGACGTAGTAGCTGGCGAGATAGCGCTGCACCATCTCGTCCGAGAAGCGCCGGTGCTTGACGAATTCCGGTGTCTGCGTCGCCGAATAGCGCGTCACGGTGACGAGGTCGTGCGCGATGTCCGCGCCGATCAGGTCGATCAGGCAATCGACATGCCTGTCCGTGCCGGTGGCGGCGATCGCTTTGGCGAGCGGCGCCCAGATGGTCCCCATGCGCATGCCCTTTTCTCGGCGATGTCGGTCAGCCCGTCATTGTGTCTTTAGGCATATGGCGCGAGGCCACCCGTCGAATCTAGCCTAGCGACAACTTAGACCAGATTCCGAGGCGACCGTGACCCAGCCCAACCTCACCAGCCCCATCGTTGGCAATTCGCCAATCATTGGCAATCCAATTGTCATCGGTATCGACGCCGGCGGCACCATGACCGACACGATCCTTGTCGATCAGGACGGCCACTTCAAGATCGGCAAGTCGGCGACCACGCCGAAGAACGAAGCCGAAGGTTTCCTCGCTTCGGCCGAGGACGCGGCGGACGCCTGGGGCATCTCGCTGGAGCAGCTGTTTTCCGGCGTCAATGTCGTGCTCTATTCCGGTACCGGCATGCTCAACACGCTGCTGTCGCGCACCGGGCGCCGGCTCGGCCTGATCACCACCAAGGGCCTCGAGGACATGATCCTGATGGGTCGCGGCCTGCAGGCCTGGGCCGACTATTCCTACGCCGACCGGCTGCATGCGGTCACCCACCATCATCCCGATCCGCTGGTGCCGCGCCGCCGTACCCATGGCGTTACCGAACGCATCGACCAGTTCGGCGACATCGTGCTGCCGCTCTACGAGCATGAGGTCGCGGCGGCCGCGAAAAAGCTGATCGCCGACAAGGTCGAGGGGATCTGCATCATGACGATCTTCTCGCACGTCAATCCGGTGCACGAGAAGCGCATCGCCGAGATCTGCCGCGAGGAGATCGAGAAGGCCGGCGCCGAGACCACCGTCTACACCAGCCACGAAGTCCGCCCTGTCATCCGCGAACAGTCGCGGCTGAACTCGGTGCTGATCGAGGCCTACGCCACCTCGCGCGGCCGCAAGCAGCTCAAGGGGATCGAAGACGTCTCGAAGAAATACGGCTTCAAATATGGCGTGCAGACGCTGCTCTCCTTCGGCGGCCTGACCTCGATCAATCATCCGCGCCTGCATGAAACCATGATCTCAGGCCCGATCGGCGGCATTCTCGGTGCTGCCTATGTCGGCAAGCTGATCGGCAACGACTCGCTGATCTGCTCGGACATGGGCGGCACTTCCTTCGACATGGGCGTCATTACGCGCGGCCAGACGCGGATCGAGAACGAGCCGCTGATGGACCGTTTCAAGCTCAATGTGCCGACGCTGCATCTCGACACCATTGGTGCCGGCGCCGGCATGATCCTCAAGGTCGATCCGCTGACCAAGAAAGTCAGTCTCGGACCGGAAAGCGCCGGCTCCGATCCCGGCCCGATCTGCTTTGCCAGGGGCGGTACCGAACCGACCATCGCCGATTGCGACGCCATTCTCGGCCGGCTGAACCCGTATTACTTCCTCGGCGGCAAGGTCGTGCTGCAGGTCGAGAAGGCCCGCAAGGCTTTCGAGGAAAAGTGCGCCAACGTGCTCGGCGTCGGTGTCGAGGAGGCCGCCGAAGGCATGATCGACATGCTGGAGGCCGACGCCAACAACGCGCTGCGCCGCGTCATCTCGGGCCAGGGCATCCATCCGTCGGAATTCACGCTGCTCTCCTATGGCGGTTCGGGTCCGCTGCACCTGGCTGGTTGCTCCAGGGGCATCGGCTTCAAGGACATCATCACCTTCCAGTTTGCCGCCGCCTTCTCCGCCTTCGGCTGCACCACGGCCGATTTCATGCGCCGGCATTCGGTATCGACGCAGCACGACATCCCCTCCCGCGCCGACGAGGCGACGCTTGCCGCTTTCGGCGCCAAGGTCACCACGGTCTGGAACGATCTGACCAAGGCCGCGGTCGACGAGATGATCGCCGACGGCCATGCGCGCGAAAAGATCAGGACCGTGCCGTTCCTGATGATGCGCTACACCGGCCAGCTCGAGGACGTCGAAGTGATGGCGCCGCTCGCCGAAGTCAATTCGGCCGACGACATGCGCAAGGTGCTCGACGAGTTCGAGGCGGTCTATGCCAAGGTCAACCACCGCGTGTCGCGCTATGGCGAGGCCGGGTTCACCATCACCGAACTCGGATTGATCGCCACCGCCGACAAGGTCAAGCCGGTGCTGCTCAAGCGGTCACTCGGTGCCTCCAATCCGGCTGCCGCCCATAAGGGCGTGCGCGAGGCCTATATCGGTGGGCGCTGGCACAAGGCCAACCTCTACGAGATGGATCTCTTGCAGCCAGGCCATGAGGTGATCGGCCCGGCCATCATCGAACATCCCGCCACGACGCTCGTCGTCCACCCGCAAGATCGCGTCCATGTCGATGAATGGACGCTGCTGCACTACACCCACGCTTGAGAGGGCGATCGCCATGTTGGACAAACCTACCTCGGCCCTGCGCCTTCGCGAAAGACTGCTCGATTCCGAGCGGTTGATGGAGGAGACCGGCTGCTATGACGGCATCACGGAACTCACGCTGCGCAACCAGGATCCGCTGAAATTCGAGACGTTGCACACGAAGCTGCGCGCCTATTGCGTCTCTGCACGCGAAATGGCCCGCCGCATCTCGGCCTCGCCTGGCGTGCGCGAGGTCGGCGAAATGGTGGTCGCCATCTACACTCCCGAGGGCGACGCCATCGCGCTGTCCAACGGGATAATGGTGCATGTCCACACGATGAGCCGCTTCATCAAGTGGATGATCAAGAACAATTACGAGGAAAACCCGCGCATCCGCGAAGGCGATATCTTCGCCAACAACGATGCCTTCATCGGCACCGTGCAGGTGCCCGACGTCATGGACGTGGTGCCGATCTTCCATGAGGGCACGCTGGTCGGCTGGGCCGGTGCCGTCTGCCATGAGCTCGAGGCCGGCGGCATCACGCCCGGCGGCGACGTCTGCCTGGCGCAGGAGCGCTTCACCGAAGGCCTGTTCGTCTGCGCCGAGAAGATCGGCGAGAACGACGAGATCCGCCGCGACTATGTCATCCGCTGCGAGCGCAATCTGCGCATGCCGATCTACTGGGTGCTGGACGAAAAGGCCAAGGTCGCCTCCTGCATCGACATGCGCGAAAGCGTCAAGCAGCTGATTTCCGAGATCGGCCTCGACTATTGGATGAAGGTGTCGAAGGAGTTCATCGAGGAAGGCCGTCGTGCCCAGCTTGCCCGTACCCGCCAGCTCACCGTGCCCGGCATCTATCGCGGCCACACCTTCTATGGCCACGTCACCGCGGGCAAGCCCGGCTTCCAACTGCTCGGCGATCCGGACTGGCTCTACAACATCCCGATCGAGATGGAGATCACCACCGACGGCAAGATCACCATGGACTTCGAGGGCACCCAGCCCTGGGGCTACCATTCGATGAACTGCACGCCGGCCGGCATGGATGGCGGCATGTTCGTCACCTTGACCCAGCACATGAATTTCGAAGGCCTGGTCAATGACGGCGCCTGGATGGCGACCGAGCTGAAATTGCCGCATGGCACCTGGACCAACCCCGACAACGAGATGGTGGCGACAGCCACGTCATGGGCGCTGCTGCTGCCGGCCTATGGCGTGTTCCAGCGGCTGCTGTCGCGCAGCTTCATTGCCCGTGGTTTCGTCGAGGAGGCGTTCGTCGGCCAGGTCAACAGCCCGATGATCGAGATGGGCGGCGAAAGCCAGTACGGCACACCGTTCGGCATGGCGCACTTCGAATGCGCCGCCGCCGGCTCCGGTGCGCTCGCCATCAAGGACGGTCTCGACACCGCTTATGTCGGCTGGAACCCGGAATCCGACATGGGCAACATCGAGGTCTGGGAACAGTCGATGCCGATGGTCTATATCGGCCGCTCGATCGTGCCGAATTCCGGCGGCGCCGGCAAATATCGCGGCGGCTGTTCCTTCGTTTCGACCTGGCTGATCAACAAGACCCCGCATCTGCGGCTCCACACCTCGGAACATTCTTCGCGTGTGTTCGACAATGGCGGCATGTGCGGCGGCTATCCGGCGCCGACCTGCCAGAAGCACCGAGCCGTGCGCAATTCCAACATCCATGAACTGGCGGCCAGGGGCGAACCGCTGGCGCATGCGCCAGGCATCGACCCGCTTGTGTCGGACTATGAGAAGAACATTGGCGGCGACCATGTCGTGGTCGAGGGCCCCTACATCACCTCGCCGCACAAGGAAGGCGATATCTTCAGCCATTCCTACAATGGCGGTGGCGGCTACGGCGACGTGCTGGAGCGCGATCCGCTCAAGACGGCCTGGGATGTCGAGAACGGCTTTCTCACCCGCGAAGCGGCGGACAGCGTGTTCGGCATCGTGCTGAAGGACGATGAAGATGGTTATCCCAAAGCCGATATCGATGCGACCGTGACGCGTCGCGCCGCCATGCGCAAAGAGCGTCTGGCGAAAGCAATCCCCGTGGCGGACTGGATCGCCGCCGAGCGTGGCCGGGTCGAAAAGGCCGACTTTGCGCCCGAGGTGAAGAAAATGTACGCCAGCGCGATCAAGCTGTCGTCGCGCTTCACCAAGGATTTCAGTGATTTCTGGAACGTCGACGCCAGGTCGATCTTCACACCGGGAGCAAAGCCATGACCTCGTACAGCAAGGAAGTCATCCGCGATCTCGCTGCCGGCCAGCTGCCATGGCCGCAGACCCGGCGCATCATGAGCGCCTACAAGGACGATGACCGCTTCTTCAAGATGGTCGCCGTCTATCAGGATCGCGTCGCCTGGAAGGATACGATCCTGCTGCCGGTCTCGGATCACCTGTTCATCTGCCAGAGCGGCGATGAGCGGATAACCCGCTGCGAGTGCGGCCACTCCTTCGGCGACTACCGCAAGAACTGGAAGCTCAACGCCGCGATCAACGTGCGCAACACCGAGCAATCCCTGCGCGAGATCTATCCGAACAGCGATCTTCCCGATCCCGAATGGATGGAAATCCGCGAATTCATCTGCCCGCAGTGCGGTACCTTGCACGAGGTCGAGGCGGCGGCGCCGGGCTATCCGATCGTGCATGATTTCGAACCCGATCTCGAAGGCTTTTATCGCGAATGGCTGGGCAAACCACTTTGACGACACTGATCTTGTGAGGCGCATCGCAGGCAAGGTAGCCTGGTTGCCCGCACCGAATTGTCTGGAGACCATGCCTGATGACAAACCTTTCCGGCCGCAGCGCGATCATCACTGGCGGGTTTTCCGGAATGGGCTTTGCCATTGCCACGGCACTCGCTGAGGCTGGCGCCAATGTCGCCGTCGGCTCCTACATCGCGCCCGCCGGCGCCGACAAATCCGATGCCGCCTATTATCCCGGCGCCGACGAAATCGTGCGCGTGCGTTCGGCTCTTGCCGCCCATGGCACCAGCGTTCACGCCGCCCATCTCGACGTGCGCGACAGCGACGTCACCAACCGATTCGCGGCGGAAGCCGAAGCCGCTATCGGCCCCGCCGACATATTGGTCAACGCCGCCGGCACCACCGCCGAGCAGCCGGTCTGCGGCCACTCCGACGCGCTGTGGGACAAGATCGTCGACACCAATCTGACCGGCGCCTTCCGCGTCACCCGTGCCGTGCTGCCCGGCATGATCGGGCGCGGCTGGGGCCGTATCGTCAACATAGGCTCGACCGCCGCCTCCGTCGGCTGGAAGGACAACCCGGCGTATTGCGCTTCCAAGGCCGGCCTGCTCGGCCTGACCCGCTGCGTGGCGCTGGAAGGGGCGGCGCATGGCGTCACCTGCGTCATGATCAGCCCGACCTGGGTCGAGACCGAACTGATGCGCCGCAACGTGGCGCAGGTCGTCGAGCGCGAAGGCAAGGGGCGCACGGCGGAGCAAGCCATGGCCGAAATCGCCAGCGGCAACCCGCAGCAGCGCCTCCTGCAGCCACAGGAGATCGCGGCTCTTGCCGTCTTCCTGTGCTCGGATCTGGCCAAGGGCATCACCATGGAAAACATACAGATCACCGGCGGGGCACTGTGGTAGCGCTGATCCAGGCAGCTGTGTGGCCGGACAAGCGCCGGCTGATCTCGGCAATCGCCTCGCTGTAAGACAAGGTGACCGGATTTGCCATTGAGCGCAGGGCGCGATAGGTTATATTGCACTGCACAATGGAGACGCCGTTTATTGCACGCCCTTGTTTGCGGATATGCCGACAGGCCCACAGCCTGCCGGCCTTGGGTCGCGCCGGCGGGACTCTGAGATGAAGATTCCAAAGTCCCTGCTGGTCGATCCCGAGAAGAATTCGGTCTATGGCAGTTTTGCCGTTGCCGTCTCGATCTGGGCATTTTCCTATTCGGTCATTTTCGGCCAGATCCTGATTCTCGCTTACTACGCGGTCTGGCTGCCGCTCATCCTGGTCGACTACCGGCGGTTCCTGCGGCACCTGTCCAGTGCCTGGCTCCCGCTGCTGTTTGCCGCCTATGTCTGCTTCTCGGTCTTCTGGTCACAGGCGCCCGGCATCACCGCGAGGACGTCGATCCAATATTTTTCCCATATCGCCTGCGCCTACGTCGCGGCGCGCACCGTCAGCGTGCGCACATTGACCATAGGCGCCCTGATCGGGATATTTGTCGTCCTGCTCTATTCGCTGCGGGTCGGAAACTATTCCGAGGACGTTCTCGACGGTACCTACAACTTCGTCGGCGCTTTCGCCTCCAAGAACCAGATTGGCTTTGTCGCCTCGCTCGGCATCTACTTCTGCGTCGTTTTCGTTGCTTTTTACAGGCGCGGCTGGCGGAGCGTCATCCTGGCGGTGCCTATCGTGCTGTTGTCGGCCTATCTGCTCGTCATTGCGCATTCCGCCACCTCGATGGCCTCGATACCGGCGGTCCTGGCGCTGGTCGCGCTTCTTACCATGAGCAAGCTGCTGTCGCGGCGCTACCGCCGGGTGATCTTCCTGATCGGCGCCGGCCTGCTGGTCGTGGTTGCCTTCGTCGCCTTGAATCTCGGGCTGATGGACTTCGTCCTTGGCCTCTTCGGCAAGGATTCGACGCTCACCGGGCGGACCTATCTGTGGGAGCAGGGCTGGAACGCCGTGCAGAAAGCACCGATTCTCGGCCTCGGCTATGCCGCCTATTGGGTGCAGGGCTTCGCCGAAGCCGAGCGGCTGTGGAACGAATTCTACATCACCACCCGCACCGGCTTCCATTTCCACAACACCTATATCGAAGCCCTCGTCGAACTCGGCTTCGTCGGAGCGACGCTGGTCTCGCTGATCATGCTGCGCACGCTCTATGGCCATGTCTCGGCGGTGATCTTCAAGGCATGGCAAGCGGATTCGGTGATTCTCTTCGGCGTGATGGTGCTGCTCCTGATCCGCTCCTTCGTCGAGGTCGAGATTCTCAACCCCTACATCATGGGCTCCTTCCTGATGTATTTCAGCTTCTTCAAGCTGGCGCGGCTGCCGGTCACCCGCACGCGGTGGAGCCCCGCTTTCGAGCAGGCCGAGGCGGCCAAGAGAGAGGCCGCCTGGCCCCGGCATGTGAATGGTCCGGCGGCCGCCAACCCGTCCTGAGCCAGTGCATGGCGCTCAAACTGCGCAGCAATTTTGAAATGCATAAAAACAAAGGCTTGAAGTGCGTCGCATGAATCCCTTCAAACGCGACGCGCTTTATCGTTTCGCAGGCTGAAGCCGGGCCAAAGGTGGCTTCGCCTGGGAGCCTTCGCCCAGGCAGGCCTGGCGCAAGGCGGGATCCATCCCTGGCGGGAAGGATCGAAACACCGGATCGTGCTGGGGTTTCCGGGGTCTGCGGGCTGGGGGCTACTGGCTGGTCAACGGCGCCAGCTTGACCTTGATCACGTCGCCGGGCAGCACCGGCGTATCTTCCTTCGCCGAGATTTCGCTGCTCTTGCCGTCGACGACCCGCACCAGTGCGTAGAGCAGGCTGGGTTGCTGGTCGGTGTCACTGGCGGACCTCATCGAGGGATCGCTTGCCTGGGCCATCAGGCCTTTCTGCATATTCACCTTGAGCGCGGCCTCGTTGAGGTCGGCTTCGGTCTGCTGCCGGTCGGTGGCGAGATTTGAACTCAAGGTGTTCTGGGCATCGATGGCGTCCTGCGTCGCCTTGCTGATCGCCTGCTTGGCGGTGAGGATGGCCGTTTCGTAGTCCAGGATCTTGCCCTGCAGGTCGGCGACGGACTGCCGCGAATCGAGCAGCCGGGCGTTGGCGATCAGGCCTTTCTGTGCCAGCGGGCCGATGCTGGTGAGCTGCTGCTGTGCCAGGTCGACCTGCTGCTGCTGGTTGACGATCTTCTTCTGCAGCGACTCGATTTCGGACTGCAGAACCCCCTTCAGATCGCTGAGCGCCTCAAGCTTCAGCTTCAGCGCCTTTTGGTCGGACGTCAGGATCGTCATCTCGTCTGCGACGATGGCTGGCAACCGCGGATCGCCCTCGGCCTCCTTCGGCACGTCGAAACTCGCCTTGCCGGCCATATCGGCGTCGATGCGGGCGCGCTTGACGAGCAGCCGAATGCGCTGGTCGTCAGAGATATCGAAATTGCCCTTGGCGGTGACCAGGTCCTTGCCGAGCTGCGGGCCATAGTCGGCGTTTCGCCTGATCCCACCGGCGACACTTATGGCCTTCAGCACCGTCAGCTCGGGCACATAGGGAAATTGGCCGGGGTTCTGGACTTCGCCCGAGATGTAGAACGGCCGGTACTGCGCCATTTCGACGGAGGCTTCGGGCTTGTCCGACAAAGCGAGCTTGCGTTGCAATGCCTGGCCGATCGCCGCTGCGATTTCCGACGTGGTCTTACCGGATGCCGGAAGCTCGCCGGCGAACGGCACCGACAGCGTGCCGGAAGGGCCAACCGTGTACTCGCCATTCACCGCCGACCAATCACGGAATGTGCCTTCGACCGTCTGCCATTCGGCAACGCGGATGGTGAGCTTGTCCTGCGATCCGAGACGGTATTCGTCGGCTGCGGCGATGCGAGGAATGACCAGCGACATGGCAAGGCATGTGGCCAGCAAACGCGCCCGCCGCAGCCGGCCGGAAACCGGGCCGCTGCGAAGGGCTTCAAACATATCTCTTTTCAACTGAACGTTCCGATCCGCTTTAGCCCCATCGCCCGATGATGCTTGCCGCGAAAGCCTGGCATCGCGGCGGTCAGTAAGAGCCGCGTGACATCCAGACGGCGGGGACAGTCTTGATGATGATGCGAACGTCCTCGAACAGCGACCAGTTCTCGACATAGTGGCGATCGAAGGCGACGCGGCTGTCATAGGAGACGTCGTTGCGGCCGCTGACCTGCCACAGGCCGGTCAGGCCCGGGCGGGATTTCAGATAGTAGACAGCGGAGGTGCCATAGATCTCGAGCTCGTCGCGCACAACCGGACGCGGCCCGACAAGGCTCATGTCGCCCTGCAGGATGTTGATGATCTGCGGCAGCTCATCGAGGCTGAGTTTCCTCAAGACCGCTCCGACGCGGGTGACGCGCGGATCGTTCTTCAGCTTGCGGGTCGCCACCCATTCCGCGTTGGCGTCCGGGTTGGTTGCGAGATAGGCGGCCAACACCTTGTCGCCATCGGGAACCATGGTGCGGAACTTCAGGCACGGAAAAATCCGTCCCCCGCGTCCGATTCGCCTGTGGCCGTAGAAGATCGATCCGCCGTCGGAAAGTTTGACGAGCAGAGCGATCATAACAAACAGCGGGCTGAGAGCGATCAAGCCAATCAGTGATCCGGTGATATCGAAGCTGCGTTTAAGCAGGCCGCCGATCGGCGGCGGAAAATCGATGTCGACCTGCGAAAAGCCCGCTGTGGCCGACTTGGCAACGTCCCTCATGCCGTAAACTCCATGCGTGAACGAATGGTTCGCCGCAAGATACCAAAAAAATGTTGCAGCGCAACACACAATTTACCAACCGGTTGAAATAGTCGCGTCATGAATTGACTAAATAATAAGCTAGCCATGCACAAATTTCGGGATATTTAGCACATTTGTGACAATAAATGGGCAAACCCCGAAAAATAAGGGCCTTTTTGGGGCGGTTCTTAGGCGGGCTGTCCTATGGGGTAAGGCACGGAGCACAATAGTGCTTTAGCAGAGCTCGATACTCAAGGCAAATCCCGTAAAATACTACTTAATATTGTTTCTTTTACTCAAGAATGGCGACCATTCGAGGTCGGTTCAAATCCCTTTGCGTGCATTGCAGCATGGCCGAATCGATCGCAAAAGCTCAATCAAAAATATCCGGAGTTGCCCTTGCCGCCTACTGCTCGCCTTAATAGAATTGCAAATTATACCTGTCAGAGTGGCGACAGGTAGAAAAGGCCGGAAGCAACCGGCCGAGAGCGGGCGACCTTAACAAGCCCGCATGACAAGGGACGGCGCTCGGGTGGGGCAATCGTTATATAGACCCGAGCCGGTTTATGGGCTGTTGGGTATGGCACTTCCAAAATTCATCGTCGGGATGATTTTCGCTCTTTCAATCGTCGTTGCCTGGTCCTGGCTAGGCGGCGCTTCGATCGGTACGACGCTGATCCGCGTCATCATCTGCGCAATTATCATTCAGGCGGGCTACTTCGTGCTCGTCTATGCCATGATCGCCAGAAGCCCGCCGACGCCGGCCGACATGGCTCGCGACGCGGAGAGAAAGCTGAATGCGCCCGAGGTGGCCGAAGGCGAGAAGCTGGGCAGCGCCAGGCGAAGCCTGCACTAACCAGAAGCCTGGCAGCCTCACGCAACGTTAGCGGGCTGGCTCTCGGACTGTTCGCCCAAAAGCATCCGCGACAATCGGCTGCCGGCTTTTTCCTTCAGCCGCTGATATTGCCCGACTTCGACAATGCGGCCGTTTTCAATTGCCACCACCCAGTCGGCGAAGGCGATCATTGACGGCCGGTGCGCGATGGTCAGGATCGTCATGGTGCCGCGCAATCCGTCAATCGACTGGGCGATCAGCGACTGGTTCTGCCAGTCGAGCGCGCTGGTGGCCTCGTCCAGGATGAGCAGGGACGGCTTGCGCAGCAGCGCGCGCGCAAGCGCAATGCGCTGGCGTTCGCCGCCCGAAAGCCGCACGCCGCGGTCGCCGACCACCGTCTCGAGCCCGATGTCGAGCCGTTCGACGAATTCGCCGGCGTGCGCCGAGCGCAGCGCGGTCCACAGATCGTCATCGCTGGCTTGCGGCGCGGCAAGGCGCAGGTTCGCCGCGATCGTGTCATGCAGCAGGAACACGTCCTGCGGCACATAGGCCACCTGATCGCGCCAGCGGCGCCGGTTGCCGGCATCGATCTCGACGCCATCGACGAGCATCGTGCCGGCGGTCGGCTCGAGCAGGCCGAGCAGAATGTCGGCGATCGTGCTCTTGCCCGAGCCGGAGGGGCCGATCAGCGCGGTGACCTTGCCGGCCGGCAGGCCGAAGGTGATGTCCCTGACGACCATCTTGGCCGGGTCGTCGCTATAGCCGAAACAGACGTCCCCGATGTTGAGGCCGGTTGCCAGAGACAGCTTGCCGCCGTCGCTGGTTTCGGCATCGCCCGGCTCGCGTTCGGCGTCGAAACGCGCCTGCATGCCGCGCATCGCCGTATAGGCGGGCAGATTGATCAAGACCTGCTGGGCCTGCGTCTGCATGTCCATGAAGCGCGGCGCGATTCGCATGAAAACCAGCAGCAGGACGACGATCTCGGCCAGCGACAGGTTGAAGCGGACCAGTGCCACATAGATGAACAGGCTCAAACCAACGACGCTCGCCACCTGGAACACCGCGGTGCCGATCGTGCTGTTGCGCACATAGTCGACATTGTCGGCCTTCATCTTTTCGAGCGTCGCTTGCAGCTGTGCGAAATAGGTCGCCTCGACATTCAGGCTCTTGGCCACCTTGATGCCGCCCAGGAATTCCGAAACCGTCCGGTACTGATCCTGGCGATTGGCGGTCAGAACCCGGCCAAAGGCGGTGGCCCGCGATCGAAACGGCTGCAGCGCCACGAACATCACGATGCCGATAATGACCGCAAACAGCGTCATCGCCGACGAGATGAACACTGAAACCAGCAGATAGCCGGCCAGGAGCACGGCGATCTGCACCAGCATCAACAGCGAGAAGGCAGCGCCCTGGACGCGGTCGATATCGCCGGTCAGGGCATGGTCGAGATCGGAACTGCGCATGCGCGTGAAGACGCCCCAGCGTGCCTTGCCGATGCTCTCGAACAGATTCATGCGCACGCGGTTGATGAAATCGAACAGCAGTTTGGCCATGTAGACCGACTTGAAGCGGTTGAACGCCGCCTGCACGGCAACAAGCCCGACCAGCAGGCAAAGCACGGTCGTCAGTTGCAGCGTTCCGTCCGGCACCAGCCAGCGTACGAAATCATTGTTCGGCAGCTTGACCGCAAAATCCTGGTCGGGGCGTCCGACCAGATGCAGCAGCGGCACCAGCAGCAGGATGGAGATACCTTCGGTCAGGCTGCCGAGGATCAGGAAGAGCAGCGCCGTCCAGGTTCGCCGGCCGCCGATCTGGGCAATGGCGGCGCCGAATGCGGCAACGTCTCGAAACAGCGACAGGCGAAGGATTGAGAACTTCGACATGATTGCGCTCACGACCGCATACGATCAGTCGCCAGATTCCCGGCCGCCAGATCCCTTTCGATCATGTCCACGGCCTCACCGATCCTGTCGAGGCCCGTCGGGACTTCGAGGCGTCGAACGCCGACATGGTCAGCCAGCCGCGCGCATTGCCGAAGATGCACTTCTGCAAGATCGCTTGGCAGGGCCACGCGGCCGAACCGCGTCACATAGGAGAATTTGATGATGGCCGGCAGGGCGGCGATGCCGGGCAACGGCGTGATGGCAGCCTTTTCGCCGCGCTCGAGGATATAGATCCTGGTCGCAGGCACCCTGTTGCCGGAAAAGGCGCCATTCAGGCGATGCTGCATCTTGTCGATTGCCGGATGCACTTGCGGTCGCACCTCGGCTTCTCCGAGCGAGATCGCCGCCGCGGCGTCGGCTGCCAGCTTGATCTGCGGAAAACCCGGAACGATCATCGGCTGACCCGGATTGGCGAGGTCCAGCGCCACGACATCATCGGTAAGCAGGTCGTGTCCGGCCCGGATCATCGCGCTTGCCGTCGTCGACTTGCCGGCGCCCTTGTCGCCCATGAAGATGGCGCTCGTGCCGGCGACCGCAATGGCACTGGCGTGCAGGACGAGCAGGCCGCGCCGATGCAGCAGCAGCGCCATCACCGGACCCAGCAGTGGAAACGCGATCAGCGTGTCGTCGACGCCGGGCGCGGGTTCGACGTCGATGCGGCAGCCATCGCTGATCAGGAATGTGCCGACGGCATGCCATGCGAGATATTGCCGCTCCGCTTCGAACCGAAACTCGGTCGCGGCTTCCAAGCCGGGTTTCGGCAGGTCGATCGGGCCGACGGCGATCACGACGTCCGCCGCCCCAGGCGCCGTCGGCTCCAGTTCGGGCAACGTCACCTCGGATGCGATGGTCAGGCCATAGGCGCGGTAGAAGCGGCGCTCTCTCGTGATCCGGCTATGCGGGCGGTGATGATCACTGTATGCGGCGAGCGGCTCATTGCGCGGCATCATGCGGGGCTCCCGCTGTGCTGGAGCTGCCGCAGCCAGAGCGACAGCGATGCCGAGCGCCAGACATACTGGACATCCAAAGGCGCCGCCCGATCGGGCTGACGCAGCAGCCGCGCATAGGCAGCACTCACCTGGGGGAGATTGACGTAGGGCGCGATGCGGCTCGCATCCGAGATCAGCAGCTGTTCCAAGAGGTCGCGGTGGTTGCGCAGCATGCCGTTGACGAGATTGGCGGTGAAGTCGATCTTGTCGCGCCGCCACTGAACCGCTGCCGGCAGCACGCCTTCCATGGCGCGGCGCAGCACATAGCGACCAAAGCCGTGGCTGAGCTTTTCCTCACCGGGCAGGCCGAGGCAGAACTCGACCAGCGGCTTGTCCCAGAACGGATAGCGCGGCTCGACGCCGAAATTGGCGGCAGCCTTGTCGAGAACCTCGAAAGCATGCGGGACATAACCATTCGACAGGATCCAGCGATGGCTCAAGGCGTCGCTGGCCTGGACGCCGGGCGGCATGTATCCGGCTCGGTGAAATCGGTCCACAAGCTCGGTGCGCCTGGCCAGGTCCGGATTGACCAGGTCGCGCCAGCCTCGGCCGCGCGGCGCCTGCGCCGGCCTGCGTATCCTGTTCAGGATGCGGTTCGCCATATGCCTCAGTCTCGCGATCCGCCAGGCCGGCCCGTAGAGGGTCAGGAACTGGAAATACAGGCCCAGCGTGCTGTCGCCATAGGTGTCGGAGGCGCTGCGGATCTCACGCCACAGATCCATCCATCGGCCGGCGTTGGCAAGCTCATGCAGATGGCCATGACCTTGTGAAACGACCTCGTCGCCGCCATGGCCGTCCAGCAGCACCTTGATGCCCTTTGTGCCGGCAGTCCGGTAGATGCCGCGGGTCAGCGTCAGGCCCGGCGCCAGGAACGTCCCTTCCTGCTCTTCCAGCACCCGTTCGAACTCGGCGAATGGCGCATAGTTTCCGACTGGAATCAGCGTTCCGTCGACCTTCTGCTGATCCAGCACCGCATCGATGAACGGGCGCTCGTCCATCGACGAGCCCTTTTCGAAAATTAGCGAGAAGGTGGGCAGCCTCGGCTTGCGCTCGGCGGCGTTCTGCAGGCCGGCGACACAGGCGATCGAGGAGGAATCGAGGCCGCCGCTCAGCATCGCGCCGACCGCCGAGGTTCCCCGCATGCGATTGCGCACCGATTGCGAGAACAGATGGGCGAATTCCTCAGGCGCATCCGACCGTATCGGTCGTTGCGACGGCTCGATCTGCCAGTAACGGCGCAGCACCACCTGTTGGCCGGTGACGGTTAGGCTGTGGCGCGCCGGCAAGCTGAAGATGTCGCTGTAGGGTGTCGCCTGCGGGTCATCGGGAAGCCCGGCCAGAAACCCGGAGATCTGGTGCTCGGAGACATGTCCGCCAACCCCCTCGACGCCAAGGATCGGCCCGATCTCCGACGCAAAGGCAAAACGCCGATCCGCCGCATGGTAGTAGAACGGTTTGACCCCGAAATGGTCGCGCGCGCAAAACAGCAGCTGCCGCTCGGCATCCCAGATGGCGAATGCGAAATCGCCTTGCAGATGCACGGGGCAGGCTTCGCCCCAACGCAGATAGGCCCGCATCAGCAAGGTCGCATCGGCGACCGACCTGTCGCGGATGCCCAGCCTTGCCAGCAGCTCGTCACGGTTGTCGAGCCTGCAGTCGGCGGTGATGGCGAGCTTGCCGTCGGCCATCGTCAGCGGACCGGGGCCGGCTTCATCGGTGGTGTTGAGCCAGGCGTGGCCAAGCGCGATGCCGGTGTCCAGCCACCACGAATTTCCGTCGGGGCCGCGATGGCGCATGCGCGCCAGCATCTGCTGGATATCGGCCGCCGCGACCGCCGGTGTGTGCCCCCGGGCCGCTGCCGCGTGCCCCTGTCGAAGCAGGATTCCGGCCACGCCGCTCATCAGTTGCCGTGGTCGACCAGATGGGCGAAACCGTCGATCGATCCGCCAAGCACGATATGATTGTCGCTGACCAGCCAGGCATGCGCCTTGAGTTGCTCGCCCGTGCCGCGTTCGATGCCGATGCGTATCTTCGAGGCATTGCCCTGTCGAGCAAGCATGTATTGACCCGAAAGCGCCTGGGTCAGGCACGTGGCGTAGGGAACGAAACGGGCCGCTGCGGCAACCCCCCAGGCGACGCGCCGCAGTTCGCCCATGCTGGCGCACTGTCGCGCGTCAAGCCGCGTCACCAGGCTGCGAACACGGTTGTAGGACAACAGTGTCAGTCCCAGCCGAACCGCCGCGACCACGAGCAGGCAGCGGCTAAGGAAGATCATTTCCGAGCCGCTCAGGGAGAGAATGCCAAACAGGCTTCGCCGGCCTTGCCTGCGCCTTCTCTGCTGGGGGCTCCTTTCGGTCGCGGGTTCCTGCCGCAAAACCATGGCCTTATGCGGAACCTGCTTAGACAAGTTCCTCATGATCAAGCCTCGCAAGCCCGTTATCGGCCAGGCCCTTCAGCAGTGCCTCGACGTCGGCCTGGCAGCGCTCCGGGTCGACGTTGTAGCGCGCAAGCACCGCACTGCGGATCTCCGCGATCGACCTGGGCTCCTGGATCAAATCCCAGATGAAGGCGCCGACGCCGTTCAGGCTGTAATAGATGTTGGATTTCAGATTGAGGAGCGCCAGGCCATCGCCGAACTCGCAAGCCACGGCATCCTTGGTCGCACTCACACGAACGTGGTCGGCTGAATATCGGTCGGCCAAATCCTGGTCGGCCAAATCCTGGCCGGATTGCTTCCAGTTCATCCCAAAACCTCGCTTACACTACGCTTCGCAGTTCCAGGCAATGAAAGGGGAGTCGGAGGCAGTGCCCCCGACTCTCTTATTTTTTTAAACCCAGAGACCCAACGTCATCACTCTGGAGTAATTGCGATAGGCTTCAGGAAAACGTCAGGTCGCCGATCGGCGTATGCGCGGGGAAAGACGCGTCGATCGCCGTGCTGCCGCCGCCGCCCTGGGTGATGGTTTCGATCGAACCATGCACCGTCAGGCTTGGCGTCTCGTATTCTTGCTTTTCAACATTCTGTTCCATTTTACTCTCCAATATGGACTGGAAACGGCTTGTCGAGTGCCGTCAGCACTTGCATGCTGCAGCGCAATAGCTGCATGGCAGCATTTATGAGTCAAGCCTGATTTACCAGGCATTAATCAATTACGGGTTGCGCGACCACCTTATGTGTGGGTCATGCCCAAAATATGACATCTTCTAGACCGATTCCCTATGTTTGGCGACCATGTCAATGCCGATTCTTTAAGCATTTGATTTTGCTTGAATAAAACATTTGCCAAGTGCCTTTATTTTAGGCATCCCTAATAGGGTGAACTGAGCCGGCAAATCCATGGTGAGGCAAGCTGAAAACGCCTTGTTAGGGGCGGTATTTCAACAGCGGTTTTGACCGGCTTTTCAGCAGTGCCGGTAAACGCCAAGGTTGCAAAATTCTGCGATGCAAAAGGAAAGGCTTTACGCCATCAAGGTTTTTGGTGATGCTTGCTTCGCAGTTGCAGCATACGCGCCGCGCAAATCGCTTTTTGGGGAGACTGTGCGCTAGATGGCCTTGCCGGATGGTTCCTATGAACGACTGCGCGCCGCCGATTGTGCCGACGAGGTTGCCTATGTGCGGGCCTGCCTGCGGTTGTATTTCGCCGGGGCAGGAGCCACTACTGGCGACGTATCGATGCCTGGCCCTGGCGGTGCCAATGTTGCCGACATCGCTAGGCTGAACAAGGTCGCGACCTTTGTCCTCAAGGCCTTGTCACGCGCGCCTGTCAGTGACAGACAGCCCGAGCTTTTCCATTGGCTGGACAGCTACCGCAGGAGGACGGTCTCGATGAACGCGTCCTGCATCATGGATTCCATGGCGATCCATGACGTGCTGCGCGAAAGCCGGATCGATTTCGTCTTTCTGAAGGGTCCGTTCCAGCAGCAGCTTCTCTACGACGACCACTTCATGAAGCCCTCGGGCGATGTCGACATTCTGGTCTCGCCGGTCGGCTATTTCAAGGCGCGGGATGCGCTGCGCTCGATCGGCTATGAGGTCGCCGGCAAGTCGCGCTCCGTCTGGTGGGTTCGCTTCCTCGGCGAACAGCATATGACGCGCGGCGACGGACCGAGGCCTTCCACCGTCGATCTCCACTACCGCCTCCAGCAGCCCGGCTCGCCCAGCCCGCGCGACGCGGACGGGTTTCTGCGGCGAAAGCGACAGGTCGAAATCGCCGGCTCGACGGTGCCGTTCACCTCGCCCGCCGACACGCTGCTTTTGTCCTGCATCAGCGTCGCCAAGGCACTGTTCAACCGGGAACCCTGCGCGGGCTATGTCTGTGACGTGCGCGCCAGCGCCGGCCGCCTCGACGAGGCTGACCAACGGCTTGTGCTCGATGCCGCGGTAGCGCAGGGGCTGGACGATACGCTGCTGCTTGGTATACGCGCAGCCGATGTACTGCTCGGCGGTGCCGGCACGCTGCTGTCGGAGCGTGCGACGCGCATCCTGTCACGCATCGGCAACGAGGACCTGCTCAACATGGTCATGGCGCCGTGGCTGTCGTCGCTTCGGTGGCCGCAGCGGCGAACGGTGCTGTGGGAACTGTGCGGTCGCGCGCCGGTCCGCTATCTGGCGGAAGCTGGTTGGGCGGCGTCCGCCGACATCAGCCGCCGCATCTTTGAACGGCCGGGCGGTCGTTGAATGAACACAGATTTGGCGCTGGTGGCAATCGGGCATCGAACGGGTACGGGGCGAACACAAATCGATATCACCTGTACGAGAGGCTAATCCATGTCGATGACGAAATCCCAGGTCTGCGTGATCATCGCGGCCAAGAACGCGGCGGCGACAATCGCCGTCGCCATCGCGTCCGCGTTGCGCGAACCGGAAGTGGCGGAGGTCGTCGTCGTCGACGACGCCTCCACGGACGACACCGCGGCAGTCGCGCGATCCGCCGACGACGGCAGCGGCCGGCTTGCGGTGATGCGCCTCGATGTCAATCGCGGCCCCTCCTACGCTCGCAACGCCGCGATCGCCAGTTCGAGATCGCCGTTCATCAGCATTCTCGACGCCGACGATTTTTTCCTCGAAGGCCGGTTTCGCAACCTGTTTGCCGTCGCCGACTGGGATTTCGCGGCGGACAACATCATGCTCATCAGGGATGATGCGACCGGCGACGCGACGAAAATCGTCGCCCCGCAATTTGCAGCGGACCCGGAATTCCTCGATCTCGAACGCTTCGTCGAAGGAAATATTTCCAGGCGCCGCGTGCAAAGGGGCGAACTGGGCTTCCTCAAGCCGGTGATCAGCCGCGCCTTCCTCGATCGCCATGGGTTGCGTTATGACGAGAGCCTGCGGCTCGGCGAGGACTATGAACTCTATGCCCGCGCGGTCGCCTGCGGGGCGCGCTTCAAGGTCATCCGCTCGTGTGGCTACGGCGCCATCGTCCGCGCCGATTCGCTCAGCGGCCGCCACAAGACGCAGGACCTGAAGCGTCTGGCCGATGCCGATCTGGCGCTGCTGGCGATCGACAGTCTGCCGGAAGGCTCGAAAGCGGTGCTGAGGCGGCACGAGCGGCACGTGCGCGACAAGTACCGGCTGCGCAATTTCCTCGACGTCAAGGCCGAGCACGGGCTGGCATCGGCAGCGGCCTACGCATTTGCCAGCCAATCCAACCTCGTCCCCATCGTCCAGGGCGTGGCGTCCGACAAGCTCGAGGCGCTGTTTCGCCGCGTCGGCCTCGTGTCCAGGCACAAGCACGTGCCGCCATTGCGTTTTTTGATGGCCGGCACCAGCACCGGCAAGGAGCGGTGAAACTGTCCGTTTCGTCCGGGTTGACCCGCCGGCGACAAGCTCATCGCGCAAACCATTTCGGTCGGATTTATGAGTTTACGAACTGGGTGGTTGCCTCGCGGCCCAGACGATGGCAGTCTATGTTGCGGTGCAGCAAATTGGACGACCAGCCGAACTGGCCCCCGATCGGATTGGTCTGATGTCTCTCCCTCGCAGGAGCAGGACAGAGCAGAATGAGTTTTTTGAGCCCCGGCTGCGGGGATCGGCCAGAAGCCCGGCCCGTAGGCCGGCGATGACAGGAATCTGAGTTCATGGCTTCGATATTCGGTTTCAGATCCAGGGATCCGGCCCGTGACCGGCAGACCGATGGTTCACGCCTTGATCGCCTGGCAAAGCTGTTTGAGCAGATCGCGGTCGAGATCGAGGCTGAGAGAGCCGGGTTGGAGAATCGCTATCGGACGAAGGCGACCAACGCCGCTTTCCTGGTCGAAGCGATGGAGAACGGCTCCACCTCAGACCGCCGGTCGTCCGAAGTCAGCGCACTGACGAAGTCGATCCTGAATTGCGAACGCCGCATCGCGGAGCTGTCGCGCCAGAACGGCATGATGAAAGAACTCCGTCATTCGCTGGATGCGGTCTTCGACGAGAATGCGGCGTCCGATTCGGCCACCGCAGCCGCCGAGTACACCAGGCCGGCGGGCGCTGGCAGAGGTTGAAAGTGAAGGTTCGCAATTGCTGCAACAGATTTGATGCGAGGCAGGACAAGGTCAGGGGAGGGTCAAGCAGGAGGTCAAGGTTGGCCCGTTCAGGAAGTGGTTCGAACGTCGACTTTGGGTTGGGGATGCACAGCACAAAGGTGAGTTTGGTATGAATTCGAATCCGAAGACTACGTCCACCATCGCAACCGGCGGAACGCCGTTCACAAGCCAGGCCAGGCAAGCCGGCCTCAAGCGGCTGAGTGCGATCAGCGCGTTGCTGCTCGTCGCTCTTGGGAGTTTGGTGACGGCTCCTGCCCACGCCCAGGACATTCAGTCGTCGCCTTCATTCGTCGATGATTTCACCAGCTTCGATCGTGCACGCTGGTATGTTTCCGACGGTTGGTCGAACGGCAGTCATCAAAACTGCACCTGGTCGAAAGGCCTGGTCGCGCTGTCCGACGGCGTGCTGTCGCTCGGCTTCGAAAAGCAGAAGCTGAAGGACCGCGACTACGCTTGCGGCGAGATCCAGACCAAGCAGCGCTTCGGCTACGGCACCTATGAGGCGCGGATAAAGACCGACACCGGCTCCGGTCTCAATGCGGCTTTCTTCTCCTATATCGGTCCGTCCGACAAGCAGCCCTGGGATGAGATCGACTTCGAGGTCCTGACCAAGGACACCTCCAAGGTGCAGGTCAACGCCTACATCGCCGGCAAGGGCAACAATGAGAAGCTGGTCGACGTGGCGGGCGGCACCGACAAGGCCTTCAACGACTATGCCTTCGTCTGGCAGAAAGATAGCTTGCGCTGGTATGTCAACGGCCAGCTGGTCAACACGATCACCGATCCGGCGAAATTGCCGACGCATGCCCAGAAGATATTCTTCAGCCTTTGGGGCAGCGACAAGATGACCGGTTGGATGGGAGCGTTCGCCGATCCAGGCCGCAAGCTCACGCTGCAGATCGATCGCGTGGCGTTCACGGCCTTGGGCGAGCCCTGTCAGTTTCCAGAATCGCTGGCATGCAGCATAAAGTAGTTGGGAAAGTCGATTTGAACTGGCCGGGCCGAGAGCGGTCCGCTGCCTTGCATGGGAATGAAATCGAATGAATTTGACGGTCTTTGGAATTGGCTATGTCGGTCTCGTGCAGGCAGCGGTGCTTGCCGAAGTCGGGCACCAGGTGGTGTGCGTCGACATCGACGCCAACAAGGTCGAGCGGCTCAACCAGGGGTTCGTTCCGATTTTCGAGCCGGGGCTCGAAAGCCTCGTCAAGGAGAACCATGCCGCTGGCCGCATCAAGTTCACCACCGACGCAGCGGCCGCGGTCAGGCACGGCGAAATCCAGATGATCGCGGTCGGCACGCCGCCAGGCGAGGACGGTTCGGCCGATCTCAAATATGTGCTGGCGGTCGCCGAGACCATCGGCCGTGAGATGGACACCCCCAAGATCATCGTTGGCAAGTCGACCGTGCCGGTCGGCACCTGCGAAAAGGTGAAGGCCAGGGTCGCCGAGACGCTGAAGAAAAGAGGGCGCGAGGACCTGTCCTTCGACGTCGCTTCGAATCCGGAATTCCTCAAGGAAGGTTCCGCGGTTGCCGATTGCATGAAGCCCGACCGCATCATCGTCGGCACCGACAGCGAGGGCACCGAAGCGGTGATGCGCGAGCTCTACGCTCCCTTCAACCGCAACCACGAGAAGATGATCGTGATGGACGTGCGCAGCGCCGAATTCACCAAATACGCCGCCAATTGCATGCTGGCGACCAAGATCAGCTTCATGAACGAGATGGCCAACCTGGCCGAGCAGCTCGGCGCCGACATCGAGGAGGTCCGCAAGGGCATCGGCAGCGACCCGCGCATCGGCTATCACTTCATCTATCCGGGGCTTGGTTATGGCGGCTCGTGCTTCCCCAAGGATGTGCGCGCGCTGATCAAGACCGCCGAAGGCGTCAAGTTCGACGCCAAGCTGCTGCGCGCTGTCGAGGAACGCAACAACGAGCAGAAATCCGTCCTGTTCGACAAGGTGAATCGTTATTTCAAGGGCAATCTCAAGGGCAAGACCTTTGCGCTGTGGGGGCTGGCCTTCAAGCCCAACACCGACGACATGCGCGAGGCGCCCGCCCGCACGCTGATGGAGGCGCTGTGGAACGCCGGCGCCAAAGTGCAGGCCTATGACCCCGAGGCGATGCAGGAATGCCAGCACATCTACGGGCTGCGCGACGACCTGTTGTTGTGCGGCACCAAGGAAGCCGCGCTGCGCGGCGCCGATGCGCTTCTGATCGCCACCGAATGGAAGAGTTTCCGCGCGCCGTCCTTCGACGCGATGAAGGATGCGCTGACCACGCCGATCATTTTCGATGGTCGCAACCTGTATGACCCCAAGGTCATCGCCCGCCACGGCATCGAATACCACTCGATCGGCAGAATGGCGGCATGAGGCCGGGAGCGAACAGCCGGAAGCGGTATTCGGCGGGTGCGCCCGGCGCGGCAAGGAGTTGTGGCTGATGGTGCTGGACGTAAAGCCCGAGCAAATCACCAGCGATCATTTCGATCTCGTCGCGATCGGTTCCGGCTTCGGCTCGGCCTTCTTCCTGCATGAGTTCGCCAAGCGCCGAAAGGCACGCGTCCTGGTGCTCGAATGGGGCCGGCACAACACCCATGAATGGCAGCTCCAGCAGAATGCCAACACCGACATCGACGACGAGACGACCTACAAGACCAATTCCGACAAGCCGTGGAATTACACCATCGGACTGGGGGGTGGAACGAACTGCTGGTTCGCGCAGACGCCAAGGTTCCATCCCAATGACTTCAGGCTGAAAAGCACCTACGGCATCGGCAATGACTGGCCGATCAGCTATGACCACGTCGAACCGTTCTACTGCGACGCCGAAGACATCATGTCGATCTCCGGCGATCCCGACATGGCGGCGATGCTGCCGCGCTCGAAGCCGTTCCCGCAACCGCCGCATCGCATGTCGACGCCGGACCGGATGATGAAGGCGGCGCAGCCCGGCCAGCATTTCGTCATGCCGACGGCGCGGGCGCGGGTGCCGACCGCGCAGCGCACCTCGTGCTGTGCCAACCTGCGCTGCTGGCTGTGTCCGGTCGACGCCAAATTCACCGTCAACAACGGCTTGATGCATGTCTTCGAGCATCCCGACATTTCGGTTTGCCTCGGTGCGGAGGTACGGCGGCTCGATCATGTCGGCGGCACGGTCCGCTCGGTCACGTTCATGCATGACGGCAAGGAATACCAGGTCAGCGGCGACCTTTTCATTCTCGGCGCCAATGCCATCCAGAGCGCGGCGATCATGTTGCGCTCCGGCCTGGGCGGCGAATTCGTCGGCCGCGGCCTGCACGAATCCTACGGCTGGAATTTCGAGGTCTATCTCGACGGTGTCGACAATTTCGACGGCAGCACCATCACCACCGGTCTGAACTTCGGCCTCTATGACGGTCCGCACAGATCGGAGCATGCGGCGGCACTTGTCTATTTCGAGAACCGCTGGCAGCACGGAATGCGTGCCGAAAAGGGGCGGCTGCGCCAGGCGCTGCCGCTCGTCGTGGTCACCGAAAACCTGCTCGACCACGAAAATTTCGTCACCCTCGACGAAGACGACAACGCCTTCGTCAACTTCAAGGCGCCGTCGGACTACGCGGTCAAGGGCATGGCCCGCGCGCTGGAGAAATTGCCTGACCTTCTGGCTCCGCTGCCGGTCGAAAAGCTATTCGATCGCGGCATCCGGCCAACCGAATCGCACGTCCAGGGCACGCTGAGGATGGGAACCGGCCCGGCCGATTCGGTCATCGACAGCGACATGATCCATCACCAGCTGAGAAACCTGGTTGTCGTCGGCACCAGCACCTATCCGAGCTGTTCCTGCGCCAACCCGAGCCTGACCGCCGCGGCCCTCTCCCTGAGGGCGGCGAGCCGCATGGCGTGAGAGGAGGGCATCGGATGATCGAAGTTTCCAGACGCTCGGCCTTGGCCATCGTGGCCGGTGGGGTGGTGTCGACGGGCGTTGCCTTTGCCGCCGTCAGCTCGTTTTCCGATGAGGACCTGGTGCGCGTTACCCTCGAAAAATACCTCGGCAGGCTCAACATCCGTATCGAACATCTGCAGCAGTTCGTGCTGGAGTTCCGCAACCGGAACCCGTGGATATTTCCCAGCGACAAGCTTAGCGACGCCGTCACGCTGGTCGAGGAGCTCAAATTGGGCGCCGTCCGCCGCCTGCTGCCCCAGGAGAAGCGGGAAGATCTGATCCAATTCGATCGCTGGGTCATCGCCGAATTCCATATGCTGACGGACTACGCATGGCGCAGTTCGCCCAATGACCCGATCCGGTTTACCGGCTGGCAATCCTGTACCAATCCGTTCGCGAATCTGGAGCCGCCGAAACTCGCCTGACGTCGAAAGCGAGGCGCCCCCGGTTGCCTCGGAACGAAATACGATATGCGACAAGGAGCCCGATCCATGAAAGTCCTTTTTGCAGGTGGCAGCGGCTATCCACCCGAGTTCAGCGGCGGCGTTCAGTCGAGCACGCACCATCTGGCCGAACAGTTGATCGAACATGGCCATGAAGCCGCTGTGCTCGCCGCCCTGTTCGGCGATGGTGTCTTCGGCTTGAAGGCGCGCGCCAAGATGAAGCTGTTGCGGCAACCGGCGGTCATCGACAGCTATCCCGGCTATCCGGTGGTGCGGGCCTGGTTTCCCTGGGAAGCGGCGGCCTTTGCCGTCGACAGGCTGAAGCCGGATGTGGCCGTGGTCCAGTGTCACAAATCGGTTCCGATCGGCAAGGCGCTGCAGGCCGAGGGCGTGCCTTTGGTTGTCTATCTCCGCAATGTTGAATTCCATGAACTGGGCGGCGACCTGCGCGAACTGCGTTCCGCGCTATACATCGCGAATTCCGAGTTCACCGCGCGCACCTACAAGAACGAGTTCGACATCAACGCGACGGTGATCCCGCCGACCATCAATCCGGCGCATTACAGCACGCCGACGACGGGCCAGTTTGTCACGCTGATCAATCCCTATGAGGAAAAGGGTTTCGAGCTTGCGGTGCGCATCGCCGGCGCCTGCCCCGAGATACCGTTCCTGTTCGTCGAAAGCTGGAAGCTGGAAGACGATCATCGGGCGCGGATCGAACAGACGATCGCGCCTTTGGGCAATGTCGTGTTGGAGAGCCGCACCAGCGACATGAAGACGGTCTACGGCCGCACCAAGATCCTGCTTGCTCCCAGCAAATGGGAAGAGGCATGGGGCCGCGTCGCGTCGGAAGCCCATTGCAGCGGAATCCCGGTTGTCGGCTCGCGGCGTGGCGGCCTGCCCGAGGCGATCGGCTCAGGTGGCGTGGTGCTCGACTACGATGCACCGCTCGCCGACTGGGTCGCGGCCGTCAGGCGGCTGTGGAACGACAGCCAGGAATATGACCGGGTCTCGGGCCTCGCGCGCAGCTTCGCCGGGCGGCCCGAACTGGAACCCGATCGCCAGTTCATCACCTTCTTCTCGATCGTGGACAGAGCGATACAGCAGCGCGCGCGGCAAGCCGCCTAACCCAGGCTCGCGGCGTCAGCCGCGTAGCAACCAACTCGCGGCAAGCCTCGTAGCGTCGTGCGGATCAGGCGGGGCGTTTGACCCGGCTCTTCAGCGTCTCGTAACCGCGCGCACCGAGCAGGGCGCGGGCCAAGGTCTTGGCCGCGCTTTTGCGGCCCTCTTGCGAGTTGATCTGCCGCAGCCTTGCCGGCAGGTTGCGGGCCGCCTGGCCAAGTGCCGGCAGCGACAGCGCGTCGGGAAAACTCACCATATGCGTTTCAACGCACAGCACCGGCTTGCCGGACAGTTCGGTGATCCTCAGCGCCTGCTCGTGCTCGCTTTCGATGAACAGGATGGCATCGGATTTGCGGTAGAAATCGGCCTTGAAACTGCCATGCGCGCCAAGCCGCTGCCGTTCCGCCTTGCTCGGCAGATCGAGCATGATCAGCCGGTCGTATTTGATCTCGTGTTTGGCGAGCCATGCCTCGGTCAGCGCGCGATATTTCTCCAGCCGGCTGGTGACCAGCCAGCCGATCTTGTGTGTCGCAACATGGAGAGGCCGCGCCTCGCTGAGGAATTTCTCATAGGCCGGCCCATCGTCGTTTTCGGCTTCGGTCGGATCGAGGCACAGCACGCCGTCAATGTCGACGCAGCACTGCGCCAGGAATTTGTGATGCATGAAATTCCACTGGAACATGCGCGGATGCGGCACGACCTCGAAGACGACATCGGTCTCCTGATGCTGCGGCTGCAGGCCGAACACCGCGGCAAAGGTGAAATCGGCCTCGATGCCGGCAGTCTCGATGCGCGAGCGTGCATCGCGCATGGCGTTGCCGCCGGCGACGCTGTCGTCGATCACCAGCACCTTGCGCATTTCGGAGACCTTGCGGTCGAGTGCCGCCCGGCGCTTTGTGATGCCCGACGTGTAGATCCGCCCGGCCAGGAAGCTGTCCAGATCGGTCATCGGAATGTTCGCCGCCAGGCTCACCAGCGTTGCCGCGAGCACACCGCTTCTGGGAACGCCGACGACCAGGTCGATGTCGCGCGGCAGCCGGTGCAGGCCCCTGACAATGGCGTCGTTCATGTCGGAAATCGATCGGTAGTGCATAGGGTCAGACCTGGTCCTGGAGTGAATGTCCGTACCTGTCGAGGTCGCGCAAACTATTGCGCCTCGCGTGGTGCTGCTGCGGGCAACCTTGCCGGCAGCATCTTCAAGGCCTCGCGCAGGGCTTCGCGGCCGGATGCGAATGCCAACGCGACGACGATGGTGATCAGATAGGCGAGAACGGCGCCGCTGGCCAAGCCAATGACATGCTGCTGCGGCAGCAGCGGCTTGATGAACCAGATGGCGGCCAGCGCCAGATGGGCGCCAAGCACGAACGGCGTTGCCGCGCGCAGCACGTGGTGCGCCTGCAACGGACCGCTCTTGCCGACATAGAGCCACAGGAATGGGGTCCTCAGATACTCGCTGATCGCATAGGCAATCGCCACGCCCAGCGCGCCATAGGGCAGGCCTAGCGCGAAGGCCAGAACCGACGTCACAGCGGTTATGATGCCCCAGCGCATGAAATCGCCGGAGCGGCCCTGGCTGACGAAAAGCCATCCCGCTGGATTGTTAAGCGGCTGCAGCAGCCCGGCAAAGCCGAGCGCCAGGAAAATGTCGGCGCTCGCGCGCCATTGCTCGCCGAGCACGAAGGGGATCAGCACGTCCGACATCGCGGTGGCGAAGGCGACGCCGGGAAGCGCCACCAGCAGGATCAGCGGCATGACGCGCAGATAGGCACTGCGGTAGCGGTCCGGCTCGTCCTTCAGCCTGGACAGCGCCGGAACCATCACCTTCGACAACGGATTGGTGATCTGGCTCAGCGGAAACAAAAGCAGCTTGTAGGCGCGGTCATAAAGGCCAAGCTGGGCTTCGCCCCAGTATTTGCCGATCAGCACATTGTCGAGGTTGCGGGCAAAGAAATTGGCGAAGTTGAAGCCGGTGATGCCGGCGCCGAAATGGATCAATTCGCTGATTCCGGCGACCTTGCGCGGCAGGCCGGGACGCCAGCGCGAGCTTGCCCAGTAGCAGAGCGTCGGCAGCACGGCACCGGTCAGCGTACCGGCAAACAGTGCCCAATAGGAGCGGTCGATGAACGTCCAGGCGATCGATACGGCGAGCCCCACGACGGCGCTGGCGACGTCGATGACGGCCAGCCGGCCGAACTGCATGCGGCGCGTCAAAAGCGCCAGGTGCTGGGCGCCCAGCCCATAGGCCATGATCTGCAGCCCGAACGCCGCCACCAGGCCGGCCACGCGCGGCTCGCCGTAGAAAGCGGCGACCAGAGGGGCGGCACCTGCGAGCACGCAGGCCAGAATCGCGCTGACGGCCACATTGATCCAGAAGAGGTAGTTCACTTCCTCATGCCGGATGCCGCTCTTCTGGATTGTCGCCTGGGTCAGGCCGAAATCCTGGAACAGCGCGATGAAGGCCAGCACCGGCGCGCACATCGCCACGACGCCGAAATCCTGCGGCGACAAAAGCCGCGACAGCACGATGACGGATATGATCTGTGTCGCGACCCGCACCGATTGCGCCATGGCCGTGACAACCGCGCCGCGCCCGACGGATTTGCGCAGGGAGCCTTCCGGCGGATCGAATGCATTGGCTTCCAAATTCAGGATTCCTGACTTTTGTGCGGATTTCCGACCCCGAAAAATCCACCACCGCCGCCAACGACAAACTACGGCAATAATTTTGCAGTGCAACAGAAAAGGTGGATCGTCGCGCCAAAAATGTTGCGATGCAGCAAGAGCTGTACTAGGCTCTCCTTGGGTGGGCCAACAGCGGTCGAGTTTTCATGCTGCATGTCTTGTACCTTGTGCACGACGTCTCCGATCCGGCCGTGCGCCGGAGGATCATAATGCTCAGGGCAGGTGGGGCCGAGGTCACCTTGGCCGGCTTCCGTCGCACCACAAATCCGATTGCGGATATCGAGGGATTGCGGCCGATCGACCTTGGCGCGACGCGTGACGGGCGATTCGGCCAGCGGCTCGCGGCGGTCGCCAAGGCGGCGTTCTCGATCGGCTCCAGGCTTGGCGACACGCCCAGGCCCAATCTCATCATCGCGCGCAATCTGGAAATGCTGGCGCTTGCCCGTCGCGCCAGATCCGCCTTCGGTGCATCGGTTCCGATCGTATACGAGTGCCTCGACATTCATCGCCTTGTGCTTCGCAAAGATGTCCTGGGCAAGGCGTTGCGCGCCGTCGAACGCTTCCTGGCCAGGGACGTGAAGCTGCTGGTGACCAGTTCGCCTGCCTTCATCGCCAATTACTTCAAGCCGTTCGGACAGGTTGCGGCGCCGATCGAACTGGTCGAGAACAAGTATTTCGAGGCAGCCGCGATTCTGCCCGGCAGCCCTGAGACGCACGGCAGCCCTGACGAGGTTGCGAGTCCCGTCGGACCGCCGTGGCGGATCGGCTGGTTCGGCGCGCTGCGCTGCCGCCGCTCGCTCGAACTGCTGGCCGATTTCTCCCGCCGGATGGAGGGACGCTTCGAGATCGTGCTGCGCGGCCGTCCGGCTCTGTCCGAATTCCCGGATTTTCACGCCTTCGTCGAATCAGAGCCGTGGCTCTCGTTTGGCGGGCCCTATCGCAACCCGGAGGACATGGCATCGATCTATGGCGACGTCCATTTTTCCTGGGCGATCGATTTCTTCGAAGCGGGACAGAACTCCGAATGGCTCCTGCCCAACCGCCTCTACGAAGGCTGCCGCTTTGGCGCGGTGCCGATCTCGATGGGCGACACCGAAACCGGGCGGTTCCTCAGCAAACAGGATATCGGCATTCTCTTGCCGGAGGCTTCGCCCGAGGCGCTCGAAGCGACGCTTGGCAAAATGGATGAGCATCGTTTCGCCGGGTTGAAGGCGCATGTTCTTGCCCGCAACCCGAGGACCTGGAGCTACGACCGCAGCGATTGCCGGGCGCTTGTCGAGCGGCTGCGCGGCCTGACCGCCGTATCGGGTTCGTTTGCAGCCGAGGCGTTGGCATAGGATGGCTGAACATGGACAGAGGCTGATGACGCAGACTAAAAAAACTTCATCCAGCCTGATCGTTATTCCGTGCCTGAACGAAGCGGCCCATATCGGTGTGCTGCTCGATCAACTGCGCCCCGCCGCGGCAAGGCTTGGCGCCAGGATCATCGTCGCCGACGGCGGCAGCACCGACGGCACGCTGGCTATCGTCAAGGACGTCGCAAGCAAGGATCCGCGCGTTATCCTGCTTCACAACGAACGGCGCATCCAGAGCGCGGCGATAAACCTCGCCGTCGGTACCTTCGGCGAAGGAGCCGACTATCTCATCCGCATCGATGCGCATGGCGGCTATCCCGACGACTATTGCGACCGGCTGGTCGAGGAGGCATTGGCCACCGGAGCGGATTCGGTTGTCGTTTCGATGCTGACCAGCGGCAGCAGCACCGTGCAGAAGGCTGCCGCGGCGGCGCAGAATTCCAAGCTCGGCACCGGCGGCTCCAAGCACCGGCACCGCTCCGCCGGAGAGTGGGTCGATCACGGCCATCACGCGCTGATCAGGATATCGGCGTTCGGTTCTGTCGGCGGCTATGACGAGACGTTCAGCCACAACGAGGATGCCGAGCTCGACTACAGGCTGAGACAGGCCGGCTACAAGATCTGGATGAGCGGCAAGACGCATATGATCTACTACCCGCGCACCTCGCTCAGCGGCCTCTATTTCCAGTATCTCGGCTATGGTCGCGGCCGCGCCAAGAATGTGCTGAAGCACCGCGTCATCCCGAAGGTCCGGCAGATGGTGCCGCTCCTGGTGTTTCCGGTCGTGCTGCTGGCGGCGCTCTCATTCGTGCACTGGCTGGCGGCGGTGCCACTGCTTCTGTGGGCCTCGGTGTGCCAGGGTTACGGCCTGTGGACGGCCATCCGCCAGCGCAATGCCGACATCGCGCTGGCCGGCGTCTCGGCGATGGTCATGCACCTTGGCTGGTCGATCGGCTTTTGGCTGCAGCTTCTCGGCCTCGGGTCGCGGCGCGGGGTGGCGTGATGGCCAAGAAGCTCAGCATCGACATCGGCGTCTGCACGTTCCGGCGGCCGGAGCTGGCCGACACCCTGCGCTCGCTCGACGCCATGGAGATGCCGGCCGGGTTCGATATCAGCATCATCGTCGCCGACAATGACGACACGCCGACCGCCCGCGACCTGGTGACGGCGCTGTCGCGGGAATTGACCGTACCGATCCGCTATCAGCATTGCCCGGCGCGCAACATTTCGATCGCCCGCAACGCTTGCCTCGACGCCAGCACGGCGGATTTCGTCGCTTTCATAGATGATGACGAGACGGCCACGCCGCGCTGGCTCGCCGAACTGGTCGCGGTGGCGCAAGCGAGCGGTGCAGCCACCGTGCTCGGCCCGGTCCGGGCGCGCTATCGTCCGGATGCGCCGGATTGGATGCGGCGCGGCGATTTCCATTCGACCTTGCCCGTCTGGGTTCGCGGCGAGATCCGGACCGGCTACACCTGCAACGTTCTGCTCCGCATGGGATCGGACAGCCTGTGTGGCCGCCGCTTCAGCTTGGCACGCGGCCAGACCGGCGGTGAGGACACCGAATTCTTCGACCAGATGCACAAAGCGGGCGGCCGCATCGCCTTTTCGCCCGACGCCTGGGTCGACGAGGTGGTGCCGCGCTCGAGGGCGGCGTTCGACTGGCTCGGCCGCCGGCGCTTCCGCGTCGGACAGACGCACGGGCATCTTCTGGGACGCAACGCGCGCGGCATCGGCCTGGCCAAGCAGGTCGGCCTGGCGTCGGCAAAGGCCATCTATTGCTTCGCCTCTGCGCTTCCGGTCGTCATCAGCCCGGTTCGAAGGAACCGCAGCGTGCTGCGCGGCATTATGCATGTCGGTGTCGTCAGCGGCCTTGTCGGCATCCGCGAAATCCGCCTCTACGGCCAGCCTTCGCCGCAGGAAGGGGGCAAGCGTGCAGCCTGACGTCAGCTTTGTCATCGCCGCCTACAACGCCGAAGCGACCCTCGACCGGGCGATCGCGAGCGCTATCGCGCAGAAAGACGTCAGCGTCGAAATCATCGTCGTCGACGACAAGTCGCGCGACGCGACGCTCGACGTCGCGCGGGCCTATCCGCAAGATATCGTTCGTGTCGTCGCCCTGGCCAGTAATCGCGGTCCCGGCGGCGCCAGGAATGCCGGCCTCGACGTCGCCAGCGGCAGATGGATCGCGGTTCTCGATTCCGACGACGCCGTTTTTCCCGACCGCATCGCGGCCATGATCGCTCGTGCGGAAAAGGCGGGCGCCGAGATCGCCGTCGACAATTTGCAGGTCATTCGCGAGGACGGTGTAGTCGAGGACGCGATGTTTCCAACACGCTATCTGGAGGATTTGAGCGAAATCTCGCTGGCCAGCTACATCGCCGGCAACGTCGTTTTCGAATCGAAGTTCAATCTCGGCTACCTCAAGCCGATCTTCCAGCGCGCGTTCCTGGACGAAAACGAGCTTCGCTATGATGAAAAACTGAGCATCGGCGAAGATTACATCCTGCTCGCCAACGCCTTGGCCAAGGGCGGCAAATGCGTGGTCGAGCCGGCGATCGGCTATGCCTATCATATCCGCAGCGGCTCCATCTCCCGCGTGCTCGAGCTTCACCACGTCGAAGCGATGCGCAAGGCAGATGCCGTGTTCGCTCAAACCCATTCGATGGACGAGGCCGCGCAACGCGCGTTCGCCCGGCGCAGCCGCAGCCTGCGCAAGGCCGCATCGTTCCTGTCTATGGTTCAGCACATTAAGGCGCGGTCCCCGCTCAAGGCGATCCGGACTGCGCTCAGCGACCCGGCGGCGGTCAGGCATATGGGCATGCCGATCGCCGTGCGGTTGCGAAGAGTAGCGGCGCAGTTTGCCGTTGGGGTGGGGAGGTGAAGATGCAGGCACATGAAGGGATTTTTCGTGGCTTGTGAATGGACTGAAGTCGATCTCCTCAGAAGGAATTTGCGATGAAGAAAATCAGGAAGGCCGTGATACCGGTGGCAGGACTTGGAACAAGGTTCCTGCCGGCGACCAAGTCGATGCCGAAGGAAATGCTCCCCGTCGTCGACAGGCCTGTCGTGCAATATGCGGTGGACGAGGCCTTCGAGGCGGGCATCGAGCACATTGTGTTCGTCACCGGCCGCAACAAGGCGGTGATCGAGGACTATTTCGACCTGCATCCGGAATTGATCGGAACCCTGGAGCAGACCGGCAAGAAGACCCAGCTGGAGGCGCTCGAAAGCATGCTGCCGGTGGCCGGCGCCACCTCCTTCATCCGCCAGCAGTCGCCGCAAGGCCTCGGCCATGCCGTCTGGTGCGCGCGCGAAGTCATCGGCAACGAGCCCTTCGCCTTGCTGTTGCCGGACATGGTGTCGTTCGGTGGCCGCGGATGCCTGGCCGAGATCGTCGATCTCTATGCTGAAACCGGCGGCAACGTCATCGCTGTCGAGCGCTGCGATCCGACCGAGACCAACAAATACGGCATCGTCGGCCGTGGCGCCGATATCGGCGGCGGCTTCGAGGTGACGGCGATGGTCGAAAAGCCGGCGCCGGCCAACGCGCCGTCGAACTTCTACATCAACGGCCGCTACATCCTGCAGCCCGAGATTTTCGCGCTTCTGGGCAATCAGCAGCGCGGCGCCGGCAACGAGATCCAGTTGACGGACGCCATGGTCCGGCTGTCGCGGGACCAGGCGTTCTTCGGCCAGCCTTTCAAGGGTCGCATGTTCGACTGCGGTTCGAAGGAAGGGTTCATCCAGGCCAACATCGCCTTCGCGCTGTCGCGCGACGACATGAAGGGCCCGATTTTCGAGATGCTTCAGGAGTTCGTCCGGTCGCATGAACGCCAGGAAGAAGCCGCATAATGCCCATGTTTCGGGAGCATTTACAGATGGCTGGCGACGCGGGGCGATAGCTCCCGCGCCGCCTGGCACGAAGTTTGCGTTTTATTGCGCAATGCTCCCGATCTTCGCGGCTGTGCAAGCCCCGGCATGATCCCGAAAAATGACCACCGGTTTTCGGAAAAGATCATGCTCAAACGCTGAGATGGATCTCCATCCCGATCATCGGGATGGAACAGGCTCTGGAATTGGACCGAAGATGAATTATGCCAACTTTCCTCTCGACAAGAGGATGCCATTGCCGAATTCGGACGCAGGAGACGGCGAAGACTTCATCGACATCGAGCGGCTGCTTGGCATGGCCGCACGGCAAGCCAAGGTGGTTGCCGTGTGCGCCGTCATCGGTCTCTTTCTGGGCCTGCTCTATCTGCAGACCACGCCGCCCCAATATCAGTCGGTCTCAAGCGTGCTGATCGACGAGGGCTTGAACAAGATCGTCGATGACATTTCGGCGGCGTCGACAACCATGCAGACCGATTCCGCCATCCTGAGCCAGATCGAGATCCTGACCTCGACGCGGCTTGCCGCCGTGGTCGTCGACAAGCTGAAGCTCGACCAGAACGATGCCTTCCTGAATCCGCCCGTATCGGCTCTGGCAAGGGGCGTCGGGCTGATCCGGGGCCTGATCCAGTATGTTCGCCCGAGCCCCGTCATGCCGGGCGTCGGTGACATCAGCAAGCTCGACCCCGCCGCCCGCGATGCGCTGATCGCCACGTCCCGTCGCGACTACGCGATCCTCAAGCTGCAGAACGAGGTGCGGGCGGAGCGCACGGGGCGAAGCTACGTCATCGCCCTCGGCTATCAGTCGACGGATCCGGCCCTGGCCCATGCGATCACCAAAGCCTATGCCGATGCCTATCTTGCCGATCAGCTCGATGCCAGCTTCGACGCCACCGAGCGGGCGGCGGTCTGGCTGCAGGGCCGGTTGACGGAATTGCGCGAGAGCTCGCAGGCGGCATCGCTCGCGGTCGAGAAATTCAGGGCCGAACATGGCCTGGCCGCCAACAGCGATGGCCAGTTGATGAGCGACAAGCAACTGTCCGATCTCAACGCCCAGCTCATCGTCGCGCAGGCTGACACCGCACGCGCCAGTGCCCGCTACCAGCAGTACAAGGCGATTGTCGAAAGCGGCTCCGACAACGCTTTCAAGGATGCCGCCATATCAAGCGACCAGCCGAGCAGCTCGGTCATCGCGGCGCTCAAGACCCGTTACCTCACAGTCTCCAAGCGGCTGCAGGACGTCGAGGCGAATTTTGGCGCCCAGCATCCGCAGGCGTTGGCGCTTGCCAAGGAGAAGGCCGACATATCGACTCAGATCTTCGGCGAACTGAAGCAGCTGACCGAAAGCTATCGCAACGAATATGAAGTGGCGCTGGCGCGCGAGACCGCGCTCAGGGCCAATGTCGCGGCCGCGCAAGGCAAGAGTTCCGTCGACAACCAGACGCAGGTCAAGCTGCGGGAACTCGATCAGCAGGCGACGGCGCTCACCACGCTCTATCAGACATTCCTCGGCCGCTACGAGGAAGCCGCGCAGCAGCAATCCTTCCCGGTCGGCAAGATCCGCATCATCTCGGACGCCTCGATGCCGCTCACCGCGTCAAGCCCACGCACGATCATCGTGATTGGACTTTCGCTGGTGCTTGGCACGCTGATGGGCGCCGGCTTCGGCGGCCTGAATGAATTCAACGAACGTTTCTTCAGGACCGGCGAGGAGGTGCGCGACCGTGTCGGGCTGAAATTCCTCGGCTATCTGCCGACGATCGGCGGCAAGCTGAGCAAGGAAGAAAAGCCCGGCGATACCCAGGTGGATGACAAGACCGCCAGATCGCTGTCGTCCGCCGAAAGGCGGGCGCGCATGCGGGTGAGCATCGATTCGCCTGCGTCGATGTTCTCCGAAACGCTGCGCAGCGCCAAGATCGCCTTCGACGTCGTGATGGAAGGGCAAGGCAGCCGCGTTATCGGCATCGTCTCGGTGCTTCCCGGCGAGGGTAAGTCGACGGTCGCGGCAAATCTCGCCGGATTGCTTGCCGCCAACGGCGCCAAGACGCTGCTCATCGACGGCGACCTGCGCAACCCCGGCCTCAGCCGTGGTCTCGGCATGGAAGCCGAGCAAGGTTTGATGGAAGCCGTGGTCAACGGCCAGGCGTGGCAGTCCGTTGGCAAGATCGACCGGCAGACGAAGCTGGCCATCATCCCGGCCGTGTCGCGCGGTCACTTCTCGCACACCAGCGAACTTCTCTCCTCGGCCGGGATGCGGCGCTTCATCGACAACGCCAAGGAGACCTTCGAATACATCGTCGTCGATCTGCCGCCGCTCGGACCGGTGGTCGATGCCAAGGCATTCGCGCCGCTGGTCGACGGGTTTGTGCTCGTCACCGAATGGGGGCGCACGCCCCGCGCGATGGTGAGGTCGATGCTGGAATCCGAACCCTATGTTGCCAACAAGATCATCGGGGCGGTGCTGAACAAGGTCGATCTGAAGAAGCTGGCCAAATACGGATCGTTCGGCGGCTCCGAGAAATTCTTCGACAAATACTCGACCTACTATCTGGAAAAGTCGGAAGTGCGCAGCAAGGCAAAGGCAACGGTCTGACATTGTTCGAGTAGGCCCTCTTAAAGCCATTGCGTTGAAACAGGGTCGGTCGACGCGCCCTGAATCCTTGCTTTTTGCATACCCCGAACGCTGCGCGCTTTGAGTGATGCATTAGGAGCGGATCAGCCTACTTCGCGGGTCCGGCGATTCCTGTGGCAGTTGGCCGTCCGCCTCTGGAAGGCCGCAGTGCCGAGCCGGGCCTAGGAGACCCGCGGATGATCAGTCGCGACTACGCGGCCTTGAGCCGATAGCGGAAAACGGTGTGGTCGAGCAGCAGCCGGATGCGTGGTTCGGCCTCGGTCGCCACCAGCCAGCTTGCCGCGATCATCGTCGCGCCGACGATCACCATCGAGAAGAGATGCGGCAGACCCGCGCGGACCAGGACGCCGAGCAGGGCCGCGCCGACGACGTCATGGAGGAGGTAGAGCGGATAGGTCATCAGGCCGATCCGGCGCCAGCCGCTCCAGGAGAGGTCGAGCCGAAGCGACCATGCCATCAGTGCGACCCCACCGAGGAAGATGAGGATCGGCGGCGCGAACGGCATCTCTCGCCCGACCTTCAGGATGTGAACGTCGACCGAACTGGCGATCTGCAGCACGCCGCCGCCCAGGAACAGGGCGCAGAAGGCAAGGCGAGCCGTCGTCACCGCATTGAAGCGCATCAGCCACAACATGACGCCAGTCGCGAAGAAAACGCCGTGATGCACCAGCAAAAGGTCGAGCGTGCGTGTCTCGGCAAGGTCGGCCCAGCCGAGCGGGTAATAGAGGCACCAGAAAAGCGTGCTGACCATGCCGATGGCAATCGCCACCCATTCCATCTGATGGAAGCGGCCAAGCCGCAGCAAGGTCCAGACTATGGCATAGAAGGCGATCTCGATGCCGAGTGTCCAGTAGACGCTGTCCACCCAGGGTGCGTAGGGAACGAACAGGCCGGTGCGAACCAGCCTGTCGACGGCATCGGTCGGCCAGCTCAGGCCGACGATCAAAAGCACGACCGCGGTGACGGGTGCGCAGATCCAGACCGCCGGCGCCAGTCGTTTCACCCTTGCTTCGAAAAATCGCAGCGGCGTCGATCTCTCGGCGCTGAAGGCGATGACGAAGCCGCTGATGACGAAGAAGATCTGCACGCCGACCCAGCCTGATTCGACCCAGGCGCCTATCGCCGGCTGCGCGGGAAGGCCGCCCGTGGCGCGTGCTGAAACACCGTCCGGAAACGCCCACACCCAGAAGCCGTAGTGATAGACCATGACCATGACGGCAGCGAGGAACCGCAGGATGTCGACGCCGCCAAATGTGATTTTCTTCTGCTGAGCCATACCGCCTCGCCGGATGGCCCCCCGATCAAGGGTGTAAGGTGGATTGCTGCATTGCACAACAAAAGATTGCCGCGCCGACCCCGCCGATTTTCCTAAACCACGATCCCTCGCTCCTTCAGGGCGGCGGTAATTTCGTCGAGAATCAGCGGATCGTCGATGGTTGCCGGCATCGTCCATTCTTCCTTGTCGGCGATCTTCTGCATGGTGCCGCGCAGGATCTTGCCCGAACGTGTCTTGGGCAGCCGCTTGATCGTCACCACCGTCTTGAAGGCGGCGACCGGGCCGATGCGTTCGCGCACCAGGCCGACCACTTCGCTTTCGATGGCGCCGGTTTCGCGCGAAACGCCGGCATTCAGAACCACGAAGCCAAGCGGCACCTGGCCCTTCATGGTATCGGCGATGCCGATGACGGCGCATTCGGCGACGTCGGGATGGGCGGAAAGCACTTCCTCCATGGCGCCAGTCGACAACCGGTGGCCGGCGACATTGATGATGTCGTCTGTGCGGGCCATGACATAGAGATAGCCATCCTCGTCGACCATGCCGGCATCCGCCGTCTTGTAGAAGCCGGGGAACTCGTCGAGATAGGCCTGGCGGAACCGTTGATCGGCGTGCCACAACGTTGGCAGGCAGCCGGCCGGCAGCGGCAGCTTGACCACCACATTGCCCAGCGTGCCGCGCGGCACTTCGTGGCCGGCATCGTCGAGCACCCGAATGTCGTAGCCGGGCATCGGCACGCCGGGCGAGCCGTACTTCACCGACAGGAGGCCGAGGCCGGCGGGGTTGATCGTCATCGGCGAGCCGGTCTCGGTCTGCCACCAATGGTCGACCACCGGCACGTTGAGCTTCTGCTCCGCCCATTTGATGGTTTCGGGGTCGGCGCGCTCGCCGGCAAGGAACAGCGTGCGGAATTTCGACAGGTCGTATTTCGGAATGAATTCGCCCTTCGGATCCTGTCCCTTGATGGCCCGAAAAGCGGTCGGCGCGGTGAACAGCGCGACCACGCCATGCTCCGCTATCACCCGCCAGTAGGTGCCGGCATCGGGCGTGCCGATCGGCTTGCCTTCGAACAGCACGCTGGTGCAGCCATGCAGCAGCGGCCCATAGACGATATAGGAATGGCCGACCACCCAGCCGACGTCCGACGCTGCCCAGAACACCTCGCCCGGCTTGACGCCGAACTCGTTTTCCATCGTCCATTTCAGCGCGACCATGTGGCCGCCATTGTCGCGCACGATGCCCTTGGGCTGGCCGGTCGTGCCCGATGTGTAGATGATGTAGAGCGGGTCGGTGGCAAGCACCGGAACGCAGTCGACATTGGCGCCGGCTGCCCGTTCGCGGGCGACGGCATCGGCATAGTCGATGTCGAAATGCTCCTTCAATTCGCAAGGCAACTGGTCGCGCTGCAGGATCAGGCAGCCGTCCGGCTTGTGGCGGGAAATCTCGATCGCTCTGTCGAGCAGCGGCTTGTAGGCAACGACGCGGCCCGGCTCCAGCCCGCAGGAGGCCGAGATGATCAGCTTCGGTTTGGCGTCATCGATGCGGGTGGCAAGCTCATGCGAGGCAAAGCCGCCGAAGACAACCGAATGCACGGCGCCAATGCGGGCACAGGCCAGCATGGCGAAGGCAGCCTCCGGCACCATCGGCATGTAGATGATGACGCGGTCGCCCTTGCCGATGCCGCGGTTCTTCAGCACCGAGGTCAGCGCGACCACCTCGCGCTTCAGTTCGGCATAGGTGAATTTCTTGATCGTTCCGGTGATGGCGCTGTCATGGATCAGCGCGATCTGCTCGGCGCGTCCGCCCGCGACGTGGCGGTCGACGGCATTGTAGCAGGTGTTGCAGGTCGCGCCTGTAAACCAGCGGCCGTAGACGCCGGCCGTGGCATCGAACACCTTGTCATAGGGCGAATACCAGTCGATGGCATCGGCCGCCTCGGCCCAGAACCTTTCCGGATCGCGTCTCCAGCCGTCATAGACCTCGTGATAGCGTGAAGTCATCCGACACCTCCCCAGGAATGTTTTTCTTCCCACCAAATAGCGCGCTCTAACCTTGGCCGCAAATGTGCGCCATTGTGCGGCCGGCATCGATCTGGCGCTTGGGGGCAAGCTGCGATGAAATTGCGATATCGGATTGGAGCGGCCGTGCTGGCGGCGCTGTCATTGACGGCCGCGTCCGCCGCCTGGGCTGGCGATGCCTCGGCACGGCGCATCATCGGCTTTTCGCCCGACGGCAACTATTTCGCCTTCGAGCAATATGGAACGCTCGACGCCGGCGCTTCGAACTCCGGCTATTCGCAGATCGACATCATCGACACCCGTGCCGACGCCTTCGTTGGCGGCAAGCCGATCCTCGTCGTCGACGAGTCCGAGGAGGCGACACTGACCCTTGAGCAGGCAAGGGCACAGGCCGCCGCGAAGGCGGCGCCCATCCTTGCCAAATATGCCGTCGCATCGCGCGGCGAGCAGACGGCTTCCGACAAGTTCACCTTTCCCGATGAGATGGTTGCCTACAACGACATTTCCCGCCTCGAGCAGGTGTCGCAGAAATGGCTTTCGCCGCTCTATGACCAACTCGACATTTCGACCATCCAGCTCGACCAGATCCTGGCCAGCAGCACCACAGACTGTTCAGCGAGTTTCGACGCCACACAGCAAGGCGACATATCGGGCAAGGCGCTCGGCTTCCGGCTGACGCTGCAAGGGCAGGACGGCAAGCCCTTCAAGGTCCTGCATGAAGACAAGACCGTGCCGGGGTCGAGGAATTGCCCGACCTCCTACAGCCTCTCGGAATCCTACGAATTCACCCCGGCCGGCAAGCCCGCCGTCATTGTGGTGCTGGTGCAGCGCTTCAGCCAGGGCTTCGAGGGCCGCGACCGCCGCTTCATTGCGGTGACCGGCCAACCGCGCTGACAAAGTCGATTGCTCTAGATCGGCAAAGCCACAAGCATGAGGCCGATGCCACCGAAGATCAAAATGGCTGTCGCCAGGGCTTTTCTGTGACGTTCGAAGCTCGTCGGAGCCCGCTCCCAATTGTAACGCATACGCTATCTCCCGAAGGCCCGAGGAGTCTTTACCTTACTTAGGGGAAGAAAAGCAACGGTCTGGCCCGGACGGGTCGGGCGCTCCCGCATCGCGAAGAAGACTATTTCTGGGACGATACCTGCTGGAAGCCGGCGGCGGGCGTGTTCCCGCCGCCGGCTTCCAGAAGATTACATGCCCCAGCGCAGCGCCGCCGTATGCACCGGCGCATCCCAGAACGCGGCCGTTTCCGCGTCGAGCATGGTCAGCGTGATCGAGCAGCCGGCCATGTCCAGTGAGGTCACATAGGAGCCGACCAGCGAACGGGTCACCGTCACGCCATGCTTCTCGAAAATCCGCCGCGCGCTGTTGTACATGAGGTAGAGCTCCATCAGCGGCGTGCCGCCAAAACCGTTGACGAACAGCAGCGCCGGGCCCTTGGCTCCGTCGCCGAGATCGCCGACGATCGCGGCACAAATTTCCTCGGCAATGGCATCGGCGCTTTTCAATGTGTCTCGTCGCCGTCCGGGCTCGCCGTGGATGCCGACGCCGAACTCCATCTCGCCGTCGCCGATGTCGAAAGTCGGCTTGCCGGCGGCCGGCACGGTGCAACTGGTCAGCGCCACGCCCATCGAGCGGGTAGCAGCGTTGACGCGTTCGCCCAACGCCTTCAGCGGCGCCAGCGCCAGGCCATGCTCGGCCGCCGCGCCGACGATCTTTTCCACCACCAGCGTGCCGGCGACGCCGCGCCGGCCGGTCGTGTAGGACGAATTCTCGACGGCGACATCGTCATTGGTGACGATTTGCACGACGCCTTCCGACATTTCAGCCGCCATCTCGAAGTTCATCACATCGCCCTCATAATTCTTGACGATGAACAGGCAGCCGGCGCCGGTGTCGACGGCTTCCGCCGCCGCCAGCATCTGGTCCGGCGTCGGCGAGGTGAACACCTGGCCGGGGCAGGCGGCGTCGAGCATGCCGTGACCGACAAAGCCGCCATGCAGCGGCTCGTGGCCGGAGCCGCCGCCGGAGATCAGCGCTACTTTGCCCGGCCGCAAGGTCTTGCGGCGGACGAATTTATGTTCCTCGCCAAGCACCAGGATGTCGGCATGGGCGGCAACGAAGCCGTCGAGGCTTTCGGTCAGCACCGTGTCCAGCGAATTCATAAATTTCTTCACGGCCGTCTCCTCCCGAAATGGGCCTTGTTGAACCGCTCTGACGGATCAACCACCCTTGCCGGTGATGCTGGTGATCTTCTGGATAAAATCATTCACTGCCCGATCGAGTGCAGCGTTCTGCTTGTCGTCGCCGAAATCGGGCACGATGAGCGAAACATGCCGCGTCTTGCGCATGCCTGCCGCGACAGACATTTTTCCCGGATGCGCCTGGTGGTAGGCGGCAAGAAACTGATCGCGCTCGGCCGGGCTGAAATGGCAGACCGAAAAGATCGAAGGCAAATGCTTTGACGGAATCGGGATCGAATAGGCCGGGCTGGAGATCTGCGTGACGAAGCTGCGGTGCTTGCCAAGCGCATCGGCAAGCCGCTGGCGCATGCCGGACGGTCGCTGGTCGATGACATGCGACAGGATCGTCTTATAAGCGCGGATCGCCTCTTCGGAACCGGCTTCAGGTATCTTGTCGATCATGCCGGCCGCGCCTGGATAGAAACGTCCGCGATCGCCGCCTTGGCCATGGCGAGTTGCGCCGGAGCGACGGACAGATCGCGCAGGCCGGCCTCGAGCAGCGATGGGATCGCGGTGGGGTCACCGCCGGCATCGCCGCACAGGCTGACCGGGATTTCTTCGCGCAGGCCAAACGCGGTGACCGCGGCGACCAGCCGCAGCACGGCTGGATGACGGACCGAGTTGAGGTGCGCCACCAGAGCGTTGTCGCGGGCGGCTGCCATGACATATTGGGTGAGGTCGTTGGAGCCGATCGAGAAAAAGGCGGCCTCGGTAAAGGCCTCAGGCGCGATCGCCACCGACGGCACCTCGACCATGATGCCGAGCGGTGGCATCTTTTGCGCGATGCCGCGCGCGGCGAGCTCTGCCTGCTCTTCGGCGAACATCGCCGCTGCCTGTCTGTATTCCTCCACAATGGCGATCATCGGGAACATCACTTTCAGACTGCCATGGACGGCGGCGCGCAGCAGTGCCCGGATTTGTACACGAAACACTTCCGGCCGCGCCAGCGACAGCCTGATGCCGCGCAGGCCGAGGAACGGATTGCCTTCCTCGACGGTAAAGCCGGGCACTGGCTTGTCGCCGCCGGCATCGACGGTGCGGATCGTCACCGGCTTGTCGCCGGCCCAGTCCAGCACCTTGCGATAGGCGCGATACTGCGTTTCCTCATCGGGCAACGTCTTGCCGAACAGGAATTCGGTGCGCATCAGGCCGACACCGTCGCAGGTGGCGATGTCGATGCCGTCGACGTCGGACGGGTCGGCGATGTTGACCTGCACCCGCACCGCTATGCCGGTCCTGGTCACCGCCGGCCGCGCCAGAAAAATCCCGGCCCGGTCGCGGCGCGCCGAGAACAACGACGACGATTGGCGAAAGGCGTCGATCTCGGCCTTGGAAGGTGACAGCACGATGCCGCCATGTTCGGCATCGAGCAGTGCTATGCCGGCAAGATTGGCGGGCGCGTTGCCAAGATCCACCACCCCAAGCCCCACGACCATGGGCACGCCACGCGAGCGCGCCAGCATGGCGACGTGGCTCGCCGTGCTGCCCGCCTTCAGCGCGATGCCGCCACCGCCGCTCCAGTCGGTTTCGAGAAAACGCGTCGGCGCGATGTCCGCGCCGTAGAGGATGGCGCCGGACGGTGCTTGAACCCCGCCATCCTCGGTCAGCGCGCGCAGCACCTGGTCCCTGATGTCGCGTATGTCGGCCGCACGGGCGCGGAAATAATCTTGATCCGAGGTCTCGTAGCCAGCGATTTCCACATCCAGCGCCTGTCGCCATGCCGCATCGGCGGGGTGTCCAGAGGCAATCGCAGCAAAAGCCGGGCCGCTCAACGCGTCGTCCTCCAGCATCGCGATCTGAAATTCGAGGATGTCGGCGGCGTCACCGTCAGCGATTTTGATCAATCCAGCGAGACGGCTCGTCGCGACATCGATTGCGGTCTCGAGCGCAGCCTTCTCGTCGGCAGCATTTTCCTTGCAGGCGTAGGCAATTGCAATCTGGTCGAGGTCGAACAGCGGTCCCTCGGCATACCCGGCCGAGGCCGAAATGCCTTGCAGCCTAAGCGGTTCGGACATGGTCCGCGCCTTCGTCGAAATCGCGCCGCACCAGTTCGACCAGTGCGTCGACGGCATCATTGGCGCCATCGCCGCTGGCGCGAATGTGCAGTACCGTGCCCTTCGGCGCCTTGGTGGCCATCACCTTGACGATGCTCTTGGCGTCGAACCATGGCCCATTGGCGGCCAGTGCTATTTCCACCTCGGCGGCGAAGGTCTTGGCCAGCTTGGTGAACTTCACCGAAGGACGCGCATGCAGACCCACCTCGTGGGTGATCAGGACGGTCGCTTCGGCGGATGCGGACATGTCTTTAAAGTTCCCGTTCGTTCACGACGGCGACAATTCGTGCGCCGTCGCCACCACTTCCCGCAGCGAGGCGCCGCCGGACGCCTCGGTCGCCGCCATCACCGCGCCTTCGACGATCGGCGCGTTGCAGACGATGATCTTCTGCGCACGCGGCTCGCCGATCATCTCCACCGCCATTTCGCTGTTGGTCTCGGCACCGCCGAGATCGACCAGGATGGCGACGCCGGCTTCCGACCAGGCCCTGTCGATGGCGCTCATGATTGCCTCGACATTGGTGCCGAGCCCGCCATGGCCGTTTCCGCCGCACCATGCAAGCGGCACTTCGTCGCCCACCATCTGCCGCACCATGTCGGCCGTGCCCTCGGCGACGAGCGGCGAATGCGAAACGATGACGATGCCGACATTGCTCATGCGCTTTCCTCGACGGTTTTCGCCACTGTCCGCACCAGAAGCGCGGTTGAGCGCGCACCGGCATCCATATGGCCGATCGAACGGTCGCCAAGGAACGAGGCGCGGCCACGCTGGGCCTTCATCGGCACGGTTGCTTCGGCGGCCGCGTCGGCGCTGTCGGCGATCTCCGCCGCCGTCTTTCCCTGAAGCAGCGCCTCATGCACAGGCTGCAGCACGTCGAGCATCGTCTTCTGCCCGACCTGCGATTTGCCCCGCGCCGCCACGGCTTCGATGGCCTTGCCGAAAGCCAAGGTCAGACTGGCGCGGTCGGGCGCGGCAGAAATTTCCTTGCCGAGCGCCATGAACAAGGTGCCGAACAGCGGACCCGAAGCGCCGCCGACCGTCATCACCAGCTTGGTGCCGATCGCCTTCAGTGCCTCGGGCAGCGGTTTGGCGGCAAACGCCTCGGCCTCGCTGCGTACGGCCTCGAAACCGCGCTTCATGTTCAGCCCGTGGTCGCCGTCGCCGATCGCCTGGTCCAGCGCCGTCAACTCCTCGGCGTGAGCGGCAATCGTATCCGCGGCCGCCACGATCAGCCTGGAAAGGTTCAACGCCGCCATGTCAGCCAAATTCCTGGTTCCCACCCTGCCGGCAGTAGCGAAAGAATTTTCATTCGACAACTGTAGCATGCGTCAGGCCGCTGCAAGCAGCGCGGCCGCGGCCGCAAAGGCCTCGGCCACCGCATGGGCGCCGGGGTCGACCACGCCCTGCAGCTTGCTGCCGACATAGGCGGACCGCCCGGCTTTCGCCCGGTCCATGGCGGACGTGGCCTCGGCACCGCGTCGAGCCGCTGTTGCCGCTTCCCCCAGGCCGCCGGCGTCGAGCGCTTTCAGGGCAGGCTCGAGGGCATCGATCATGGTGCGGTCGCCGACCTCCGCGCCGCCATAGAAAGTCATCCGTTCGAGACCGGCAAGCAGCGCCTTGGCCACGCTGGCGCCGCCGTCCAGGGCCTGCGCCGCCGCGGTGAAGAAGATCGACAGCAGCACCCCGCTGGAGCCGCCCATGGACGCGCTCAGAATGTCGCCCACCGCGCCAAGGGTGGCCGCAGGATCGGCAAGCGGCAGCGTATCAAGCCGCTCGAGCACGCTGCGCGCGCCTGTCGCCACCGTCGAACCGGTGTCGCCGTCTCCCGCCTTGGCGTCCAGCCCGTTCAAAGTGCCTTCGAGCGCGATCAGCTTTTCGCAGATGCTGACGACAAGGCGCCGGGTGCGGGCATCCTGGCTGGGTTTGCGCGCCGCGCCTTCAGCAGCTGGTTTCGCGATGGGCACGACAGAGGGCGATACAACAGGCTTTGCCGGCATCCAGGCGTGCGGACCAACCGGCGCCAGCAGGGCTTTCTCGCGTACGGCGTCGAGCCGGATCAGCGACAGCGAGAGGCCGTTCATGTTGAGCGCCGTCATCAACGGTCCTGGGCCGATCGTGAGCTTGATGGATTTGGCCAGCGGCGAAGCAAGCACCGCATTGGCGACCAGCGACATTTCGAGCGGCGGTACCGAACCGAGATTGTTGATCAGCAGGGCATGGCTGGCCGCAGGATCGAGCCGTGCCGCAAGCCGCTCCGCCATGATCGCGACCAGTCTGTCCGCGCTTTGCACGGCGATCCGCTCCACGCCCGGCTCGCCATGGATGCCGAGGCCGAGCTCGCCGTCGTTCTCGCCAAATCTGTCTTCGTGCGGCTGGCCTGGTATCGAGCAGGACGACAGTGACATGCCGAGCGACACGATGTCCTTCGCCGCGGCTCGCGCGGCCGCCGCGATATCAGCCAGATCGTGGCCGGCTTCCGACAGATGGCCTGATATCTTGTGCACGAACAGGGTGCCGGCAACGCCGCGCGGCTGGGCAATGTCGGGGAGCGCGATATCGTCGGCGACGATCACCATCTCGACGCGAAAGCCTTCGGCGCGCGCCTTCTCGGCCGCCAGACCGAAATTGAGGCGGTCGCCGGTATAGTTCTTGACGATCAGCAGGCAGCCGGCCGGGCCGGTCACGGCGCGAATGGCCGCCAGCACCGCTTCGACGCTTGGCGAGGCAAAGATCTCGCCCGAGACCGCCGCCGTCAGCATGCCCTTGCCGACGAAGCCGGCATGTGACGGCTCGTGCCCGGCGCCGCCGCCGGAGACGACGCTGACGTTGGTCTTGTCCCAGTCGGCGCGCAGGACGACCTTGATCTCGGGATAGCCATCGAGACGCGCGAGGTCGCCTGCGCCAATGGTCCGCAAGAGGCCGTCCAGCGCCTCGGTGACGATCGTTTCCCTGCGATTGAAAAAGTGCTTCATCGAATTCGTCCAGTCACTTGTCTGCAGTCATCAATCAGAAGCCGGTGTTGACCCCTTGGCAGGGAAACACCGAAAACCGTTCATATCAGCCTTTGTCCGTCGGCACCAAAATAGAGCGGCGACCGGTAGCGGATCACCACCCTGTCGCCTTGCCCCAGATCCGTTTCGGGATCGGTCAGCGTCACCAGCTTCCTGGCCCCCACCGTCACATGCAGGTGGTTCTGGTCGCCAAGATGCTCGACCCAGTCGACGACGCCGTCGGCATGGCCATTCGCGGCCTTCTCGATCGACAGATGTTCGGTGCGTGCACCGATCGTCTTGGTGCCGGCCGGTGCGCCGCCATCGGGCAGCAGCCCGGTTGGCAATAGATTGATCGCCGGCTGGCCGAGCCTGGCCGCGACATGCAGGTTTGCCGGCTCCGAATAGATCGTACGGGGCGAGCCGATCTGCACCAGCACGCCATCGGCAAGGATGCCGATGCGGTCGGCCATCGTCATAGCCTCGATCTGGTCATGCGTGACATAGAGCATGGTGGCGCCGAGTTCGGCCTGGATGCGTTTAAGTTCGAGCCTGAGATCCGCCCGCAACTTGGCATCGAGCGACGACAGCGGCTCGTCCATCAGATAGATGGAAGGCTTGCGCACCAGCGCACGGCCGATGGCGACGCGCTGCATTTCGCCACCCGACAGCTTGGTCGAGCGGTTGGCGAGCTTGTGGTGGATGCGCACCATTTTCGCCACCTCCTCGACCCGGCGGCGGATCTGTTCTTCCGGCATTCTTCGTGCCGGCGAGCGCAGCGGGAAGGCAAGGTTGTCGAAAACCGACAGATGCGGATAGAGCGAGTATTGCTGGAACACGAAGGCGGTGTCGCGCTCGGCCGGCGACAGCGTCGTGGCATTGTGGCCGCCGATTTCGATGGTGCCGGCATCCGGCCGCTCCAGCCCGGCGATCAGCCGCAGCGTCGTCGTCTTGCCGGCGCCGGTCGGCCCGAGCAGCACGACGAACTCACCATCGGCGATGGAGAGGTCGAGACCGTTGACGGCGACATGGTCGCCAAAACTCTTGCTCACATTCTTGATGTGCACGTCAGCCATGCTGTGCCCTCCGCTCCGAGGCGGCATCGTGGATCGCGGTTCTCACCGCGCGGCCCGATCCTTTCTCGAACAGTGACAGCCGCGCGCTGCTCAGCGTCAGGCCGACATGGTCGCCGGTCGAGAGCCGGATTTCGGCCGGCACCCGGGCCTTGATGATGCCGTCCGCCGTCTCCACCGCGACGATCTGTGTGGTGCCGAGATATTCGGTGCCGTAGATTGCGCCACGCAGCTTGGAGTTGTCGTCGAAGCGGATATGTTCCGGACGGATGCCCAGCGCCATGTCGGCCGGGGCGATATCCTCGCGCACTTCCGGCACCGCGACCTTCGCGCCCTGGACGATGATTTCCTTCACGCCCTTTGCCAGTCCACCGCCGAAGCCCAGGAAATTCATCGGCGGCGAGCCGATGAAATCGGCGACGAACATGGTCGCCGGCCGGTCGTAGATCTCGCGCGGCGTGCCGAACTGTTCGATGACGCCATGGTTCATCACCGCGATCTTGTCGGCCATCGACATCGCTTCCATCTGGTCGTGCGTGACATAGACGGTGGTGGCGTGGATGCGGTTGTGCAGTTCGCGCAACTCATGGACCATCAAATCGCGGAACTCGGTATCAAGGGTCCCGAGCGGCTCGTCCATCAGGAAGCACTTTGGCCGCCGCACGATGGCGCGGCCGAGCGCCACCCGCTGGCGGTCGCCACCGGCGAGGCCTGAGACGGATTTGTTGAGCAGATGGTCGATGCGCAGAAGCTTGGCCGTCTCTTCGACGCGCTGGCGAATCTCGGCTGACGGCATGCCTTGCGCCAGCAGCGGGAAGCCGATGTTCTTGCGCACGTTCATGTGCGGGTAGAGCGCGAACAGCTGGAAGACGAAGGCGATGTCGCGCTCGCGCGCCCGCAGCATGGTGACGTCGTCTCCGCCAAGCAGGATCTGGCCGCCGGTCGGCAGTTCGAGTCCGGCGATCATGCGCAAGGTCGTCGTCTTGCCGCAGCCCGACGGTCCGAGCATGACGAAGAACTCGCCATCTTCGACGACGAAGTTGGAATCCTGCACGGCGACGAAATCGCCGAAGGCCTTTCTCAGGTGCTGAACGCGAATTTCGGCCATGGCTATTCCGGGAACTTCGAGACGATGATGAACATCACGGTGCCGGCGAGCATGGTGATGAAGGAATAGGTGTAGAGCGACAGCGCGAAGGGCTGGAACAGCATCAGGAAGCCGAGGGCGATCAACACCGTGGCGATGTTTTCCATCAGCCCGCGCCTGGCCCAGACCGGCCAGCGCGATTTGCGTTTCTGAGGGCTGGTCAGGCTCATTTGCGCACCGCGCCGAAGGTGATGCCGCGCAGCAATTGCTTGCGAAGCAGGATGGTGAAGACGAGGATCGGTACCAGGAAGATCGTCGTGCCGGCCGCCACCGCCGGCCAGTCCTGGCCGCCTTCGCCGATGATGGTCGGGATGAAGGGCGGCGCGGTTTGCGCCGTGCCCGAGGTCAAAAGCGCAGCGAAGGCATATTCGTTCCAGGCGAAGATCAGGCAGAAGATGGCGGTGGCGGCAATGCCGGTCGTCGCTTGCGGCAGCACGGTGCGCCAGAAGGCCTGCAGCCGCGTATAGCCGTCGATCATCGCCGCCTCCTCGTATTCGCGCGGGATCTCGTCGATGAAGCCTTTCAAGAGCCACACCGCCAGCGAGACATTGACCGCCGTATAGAGCAGGATCATGCCGAGCGCGGTGTCGGACAGGCCAAGCTCGCGGTACATCAGGTAGATGGGAATAGCGACGGCGATCGGCGGCATCATGCGCGTCGACAGGATGAAGAACAGGAGGTCGTCGGCGAGCGGCACCTTGAAGCGCGAGAAACCATAGGCCGACAGCGTGCCAAGGAAGACGGCGCAGAAGGTCGAGCCAAAGGCGATGATCAGCGAATTGACGAAGCGCGGCAGGAAGTTGGACGGGCCGGCGATCACCATGTTGCGCTTGCGCGTGGTCTCGTCGCAAAAGCCGGTCGCCGGTCCGAGCGAGTTGATGTATTCCGGCGTTTGCCGGGTGCGCGTCGTGAACAGGTTGCAGTAGCCCTCGAGGCTCGGCTGGAACAGCAGCTTCGGCGGGTAGGCGATCGAATCCGGCGGCGTCTTGAAGCTGGTGGCGAAGATCCACAGCAGCGGCACGATCGAGATCAGCGCGTAGGCGATGATGATCGCGCCGGCGATCCGCTTGGAATTTGCCGAAGGTGCGACGACCGAGTGGGCAGTGGTCAGGCTCATCTCTGCTTCACCTTGTTGAGCGCCTTGACGTAGATGTTGGCCAGACCGAACACCGCGACGAACAGGATGATGGCGAAGGCCGAGGAATAGCCCGTCCGCCAGCTTTCGAACGCCTGGCGTTTCAGCGTGATCGAGGCGACCTCGGTGGTCGAGCCCGGCCCGCCGCCGGTGAGCAGATTGACCATGTCGAACATCTTGAAGTTCTCGATGCCGCGAAACAGCACCGCCAGCATGATGAAGGGCAGCGCCATCGGCAGCGTGATCGACCAGAACTGCCGCCAGTTGGAGGCGCGGTCGACCTCGGCCGCCTCATAGATGTATTCGGGGATCGACCGCAGCCCGGCGAGGCAGATCAGCATCACGTAGGGCGTCCACATCCAGGTGTCGACGATGATGATCGACCATGGCGCCAGCGACACGTTGGAGAGCATCTGGATATTTGTTGGCGGGATGCCGGTGACGAAGGAAATGGCATAGGCGAAAAGGCCGATCTGCGGCTCGTAGAGGAAGCGCCAGAAATTGCCGACCACCGCCGGCGACAGCATCATCGGAACCAGGATGAGCGTCGTCCAGAACGCGTGGCCACGGAACTTTCTGTCGATCAGCCAGGCCAGCGTGAAGCCGATCAGCGTCTGCAGCAGGATGGTCCAGAACACGAAATGCGCCGTCGTCTGCATGGCGATCCAGATGTCCTTGTCGGCGAGGATGCGCTGGTAATTGGCAAAGCCGAGGTTCTTCACCACCTCGTTCGGGCGGTTGGCGCGGAAGTTGGTGAACGACAGATAGATCGCCCAGAACAGCGGGAAGATGTTGATGGCGAGCAGCAACAGGATCGTCGGCGAGATGAACAGCCAGGCGAGGCCCTTGTCGCTGATGCCCCGGACCTTGCGGGCCAACGGTTCCGGGGTCGCCCGGGCAACGTTCTCCGCAGTCCGATTGAGCATGGTCAGTCCTGCTTCGGTCACTTGGGTCGTCTCTGTCATGGAATTTATCTGAACTGCGTCCCGTGCCAAGGTGGCACGGGACGCCTGGGCCTAGCTCGGGAGGAGCCTGTTACATCTTGCCGTCGTCCTGGAAGACCTGCGTCCAGTCCTTGACCAGGCCGTCGAGGGCATCCTTGGCCGAACCCTGGCCGGCAACGACATAGTCATGGAAGCGCTTCTGCGACGCCTGCAGCAGCGGCGCGTAGCTGGGCTCAGCCCAGAAGTCCTTCACGATCGCCATCGAGTCGAGGAAGGTCTGCGCATAGGGTTGGCTGGCCGGGAACTTCGGGTCCTTGACCACCGCGTTGAGGCAGGAATAACCGCCGAGCGACCACCATTTGGCCTGCACATCCTTGTTGGCGAACCACTTGATGTATTTCAGTGCCGATTCCTGCTTGTCGGAATAGGACACCACGGAGATGCCCTGGCCGCCGAGCTGCGCGAACTGGTCGCCGTCAGGCCCCTTGGGGTTGACGAAGTAACCGATCTTGTCGCCGCCGACATTCTCGTCCTTCTGCAGGCCCGGCCATGTGAAGGCGAAGTTCATGTGCATCGCTACCTGGCCGGATTTGAAGGCATCGACGCCTTCGCCCATGTAGCTGTTCGAGGCGCCCGGAGGGGTGCAGCAATCATAGAGCGCCTTGTAGAACTCCAGCCCCTTAACCGACTTGTCGGAATTCACGAAGCCTTCCATTTCGTAGGGCTTCTTCGGGTTCTCGTACTGGAAGCCGTAGCTGTAAAGCACGTCCATGGCGCCCATGGTGATGCCTTCCGAGCCGCGCTCGGTGTAGATCGAGGCGCCATAGACGGTCTTGCCGTCGACCTGCCGCTTCTGGAAGAACTCGGCGATCTGCTTCAGCTGGTCGAAGGTGGTCGGCGGGCCGAGGTCCCAGCCGTACTTCTCCTTGAATTCCTTCTGCAGCTCCGGCTTGGAGAACCAGTCCTTGCGATAGGTCCAGCCGACGACGTCGCCCATGGCCGGCAGCGCCCAGTAGTTGGGCGTGTTCTTCGGCCATTCCGAATAGCCGACGACGGTTGCCGGCACGAAGTCGTCCATGCTGATCTTCTCCTTGTCGAAGAAGTCGTTCAGCTTGACGTAGTGGCCGTTCTCGGCGGCGCCGCCGATCCACTGGCTGTCGCCGATGATCAGGTCGCACAGCTTGCCGTGCGAGTTCAGCTCGTTGAGGAAACGGTCGGCATAGTTGGTCCACGGCACGAATTCGAATTTCATGCCGATGCCGGTTTCCTTGGTAAAATCCTTGGACAGTTCGACAAGTGCGTTCGCCGGGTCCCAGGCGGCCCAGCACAGCGTCAGGTCTTCAGCGTGCGCGACATTCGAGACGGCTGTCGACGCTGTAATCGCCGAGGCCAGTCCAAACGCCAGTTTCAAGCTCGATTTCATGCCTTCCTCCCATTTGCGAAACGCGTCCGGATGACGGTTTCAAGAGCTCCAAACCCCTCTCCTCAGGGGCCCAAACATGGCGGCGCGGCAGCGCTGCAGATGTTTAGTAATTTGTTTAGTGATGCAATTTTTACTAAACAACGCAAGCGAATTCGTTGCTGCGCCGCAGCATGCTTGCGGCGGTGCCTGAAAACGTTGGGAAAAGCGTGTATCGCGGATCCGATTGTGGAAGCCGCGCAGGCCGGGCCCGGCCAGACTCGAAGGTCGTCCCGGCTCTCAGTCGACCCGTTTGGTGCTCACCATGACCGGCCGGATCGCCGGTGCCGGCGGCAGCAGCGCCCGGATGTCGGGGAAGGGAAACACAGGCTCGAAGCGGAAGGCTTCGGCCAGTGAACCCTGCGCACCGTTGCACTGGCCTGAACGAAAAAGGTTTTGCGTTCGCGCGCCGTCGACGAAGCGCTCCGGATCCTGCGACTGATGCATGCGGATCGCCTCGGCCTTGACGTCGGCATGCGCGGAAATATCGACATAGTGCGTCGGCGAAAAACCGGTGCCGCCGAGCGTGTCGGCATGCAGCACCGGCACAGCGAAAGAAGCCGCGATGCGCACGCCGTCCGACAGCGCGCGGTGGTCGCCATGATAGTCGTTCGGCGCATGGGTGATCGCCAGGTCCGGGCCGATCTCGCCGATCAGCGCATTCAGAGCCTCGATCAGCGCCGCATCGGCGACCAGCGCGCCATCCGGGAAGTCAAGAAAGCGCGGCGTGGCCCCAAGCAGGCTTGCCGCTTGGCTCGCCTCCTTGCGCCGCGCCCGGGCAAGCGCGCCGGGATCGCCCATGCCGCCCTTGGCCCCATCGGTGGCTATGGCAAAAGTGAGTTCTGCGCCTTGCGCAGCATAGGCGGCCATCGTACCGAACATGAAGATCTCGATGTCGTCCGGATGCGCACCGAGCGCCAATATCTTCAACCCACTCTCTCCCCGGAAATCAAAAAACGTGACGAACGGAATCCTGCTCGCCCTGATCGCCTATGCAAGCTATTCGGGCAGCGATGCCGTTGTCAAAAGCCTCGGCGGACAGTTCACGGTCTTCGAGATCGGATTTTTCACGACGCTGTTTGCCGGCTTCTTTCTTTTCTTCACGCGGCCGGTGGGCGAGCGCTGGCGTGACTTCTGGCGCACCAGGCGGCCCTGGGCGGTGCAGGCGCGCGCCTGGGCGGGCATCGCATCCGGCGTGCTCAGCGTCTACGCTTTCACTACCATCCCGCTGGCGGAAGTCTATGCGCTGGTCTTTCTGGCGCCGCTCTGCGTCACCATCCTGTCCACCGTCATCCTCAAGGAGAAGGTCGGCCCGTGGCGCTGGCTGGCGGTGGTCGCCGGTTTTGCCGGTGTCATGCTGGTGGTGCGGCCGGGGTTTCGCGAGCTCAATCTCGGCCACCTTGCCGCCTTCGGCGTTGCCTTCCTCGCCGCCGCCAGCGTCATCCTGATGCGCTCGCTGGCACAGCAGGAAAAGCGCACGACCATGCTGGGTGTCCTGATCGGCTACGGCCTATTGTTCAACGGCGTGGGAGCCGCCGCTACCTCATTCACCGTTCCGCACGGCAAGCAGCTGGTGTGGCTGGTGATGGCGGGTGCCTTCACCGCTTGCGGGCAGCTGCTGCAGCTGCTGGCTGTCAAATATGCGCCCGCCAACCGGATCGCGCCGACGCATTATTCGCAGATCGTCTGGGCGGTCATCCTCGGTGCGTTGTTCTTCCAGGAATACCCCGACTGGCTGTCGCTGGTAGGCCTCGCTGTCGTCGGCGGGTCCGGCCTGCTGACCATGGTGCGCGAGGAAGCGCGGCTCGGCACGGTGCGCTGGAACCCGTTTTCGCGCACCCGGCTTTGAACCTGTCCCGGTTGCACGGCGACCGCGACCGCTGATATGCGGACGCGATGACGACAAAACCCTTGCCGGAGCTTCCCGTATCCGCCGTGCTGCCGGCGCTGAGTGAAGCGCTGGCCGAACGCAACAGCGCCGTGCTGGTGGCGCCGCCCGGCGCCGGCAAGACGACGCTGGTGCCGCTGGCGCTGCTCGGTGCGTCCTGGCTGGGGGCCGGCAAGATCGTTCTGCTCGAACCGCGCCGGCTCGCGGCCCGCGCCGCCGCCCGCCGCATGGCCGAATTGCTCGGCGAGGAGCCCGGCGCCACCGTCGGCTACGCCATGCGCATGGAGAACCGCACCTCGGCCAAGACCAGGATACTGGTCGTCACCGAAGGCGTGCTGGCGCGTATGGTCCTCGATGACCCCGAACTGCCCGGAGTCTCGGCGGTGATCTTCGACGAATTCCACGAGCGTTCGCTCGATGGCGATTTCGGTCTGGCGCTGGCGCTCGACGTGCAAGGCGCGCTGCGGCCGGATCTGCGGGTGCTGGTGATGTCGGCGACGCTCGACGGCGCCCGCGTCGCGAAGCTGCTGTCCGACGCATCGGTGATCGAGAGCGAGGGGCGCGCCTTCCCCGTCGACATCCGCTACGACGAGCGTCCGGCCGGCATCACCATCGAGGACGCCATGGCCAAGGCGATCCGTTCCGCGCTTGCCAACGAAATTGGCAGCGTGCTCGCCTTCCTCCCCGGCCAACGCGAGATCGAGCGCACCGCCGAGCGGCTTGCCGGCAAGGTTGGCGCCGACACCGATATCGTGCCGCTCTACGGCATGCTCGACGGCAAGGCGCAGGACGCTGCGATCAAGCCGGCGCCTGCCGGCCGCCGCAAGGTGGTGCTGGCCACCTCTATCGCCGAAACCTCCATCACCATCGACGGCGTGCGCGTCGTCATCGATTCCGGCCTGTCGCGGCTGCCACGCTACGAGCCGGCCAGCGGCCTCACCCGGCTGGAAACCGTGCGCGTCAGCAAGGCGTCCGCCGACCAGCGCGCCGGCCGTGCCGGGCGCACGCAGCCAGGCGTCGCCATGCGGCTGTGGCGGGCCGAGCAGACCGCGGCGCTCCCCGCCTTCACGCCATCGGAAATCCTCGAGGCCGACCTTTCCAGCCTGTTGCTCGACTGCGCCGCCTTCGGCGTCGCCGATCCCATCAGCCTCGCCTTCCTCGATCCGCCGCCCGCTCCAGCGCTCAACGAGGCAAGGCTGCTGCTGCGCGCGCTCGATGCCGTCGACGAGACCGGGCGCCTGACGGAAGCGGGCATGGCGATGCGCAAGCTCGCACTGCCGGTTCGGCTCGCGCATATGGTCGCCGAGGCCGCCAGGAGCGGCCATGCCGACGAGGCGGCCATGCTTGCCGTGCTGCTGACGGAACGCGGACTTGGTGGCGACGGCGCCGATCTGGAGCGACGGTTGATGCGCTTTCGCTCCGAGCGATCGCCGCGTGCAACGGCGGCGCGCCAGCTTGCCGAGCGGCTGGCGAGACAGGCCTCTTCACCCTCCCCCTTGTGGGGAGGGTCGATCCGCGAAGCGGAGCGGGGTGGGGGTGGGCCGAGCGCGGCACCCCCACCCCGTCTCCCGCGCCTTACTGCGCAAGGCGCGCTCGCCGACCCTCCCCACAAGGGGGAGGGTGGTGCCGGTACGCTTGTGATCCACGCTTGGCCCGATCGCGTCGCCAAGGCGCGCGGCGAGCGCGGCCGTTTCGTGTTGGCCAACGGTTCCGGCGCCATGCTCGACGCTGCCGACGCGCTGGCGGGCGAACCGTTTCTTGTCGTCGCCGACCTGCAGGGCAAGGCGCAGAATGCGCGCATCACGGCGGCGGCGGCAATCGGAGAGGGCGACGTCCGCGCAGCACTTGCCGACAGGATCGAAACACGCAGGCAAACCAGCTTCGACCGTGACAAGCGCGCCGTGCGTGTGCGCGAGACCATGCGCCTTGGCGCCATCACGCTTTCCGAGCGCATGCTGCCGCCGCCAACCGGCGCTGACGCCGATCGCGCCATCCTTGACGCCTTGCGCGAGCATGGGCTGTCGCTGCTGACCTGGGGCAAGGAGGCGCAAACGCTGCGCCAGCGACTCTCCTGGCTGCATCGTGGCCTCGGAGCGCCGTGGCCGGACATGTCGGATGCCCCCCTCATCGAGAGCCTCGACGACTGGCTGCTGCCGTTCCTGTCCGGCGCGGCCTCCTTTGCCGCCATCGATCCCGGCGTCGTCGCGGCGGGGCTGGCCACTCTCGTGCCGCATGACTTGCAGCGCAGGATCGAAGCGCTGGCTCCAACCCATTTCGACGCCCCGTCCGGCAGCCATGTACCGATCCGCTATGACGGCGAATGGCCCGTGCTGGCTGTGCGCGTGCAGGAGCTGTTCGGCCTCGACCGCCATCCTGCCATCGCCAATGGCACGGTGCCGCTGACGCTCGAGCTCCTGTCGCCGGCGCACCGGCCGATCCAGACGACGCGCGACCTGCCCGGCTTCTGGCGCGGCTCCTGGGCCGATGTGCGCGCCGACATGCGCGGCCGCTATCCCAAGCATGTCTGGCCGGAAAATCCGCTGCTCGCGGCCGCTACCGCCCGCGCCAAGCCCAGAGCATGATCCCAAAAGGTGGGAGCCGGTTTTTGGAAAAGATCATGCTCAAACAAGAAGTAGAGCACCAATCCGGCTCCTCGGATTGGTGCGGTACCTAGCGTTCACCGTCCCGCGGCTGTAATCCATCACCATGATCAACGTTTTGCGTTCGCCCGATTTCCAGCAGAGCCAGAGACTGCGCCTCAACACGCTGATCAGGCTGCGCTGGCTTGCCATCGTCGGTCAGAGCGTGACGGTGCTCGTCGTCGCCTATGGCCTGAAGTTTCCGCTGCCGGTCAGCCTCTGCTTCGCCCTGATCGCCTGTTCGGCCTGGATGAACCTGTTTCTCGCCTTTCGCTTTCCGGCGGCGCACCGGCTGACCCCGCTCGCTGCCTTTGGCATCCTCATCTTCGACAGCCTGCAGCTTGCCGGCCTGCTTTACATGACAGGTGGCCTTACCAACCCGTTCTCGCTGCTGATGACCGTGCCCGTCGTCATTTCGGCCACCTCGCTGCCCCTGCGCCTGACCGCAATCCTCGGCGGACTGGTGATGACGGCGGCGACCTTGCTGGTCTTCGTCCATCTGCCGCTGCCCTGGCATGAAGGCGCGCCGTTGGAGATGCCCTTCATCTACGTCGCCGGCATCTGGATGGCGGTGCTGTCCTCGATCGCCTTCACCGCCATATATGCTTTCCGGGTGGCTGCCGAAGCGCGGCTTCTGGCCAATGCGCTTGCCGCCACCGAACTGGTGCTGCAGCGCGAGCAGCACCTGTCGGCGCTCGACGGGCTGGCGGCGGCCGCCGCGCACGAGCTTGGCACGCCGCTCGCCACCATCACCCTTGTCGTCAAGGAGATGGAAAAGGCGCTCGGCAACGATCCCAAATACGGCGAGGACGTCAAGCTGCTGCGCTCACAGAGCGAGCGCTGCCGCGAGATCCTCAAGCGCCTGACCAGTCTGTCGTCCGAGGGCGAGGCGCATCTTTCCCGGCTGCCACTGACCTCGCTGGTCGAGGAGGTCACCGCCCCGCACCGCGACTTCGGCATCTCGATCAAGCTTCGGCCCGGCGAGCGCATCGGGCCAGAGCCGGTCGGGCGCCGCAATCCGGGCGTCATCTACGGCCTTGGCAATCTGGTCGAGAACGCCGTCGATTTCGCCCGCAAGAGCGTCACCGTGAGCTGGAGCTGGGACGACACCACTGTGGCCTTCTCGATCATCGACGACGGGCCGGGCTTTCCGGCCGAGATCATCGACCGTATAGGCGAGCCCTACATGTCGACGCGCCAGGGCACGGAAGCCGGCGGTGGCCTGGGGCTGGGCCTGTTCATCGCCAAGACGCTGCTCGAACGCTCCGGTGCGACACTTGATTTCCGCAATTCGAGCGGCCTGGGCGAGGGCGCCGTGGTACAGATATCGTGGCCGCGTGGCGTGTTCCTCAATCCGGAAATCACCTCGGCCAGCATGTTCGACACCGCCTGAGAGCCTTGCAAGGGCTCGAAAAATTGGACAATCAGGCTCAGGAACTATATCTGCGTGGAATTAAGGCAGCAGGAATTTTGAGACCATGACAGGCGACGAAAACATTGGCGCAATGGTGGAAGGCGAGGATACCTCGCTGCTCATCGTCGATGACGACAAGCCGTTCCTCACGCGACTGGCTCGCGCCATGGAAACCAGGGGCTTCGTGGTCGAGACGGCCGAGAGCGTCGAGGAGGCGGTCGGCAAGGCGCGCGCCAACCCGCCGGCCTATGCCGTGGTCGACATGCGGCTCGGCGACGGCAACGGTCTCGACGTGGTTGCCGCCATCCGTGAGAAACGCGACGATTCCCGCACCATCATTCTGACCGGCTACGGCAACATCGCCACCGCGGTGACCGCGGTGAAGCTCGGCGCCGTCGATTATCTCTCCAAGCCTGCCGACGCCGACGACATCTTCGCCGCGCTCACCCGCACGGCGGGGGAGCGGGCAGCGCCTCCGGAAAACCCGATGTCGGCCGATCGCGTCCGCTGGGAGCATATCCAGCGCGTCTATGAGATGTGCGAGCGCAACGTCTCCGAGACCGCGCGCCGGCTCAACATGCATCGCCGCACCTTGCAGCGGATCCTGGCCAAGCGCGCACCGCGTTAAGATTGCCGCAATACGCGGGGCAAATGGCTTCGGATCAATGACGGTTTCCAACTCGTGGCCGAGACCACCAATTGTCGAAGCAAGCCCCGCCCCTCGTTGCCCTTCCGGGCATTTCTCCCCGTATAGTGACGGGGAGAAAGGGGCCGGCCGCAAAGCCGGTGCCTTTCTTGCAACGCTGATAAATTGGCGAATCCATTGATGACAGCGTCCCTCTCCCCGTCACTATACGGGGAGAGGATGCCGGCAGGCAGGTGAGGGGCGGCGCCAGCGCTCCGAAGATGACGCCGGCCAATAGGCGGCACGACGGAGGCGACATGCAGGACTTGAAGCAGCGGCCGGTTTCCGTCTTCCGCGAATTTCTCGATAGCGAGGCGGCCGGCGGCATCGTCCTGATGGCGGCGGCCGCACTGGCCCTGATCGTTGCCAACTCGCCGCTCTCCGAAACCTATTTCTCCGCTCTCCACGCCTATCTCGGCCCGCTCAGCATCTCGCACTGGGTCAATGACGGGCTGATGGCGGTGTTCTTCCTGCTTGTCGGGCTGGAGATCAAGCGCGAGGTGCTGGACGGCCAGCTCTCGACCTGGCCACGCCGCGTCCTGCCCGGCATCGCCGCAGCCGGCGGCATGGTGGTTCCAGCACTCGTCTACGTCGTGATCAACCGCAACAACGCGGCGGCCCTGTCCGGCTGGGCGATCCCGACCGCCACCGACATCGCCTTCGCGCTCGGCGTCCTGTCGCTGCTTGGCAGCCGTGTGCCGGCCTCGCTGAAAGTCTTCCTCACCGCGCTTGCCATCATCGATGATCTCGGCGCCGTCATCATCATCGCCATCTTCTACACCAGCGGGCTGTCGCTCGCTTATCTTGGTGCCGCCTTCGCCGTCATCGCCGTGCTCGTCGTGCTCAACCGCATGCGGGTGATGACGCTGCTGCCCTATCTCGTGCTCGGCGCCGTTCTGTGGGTGCTGGTGCTGAAATCCGGCGTCCATGCCACGCTTGCGGGCGTGGCGCTGGCGTTGACCATTCCGCTCGAACGCTCCGCCGGGATTCGTCACGATCTCGACCATTCGCCGCTGCACCGGCTCGAGCACGGCCTGCACAGGATCGTGCCCTTTGTCGTCATCCCGATCTTCGGCTTTGCCAATGCCGGCGTTTCGCTCGCCGGCCTGAGTTTTGGCGCGCTGGTCGAGCCGCTGACGCTCGGCGTCGCCGCCGGTCTTGTCGTCGGCAAGCTGGTCGGCGTCTTCGGCTCCTCGGCACTTGCCATCCGCTTCGGTCTTGCAGACCTGCCGGCTCATGCCGGCTGGGTGCATTTGATCGGCATCTCGCTGCTGTGCGGCATCGGCTTCACCATGAGCCTGTTCATCGGCCTGCTTGCCTTCGCCAGCGACGCGGCGCTCCAGGACGCGGTCAAGGTTGGCATCCTCGCCGGCTCCTTCATCGCCGCCATCCTCGGCGCCGCCGTGTTGTTGATGGCGCCGGCTTCTAGTGGGGTGGACGAGAGCGAAGAGTAGGGCTGGCCCCGCAGTTGCCGGGTTCTGCGAACTACTCGCTCTCCCCCTCCAGCACCGGGACCGATACACCGGCAAGCTCGGCCGCCAGCAGCCGCGAGGCGCCGGCTCGCGCGATCCGCAGCATCAGCGCCTTGCGCGTTGCCGCCGCCATGCGGTGCTCCGGCGCATCGCGCAGGATTTCGGCGCCGTAGCCGTCGGAGAGGATGAAGCCGCACTCCTCGGGAAAGATCTCCGAGGGCACGCCGGGATGGGTGGCGAAGAAGAAGCGGTCGGAGTGCAGCCGGTAGTCCGGCCATTTGCGGTCGACCCGGAAATCCTCGATCGAGGACTTGATCTCGATGATCCAGATGTCGCCCTGCCGCGTCAACGCGACGAGGTCGGCACGGCGGCCGGTGGCCAGCGACAGTTCGGGCAGCACATGCGCGCCCATCTCCATCAAAAGCCGCTGCACGCCGCGCCGCACCAGCATGGCGCGTTCAGACTGGCGGCCGTCGATAAGCGGGTTTTGCAGAATCGGCGAAATGATTGGCATGGGCGGCACCATGCCAGATTTTGTTCACGGTTTGAACCTGTTTTATGGGGGCGATTATATATTTGACAGACCCGGTGCTTCGACCCGATGGCATGAGGTCCTAGGCTGACAATTAGCCATCGCTAATATATTGTTATCCTGAAATGCGAGGGGATGTCATGCGACAGCCACGAGGTTGGATCGCGCTGGCGTGGCTGGTCTTATCTGGCGACGCGGACGCCCATGATTGGTACACCGGCAAAAAAGACCCGGTTATGCAATCTGATTGCTGCGGCAACAAAGATTGCCACCCGATAGACCCTCGCGAGGTCAGGGAGACGAAAGACGGCTATTACGTCAGGTCGCCTCGCCCCGCATACATGAATGAGCCACAAGAGCCGGAGTGGTTTATCCCTAGAGAGCGTGCACAAGCCTCCCCCGATGACCGCTACCATCTCTGTGAGCATTTAATGACGTTCTATCGAACGATCATTCCCCATATGAAGTTCGAGGCCTACCAGAGATACAGATGGCGGTGTTTCTTCGTGCCCAAGGGCACGAGTTCAATCGAGAAAGGCCGATAGAAGGTCTTCAGGTGCTTCGTTGGTAGAGGCGCTACAATGAATGTCGGCCTAGCCAATTCGCCCGGCCCTATGGGAGTGGCCGGTACGGTCGGGGTGCTTGGTGTTGGGGTAGGCCGCACCGGCCACTGCGGGATCAGGCTTTTGGGATCGTCCCCCGCACTGCCCAAGCTATAGGCACATTAGCGATATCTCAACTAAGACTGAAGTCCCAGACACGCCCTGCCCAGCCGTAGGGCCGTCGCTGCCCACGATACGCGTGCATTGATCGGCCTTGGGGTGTACCCTTCAGGACTGCGCTGCCAGCCGCATACTGGCCTTTTCCCGAGGAGGCATTCCCATGACCGCGTACAAAGTCGGTTATCTCATTGGCAGCCTCGCCAAAGGCTCAATCAACCGGAAGCTGGCCAAGGCGCTCGTGAACTTGGCGCCGGCCGAACTCTCGATGGCCGAAATCCCGTTCAAGGACCTGCCGCTGTACAGCTACGACTACGACGCTGATTTCCCTCCGCCGGCAAAGGCATTCAAGGAAGCGCTCGCCGGGATCGAAGCCGTGTTGTTCGTCACGCCCGAATACAACCGCTCAATCCCAGGTGGGCTCAAGAACGCGATCGACTGGGCGAGCCGACCCTACGGCCATAACTCGTTCACCCGAAAGCCATCGGCGGTCATCGGCACCTCGCCGGGTTCGATCGGCACCGCGCTGGCGCAGCAAAGCCTTCGCGGCGTTCTTGGCTTCTGCAACTCCCCGCAGATGAACTCGATCGAGGCTTACATCCAGTTCAAACCCGGCCTGATCACCGATGAAGGCGAGGTCACCGACGCCGGGACCGAGGAGTTCCTGCGCGACTACATGCTGCAATTCCACGGCTTCATCACTCGGGTCTATACCGCCCTGGCCACATAGGTCACAGGACACCGCGCGGCTGGAGGCCCCAGGCTGGGAATACATAGATTGGAGAATGCCCTCCTTTCCATGCCGATACCGGTCCGGTAGCTTATCTGGATGGACGTTCTGGATTGGTTGGCCCGCTGGTATGAAGCACAACCGCTAAGCAAGGGGGCGTCCAATTAGCGAGACGCCGATCTTATGATCTAACCCGGATGCACCCAAAAGAAGTCAGGCATCGGTCCTTGAAAGCCTGAACTTGTGGAGCTTATCGTCGGTTCCATGGGGACGGGTGACGCGACATCGAACAGCAACGAAGGCGAACAGCTGTGGGCCTTCGACCTTGACGCTCTGCGCGAGGCCTTCGGAAAGTCTGTTCAGGAACATAAGATCACAGCGGACGATTGGGCGGAACACGCCAATCAGTTCCTCGAAAAACAAAGAGATCGTCCGCGCGAACCGACTTGATACGCCGGATGGCCGGAGCGATCTTGGGAATGCCCAGCCGCCCGTCTCCATCAAAAGCCGTTGCACGCCGCGCCGCACCAGCATGGCGCGCTCGGACGACTGACAGGCCGACTCTGTGGGCCAATTGAGAAGCAGGCTTCAATCATCCAGCCAGTATGCTCGAAAACAGCCGAATTGGGGCGCGATCCCACGCCGCCGTTTGGCGTCGAATTCCATCTCGGACAGTGCCTGGGGTGAGTTGTTCCCGGTGACATCTGGCACGATGGTGTATCCTTCCGCGACCAACTGCAGGCACATTTCCTGGTAGTGCCTTTTGAAGCCGTTCTTGATCTTGTTCCGCGGATACCGCCGCCCGTGCATGCATTCCTGGCTCAGGATGTCGGAATACCGCAGGGCGCTGGCCATTCTTACTTTTTCTTCGAAGATCGGCTTGTAAGGCTGTTTGTCCTTGGACCAGCATCGTCCTGCCGACGCGACCAGCGCCGCGGCCACCAGGCCTGCCAGGAACTTCCCCACTCAGGTCCCTTCCGACCAAGCAGATGTGCATTAGCCCCGGTTAATATTACGGCAAATCCTACTGGTTTCCAAATGATGCTCCCGTTGGACGCGTGGCGCCTATGCGGCCGTCGAAGCATCCTTGCCGCTGGGCAGCGCAGCCCCGGCCATATCGTCCAGGATCGGGCAGTCCGGCCGGTCGTCGCCATGGCAGGCGTGGATCAGCGTCTGCAGGGTCGAACGCATCGACTGCAATTCGCGCACCTTTTCCTCGATCGCCCTGACATGGGCGGCGGCGATCTCGCGCACGTCGTGGCTGGCACGGCTCCGATCCTTGTAGAGCGCCATCAACTGGCGGCAATCGTCGATGGAAAAGCCGAGGTTGCGCGCGCGGCGCAGAAAGGCCAGCCGGTGGATGTCGTCACCGGAATAGTCGCGGTAGCCGTTGGCGGCGCGTGCAGGGGCGATCAGGCCGATCTCTTCATAGTAGCGGATGGTTTTGGCCGGCAGGCCTGAATGGTGGGCGGCGTCACCGACATTCATGACGATTTTCCTTGATTTTTAAGGGGCTTACGGACGGGGCCATTGATTTTGCTTCACAATCCTGTGAGGCCTGTTGCCGAAATGCCATAGTAATGCGCCTACCAGCACGTAAGCCCCTGCATATAGGCATCGGGTGCTTGGCAAGCAAAGAAAATGCCAGCATGAATGATCGTGAAGCGGCCGACTCGTGCTGCTGACGTTGGGGCGGGGCACCGGATCATCTTATGCGCATGAAGTCGTTTGCAATCGTCGCCGCATTGGCGCTTTCCACTGCTATCGCCGGTTGCAGCAGCATCGGCATGCGGATTTTCTCCAATGACTACGGTGCGGTCACCGACGCCGGTTACCAGCTGCCGCGCATCCCGATCGAGAAGGTGCCGATGAGGTATCATCGGCAGGAGGTGGACTACGACACCAAGGAAAAGCCGGGCACCATCATCGTCGATACGCAGAACAAGTTCCTCTACTTCGTCGAGGGTGATGGCCTGGCGATGCGCTACGGCATCGGCGTGGGTCGCGAAGGCTTCGAATGGCACGGCACCGCCCACATCGCGCTGAAGCGCGAATGGCCGACCTGGACGCCGCCTTCTCAGATGATCCACCGCCAGCCGGAACTGGCCAAGTTTGCCGGCGGCATGGAGCCTGGCCTGAAGAACCCGCTCGGCGCCCGCGCCATGTATCTGTTCAACAAGGGCGGCGACATGGGCTATCGCCTGCATGGCAGCCCGGAGTGGAATTCGATCGGCAAGGCAATGTCGTCAGGCTGCATCCGCCTGATGAACCAGGACATTATCGACCTTTACGACCGCACCTCGGTGGGCGCCAAGGTCATTGTTCTTTAGGCCATGATCCCGAAAACCGGTACCGGTTTTCGGCAAAATTATGGTCAGATACAGACGCCATTCATGCGCGGACCGTCTAGGCAACAACGGACGTCCCAAACAGAAAACCGGGCAATTCGGTCCGGTTTTTTGTTTTTTGCGCCTGTTTTTTGCGTTTTATCGAATCTGTTTTGCCGGCAAAGCGTCCGGCGGACAATCAGGAAACCTGCTCGACCTGCTGCACTTCCGGCACGAAGTGGCGCAGAAGATTCTGGATGCCGTGCTTGAGCGTCGCCGTCGAAGACGGGCAGCCGGCGCAGGCGCCCTTCATGTGCAGGAACACTGTGCCGTTCTCAAAGCCGCGGAAGGTGATGTCGCCGCCGTCCTGGGCGACCGCCGGGCGCACCCGCGTGTCGAGCAGTTCCTTGATGGTGATGACGAGTTCCTCGTCGGCCTTGTCGTAGAACTCACCCGTCAGGCTGGTCTCGGCGGCGGGGCCGGCTTTGACCATGACCGGCGCGCCGGACATGAAATGCTCCATGATGGCGCCGAGAATCGCCGGCTTCAGATGCTGCCAGTCGGGGCCGTCCTTGGTCACGGTGATGAAATCGTAGCCGAAGAAAACACCGGTAACGCCGGGGATCTCGAACAGCCGGCCAGCCAGCGGCGACGCGGTGGCGGCGCTGTCGGCATCGCGGAAATCGGCGGTGCCTTCCAGAAGCACTTCCTTGCCGGGCAAGAATTTCAGCGTCGCCGGATTTGGCGTCGATTCGGTCTGGATGAACATGGCCGTCTCCGTGCCCATTTCGGGCAACCAGTTTGGAATAGTTCTAAATAGGCTCTATTGGCTGGACATTCAAGCGAAACGCATCGCCGGAACGGCTGGCTGGCGGAATGTTTTTGCGACCGGCGATGCGCTTTGAGGTGCGATTCAGGTCTGGCCGTATGCAGGCCGGCCTCACCTGAATACCAGCACATCTCAGGCGAGGCTGTCGATCTCCTCGTCCGACAGGTTTTGCGGCACCACGGTCACCGGGATCGGGAAGGCGGCACCCTTGCCGGCCACGGCGCCAACCAGCGGTCCGGGACCTTCCTTGCCGGCGCCGGCGGCCAGCACCAGGATGGCGATGTCCTGGTCTTCCTCGATCAGCTTGTGGATCTCTTCGGTCGGCTTGCCTTCGCGCACCACCATCTCCGGCTCCATGCCGAGCTTCTGGCGCACCTTGTTGGCATAACCGTCAAGCGCGGCGCGCGCCCTGGCGTTGGCCTCCTCGCGCATGATCTTCTCGACACCCAGCCAGTGCTGGAAATCGTCCGGCTCGATCACATAGAGCAGCACCAGCATGCCGTTGGTACTTTGCGCCCGCTTCGAGGCGTAGGCGACTGCGCGCTCGCATTCCGGCGTGTCGTCGATGATCGCCAGGAACTTGCGGCGATGGCCGGCTTCGCGGCTGAGGCGTTTGGAGACCATGTCTACGTACTCGGTGTCATTGCGGCCGCAATCTGCCACTGCCGCAGACCGGCGGCAAGCCGCCGGCCTTATGCCAGTGTGGTGCAGTGCACCCGATGTTGGGATCAGCCCTGCAGCAGCCCGATGATGTCGCGCACGGTTTTCATCGTTGCCTCTGCGAGCACGCCGGCGCGCTCGCCGCCATCCCTCAGCACCGCGTCGACATAGGCGCGGTCATCGGAAATGCGGCGCATCTCGCTGGCGATCGGCGCCAGCTTCTCCACCGCAAGGTCGGCCAGCGCGGGCTTGAACACCGAAAACTGCTGGCCGGCGAACTCTTTCAGCACGTCTGCCTTCGACATATCGGCAAGACCAGCATAGATGCCGACCAGGTTTTCCGCCTCGGGCCGGCTGGCCAGACCGTCCAGCTCGCTCGGCAACGCTTCCGGGTCGGTCTTGGCCTTCCGGATCTTCTTCGAGATCGCATCGGCATCGTCGGTCAGGTTGATGCGCGACAGGTCCGACGGATCCGACTTCGACATCTTCTTCGAGCCGTCGCGCAGTGACATGATGCGCGCCGCCGGCCCGCCGATCACCGGCTCGGTCAGCGGGAAATAGCCGTTGACGGTCTCCTCGCCGACCTGCATCTCGACGCCGACGCCAAGGGCTGCGATGCGGTCGGAAAAGTCGTTGTTGAATTTCTGCGCGATGTCGCGGGTCAGCTCCAGGTGCTGTTTCTGGTCCTCGCCCACCGGAACGTGGGTGGCGCGATAGAGCAGAATGTCGGCAGCCATCAGGCTCGGATAGGCAAGCAGGCCCAGCGAAGCGTTCTCGCGGTCCTTGCCGGCCTTGTCCTTGAACTGCGTCATGCGGTTCATCCAGCCGATGCGCGCCACGCAATTGAAGATCCAGGCGAGTTCTGCATGCTGCATGACCCGCGACTGGTTGAAGACGATGTGCTTCTTCGGGTCGATGCCCGAGGCCAGGAACGCCGCGGTGATCGACCGCGTCTGGTCGGCGAGGTCGTCATAGACGAGCTGTGCCGTCAGCGAATGCAGGTCGACGACGCAATAGATGCAGTCGGAGGTTTCCTGCAGGGCGACGAATTTCTTGATGGCGCCGAGATAGTTGCCGAGATGCAGATTGCCGGTCGGCTGGACGCCGGAAAAGACGAGTGGCTTGAAGGCGGTCATGGTTGTTCCCTTGGCTTGTGGAGGGCCGTTTCGCGCGCGGCGAAAGTCTTGCGACGGCGCGCTTATGGACGAACACGACGATCCGATCAAGACCGGTTTTGCCGTCGAGTTATCCGGCCCTACTCGTCCGGGGCGGTCTTTGGGGCCGGTGGCGTCGCTTTCCCCGATCCCCGCTTGACGTTGCGCCGGATCATGCCGAAATCGGCGCCGCCGGTGGCGAAGGCGGTGATGAAGTAGAGCAGCGCCCCGCCGGCGACGAGCGCCAGAAGCGTCGTCGCCTTGACGACCAGCGGCGCACCCCGGCCGAGCCTGACGGCGAACCAGTGTTCGGCAAAATAAAGTGCCGCCCCCATCACGATCGCCGACAGCACCAGCCGCGGAATGCGTTTCATCAACGGAACGTCGCGGCCCCAATGGCCACGCCTGATCAAGACGCCGAGCAGCATCAGCGCGTTGACCCAGCCGGCGACCGCCGAGGCGACGGCGATGCCGGGCGCGCCCATTTCCGGAAACAGCGTCAGCGCCGTGGTGACGTTCACCGCCACCGAGATGGCGGCGAACATCATCGGCGTGCGGGTGTCCTCGCGGGCGAAATAGCCTGGGGTGAACGCCTTGATCAGCACGAAGGCCGGCAGGCCGAGGCCGAAGATCGCCAGGATCGCCGCCACCGTCGGCGTCGAGTTGTTGGCGGCGAACGCGCCGCGCTCATAGACCAGCCGCACGATCGGCTCCGACATCACCCACAGTGCCGCGGCTGCCGGCAAGGTGAGGAACAGCGTGAACTCGACCGAGCGGTTCTGCAGATTGGCGGCTTCGATCAGGTTGCCCGACTTCAGCGCCCGCGACAGTTCGGGCAACAGCACGATCGCCACCGCGACGCCGACCACGCCGAGCGGCAACTGGTAGATGCGGTCGGCATAGGCGAGCGAGGACACCGCACTGTTCTGCGCCGAGGCGATCGCCGTGCCGATAAGCTGGTTGATCTGGGTGATGCCGCCGGTGATCGCCGCCGGCAGCGCCAGGATCAGCAGCCGCTTGACCGCGGGCGTCATTTTCGGACGGCGGAAGCCGATCGAGATGCCGGCATGGCGCACCGCCACCCAGACGATCGCCAGTTGCACCAGTCCGGCGGCCAGCACGCCCCAGGACAGCCCGTAGCCGACGGTGAGCGCGTCGGAGCCCTTGTACCAGGCATAGGCGAGCACGCCGATCAGGATGATGTTGAGGAACACCGGCGCCACCGCCGCCGCGAAATAGCGGCGCAGCGAATTCAGCATGCCCGCCATCATGGCGCCCAGCGACATGCAGATCAGGTAGGGGAACATGATCGTCGCCAGCGTCACCGTGGTGTCGAATTTTCCCGGCGTGCCGGCAAAGCCTGGCGCCACCAGGTAGCGCACGATCAGCGGCATCGACAATTCCATGACGATGGTCAGCGCCAGCAGCGCCGTGAACAAGACGCCGAACACCTCCTCCGAGAAGCGCTTTGCGCCCTCGGTGCCGTGCGTCTCGATCTCCTTGGCGAACAGCGGCACGAAGGCGGCGTTGAAGGCGCCCTCGGCGAACAGCCGGCGAAAGGTGTTGGGAAACTGGAAGGCGGCGTTGAAGGCGTCGGCGACCGGTCCAGTGCCCAGCGCTGCCGCCATCAGCATCTCGCGCCCGAAGCCGAGCGCGCGGCTCATCAGCGTGCCGGAAGCGACCGTTGCGAATTTCTTGACGAGGCTCATGCTTTTGGGAACTGCCTGCGGAATTGGGACAAAGTGATGGTCGCTGTCACTCGGCGGCGGCCTTGGCCTTGCCGCCACGCTCGGGCGCGACGCCTTCAAGCGCTGCCATCAGCCGGTTGCGGATGGTGGCGATGCGGGTCGGGTTGTCGATCTTCTGGCCGGTGAGGTCGGTGACGTAGAAGGTGTCGATGACCTTCTCGCCGAAGGTGGTGATGTGGGCCGATGCGATGTCGAGCGACAGGTCGGATAGCGTTCCGGTGATCTCCGACAGCAGGCCCGGCCGATCCAGCCCCTCGACCTCGATGACCGAAAAACGGTTCGACAGTGCGTTGCGAATTTCGGCGCGCGGCGGGATCTTGAACACCTTGGCGCCGCGCCGCGGCTTGGTCCGCTTCTCGATCATCTCCGGCAGCCAGCTCTTGCCCGACAGCACGTCCTCGATCAGCCGGCCGACGCGCTCGGCACGCCGGCGCTCGTCCTCGTCGCGGTCGAATTCCCTTGAGATCAGGATGGTGTCCAGGGCGCGGCCGTCCGACGTGGTGAAGATCTGCGCGTCGACGATGTTGCCGCCGGCTCCGGCGCAGGCCCCGGCGATGACCGAGAGCAGGCGGGGATGGTCCTGCGCCAGCACGGTGATTTCGGTCACCGCCTCGAACTGGTGGGTCTTGACCATGGTGGCGAGCTTGTTGCCCGAAGCGTCCGCTTCGCGGATGAACTCGGCATGGCGCAGCTGATCGGCGAGATCGACGGTCAAAAGGTAATTCTCGTAGTGCAGGGCGACATAGCGCTTGCGGGCCTTGTCCGACCAGTTGGCGAGCGCCTCGGCCAGACGCTCGCGCGCCGCCGCCGTCCGCTGCGCGCGCGACACTTCCGAAAAGCCGCCGGTCAAAAGCAGTTCGGTTTCGTAATAGAGCGTGCGCAGCAGCTGGCCCTTCCAGCCGTTCCATACACCGGGTCCGACGCCCCTGATGTCGCAGACGGTGAGGATCAAAAGCAGCTTCAGCCGCTCAACCGATTGCACGATCGCGGCGAAATCCTCGATGGTCTTGCGGTCGTTGAGGTCTCGGGTCTGCGCCGTCATCGACATTACGAGGTGGTTCTCGACCAGCCAGGCCACCGTTTCGGTATCGGCTGGTGACAGCCCCATATGCGGGCAGATGCGCCGGGCGATCCTGGCCCCGGCCTCGGAATGATCCTCCGGCCTGCCTTTGGCGATGTCGTGCAGCAGCACGGCGACATAGAGCGCCTCGCGGCTCTTCTTCAGGCCCGGCATCAGCGTGTGGGAGAGGGGATGGACCTTCTCGCCGTCGCCGCGCTCGATCTCGGCCAGCACGCCGATGCAGCGGATCAGATGCTCGTCCACCGTATAGTGGTGGTACATCGAGAACTGCATCATGGCGACGATCTTGCCGAAATCCGGGATCAGCTTGCCGAGCAGCCCGGCCTCGTTCATGCGCCGCAGATTGAGTTCGGCATTGCGGTCCGAGGTCAGGATGTCGAGGAACAGCCGGTTGGCCTCCTCGTCGCGCCGCAGCGACTTGTTGACCAGGCCGAGCGAGCGGGTCAGCAGCTTCAGCGCATCGGGGTGGAACTCCAGACCGTGCTTGTCGGCGAACCAGAACAACCGCAAGAGATTGACCGGATCGCGCTCGAACACCTGGTCGTCGGCGATGTTGATGCGGTGGTTGTCGACGATGAAGTCGGAGGTGCCGGCGAGCTTGCGCTTGCGCCGCGAGAAGGTGAGGAAGATGCGGTTGAAGCCCGGCACGTGCTTGGCCTGCTCTTCCTCGAGCGCGGCGCAGAAGATGCGGGTCAGGTCGCCGACATCCTTGGCGACGAGGAAGTAGTGCTTCATGAAGCGCTCGACCGCCGACAGGCCGGGATGGCTGGTGTAGCCGAGCCGCTCGGCGATCTCGCGCTGGATGTCGAAATGCAGCCGCTCCTCGGCCTTGCCGGTGAGGAAATGCATGTGGCAGCGCACCGCCCACAGGAAATCCTCGGCCTTCTGGAACTCGCGATATTCGCCCTCGGTGAAGACGCCCTTGTCGACCAGTTCCTCGCCGGTGCGCACGCGGTAGAAATACTTGCCGATCCAGAACAGCGTCTGCAGGTCGCGCAGGCCGCCCTTGCCGTCCTTGACGTTGGGCTCGACGAGATAGCGGCTTTCGCCGGCCTTGGCATGCCGGTCGTCGCGTTCGGCAAGCTTGGCCTGGACATATTCGGGGCCGGTCGTGCGCACCACCTCATGGTCGAAGCGCAGCATCAGCTCGTCATAGAGCTTGAGCTCGCCCCACAGGAAACGCGCCTCGAGGATCGAGGTCCGGATGGTGACGTCGGTGCGCGACAGGCGCAGGCATTCGTCGATGTTGCGGGTGGCGTGGCCAACCTTCAGCCCGAGATCCCACAGCATGTAGAGCATGTACTCTACGGTCTGCTCGCCCCATGGCGTCTGCTTGTAGGGCAACAGGAACAGAAGGTCGATGTCGGAGCCAGGCGCCAGCGTGCCACGGCCATAGCCGCCGACGGCGACGACGGCCATGCGCTCCGCCGAAGACGGATTCTTGACCCGGTAGACATGCGTGACGGCGAAATCGTAAAGCGCCCGGATGATCTCGTCCATGAGGTGCGATAGCCGCGCCGCACAGGCACGGCCGCCGCCGTCGTCCCTCAGCATGCGTTCGGCAATGGCGCGTCCGTCCGCCAACCGCACCTTGAGAAGCTGAAGCACGCCGCTGCGTGCGGCCTGTCCGGAGCCGTCTCCGGCCGTGGTAGCGGTCAGCGCCGTCATCTCGCGGCGCAAGGCTTCGCCGTCGATCAGTTCGTCGAGCTTCAGGGAGATTTTCGCCATAGGTACCGGTTGGCCTCGCCTTTTCGGCGGCGTCTATAGCGCCTTTTCGCGGTTGTGGGTATGGGCAGGACGGACACGTTCGCCGTGGCGATAGAACGCTATGAGCCTATTTCTCTGCTTCAGGAGGCAGAGGTCGACGATCCTGCTCAGCAATTTCCTGGCCTCAGCCCCGATTCTCATTGGCAGCGTCTTGGTCGTGCGCGACCCGGATTGGACACCGGCAAGCCACTGGTCCCGCCGTTCCTCAAGAAGCAGGCTCGGCAGTGCGGCGGTCCGCAAGAAGCGTTCCTGCGCGCACAGGGCCGGAATCAGCTGATAGATCGCCTTGCCGGGTGAGGGGGCGAATCTTGGATTGAAGATGATCTGGTCGACGGGACTGTTGAGTTCCGCGGTGCCGTCGATGAGATCGCGCGCCGCCTGCCTCGAGAGTATGTAGCCGGCCGCGCCGACGTGAGATCCGTGCAGTCTGGACGTGGAAAAGCCGTGCCCGGCCGGAGAGCGCCGCCATGCGAGCCGGGTCTTCTTGAAGAATGTCTCCAGCTTGACGATCTCGGCATCAGCCGGGATCCAACTGGCGTCGGCAAGCATCGCGCCGGCATCTTCCGAAAAGACGACATCGTCTTCAAAAACGACGCCGTAGGCATCGTCGCCATCGGCGATCTTTGCCCAGCAGGCCTTGTGGCTGAGGAAACAGGCGATCTCGGCGTTGGTCAAATGCAACTGCGTCAGCGGATTGAGCCGCATCGGTGTTTGCGGGAGGTCGGATCGGTCCTGGGCGTCGACCGCCGCGACGCGTTCAAAGTCAATGCCGATGCGGGCAAACTCCGACGTCATATGCGCGAGCCGGTCCTGGGACCGGTCGAGGTTTATGACCAGGCACTTCATTGGAAATGGAATCGGTGCATTTGGATGCGTTTGGATTGTCAATCGGCGGCTCCATAGCACAAGAAGCCGCCGCGCATCCGACTTTCTTTGATGGTGGCCCGGCGCCGGCGACGACACACGGAAAAAGAAAATTATGCCCTTGACCTTCCAGTTACTGGAAGCACTACCTCCGCATCGAGACGAGGCATCGAGGCATTTTGAATGACGCATTCAGACCATCATCATCACGCGCATGACGGGTGCTGCACAGCGAAAGCTGCGGCCGGGGAGGCGGCCGTGGTGCGGGATCCTGTCTGCGGCATGACCGTCGACCCTGCGACAGCCAAGCACTTTGTCCGTCATCAAGGTCAGGATTTCTACTTCTGCTCTGCCGGCTGCAAGGCGAAATTCGAGGCGGAACCGCAGAAATATCTTGGCGATAGGGCCGCGCCGCAGCCGATGCCCAAGGGCACGCAATACACCTGCCCGATGCATCCCGAAATCATCCGCGACAAGCCCGGCTCCTGCCCGATATGCGGCATGGCGCTGGAGCCGATGGGCGTGCCCACCGGTGATGAAGGCCCAAATCCCGAGCTGGTCGATTTCACCAGGCGATTCTGGGTCAGTGCCGCGCTGTCGCTGCCGTTGCTGATCGTCGCCATGGCGCCGATGCTCGGCCTGACGTTCGAGGCCGTTGTCGACGACCGCACGATGGTCTGGCTGGAACTGGCATTGGCCAGCCCTGTCGTGTTGTGGGCGGCGCAGCCTTTCTTCCATCGCGGCTGGGATTCGCTCGTCAATCGCAGCCCAAACATGTGGACGCTGATCTCGCTCGGCGTCGGCGCGGCCTATCTCTACAGCGTCGTCGCGACGCTGCTTCCGGATATCTTTCCGCATCAGTTCCGCAGCCATGGCGGTGCGGTGCCGGTCTATTTCGAGGCCGCCGCCGTCATCGTCGCGCTGGTCTTCCTCGGCCAGGTGCTGGAGTTGCGCGCCCGTGAAAAGACCGGGTCGGCGATCCGCGCTTTGCTTGATCTCGCGCCGAAGACCGCGCGGCTGATCGGTTCCGACGGCTCCGAAGGCGACGTGCCGCTCGACGCGGTCAAGGTGGGCGACCGCCTGCGCATCCGTCCCGGTGACGCCGTGCCGGTCGACGGCACCGTGTTGGAGGGCCGTTCCTCCCTCGACGAATCGATGATCACAGGCGAACCGTTGCCGGTCGAAAAGGCCGAAGGCGATACCCTGACCGCCGGCACGCTCAACAAAAACGGCTCGCTGATCCTGCGTGCCGAGCGGATCGGCGCCGAGACCACGCTGGCGCGCATCGTCGAACTCGTCGCCAAGGCGCAGCGCTCGCGCGCCCCGATCCAGGGGCTTGCCGATCGCGTTTCCTTCTACTTTGTCCCGGCTGTGGTGCTGGTCGCGATCGCCGCCTTCGTGGCCTGGGCTGTCCTTGGCCCCGAACCCAGCCTGATCTTCGCCATCGTCTCGGCGGTGTCGGTGCTGATCATCGCTTGCCCCTGCGCGCTCGGCCTCGCCACGCCGATGTCGATCATGACCGCTACCGGGCGCGGCGCCCATGCCGGCGTGCTGATCAAGGAAGCCGCCGCGCTCGAACGCTTCGCTTCCGTCGACACGTTGATCGTCGACAAGACGGGCACGCTGACCGAAGGCCGGCCGAAACTGACCGATGTCGTTGCCGCAAACGGCTTTTCCGAAGACGAATTGCTGGCCCTTGCCGCCGGCCTCGAAAAGGGCTCGGAGCATCCGCTGGCTGAAGCCATCGTCGAAGGCGCCGGCACGCGCGGCCTGGAGATCGCCGATGCCAGCGGCTTCGAGGCCGTCACCGGCAAGGGCGTTTCCGGCACCGTGTCGGGAAAGAAGGTCGCGCTCGGCAATGCGGCGATGATGACCGATCTCGGCATCGACACCGCGTCGGTCTCCGCCAGGGCCGAAACGCTGCAGACCGAAGGCAGGACCGTGATGTTCGTTGCCGTCGGCGACAAACTGGCCGGCATCGTCGCTGTCGCCGACCCCGTCAAGGCGACCACCGCCGAAGCGATCCGGGCCCTGCATGACAGCGGCCTGAGGATCGTCATGGCGACCGGCGACAATGAGCGCACGGCAAAAGCGATCGCCAGGAGCCTCGGCATCGATGAGGTTCGCGCCGGACTGCTGCCGGAACAGAAGGCAGCCCTGGTCGAAGAGCTGCGTGCCAGGAGCAAAGGCGTCGCCATGGCCGGCGACGGCGTCAACGACGCCCCCGCCCTTGCCGCCGCCGATGTCGGCATCGCCATGGGCACCGGCGCCGATGTCGCCGTCGAAAGCGCCGGCATTACTTTGGTCAAGGGCGACCTCAACGGCATCGTGCGGGCGCGTACGCTCGCCCAGGCGACGATCCGCAACATCCGCCAGAACCTGTTCTTCGCCTTCCTCTACAACGTGCTCGGCGTACCCGTCGCCGCCGGTGTGCTCTATCCGCTCACCGGCACGCTTTTGTCGCCGATGCTGGCGGCGGCGGCGATGAGCCTGTCCTCGGTGTCGGTGATATCCAACGCATTGCGGCTGAGAGCGTTGAAACTCTGAGCAAAGCCCCCAAATACGAAACCCACTCAACAGGAGACCATGAATGACCTTGGCCAAAAAACTCGTCCTTTTGCTGATGGCTGCCGGAATGCTGCTTGCCGTCTTCCTCGAAAGCGTTCCGGCGCAGAGCGAAGAGATGAAACACGACATGGGTGCCATGTCGGCGGATGCGACCAGCCCATCGAGCGAAGGCTACAAAGCGGCGATGGACAAGATGCATGCCGATATGATGGCGTTGCAAAATACCGGCAATGCCGATGTCGATTTCGTCCGTGGCATGATCCCGCACCATCAGGGTGCCATCGACATGGCCAAGGTCGAGCTTGCCAACGGCAAGGACCCGGAGATCCGCAAGCTGGCCGAGGGGGTCATCGCCGCGCAGGAAGCCGAGATCAAGCAGATGCAGGGCTGGCTCGCAGCCCATCCGGTGAAGTAAGCCTTTTCGCGAAGCATCTCTCTGGATTTCCCGCCGAGCCTGTGATGCGATCCGGCCCTCAACTGGAGCCTGCCATGCCATCGACGATCAGAACAACCACGCTGCTTTCCGGCGAAGCCGTTCAGGTGCTTGGTCAGGGCACGTGGAAAATGGGCGAGGATTTCAGCCGCCGCGCCGATGAGGTCAACGCTCTCAAGCTCGGCCTCGACCTTGGCATGACGCTGATCGACACCGCCGAAATGTATGCCAGCGGCGGTGCCGAGGAGGTGGTCGCAGAGGCCACCGCCGGGCGCCGCGACGAGACCTTCCTGGTTTCGAAAGTGCTGCCGTCAAACGCTTCGCGCGCCGGCGTGCAGCGCGCCTGCGAGAACAGCCTGAAGCGCCTGCGCACCGACCGCATCGATCTCTATCTGCTGCATTGGCCTGGCAGCGTGCCGCTGGCTGAAACCGTAGTGGCCTTCGAGGCGCTGAAAGAGGCCGGCAAGATCCGCCACTGGGGCGTCAGCAATTTCGACACCGACGAGATGGAAGAACTGGTCGGCTTGCCCGACGGCGGCAACGTCCAGACCAACCAGGTGCTCTACAATCTGGTTCGGCGTGGCCTCGAATTCGATCTGGCGCCCTGGAGCCGCCAGCGCGGCATCCCCTTGATGGCCTACTCACCGGTCGAGCAGGGCGCGCTGGCACGCAATACCAGGCTTGGCGCCGTCGCGGCCCGCCACAATGCCACCCCGGCGCAGATTGCCTTGGCCTGGGTCATGCACCAGGAGGGTGTCATCGCCATTCCGAAAGCCAGCAGCCAGCAGCATGTCCGCCAGAATTTTGCAGCGCTCGACATCGAACTGACGCCACAGGACATCGCCGAACTCGACCGCGCCTTTCCGCCGCCGACCCGCAAGCGCGGTCTGGAGATGATTTGACTACTTTCCCGCCAGCCCCTTCAGCCGATACAGCGCTTCCAGCGCCTCGCGAGGCGTCATCTCGTCGGGGTTGATGTCGCCGAGTGCGGCGCCCAGAGCATCGTTCTTGACCGGCTTCGGCGCTTCGCGCTTCACCGCCACCGAAAATAGCGGCAGGTCGTCCACCAGACGGTTGGTCTTGCCCGAAACCTCGCCCTCTTCCAGCTGGTGCAGCACTTCCTTGGCCCGGTCGACCACCGCTTCCGGCAATCCGGCCAGCCGTGCCACCTGCACGCCATAGGAGCGGTCGGCGGCACCCTTGCCGACCTCGTGCAGGAAGACGACGTCGTTTTCCCATTCCTTGACCCGCATGGTGACGTTGTGCAGCCGCGCCAGCTTGCCGGCCAGCGAGGTCATTTCGTGGAAATGGGTGGCGAAGATCGCCCGGCAGCGGTTCTTCTCGTGCAGGTATTCCACCGCTGCCCAGGCGATCGACAGGCCGTCGAAAGTGGCCGTGCCGCGGCCGATCTCGTCGAGGATCACCAGCGCGCGCTCGCCGGCCTGGTTGAGGATCGCCGCCGTTTCGACCATCTCGACCATGAAGGTCGAGCGACCGCGTGCCAGATCGTCCGAGGCGCCAACACGTGAGAACAGCCGGTCGACGACGCCGATATGGGCCGATGCCGCCGGCACGAACGAGCCGGTTTGCGCCAGGATGGCGATCAGCGCGTTCTGCCGCAGGAACGTCGACTTGCCGCCCATATTGGGGCCGGTCAAAAGCCAGATCGCGCCATTCTTGGCGCTGCCCTCCGGCGACAGGTCGCAATCATTGGCGACGAACGGACCTTCGCCCGAACGCCGCAGCGCCTGCTCGACCACCGGATGCCGGCCGCCCGAAATTTCGAAGGCAAGGCTCGAATCCACCACCGGCCGGCACCAGGCTTCGCTCTCGGACAACAGCGCGAGCGCCGCCGACACGTCGAGCACGGCCAGCGCATCGGCACCGGCGCGGATCTTTTCGGCCTCGCCGACCGCTTCCGCCGTCAGCGCCTCGAAGGCTGCAAGCTCGATGCCGAGCGCCCGGTCGGCGGCATTGGCGATCTTGGTCTCCAGTTCGGCGAGTTCGGTCGTCGTAAAGCGCATGGCGTTGGCCATGGTCTGGCGATGGATGAAGCGCGCCTTGGCGCCGTCGCTGCCGGTCATCACCGCATGATGGTTGGCGGTCACCTCGATGTAATAGCCAAGCACATTGTTGTGCCGGATCTTCAGCGAGCGGATGCCGGTCTCGTCGATCAGCGAGCGCTCCAGCCCGGCGATGACTTTTCGCGATTCGTCGCGCAACGCCCGCATCTCGTCGAGCTCGGCATGGTAGCCGCCGCGAACGAAGCCGCCGTCACGCTTGAGCAGCGGCAGTTCGTCGCCAAGCGCCTGCGTCAGGTGCTGGGAAAGCGCCCTGGGCAGCGCCTGGATGGCGCCCAGCGCCGCCGTGAGCTCCTGAGGCAGGGCGGTCTCGCCGAAGATCCCGGCGATCGCACCGGCCGCTTCGAAACCGGCTCGCAGCGCGCCGAGGTCGCGCGGGCCGCCACGGTTCAGCGCCAGCCGGGACAGAGCGCGCGGCATGTCGGCGACGCTCTTCAGGCTTGCCCGCACCGCCTGGCAGAGCCGCGTTTCGGAACGGAAGAAGGACACCGAGTCCAGCCTGGCGCCGATCGCCGCCGGATCGGTCAACGGCGCCATCAGCCGGTCGGCCAGCAGCCTTGCGCCGCCGCCGGTCACCGTGCGGTCGATCGCCTTGAACAACGAACCTTCGCGGCTGCCGGACAGCGTGCGCAGCAGTTCCAGATTGCCGCGCGTCGCCGGATCGATGAACAGGGTCGAGCCCTGCTCCTCGCGCTCCGGCCGCGACAGCGGCGGACGCTCGGCCTTCTGCGTCTTCTCGACATAGGCGATGGCGCCCGAGATCGCCGACAATTCGGCGCGCGAAAACGCCCCAAAACTGTCCGGCGTCGCCACGTCGAAGAATCGGGCGATGCGCCCCGTGGCCGAGGCCGAATCGAACAGCGAGGGCGGCTGCGGATTGGCGACGCGGCCGAGCACGTCGAAGACCGGTTTCAGTTCGGCATCGTAGAACACCGGCTCGGCAACGATCAGCTCGCGCGGATCGACGCGGAAGATGTCGGCGAGCAGCCGGTCGGCGGTGGTCTCGGCGACACGGAAAGCCCCGGTCGAAATGTCGATCCAGGCCAGGGCAAAGGAGTGGTCCGCCCCACCTTTCACCCTCCCCAGCGCCATCAGGAAACTCGATTCCGACGGCGCCAGCAATTTGTCCTCGGTGATGGTGCCTGGCGTCACCAGCCGCACCACGTCGCGGCGTACCACCGATTTGCCGCCGCGTTTCTTGGCTTCGGCCGGATCCTCGATCTGCTCGCAGACGGCGACGCGAAAACCCTGACCGATCAGCTTCTGCAGATAGTCGTCGGCGGCATGCACCGGCACGCCGCACATCGGGATGTCGTGGCCCTGGTGCTTGCCGCGCTTGGTCAGGACGATGCCCAGCGCCCGGCTCGCCTTCTCGGCGTCGTCGAAGAACAGCTCGTAGAAATCGCCCATGCGGTAGAACAGCAGCGAATCCGGGTTCGCCGCCTTGATCTCGATGAACTGCTCCATCATCGGCGTGACGGCGGCAGCGGCTGTCGGCAGGGGCGCCATCGCCTCGGGGGCGTCCGGCTCGTTCGGGCTATGCATGTTCATGCGCGGCACGCTAGCAGATGTGGTCGCGCGGTTTAATGCCGGCGCCTCGAAAAACAGGGGACGACTGACACGGCCAGATGCCCGCAATCGCCAGCACCAGCGCGATTCCCGAACACTGGCGGTTTACACGCGGCGGTGCGTGGTCTTAATTCGGAACCTCACAAAGCACCCGCCCTAACGAGGTGCTGCACCGGCGAGGAAATCAAAAGCATCATGGCCAAAAAAACCGAGAACAACGGTCCGTCCGTCAGTGCGCAGGAAGCGCTCGAATTCCACGCCATGGGCCGCCCCGGCAAGCTGGAGGTTGTCGCCACCAAGCCGATGGCGACGCAGCGCGATCTAAGCCTCGCCTATTCGCCGGGCGTCGCGGTACCTGTTCTGGCCATCGCCGAGGACCCCAGCCGCGCCTTCGACTACACGACGCGCGGCAACATGGTCGCCGTCATCTCCAACGGCACCGCCATCCTTGGCCTCGGCAATCTCGGCGCGCTGGCCTCCAAGCCGGTCATGGAGGGCAAGGCGGTGCTGTTCAAGCGCTTCGCCGACGTCGATTCCATCGACCTCGAGGTCGACACCGAGGACGCCGACGAGTTCATCAATTGCGTGCGCTTCCTCGGCCCCTCCTTCGGCGGCATCAACCTTGAAGACATCAAGGCGCCGGAGTGTTTCATCATCGAGCAGCGCCTGCGCGAACTGATGGACATCCCGGTTTTCCATGACGACCAGCACGGCACCGCCATCATCTCGGCCGCCGGCCTGATCAACGCGCTGGAGATCACCGGCCGCGACATGAAGACGACGAAGATGGTCTGCAACGGCGCCGGGGCCGCCGGCATCGCCTGCATCGAGCTGATGAAGGCGATGGGCTTCGCGCCCGAAAACATCATCCTGTGCGACACCAAGGGCGTCGTCTTCCAGGGCCGTACCGAAGGCATGAACCAGTGGAAGTCGGGACATGCGGTGAAGACCGAGGCGCGCAGCCTCGCCGAGGCGCTCGACGGTGCCGACGTCTTCCTCGGCCTCTCCGCCAAGGGCGCGTTGACCACTGCCATGGTGCAGTCGATGGCCAAGAACCCGATCATCTTCGCCATGGCCAATCCCGACCCGGAAATCACGCCGGAGGAAGTCGCCGAGATCCGCACCGACGCCATCATGGCGACCGGGCGTTCGGACTATCCGAACCAGGTCAACAATGTGCTCGGCTTTCCCTACATCTTCCGTGGCGCGCTGGATGTGCGGGCCACCACCATCAACGACGACATGAAGATCGCCGCCGCCCAGGCACTGGCAGCGCTAGCGCGCCAGGACGTGCCCGACGACGTCGCTGCAGCCTATCAGGGCAACCGGCCGAAATTCGGTCCCAACTATATCATCCCGGTGCCGTTCGACCCGCGCCTGATCTCGGCCATCCCGATCGCGGTCGCCAAGGCGGCGATGGATTCCGGCGTCGCCCGCAAGCCGATCCTCGATCTCGACCGCTACGCGCAGGAGCTGTCCGCCCGCCGCGACCCGATCGCCTCGACCTTGCAGCGCATCTACGACCGTGTGCGCCGCCAGCCCAAGCGCATCGTCTTTGCCGAGGGCGAGGAGGAGCAGGTGATGCGCGCCGCCGTTTCCTATGTGAACCAGCGGCTCGGCACCGCCATCCTGCTCGGCCGCGACGACGTCATCAAGGAGAACGCCAAGCACGCCGGCATCGACCTCAACAAGCAAGGCATCGAGATCATCAATGCCCGGCTGTCGCGCCGCAACGGCATCTACACCGACTATCTCTACGAGCGTATGCAGCGGAAGGGCTTCCTGTTCCGCGACTGCCAGCGGCTGATCAACAACGACCGCAACCACTTCGCCGCCTGCATGGTGGCGTTGGGCGATGCCGACGGCATCGTCACCGGTGTGACCCGCAACTATTCGACGGCGCTCGACGACATCCGCCGCGTCATCGACGCCAAGCCCGGCCACCGCGTCATCGGCGTTTCGATCGTGCTGGCGCGGGGCAGGACCGTGCTGGTCGCCGATACCGCCGTGCACGACATGCCGAACGCCGAGCAGATCGCCGACATCGCCGAGGAGGCCGCTGGCTTTGCCCGCCGCATGGGCTACGAGCCCAGGCTTGCCATGCTCGCCTATTCCACCTTCGGGCATCCGCAGGGCGAACGCTCCGAGCGCGTCCAGGAAGCCGTGCGCATCCTCGACAAGCGCCGCGTCGATTTCGAATATGACGGCGAGATGGCCGCCGACGTCGCGCTCAATGCGCGGGCCATGTCGCAGTATCCGTTCATCCGCCTGACCGGCCCGGCCAATGTCCTGATCATGCCGGCGTTCCACTCGGCCTCCATCTCGACCAAGATGCTGCAGGAACTCGGCGGCTCGACGGTGATCGGCCCGCTGCTCGTCGGGCTGAACAAACCGGTGCAGATCGTTTCGTTGAACGCCAAGGATTCAGACATCGTCAACATGGCGGCGATCGCGGCTTATACGGCGGGGGCTTGAGCGGCGGACGAAAGCCCCGTGAACGCCTTTCGAGTGATGCTAGGCCCAGGCCCTGGTCGAGGGCCGCACCACTCCACCTGAATATGTGCAACCGCAGGAATCCCGCGATTCAAGCCGAATTTATGGGAAAATCGCTGCGATCCATAAGATATTGATAATATCCGGTTGTTATACCAGAGAGCTGTCATCGATGTGCCAGAGGGGCATTTTGGACAGACCGGGGTGGTGACAATCATGGATTTGCAGCCGTGAAGCACGATACGATTCCCGCATCCGTGGTCGGCGAGCGAGCCTATCACGACGAGCGCCTGGATGCGCTGCTCAGCATCACCGGCCGCATGGACGGCTACCTCTACCGCTGCCGCAACGATGCGTCCTACACCATGCTCTACATCAGCGACGGCGTTCTCACCGTCAGCGGCTATCCGCCAACGGATTTCGTGCACAACGCCGTGCGCGATTATGTTTCGGCCATCCATCCGGACGACCTCGCCTCGGTCTATGCCGCCGTCGACGCCGCCCTCGAAGCGCGCTGCAACTGGAACGTCGACTACCGCATCGTGCCGAGGGCCGGCGAGCCGCTTTGGGTCCGCGAGATCGGCGGCGGTGTCTGGGACGCCGCCGGCGAACTCGAATTCCTGGAAGGTTTCGTCGTCGACATCAGCGACCGCAAGGTTGTCGAGGACCTCAATTCCCAGCTGCTGCTGGATCTGAAGACCGCCAACGAGGAGCTATCCGCGCAAAAGCGCGAGATCGAACTGGCCAAGCAGCAGAGCGACCATTCCGCCAACCACGATCTGTTGACGGACCTGCCCAACCGGCGTGCGTTCCACAACGAGCTCAAATCGGTGGTCGCCCGCTGCGGCGCCACCGGCGAGGCCGCCGGTCTTCTGTTCATCGACCTCGACCGCTTCAAGGAAGTCAATGACACGCTCGGCCACGAGGCCGGCGACGCGCTGCTGCAGCGCGTATCGAGCCAGCTTCGCTCGATCCTGCGCAGCGCCGATTTCGTCGCTCGGCTCGGCGGCGACGAGTTCGCCTTCCTGTTTTCGGGCGCCGCCGATCTGGCACAGCACAAGGCCGTGCGCGTTGCCGAACGCATCCTGGAAAGGCTCCAGATCAAGGTTCCCACACCGGATGGCGCCATTCAGGTCGGCTGCACCGTCGGCGTGGCCATGTATCCGGCGGAAGCCGCCGATTCCGAAGCGCTGGTCGCGCTCGCCGACCGGCTGATGTACATCGGAAAAAAGAGTGGCCGCAACCGGTTGGTCACCGCCACGGAAATGGCACCGCAACAGCCATCGTCCGCGCCTCGTCCCTCAATCCGCAGGACTGCCTAGGCACGTCTATCAAGGGCGTGCACCGAAGCGGTCAAGCCGGCGCGAACACGCGTGCGGCCTCGACGACCTGCTCGATCTGATCCTGCCGGAGCAGGTCGATCGGAACGCGGCCATCGAGTTGTGCCGAGGGGCGTGTCAGCCACAGCCAGGCCAGCCTGGGATTGCTGATCAGGGACAGCACGTCATGGATGCCCGCGACCGGCCTGCCGTCGACGAACTGCGTCAGCGGGAAGACATGCTTGCGGCCGCCCTTGCGCAGGGCGATGACCTCACCCCGCCTTTGCCAGCGATGCAGGGTCGAGCGGGCGATGCGCATGTTCTCTTCCAGATAGGTCGATCCGGCGACGCGCCCGGCCCAGTCCTCTATCAGCATCGATTCGAGGTCGTCGGCGCGCGACGACGGGGAAGCAGGTCCATCGAAATCCACGGGGGATGCCGGCGGCAGCCCCGTCGCGCCGCCTGTGCCGGCGTCGCTGCGGCGCGCGGCTTCCGCCGCCAGCGCGCGTACGAATTTCGATGCAAGCCCGGGAAGGTCGGCATGGATGGCGTCGATGGCACGCTGATGCTTCGGCGACAGCAAGGTGACGGCGGAAGCTATGCTGCCGGCAATCTTGCCGACCGAGACCATGGTGGGTCTGTTGATGGCCTCGTCATAGTGGGCAAGCGCACGTTCGACATCCTCCGCGACCATTTCCGCGAAGTCGTCCTGCTTGATGCCGGTTGCCTGGATTTGAAATCTGTTCATGCATCTGTCTCTTGGGCCGGGCGCTCCTCCCACAGCTGCGGCCGGTTGTTGAACGGCTAGAGCGGAGAGCGGAGATCGCGGCGGCAACAGATGCAGCGGCCCGACAGCATGCTGTCTTGCATTTTATGACACCCCAACTGACTGCAGGCGTCCCGAAATGTCAGTCTCAGGTCGCCTAGATTGCGTGTAGGGGCGATGTATGACAACCGCGCGACGGTGAGAGGCGGGCGGCCGAGCTGCCGATCTCCCCCCTAGTGGGGGTGATGCCCGGTAGGGCAGAGGGGGGCGCCAAGGATCGCTACGGAGCGGTGCTCTCGTCCTCGCCACAACGCTCGGCGTCGCGCTATGGATCAGAAATTCATGCCCTTCATTTTGAGGTTGGCGGCAGTGTAATACCTTGGAGAGGCTGGCGGGACAGCGCCCCCCTCTGGCCTGCCGGCCATCTCCCCCACGTGGGGGGAGATCGGAAGCTTTCAGCGCTACAGCAACCCGGCCTGCTCAGCCTCGCGGCGCAGGTTCTGGCGCGGGCGCGGGCCGATCTGCTGGATCACCAATCCGGCCGCCAGCGAGCCAAGGTCGCCGCAGGCCTTGAGGTCGCGGCCTTGCGTGTAGCCATGCAGGAAACCGGCGGCGTAGAGGTCGCCGGCGCCTGTCGTGTCGACCAGTTCCTTGATCGCGGTCGCCTGGATGAGCACGGTCTCGTCGCCGCGCACGATGACCGAGCCTTTTTCCGAGCGCGTCACGGCGGCGATCCGGCAATCCTTGCGGATCTGCGCCAGCGCCTCGTCGAACGAAGACGTCTGGTAGAGCGACTTGATCTCGTGGCTGTTTGCAAAGACGATGTCGACGGTGCCCGAGCGCATCAGGTCGAGGAACTCGTCGCGGTAGCGATCGACGCAGAACGAATCCGAGAGTGTCATCGACACCTCGCGGCCTGCCGCGTGCGCCAGCTTCGCCGTCTGCCGGATCGCTTCCTTGGCCCGCGGCGGGTCCCACAGATAACCCTCGAAATAGGTGACCTTGGCGCCGGAAGCCTTGTCGGCCTCGACATCCTCCGGCCCGAGTTCGATGGCGGCGCCGAGATAGGTGTTCATCGAGCGCTCGCCGTCGGGGGTGACGAAGATCATCGAGCGCGCCGTCGGTGGCTCGCCCTTGAGCGGCCTGGTGTCGAAGGCGACGCCCTGCGCATGGATGTCGTGCGCGTAGATTTGGCCCAGCGCATCGTTCGAAACCTTGCCGAAGAAGGCGACGCGGCCACCGAAGCTGGCGACGCCGGCCGCCGTGTTGCCCGCGCTGCCGCCGGACGCTTCGATCGCCGGGCCCATGCGGCTGTAGAGCAGTTCGGCGCGCTGGGTGTCGATGAGGTTCATCGCGCCCTTGATGATGCCGTTGGTCTCGAGGAAGTCCTCGTCGCACTGGGCGATGATGTCGACAATGGCATTGCCGATGCAAAGCACGTCATAATCCGGCATCAATGTCTCCGCCAAAAACCCGAGCCGGCTTCTTGCCATGCCCGGGCGGGTCTACAGCAAGACTCCGAAAATTGGCAACCGATTTTCTGTCGTTGCCGGCGTGGCGGCGATGACCATTCCCTTGTCGAGGAAGGCGCGGAGCCGCGGTTCTTGCAAACCGGGGTGCGCCTCCGCGACGAGGCGCTATGACAATTCGACCGTGGCCGAAGCATTTCGTCGCGGCGCTGCTTACAAGCCTGGCCAGCCGATCATTTTTCTAAGGCGAGCCAGCCCCATGCCTACAAAGAACAGGCCGACAAAGAACGATATGACCACCGACCTGGCGCTGCTCGCCGTGCTGGCGGTGCTTTGGGGCGCCTCCTATACCTTCATCAAGATCGGCGTCGAGACGATCCCGCCGGTCACGTTCATTGCCGCGCGCACCCTGATCGCGGGTGGTATCCTGTTCGCCATCATCCGCTGGCGCGGGCTTGCCATGCCGGGCGATGCGGCAAGCTGGCGCCGCTTCGCCTTCCAGGCATGCCTCAACAGCGTCGTGCCGTTCACGCTGATCGCAGCGGCCGAGCGCTCCGTTGATGCCGGTCTCGCCACCATCCTCAACGCGACCTCGCCGATCTTCACCTTCCTGCTGACCGCGCTCATCACCCGCCACGAGCCGGTCACGCTGCGCAAACTGATTGGCGTCGGCGCCGGCATTGCCGGCATCTGCCTCATCATCGGCACCGAGGCGCTGGGTGGTCTCGGTCATGAGCTCTGGGCGCAACTGGCAATCGTCGCGGCGACGATCTGCTACGCCGGTGCGGCTATCTTCGGCCGTGGCTTCAAGGGCCTCGACCCGATGCTGCCCGCCGCCGGCTCGATGCTGTGCGGCGCCATCATCCTGCTGCCGCTCAGCCTGATGGTCGACCAGCCATGGACGCTCGCGCCATCGATGGCGTCGATCCTGGCCTTGCTCGGCCTGTCGGTGTTTTCGACCGCGCTGGCCTTCGTCATCTATTTCCGCCTCATCCACACGCTGGGCTCGGTCGGCACCACCTCGCAAGCCTATCTGCGCGTACCGATCGGCGTCGGCATCGGCGCCGTCTTCCTCGGCGAAAGCCTCGGCCCGACGGCATGGCTGGGCATGGGTTTTGTTATCGCAGGCGTCGCAGCCATGACCATCCCGGTTCGAAAGCCGGCGCTCGCGCGATAAGGCAGGGCAATCGCTGCGAAGATAGTCTCCGACTTGTGGCGGGGAGAAGGGGCTGGCCGCAACCTTGGCGTCTCTCCTGCGTCTTTGGGAATTGGCGAAACCATCGACGAGAGGGCCCCTCTCCCCGTCACCATACGGGGAGAGGATGCCGGCAGGCAGGTGAGGGGCAGCGCCCACGTCCGGAAGGGGAGTGGGGCGAGTTCGAAACCTGAAACGATTGCCTTGGCCCGAAAGCGATCCGCGCTTGTGGCGGGCAGGTGTGTCGCCTATCTCCGGACGATCCGTTCGACGTGAGGTTGGAAGCACCGTGATCTCTGACGCCGCCCGCGCCGCCGCCGGCCAGTTGTTCTCGCCCGAATTCCGTTCGGTGTTCATCAAGACGCTCGGGCTGACCTTGCTGGCGTTGGTGGCCTTGTGGTTCGGCCTCACCAGCCTCGTCGAGTGGCTGGCCCTGCCGTGGCTCCAAACGCTGTTGCCCGGCATGCCGTCCTGGGCCGGCTGGCTCGGCGGCATCATCGCCGCCATCGCCCTTGCCTTCGGCATGGCGTTGCTCATCGCCCCGGTCACGGCGATCATCGCCGGCCTGTTCCTCGACGACATCGCGGAAGTCGTCGAACGCACCGATTATCCGGGCGACCCGGCCGGACGCGCCATGCCGGCGCTGCGCTCGCTGGTCTTGTCAGCCAGGTTCCTGGGCGTCGTCATCCTCGGCAACATCGTCGCCCTGCTGCTCCTTCTGGTACCGGGCGTCAACATTGCCGCCTTCTTCATCGTCAACGGCTATCTGCTGGGGCGTGAGTTCTTCGAATTCGCCGCCATGCGCTTTCGCCCGGAAGAAGAGGCCAGGGCCTTGCGCAGGCACTATGCCGGCACGGTGTTCCTCGCCGGGCTGGTCATATCAGCCTTCCTGGCCGTGCCGCTGCTCAACCTGGTGACGCCGCTTTTTGCCGCCGCCATGATGGTGCATCTGCACAAGGCGATCAGCGGACGGGAAGCGGTTCGCGTCTCGCCGGGGTGAGGTTCTGTTCAGCGCAACAGGAATCCGCGCCCCAACTCATCATCGGCTTCGACGATGAATTCTGCTCGCCCGGAATAGTAGGCGCGGCCGCCGACGCGGGCGATGATTGCTTCGTGCGGGCCAGCCGTCGCCGTCCGCACCACTGCCCCGGAAAAGCGCGAGCCGGCGATGCTTTCGAATGTGCGCGTCTGCTCGATGTCGATCTCGCCCTTGGCATGCATGGCCGCCAGCCGGGCGGTCACGCCGGAGCCGGTCGGCGAGCGGTCGACCTCGGCCTCGGCGAAGACGCAGATGTTCTTGGTCACGTCGCCGGAAAACGCGTCGCGGCCATCGGTCAGGATGGTGCCGTAAAGGAAGGCAAGGTCGGCATGGTCGGGATGCGACAGCGGCAGCTCGGCCTTAAGCCTGTTGGTCAGCGCCGTCGCCGCATCGACGAAATCGCGCACCCGGTCGCGGCCGAACTCCAGCCCGAACTGGTGACAGTCGGCCAGCGCGTAGAAGGCGCCGCCATAGGCGATGTCGAAACCGATCGTGCCATAGCCTTGCAGCTCGATCGCCTGGTTCCGTGCGAACAGGAATGCCGGAACGCTTTCGAACGAGACAGCACCGGCCTTGCCATCCCTGACCCCCACCGAAGCGACGACCAATCCACATGGCGCCTCGATGTTGACGGTCGTCATCGGCTCGCGTTTCGTCACCAGCCCTTCGTCGACGGCATAGCGGCCGAGCGCAACGATGGCGTGGCCGCACATGGTCGAATAGCCCTCATTGTGCATGAACAGCACGGCGAGGTCGGCGCCGGGCAGGTCCGGCTCGACCAACAAGGCGCCATACATGTCATAGTGGCCGCGCGGCTCGAACATCAAAATCTTGCGCAAATGATCGAGATGGTCGCGCACATAGGCGCGCTTTTCCAGGATGGTGCCATTCGGGATATCCGGGTAGCCGCCGGTAACGATCCTGAGCGGCTCGCCGCCCGTATGCATGTCGACGACAGTCAGCGTCATGCGACAGGCCTCTTAATCTGGGGATTTGCCAAACAAGGCCTGCAATTTGCCGAACGGCATGGCTGCGCGGGTGAAGCCGAACGTGCCGTCCTGCTGGATCTCGCGTGCCGCCGTTTCCAGCATGCCATAAGCGAAATTGGTCAACCACGGCCCGAGCGAAATGCGCTTGACGCCGGCCGTGGCGAGATCGGCGACGGTGAAGCCGGGCCTCGCCATGACGTTGACCGGTTTGCTGACCGCCGAGCAGATCGTGCGCACCATCTCTATATCACCGATGCCTGGCGCATAGAGCACGTCGGCGCCGGCCTTCTCAAAGGCCTGCAGCCGCTTGATGGTGTCGTCGAGATCGGACCTGCCCCACAGGAAGTTCTCGGCCCGCGCGGTGAAGACGAAATCGCGCTTCAACGCCCGCGCCGCCTCCACGGCGGCCGCGACGCGCTCGACGGCGTGCGAGAAATCATAGATCGGCTTGTCCGGATCGCCGGTGTGGTCCTCGATCGAGCAGCCGGCAAGGCCGGCCGCTTCGGCCGCGAAGATGGTTTCGGCGGCGCGCTCGGCGCTGTCGCCCTTGCCTCTCTCGAGGTCGGCCGAGACCGGCAGGCTGGTCGCCGCCGTCACGTCGCGGCAATGATGGATCATCGCCTCGAAGGTCACGGCGCCGTCCGGCAGGCCGCGCGAAAAGGCAAAGCCGGCGCTGGTCGTCGCCAGCGCCTTGAAGCCGAAAGAATCCAGCAGCTTCGTCGTGCCGACATCCCAGGGATTGGGCATGACGAAGGTCGAGGCATGCAGGTCACGAAAGATCTTGCCCTTGTCCATGGTAATTCCCCCCATCATGTGCGGCGTGGCGGAAAGGATTCTATCCTGCCCTCCCTGGCCGGGCAAACGAATGCCATTGGTTCAGAAGCGTTTGGCGTTCTCTCCTGCCAATTTTTCCAGCGCGTCGGAATCCTTGGAGTAGTGCGAGGCCGTGGTGTCCCAGTGATAGGTGACGGAAATGTCCTGCGACGCAGCCGCGGGCGGCGCGTCATCGCAGCTTTCACCGTTCGGCACCGTGGCATCGGTCACCGTCACCTTGATGGCGGCAAAAGGCCGATCGTCGGCGATGGCCTGTAAGGCCACGTCCTGCTTGCGGCTGTAGCTGCACAGGTTTTCATCGAACGTATAGATCATGTCGATCAGTTCGAACTTGTCGCCGCGAACCATGATCAGCGGCGTGGCCACATAGTTCTGGTTCGAATTGAAATGCGCGCTCATGGTGATGAGGATGTCATCGTTGATGCTGACGGAAAGCTTGCCGGGTTCCCGGAAATAGGTGCCACGGTCGACCGCGACATTGACGGCGTCGAGCAGCTTTGGCTTGGCCGAAGTGTCGTAAAGCGCCAACACCGCATAGCCTTCGGCACTGTCGGGAGAATCGCCGAGGTCGAACAACATTGCCAGCCGGTCCTTGCCGCCAGCCTTGAGGGCCAGCACCGCGGCATTGGAAAAGCCCGATGTCTCGGGCGGCGAACCGCCGCTGTCCGGACCCTCGATGTGGCGCATGTCGATCGGCAGCCCACCCTTGTAGAAGCCGTCCTTGTCCGCGGCGAGATCCGGTATGACCATCCGCGCCAGGTCGAGATAGGTGACGTCCTGGTGGCCGGGCAGCGCGCTGCCGAGTTCCGGGAAGCTGACGGCTTGCGCGCCGGCGGCTGTCCAGAGAAATGGCAGCAGCGTCAAGGCGAGGATGAAGCGAAGCAGGTTCGTTGTCATAGGCGCGCCTTGGTCTGTCGGGCGCGCGGAACGTAGCATAGCGGTCCGGGACGTCCAATCCGTCCGTCAAACCCGGCGGATCGGTGGCCGGTAGGTCAGTGGATCGGCACCAGCCCGGCCAGCTCGCGCATGTCGTTGAACAGGATGCCGCCGGCCTGGATCAGGCCGTCGCGGTCGGAATAGGGGTCGCCATGATAGGAAAACACCCGCATGCCGGCGGCAATGCCGGCTTGCGTGCCGGCGACGCTGTCCTCGATGACGACGCAGTCGGCGGGCGCGAAGCCCATCGTCTTGGCCGCATGCAGGAACAGGTCGGGGAATGGCTTGCCGCGCCCGACCATCGTCGAGCTGAACATCGCGTGTTCGAACAGCGACAACAGCCCGGTCTGGCCGAGTGTGATGTGCATCTTCGACACCCGGGCCGAGGTGGCGACGCAATAGGCGATGCCGGCTGAGCCCACGGCTTCGACAAACTCGCGGACGTAAGGGATCGCCTCGACCCCGTGGGCGAACAGGTCCGGCAGGCCGGCATTCCAGCGGTCGACGAAATCGGCGCCGAGCCGGACGCTGGTCTCCTCTTCAATCTGTTTTTGCACCGACGCCATGCTGCGGCCGGAGAAATGCTTGCGGCAATATTCGAAGCTCGTCGGATAGCCGGCGGTAACAAGCCATTCGGCGAGGCGTCGATTGGCCAGATTCTCCGTATCGACCAGGATCCCGTCGCAGTCGAAGATGACGAGTTTTGGCAGTTCGGGCATCAGGCGGTGCCGGTCGATCCGAACCCGCCCGAGCCTCGCGCCGTGCCGCCAGCCAGGCTGCGCTCTTCCACGGCCGCCTGCGTCACCGCCGCGAAAACGATCTGGGCGATGCGCATGCCGCGCGTCACCGCGAAATCCTCGTCGCCGAGATTGATCAGCAGCACCTTCACCTCGCCGCGATAGTCGCTGTCGATGGTGCCGGGCGTGTTGAGGACGGTAAGACCATGTTTGAAAGCAAGGCCGGAGCGTGGCCGGACCTGGCCTTCCATGCCTTCGGGAATTTCCAGGATCAGCCCGGTCGGCACCAGGGCGCGTTTTCCAGGCAGGATCAGCAGCGGCCGGTCGTCGGCCACCGCTGCGCGCAGATCCATGCCGGCCGCGCCGGGGCTTTCATAGGCGGGGAGGGGAAGTCCTTCACCATGCGGCAACCTGACGAAGCCGACGGTCGGACCGATGACGGAGGGATTTTGAAGGGCTGCGCGCATAAAATCGATCCTATCGGCGCGAACGACGATTCAGTCAACTCAGGTCTAGCGCTATCAACGGCTTTCTTTCGGGCATCACTATGGCCTCCGGCATCCAGGTCAGTCCGACATCACCTGAATCCGAGCAGACCTAGCGCAGTTCCATTGGAACCACGGTGGTCTCCTTGATCTCCTCCATCACGAAGGAGGCCGAAACGTCCGACAGCGCCACCTTGGCGATCAGCCGCTGGTAGAGCCGGTCATAGGCCTTCACGTCGGCGACCCGGGCGCGCAGCACGTAGTCGAGGTCGCCCGACATGCGATAGACGCCGGTGATCTCGGGAAAGCCGGTCACCGCCGCCCGGAATTTCTGCAGCCAGTCCGGGTCGTGGTTGGACGTGCGGATCAGGACGAACACCGAGAGGCCAAGCCCGAGCTTTTCGGCATCGACCAGCGCCACGCGGCCGGTGATGACGCCGTCCTCCTCAAGTCGCTTCACCCGGCGCCAGCAGGCATTGCGCGACAAGGCCACCCGTTCCGACAGCTGGTCGACCGACAGCGTGCCGTCGCGTTGCAGTTCGGTGAGCAATTTTCGGTCGATTTCGTCGATTTCCAGCACCATGTGGGATGTTTGTCCCATGGAGTGCCCAAATACAAGGACATTTTGAGACCAATGAACCGGCGAAGCGTGTCAAGATACTCATATCAGGAACACCAAGCGCTGAAAGGGGAATAGCATGTCGCTCGCAACGATCTTCACCTCTCATCCGGCCAAGGTCGGTGAAACCTATTTCGGCCATATGGCCTTTGCCGCCTGGTTCTCGTCGCGGTTGTTGATGGCGGCGGGTGCCGCGCTCGTTCACGCTTTCTTACCATTTCTGTTCGAGACTACCGCCAGCCGAATCGTCCGCGAGCTTTACGAGCGGACGCACAACAGAGGCTCGCACGGGACCAAGGAGCCAGCGGCTCTCATGGATCGTGCCTAGAGGACGACAGAAGCGATGTGCCGGTGGGCGGCCTATCTCGGTGAAGCGGTTTTTCTCGAAGACATCCTCACGGCGCCCTGTCACTCGCTGATTGCCCAGAGCCATTGCGCCCAGGAAGCGAAATCGCCGACCAATGGCGATGGCTTTGGCCTTGCCTGGTATGGCGACCGGCCGGAGCCCGGTCTCTACCGCGACATCCTGCCGGCCTGGTCCGACCCCAATCTGAAGAGCCTGTGCCGGCAGATCAAGTCGGGCCTGTTCCTTGCCCATGTGCGGGCCTCGACCGGCGGCGCCACCAGCCGCATGAACTGCCATCCCTTCATTTCGGAGCGCTGGTCGTTCATGCACAACGGCCAGATCGGCGGTTTCGAGAAGATCCGCCGGGCGCTGGAAAACTCGCTGTCCGACGCCGTCTTCGACCAGCGCGAAGGCACCACTGATTCCGAATTGTTTTTCCTGCTGATGATCGACGAAGGATTGGTGGCCGATCCGCAAGGCGCCGTCTCGCGCGCCACCAGCCGCGTGCTTGAAGCCTCGCGCCGGGCCGGCCTCGAGCCGGTGCTGAAACTCACCGCCGCCTTCTCCGACGGCCAGGCGCTGCACGCGGTGCGCTATGCCACCGACGCCCACGCCCCGACGCTTTACACCTCCGTTTTCCGCAAAGGCGGCGGCCGCTGCATTGTTTCCGAGCCATTCGACCGCGAGGGCGGCGACTGGCAGGCGATCCCGCGATCGAGCTTCGTCACCATGACCACGGATGGTATCGCCATCCGTCCCTTTGCACCCGCATCGGCTCGGCTGGCACTGGCCGTCTAGTTACAAATTGCGGCAGCGTCGCAGGACAGAGGGGGCGCCGTAGAGCGCCGACCTCAGCAGCGTCGGCGCGCAATTCCGATCAAGCGCAGCCGATCCTCCAATGCTCAACTCCGCTTGAAGTCGCGTCGCTGTCGGCCATCTTGATCTGGACACGCGCGGCCAAGCCGGAGCATTGACTATGGACATCGTCTTTTCCTCAACCGTGGCGCTGGCCGCCGCGATCGCCGCGCGGAAAATCTCGGCTGTCGAGGCGCTCGACGCCCATCTGGCGCAGATCGACAGCCACAATGGGGCTGTCAACGCCGTCATCTCGCTCGACCGGGAAGGCGCTCGCGAGCGCGCAAAAAGAGCCGACGCAGCGCCGGCGCGCGGCGAGGTGCTCGGGCCGCTGCATGGCGTGCCGTTCACGCTGAAGGACATGCACGAGACGGCAGGCATGAAGACCACGGTCGGTTTTCCCGCTTTCGCCGATTATGTCGCCAAGCGGGACAGCCCGGTCGTTGCCAGGCTGAAGGCGGCCGGCGGCGTGCTGATGGCCAAGACCAATGTCGCGACCATGCTGGGAGACTGGCAGTCGAGCAATCCGCTGTTCGGCCGCACGAGCAATCCGTGGGACCTCCAGCGCACCGTCGGCGGCTCCAGCGGCGGCGCGGCGGCGGCGCTTTGTGCAGGGATGACGCCGTTCGATGTCGGCACCGACATGCAGGACTCGATCCGGCTGCCGGCCGCCTTCTGCGGTGTCTATGGCCTCAAACCGACCGAGCATCGCGTCTCGCTGGCCGGCGCCTTTCCCGATCCGGGAGGTGTCGCGCGCAGCGTGCGGCTGATGTCATGTCTTGGCCCGCTGGCGCGCAGCGTGGAAGATCTGGCCTTGATCTATCAAATCATTGCCGGCCCCGACGGAAGCGATACCGATCTTGCGCCGGTGCCGGTCGAAGGCATGCCGAAGCTCGACCCCAAGACATTGCGCATCGCCTTCGCACCGAACCTTCCAGGGTTTCCGGTGGCCAGCGAGATCAGCGCCGCGGTCGAAAGTCTGGCAAGGCAGCTGCAATCGGCAGGGGCGACCGTCGAGGAAGCGAAACTTCCAAAACTCGATCTGCACGACGATCTCAAGCAAGGCGGCGCGCTCATCGGCATGATGATGGAGGCCGCGCAGCCGGAGCCGCCTGAGGAGCCGACACCGGTCTCGCGCTGGTTCGAGGCGCTCGCCCGCCGCGACAAATCCATTCTCGCCTGGGACCAGTTCTTCGAAACCTGGGATGCGCTGCTTTGCCCGGTCGCCATGACGACGGCCTTCCCGCATTGCGATTCGGGCGCGCCAATCCAGGTCGACGGCAAAGAGCAGAGCTACTGGATGCTGCCGGCCTATGGCGCCGTATTCAACTACAGCGGCCATCCGGCACTTTCGCTGCCGTGCGGACAGGACAGCGACGGTTTGCCGATCGGCCTGCAACTGGTCGGCAAACGTTGGTCGGAGTCGCGGCTGCTCGGCGTCGCCAAGGCAATCGAACCGCTGGCGGGTGGCTTTCGTCGTCCGCCGGGTTACTGAGCGAAGCGCGACAGCCCGTAGGGCGCCAGCAGCGGGTCGCGCTCGCCGTCGAGAATTTCCCGGGCGGCGAACAGGCCGACAGCCGGCGCCAGCGTGATGCCAGAATGCATGACCGCGACGTAGAGGCCGTCCAGGCCCTCGGCACGGCCGATGATCGGAAAACCGTCGATCGGCGTCGGCCGGTAGCCAACCGTATGGAAATCCAGCTCCAGTCCGTCGCCGCCGTGCAGCATGGCTTTCAGGGCCGCAAACAGGTCGCGGGCGGTGACTTCGGCATCCATGCCAGGGTCGGCGCCGCCAAAATCCGAGCCGGCGATGATGCGGCCCTCCGCCGTCTGGCGCATATGCAGGCGCTCGGCCAGCACCAGCCCGTTGAGCAGTTTTGCATAAGGCCGCGAATGGACGATCAGCCCGGGCGGTATCTCGATCGGCAGGTTGATTCCGGCCGTCGCGGCGATAGGCGGTGACCCGACGCCCGCCGCGATCACCACCTCGTCGGCGGCTATCAGGCCATGCGATGTGTCCACGCCGTTGATCTGGCCGCCGGTCTGGACCAGCGCCGTCACCGTGCTGGAGATGATCCGCGCTCCGCGCCGTTCGGCGTCCGCCAGCAGCGCCCTGGTGGTGGTCACCGGTTCGGCGACACCCTCTTCGGCGACATGCAAGGCGACATCCGGCAGCTCGGCGAGATTGGGCTCAAGGCGCGCGACGCCAGCGCGGTCGACGTGCTTGATGCCGTAGCCCCAGGCGGAGTGCTCGGCGGCATAGGTTTCCATTGCGGCCGCCGACAAATCCCAGCACAGGCCGCCGCACCAGCTGAGCGGAATTTCGGGCAGGTCCCGCGCCAGCCGCGTCCATTCGGCCATCGCGCGGGTGCGCAACCGGAAATATGGCTGCGGATTGCCCCAGCTGGCATTGATCCAGGCGAAAGAGTTTGGCGTTGCGACGCCGCCGGCGGCGCTGTCGGCAATGATCGTCACCTGCGCCCCCGCTCTGCTCAGATGCCAGGCGATGGAGGCACCGATGATGCCGGCGCCGATAACGATCACTTGTTTCGCCACAGTCATGCTTGCTCCTCTGCCACGTGACCCCCTGAGGGCACTGATTCCAGTGCCATCCTCATGGTCGCTTGCCAACACCAAATACGTCACTTGACATCAATACGTACGTACGTATTATTTCACCATGGCTAGACAATCACTCCGCGAAAAACTCCTCGACGCTGGTTTCCGGACCATCTGGAATTCAGGCTATGCCGCTGCCGGCGTGCGAGACATCGTTGCCGCGGCCGATGCCCGGCCGGGTTCGTTCACCAACCATTTCGCCTCCAAGGAGGAGTTTGCCGGCGAGGTGCTCGACCGCTATTTCGCCTATGTCAGCGGCCTGGTCGAAGCAGCCCTTGCACAGGACGGGACGCCGCCCGTCGGCAGGCTACGCCGCTACCTCGATGTCATCACCTCGAAGCTCGAAGCGCATGACTGGGCGCGCGGCTGCATGATCGGCAATCTCAGCCTCGAAACCGCGGTGCACAGCGAACCGCTGCGCCTGCGGCTTGTCGCCATCTTCGAGCGTTGGCGCCAGCCATTCGCGGCCTGCATCGCCGAGGGTCAGGCGGCCGGTGACATCCCCCGGGCTTTCGATGCCGACGACCTCGCCGACTTCCTGCTGTCGTCGTGGCAAGGCGCCATGCTGCGCATGAAGGTCGAGCGCAGCCCGGCGCCGCTCGAGCGCTTCAAGAAAATCATCTTCAGCACAGTCTTTGCAAAGGAGCCGACCCAATGAGTTTGAACGCCGACAAGCCGCAATCCGGCTCCACCGCGCTGCGGCGCGAGGAAATCGCCGTGCTCGATTCGACCATGTCCTATGTCGAGGCCGGTGCGGCCGGTCCGACCGTGCTGTTCTTGCATGGCAATCCGACCTCATCCCACATCTGGCGCAACATCATCCCGCATGTCGCGCCGCTCGGTCGCTGCATCGCACCGGACCTGATCGGTTACGGCCAGTCAAGCAAGCCCGATATCGATTATCGCTTCTTCGATCATGTGCGCTATCTCGACGCCTTCCTCGATGCGCTCGACATCAGGGAAATGGTGGTGGTCGCGCAGGACTGGGGTACGGCACTTGCCTTTCATCTCGCGGCGCGGCGGCCACGCAACGTTCTCGGCCTCGCCTTCATGGAATTCATCCGGCCCTTCGAGCGTTGGGAGGATTTTCATCAGCGTCCACAGGCGCGCGAACTGTTCAAGGCGCTGCGCACGCCGGATGTCGGCGAGAAGCTGGTTCTGGAAGACAATGTCTTCGTCGAGAAAGTGCTGCCGGCCTCGGTGTTGCGCACGATGGGCGACGAGGAGATGACGGCTTACCGGGCGCCGTTCCCGACACCGCGATCGCGCAAACCGGTGCTGCGCCTGCCCAGGGAATTGCCGATCGAGGGTCAGCCTGCCGACGTCGCCGCCATCATCGAGCACGACCATCGTGCGTTGCGGCTTTCCACCTATCCGAAACTACTGTTCGCCGGCGATCCCGGTGCGCTTGTTTCGCCGCAAGCCGCAGGCGAATTCGCCGCCGGGCTGAAGAACTGCCGGTTCATCAATCTCGGACCTGGCGCGCACTATCTGCAGGAAGACCATGCCGACGCGATAGGCGAGGCCATTGCCGGCTGGCTTCCGGAGATCGTTCCGGCGAGCCACATGGCCGAGTTGGCCTGAGCGCGCCACGCCAACCGGCGGCGTCAGCGCCGCCGGACCGGTCGACAGCCCGGCACTGCGCTGCTAGAAGCCCGGCCTGTCACACGGAAATCCTGTAGAATGCCTGAAGCAATAGAAGAAGAAGTGGCGCGCCGCCGCACCTTCGCGATCATCGCGCACCCCGACGCTGGCAAGACGACGCTCACCGAAAAGCTGCTGCTGTTCGGTGGCGCAATTCAGCTTGCCGGCGAGGTCAAGGCCAAGAAGGACAGGATCCAAACCCGCTCCGACTGGATGAAGATCGAGCGCGAGCGCGGCATTTCGGTCGTCACTTCGGTGATGACGTTCGAATATGAGGACAATGTCTTCAACCTGCTCGACACACCCGGCCACGAGGATTTCGCCGACGACACCTATCGCACGCTGTCGGCCGTCGACAGTGCGGTCATGGTCATCGACGCCGCCAAGGGCATCGAGCCGCGCACGCTGAAACTGTTCGAGGTCTGCCGGCTGCGCGACATCCCGATCATCACTTTCGTCAACAAGATGGACCGCGAAAGCCGCGACCCGTTTGAGATTCTGGACGAGATCGAGCAGAAGCTGGCGCTGGATACGGCACCGATCACCTGGCCGATCGGTCGCGGCAAGACGTTTTCCGGCACCTATCACCTGGCGCTGAACGCGGTGCGCAAGGGTGACGACGAGAAGGAACGCACGCCGGTCAACGGTCCCGATTCCAACCGCGTCGCCGGTCTGTTGCCGGAGAACGAGCGCGAGGCCTTCATCGAGGAGCTGGAACTGGCGCGTGAAGCCTGCCGTCCGCTCGACATCGACGCCTTTCGCGAGGGCCATCTGACTCCGGTCTATTTCGGCTCGGCGCTGCGCAACTATGGCGTCCGCGACCTGATCGAGGCGCTTGGCGCCTTTGGGCCGCCGCCGCGCGCGCAGGAGGCCGATGCCCGCAAGGTCGAGGCGACCGAGGACAAGATGACGTCCTTTGTGTTCAAGATCCAGGCCAACATGGATCCCAATCACCGCGACCGCATCGCCTTCGTCCGCGTCTGCTCGGGCAAACTCGAGCGGGGTATGAAGGCCAAGCTGGTGCGCACCGGAAAGCCGATGAGCCTGTCGGCGCCGCAATTCTTCTTTGCCCGCACCCGCGTTACCGCCGACGAGGCGTTTGCCGGCGACGTCGTCGGCATCCCCAACCATGGCACGCTGCGCATCGGCGATACGCTGACCGAGGGCGAGGAAATTCTGTTCCGAGGCGTGCCCAACTTCGCCCCGGAAATCCTGCGCCGCGTCCGCTTGGGTGACGCGATGAAGGCCAAGAAGCTCAAGGAAGCGCTGCACCAGATGGCCGAGGAGGGCGTCGTGCAATTGTTCTCGCCGGAGGATGGCTCACCGGCCATCGTCGGCGTCGTCGGCGCGCTACAGCTCGACGTCCTGAAGGAGCGGCTGAACTTCGAATACACGCTCCCGGTCGAGTTCGAGATGTCACGCTTTTCGGTCTGCCGCTGGATATCGGCAGAGGACAAGGCCGAGGTTCTGCGTTTCATCGAAGCCCATCGCGGCGACATCGCCCGCGACCTCGACAATGATCCGGTGTTCCTCGCCCAGCACGCCTTTTCGCTGAACTACGAAGCGGAACGCTGGAAGGCGATCCGCTTCGCCACGATCAAGGACTATCAGGTTCGCGACAAGGCCGCTTGACGCGCCATCTTGCCTTCTCCCCTTGTGGGAGAAGGTGTCGCCGAAGGCGACGGATGGTTCCAGGGAACGCCAAGGTCTCACTCCGCTGGAACACCCCTCATCCGTCTCGGCGCTGCGCGCCGATCCACCTTCTCCCATAAGGGGGAGAAGGGGAAGTCCGCTCACCCTCTGGCTGCTTCTTCGATCTTGGCGATGTCGATCTTGCCCATCTGCATCATCGCATTCATCGCCCGGCCGGCCTTGGCCCTGTCCGGATCCTGCAGCAGGCGCGGCAGTTGTTCCGGCACGACCTGCCAGGAAACACCGAACTTGTCCTTCAGCCAGCCACAGGGCCCTGGTTCGCCGCCACCCTCTGTGAGCCTGGTCCAGAAATGATCGACTTCTTCCTGCGTCTTGCAGTCGATCGATAGTGAGATCGCCTCGGTGAACTTGTATTGTGGTCCGCCGTTGAGCGCCAGGAACGGGACGCCGTCGAGTTCGAACGAGGCCACCAGCACCTTGCCCTCGTCAGCGTGACCCTTGGGCCAACGCGTCACGCTCAGTTCCTTCGAATTCTTGAAGACGGACATGTAATGGTTCATGGCCTCCTCGGCCTGTCCGTCGAACCACAGGAAGGTGGTGATCTTTTGCATGGTCTTTCTCCTCGTTTCTCTTGGGGGATGAAGGAAGCGTCAGGCGGCGCCTTTGGCAGCGTCCTGAAGTGAAGCGAGATAAGCGTCGAGCTGGGCATAGCTGTCGGCCATGCCGCGGGTCATACCGGTGCCGAGCGCGCCGTCGCGGGCCGCTTGCGAAGCGTAGAGCACCGTCTGCGTCAGAAGCGTCTTCCCACTCTGTTCGATGAAGACCACCGTCCCGACGGTTTCGCCGCCGGTCCAGTCCTCGTCGAACAATTCGGTGGCGACGATCCTGGCTGGACGCACGATTTCGCGATAGGCGCCGCTCATGCCCATGCTGCGGCCATCGCGGTGCTGCCAGACGTAGCGTGTGGCGCCGCCAACCCTGAGGTCGATTTCGCAGACCGCCAGCCGCCAGCCATCGGGACCGTGCAGCCAGCCCTTCAGCAACTCGGGTATCGTCCAGCAGTCAAAGACCATCGGCCGCGACGCATCGAAGATGCGGGTGATCTGGACCTCGCGGTCGCTGGGCGTGGTCACCGTCAGTGTGGCGACGGTCGAACCGGGCAAGGTTGTGGTGCTCATGATGATCCTCCTCATGTTTGCCAAAGGACGTGCGACAGGCCGGTGATCCGACACAGGCCGCGATGTTTTCGCGCTATTGGTCGGTACTGTCGGGGGCTTTCTCGGCCTTCATCGCGCCGAGCAACGCGTCGAGGCGCTGGAAGTTGCCTTCCCAGATCCTTCGATAACGCTCCAGCCAGTCATTGGCCTCTGCCAGCGGTTTTGCTTCGAGCCGGCACGGCCGGCGCTGTGCGTCGCGGCCGCGTGAAATCAGTCCGGCGTTTTCCAGCACCTTGAGGTGCTTGGAAATCGAGGGCTGGCTCATCGCGAAAGGCTCGGCGAGTTCCATCACGGATGCTTCGCCCTGGATGAGCCGGGCAAGAATGGCGCGGCGCGTCGGATCGGCGAGTGCGGCAAAAGTGGCGTCCAACTGGTTCATCGGGTATCCATAGCCAAATGGGTATATACCTGATTGGCTATATACAGGTGAACGCCGCTCGTCAACCGCACATCCGGATTTCGTGGCGCATTGCAAAATTGTGGCCAGACCAGGCTTGCGCGTCTATAAGGCCTGCGGTCCGAATTCAGCGCCGCCACGCTCCGCATGGAGCGCAGCAAGCCAGCCAAGGAAAATTCATGCCTGCCTATCGCTCCCGCACCACCACCCATGGCCGCAACATGGCCGGCGCTCGCGGCCTCTGGCGCGCCACCGGCATGAAGGATTCCGATTTCGGCAAACCGATCATCGCGGTGGTCAACTCCTTCACCCAGTTCGTGCCGGGCCATGTCCACCTGAAGGACCTCGGCCAGCTGGTCGCGCGCGAGATCGAGAAGGCCGGTGGCGTCGCCAAGGAATTCAACACCATCGCCGTCGATGATGGCATCGCCATGGGCCATGACGGCATGCTCTATTCGTTGCCGTCGCGCGAGCTCATCGCCGATTCTGTCGAATACATGGTCAACGCGCACTGCGCCGACGCCATGGTCTGCATCTCCAATTGCGACAAGATCACGCCCGGCATGCTGATGGCCAGTTTACGCCTCAACATCCCGACCGTCTTCGTCTCCGGCGGGCCGATGGAAGCCGGCAAGGTGGTGCTGGCCGGCAAGACGCAGGCGCTCGACCTGGTCGACGCCATGGTGGCGGCCGCCGACGACAAGATCTCCGACGAGGACGTCAAGGTCATCGAACGTTCGGCCTGCCCGACCTGCGGTTCCTGCTCGGGCATGTTCACCGCCAATTCGATGAATTGTTTGACCGAGGCGCTTGGCCTGTCACTGCCGGGCAACGGCTCGACGCTGGCCACGCATGCCGACCGCAAGCGCCTGTTCGTCGAAGCCGGCCACCTGATCGTCGATCTCGCCCAGCGCTATTACGAGCAGGACGACGAAACCGCGTTGCCGCGCAACATCGCCTCGAAGGGTGCCTTCGAAAACGCCATGACGCTCGATATCGCTATGGGCGGCTCGACCAACACCGTGCTGCACATCCTGGCCGCCGCGCATGAAGGCGAGATCAACTTCGATCAGGACGATATCGACGCGCTGTCACGCAAGGTGCCCGTGCTGTGCAAGGTGGCTCCCGCCAAGGCGGATGTGCACATGGAAGACGTCCACCGCGCCGGCGGCATCATGGCGATCCTCGGCCAGCTCGACAATGCCGGCTTGATCAACCGCGACCTGCCGACCGTGCACACACGCACGCTGGGTGAAGCGCTCGACCATTGGGACATTTCGCGCTCGACCAGCCAAAGCGTGCGCGATTTCTTCCTCGCTGCGCCTGGCGGCGTGCCGACGCAGGTTGCCTTCAGCCAGGACCGCCGCTGGGACGACCTCGACCTCGACCGCGAGAAAGGCGTCATCCGTTCAGTCGAGCACCCCTTCTCCAAGGATGGCGGCCTTGCCGTGTTGAAGGGCAATCTGGCGCTCGACGGCTGCATCGTGAAGACCGCCGGCGTCGACGAATCGATCCTGAAGTTCACCGGCCCGGCCCGCGTGTTCGAAAGCCAGGACGCCAGCGTCAAGGCGATCCTGGCCAACGAGATCAAGGCCGGTGATGTCGTCGTCATCCGCTATGAAGGGCCGCGAGGCGGTCCCGGCATGCAGGAAATGCTCTATCCGACCAGCTATCTGAAGTCGAAGGGCCTGGGCAAGGCTTGCGCGCTGGTCACCGACGGCCGCTTCTCCGGTGGCACCTCCGGCCTGTCGATCGGCCATGTCTCGCCGGAAGCCGCCGAGGGCGGTTTGATCGGCCTGGTGCACGAGGGCGATACGGTCGAGATCGACATCCCGAACCGGACCATCCGCCTAGCCGTCAGCGACGCTGAACTTGCCAGCCGCCGGGCGGCGATGGAGGCCAAGGGGATTGCTGCCTGGAAGCCCGAGGAGAAGCGCAAGCGCAAGGTCACTACAGCCTTGCGCGCCTACGCCGCGATGGCGACCAGCGCGGCCAAGGGCGCGGTCAGGTTCGTGCCGGAGTAAGGCTGGATTCCATCAGCGTGGCGCTGCCCCTCATTGTCCTGCCGGACATTTCTCCCCGTATAGTGACGGGGAGAAAGGCGCCGTCATCAACGATTTCGCCAATTGTAGGCGTTGACAAAGAGCGGCGAGGTCGCAGCATCTCCCTTCTCCCCGTCACTATACGGGGAGAAGGTGCCGGCAGGCGGGCGGCACAAGCGCTGCAGATTCTTTGCCGCCACGATAGGATGCTGATTCTTCAAGCGGGATGACGACGAATGGATTTCGACCTTATCGTTCGCGGCGGTACGCTGCCTGATGGCAGGGTCGCCGATATCGGCATCGTCGGCGAGACGATTGCGGCGATCGAGCCGAAGCTCGATGTCACCGCCGGCACGGCGATCGACGCCAGTGGCAATCTGGTCTCGCCGCCTTTCGTCGACCCGCATTTCCACATGGATGCAACGCTCTCCTACGGCATACCGCGCATCAACGCGTCGGGCACGCTGCTCGAAGGCATCTCGTTGTGGGGCGAGCTGAAGCCGCTGTTGACGCATGAAGCCGTGCGCGACCGCGCCCTTGCCTATTGCGACTGGGCGGTGTCGATGGGTCTGCTTGCCATCCGCACCCATGTCGATGTCTGCGACGACAGGCTGCTGGCGGTCGAGGCCCTGCTCGAGGTCAAGAAGACGATCGCCCCGTACATCGACCTGCAATTGGTCGCCTTTCCGCAGGACGGGTTTTATCGCTCGCCGAAAGCACGGGAAAACACTATCCGCGCACTAGACATGGGCGTCGACATCGTCGGCGGCATCCCGCATTTCGAGCGCACCATGGCAGATGGCACGCGCTCGGTGACGGAGCTGTGCGAGATCGCGGCAGAGCGCGGCCTGATGGTCGACCTGCATTGCGACGAGACCGACGACCCGCTGTCGCGCCATATCGAACAGCTTGCCTATGAGACGCAGCGCCTCGGCCTGCAGGGCAAGGTCGCCGGCTCACACCTCACCTCGATGCATTCGATGGACAATTACTATGTCTCGAAATTGCTGCCGCTGATCGCCGAGGCGGGTGTTTCGGCGATCCCCAATCCGCTGATCAACATCATGCTGCAGGGCCGCCACGACACCTTCCCCAAGCGCCGCGGTATGACCCGGGTCAAGGAAATGCAGGCGCTGGGCATCCGTGTTGGCTGGGGCCAGGATTGCGTGCTCGATCCCTGGTATTCGCTCGGCACCGCCGACATGCTCGACGTCGCCTTCATGGGCCTGCACGTCGCCCAGATGTCGAGCCCGGCCGACATGGCCCGCTGCTTCGACATGGTCACCAATGTCAACGCGTCGATCATGGGGCTCGACCATCTCGGCCTGGCGGTAGGCAAGCGCGCCAGCCTTGTCATCCTGGATGCCGGCAATCCGATCGAAGCCCTGCGCCTGCGCGCCGAACGCCTGTGCGTCATCGCCAGGGGCAAGGTGGTGGCGCAGCGGACGAAGCAGGACACCAGGCTGTCCATCCCGGGCAGGCCCAGCCTGGTGAACCGCAGGCATCGGACGTCGCATCAGGCCCAATAGCATAGGCCAGACCCAGCCGATTCCCGGTTCTGGCCTTGCGGATTTCCGGATTTCTCCTCGTCAAAGCAGCCGCTTCCGTCTACGACGCGGCTCTAAATCAAAGAGATAGAGCATGATGTCGTCCGAAAACCGCTTCACACTTTTCGGCATCATGCTCTAGGAGGAATCGGGATCGGCATGACGCAGCCCGTGGCGCAGAATTCCACAATCAGGAACGTGCTCCTGGCCGGCATCCTTTTGATGCTGGCCGGCGATTTCCTGTTTGCGCTGAACGATGCCATGGGCAAGTGGCTGGTCGCCAGCTTCTCCGTCGGCCAGGTGGTGCTGATCCGTTCTATCGGCGCGTTCTTCGTGCTTGGCCCGATGATCGCCCACCAGGGCACGGCCAAGCTGTTTCACATGGAGCGCCTGGAGCTGCAGCTGCTGCGCGTGGTGATGACAACGCTCGACACGGCACTGTTCTATGCCGCCGTCGTCTACCTGCCGCTTGCCGACGTGATGAGCTTCTACATGGCCGGACCGATCTATGTCGCGGCACTCTCGCATTTGTTGCTCGGCGAAAAGGTCGGCTGGCGCCGCTGGATGGCGATCCTGCTCGGCTTCTGCGGCGTGCTGATCATGCTGAAACCGTCCTCGGCGGCGTTCTCGTTGTCATCGAGCTTCGCGCTCGCCGGCAGCATTGCCTTCGCCTTCGCCATCATCCTCAACCGGCGCCTGCGCGGCACCAGCGACACCAACCTGGTGACATGGCAGACCATCGGCACGATGGTGGTCGGCGGCGTGTTGACCATCGGCGCCTGGCAGACACCGTCAGCGCTCGATTTCGGCGCCATGCTGCTGCTGGGTATCGTTTCATGCGGCGCGCATCTGATGATCACCAGGGCGCTCAAGCTGGCCCCGGCCTCGACGCTGGCGCCGCTGCATTACACGCTGCTCCTGTGGGCGGTGGTGTTCGGGCTGGTGTTCTTTGGTGACGTTCCCGGTCCGCGCATCCTGATCGGCTCAGGCATCGTCGTTCTCGCCGGCCTGTTCATCTTCCACCGCCAGAAAGTGGTCGACACCACTGTGCCGCCCGAAAACGTGCCAAAAGGCGTCAATTAGGGTCCAGATTTCCTGTGCCTAACCCAGGCGTATCGCCGCCAGGTGCCGTGAAAACTCCGGCGTCTCCATCAACGCCTTGCAGCGCACGAACCGTCCGTCGGCATAGGCGCGGAAATCATCGACTGGGTTGTTGTTGGCGAGCTGGATCAGCCCCCACAATGTCCACAACAGATCGCACATCGCCTTGTAGATGACGATGCGGCCGCGCTCGGCCGCTCTGGCCTCGCCGCCGAAATAGGCGTGCATCATCTCTTCGTCCTGCGCCGTATCGAATTTTCCTTCCACGCTGAGGTCGCCGAGATCCCAGAGCGGATCGTTCATGCCCGAATATTCCCAGTCGACGATCCACATCCGCTCGCCTGTATCGAGAAAGTTCTCGCACAGCGGATCGCAGTGGCAGGCAGCGAGGGGCAAGGGATGGGCGGCCAGCGCCGAGCGCACGCTCCCGGCCTCGCGCACCACGTCGTGATAGCCGGTGGGCAGGGCGACGTCCTTGGTCGACAGCACCTTGAGATAGTCGTCGATCATCGCAAACAGTTCGAAGCGGAAGGGAAACACCGCGCTGGAATTGTGCAGTTTGCGGAAGGCCTCGCCGGCCCGCGCCGGACTGCCGGGCCGAACCTTGAATTTCTCCGGCGACATCGTCTCCGCGCCGGCGATGAAGCGCGTCACCATGACCCCGGTGGCGGGATCGACATGCAGCACCTCTGGACTGACCTCCGCCTTTGCCGCTTCGCGCGCCGCCACCGCCTCGTTGGCGCGGTTGATGTATTCCTCGGTGCCCTTGCCGGGAATGCGCAGGCAGAACTCGCCAGCCTTGAAGACCAGATTGGTGAGGCCGCCGAGCCGTTCGAGCGGCCCGGTGTAGCCGGCCAGCATGGGAATGGTGGCCAAGGAAATGTCGGCAAGTGCCGCACGCGCCTCGTCTGTCACCATGCCTGCGCCCCAACGCTGTTATTTGTCGCAGCGACGGTTCCACAATTTTCGTGGTTTGGCTATCATGCGATGCAAGACCGATTGGTGGACAGGACAAAAGTGGCGCACAGCAAACATCGAGGCCCGCTTGCAGCAGCCTACGCGGCGAAGCGGCCAGAGGACGTCGCGGCACTCTATGACCGCTGGTCGCAGACCTATGACGCCGACATGTCGGCCGCCGGCTATCGCCATCCGACGATCTGCCTTGCCTTGCTGGCCCGCCATCTGCCGCGCGGTGCCGCGCCGCTGCTCGATGCGGGAGCCGGCACCGGGCTTATTGGCGAATGGCTTGATATAACAGGCTATCCCTTGGTCGAGGCGCTCGACATATCTGAAGGCATGCTGGCCCAGGCCGCCCGCAAGGGGGTCTATTCGGCGCTGCATTGCCTGGCGCTCGGCGGCAAGCTGCCGTTTGCCGACGATGCCTATGCCGGCATCATTTCGGCCGGCGTCTTCACCTCCGGCCATGTCGGCGCCGAGGGGCTGGACGAGCTGATCCGCATCTGCCGGCCGGGTGGCATCATCGTGCTGACAGTCAAGAACACGCTGTGGGAAGCCGGCTTTGGCGCGCGCATCGCCGAACTCGAAGCGCAAGGCCTTGTCACCCGCGTCGAGGAAACGCGTCCCTACGTCTCCATGCCGGGCGAGGCCGACACCGTGCCAAGCCGCGGTCTCGCCCTGCGCGTCACCTGATCTACGCTTTGACCCCGATCTACGCTTTGACCCTGGCGGCCGTCGGGTCGTACATCGGCTCGAGATGGATTTGGGCCGGCGTCCGCTCCATCGCCACGACCAGTTCATAGTCGCCCGAGGCGAGAAAATCGTCGCTCACCCCGTCGCCGTTGCGCACGTAGCCGTAGCCGATGTTCCGGCTCACCGTGTAGCCATAGCCGCCGCTGGTGAGATAGCCGACCGGCTCGCCATTGCGCAGGATGGTCTCGCGGCCAAGCAGCACGATCTCCGGGTCAACGACCGTGAAGCCGGCAAAGCGTTTCTTCAAGGCCGCGCCGCTGGTCTTCTCGAGCGCGCGTCGTCCGACGAAATCGGTGTTCTTGCGCAGCTTGACCGCCCAACCCAAGCCGGCTTCCTGCGGCGTGTCGTTGGGCGTGATGTCGGAGCCCCAGGCGCGATAGCCCTTTTCCAGCCGCAGCGATTCCAGGGCGCGATAGCCGACCGGGCGGATGCCGTGCTTGTTGCCGGCCGCCATCAGTGCATCGAAGACTTCGCCTGTCGCCTCGATCGGCACATGCAGTTCCCAGCCGAGTTCGCCGACATAGGTGACGCGCAGCGCCCGAATTGTGTGGCCGGCAATGGCAATCTCACGCACATGGCCGAACGGGAAACTGGTGTTCGACACGTCGGCTTCGGTCACGGCAGAAAGCACGTCGCGCGCCCGAGGCCCCATCAGCGACAGCGTGCCGAATTCCTCGGTGACATCGACAAGCGTGGCATCGAGCCCTTCGCCGATATGGTCGCCGATCCATGACAGATCATGGGTGCGGAACCCGGTGCCGGTGACGATGTAGAATTTCTCCTCGGCCAGTCGCGCCACGGTCAGGTCCGCCTCGATGCCGCCGCGCGTGTTGAGAAGCTGCGTGTAGGTCAGCCGGCCGACAGGCTTGCTGACGTCGTTGGCGCAAATCCAGTCCAGCACCTTCAGCGCGTCGGGCCCGCTCAGTTCGTATTTGGCGAAGGAGGATTGATCGAAGATGCCGACCTTCTCGCGCACGTGCCGGTGTTCCTCGCCGACTGCCGCAAACCAGTTCTGGCGACCCATCGAATAGACATCCTGCGGCTCGACGCCTTCGGGCGCGAACCAGTTCGGCCGTTCCCAGCCAAGCTTCGAGCCGAACACGGCGCGCTGCTGTTTCAGCCTGTTGTAAAGGGGTGAGACGATGCGCGGCCGCCCGCTGGCGTACTCCTCATGCGGGAAGCCGATCGTATAGTGCTTGCCATAGGCTTCCAGCGTGCGGTCGCAGACCCACTGCCGGTCCCGGTGCAGGTTGGAAAAGCGCCTGATGTCGACAACCCACAGGTCGAGCGGTGCTTCGCCGTCGACCACCCACTGCGCCAGCACCCAGCCGGCGCCGCCACCCGAGGCGATGCCGAAGGCGTTGAAGCCGGCGCCGACAAACATGTTGGCGCATTCGGGCGCCGCGCCGAGAATGAAATTGCCGTCCGGCGTAAAACTCTCCGGCCCGTTGATCATCTGCTTGACGCCGACGGTTTCGAGCGCCGGCACGCGCGCCATCGCTTGGCGCATGTGCTGTTCGAAATGGTCGTAATCGTCGTCGAAGAGCCGGAACTCCCAATCGTCGGGCACATCTCCGGTCGTCCAGGCCTGCGGGTTCGGCTCGTAGCCGCCCATCACCAGCCCGCCGACCTCCTCCTTGAAATAGGTGCGCCGGTCCGGGTCGCGGATGGTCGGCGCGTCGGTCGCCAGTCCATCGATCTTCTCGGTGATGATGTACTGGTGCTTCACCGGCTGCAGCGGCACGTTGATGCCGGCCATCGCACCCACCTGCCGCGCCCATTGCCCGGCGCAGTTGACCACCTTGTCGCAGGCAATGTCGCCCTTGCTGGTCTTCACCATCGCGATGCGGCCGTCCTTCATTTCGAAGCCGGTGACGCGCACATCCTCGAACAGTTTGGCGCCATGCATGCGCGCGCCTTTCGCCAGCGACTGCGTGATGTCCGAAGGGCTCGCCTGGCCGTCGGTAGGGAGCCAGGAAGCGCCCACCAAATCGCCGGTTTCCAGGAGCGGCCACATCGCCTTGACCTCCGCCGGCGACAGCAATTGCATGTCCATGCCGAAGCTTTTCGCCGTCGTCGCCAGCCTCTTGTACTCGGTCCAGCGGTCGGCATTGGTGGCCAGCCGCAGGCAGCCGGTCATCTTCCAGCCGGTGGCAAGGCCGGTTTCGGCCTCCAGCCCCTTGTAGAGGTCGACGGAATATTTGAGCACGCGGGTGATCGAGGCCGACGAGCGCAATTGCCCGACCAGCCCCGCGGCATGCCAGGTCGAGCCCGAGGTCAGCTTGCCCTGTTCGAGCAGCACCACGTCCGCCTTGTGGTCACGCGCCAGATGATAGGCCGTCGAACAGCCGATGATGCCGCCGCCAATGACGACGATCGCGGCCTGGCTGGGCAATGTCATGATTTTTGTATCCCGTACTTCGTTCTGTAGTTATCGAGCGCGGCTTCGAGCCGCGTCAGGTTCTCCTCGGTGTAGGCGACGTAGTCGATGCCGGGCGCGTCGAGATAGAGTTCGGACACCATGCTCCACATCGCCTCGCGCAGCAGCGAAGCGCATTGCATGGCCGCGTGCGAGCGGCGGATCGCCTGGTCCGGTTCCTTCATGAAATAGGCGGTCAGGAAGGCGAAGGATTCCTCGTCGCTCATGCCGGCATTCGAGGCTACGCCGGCAAGGTCAAACATCGCCGTGTTGAAACCGGCATACTCGAAGTCGATCAGCCATAGCCTGCTGCCGTCGTCAAGGATATTAGCCGGCAAAAGATCGTTGTGTCCAAAGACGATCGGCAGCAATTTCTGCGCGCGCTCCAGCTCGTCAGCCAGCGTGAGCAGGCGCGGCAATTCGCTGCGCTTGCGGCTGCCGCCTTCTTCAAGGGTCCGCGCATAGTCGCGAATGACATGGAACACCCAGAACATGAAGCCGGCGCCGGAGACGTGATTGGGCATCTCCCGGTGGAAACCGCGCATCAGGGCTGCGACACGACCAAGATTGGCGCGCACGTCCTGTGCAAGATAGGTTTTCGCACCAAGGTATTCCGTCACCAGGATGCCCGGTTCGGCATGGAGGACGGCTGGCGCGAAACCGGCGGCATGTGCCGCACGCGCGGTCATCACCTCACGCTCGCGAAAGACGTGATGGAACGGATAGTCCCTGCCGAAGCGCACGACGTGCTTTCCGGCGGCGTCCTTGACCACATAATTGGCGTTGCTGAGACCGCCCGGCAACGGCGCGATCTCGATGTTGCCGGTCCAGCAGGGCAGGGCGCGGATGCGGTCTTCTGCAATCACGGAATCATCCCTGGTTTGCTGAGCGTCGACTTTGCGGAGCGTCGGCAAGGGCGCCATGGACAGCCCAACGACAGCGAGGAGAAAATCTCGTCGGTGCGAGACGCCAGGATCGGTATCCCGCACCGCACCGACGAGCCCCTTGGCCAGGTTTTTGACCCCGGCATCCGCCCCCGCGGATCTGAAAATTCCTTGCGCCAGACACGTTCAAAACTGCCTGGCCAATGAGTTGCGGCTCTGCCATCACCCTCCCGTTGCAGCTCCGAACCCGTGTTTGTTGACTCAATTTCACGCCAAGGTTGCCTGCCTGTCAACAAAAAGTTGTGACTTTTTTCGGGTATTTTGCCCGAAAGCGCGGGCAGTTCCTTTAAAACCGCTCGAATTAGCTTAGAATCGGGCAAAGGGCTAAGTCCGGGAAACCCAAATGGTCCATTCAAAACGACACGGCGAGATCCTGCGGCTGCTGCAGGAAGAGGGGACCGTCACCATCGCCAGCCTGGCCGACCGGCTGGGCGTTTCACTCGAGACCGTGCGCCGTGACGTCAAGCCACTCACCGGTGACGGCTCCGTCCTCAAGATGCATGGCGCCATCGGCCTGCCGTCGATGATCGGCGAAGCGCCATTCGAACGGCGCATGCGCGAGAATGCCGATGCCAAGCGGATCATTGCCCGCATGGTCGCCGCCACCATCCGCGACGGTGAATCGATCATGCTCGACACCGGCACGACGACCTCGTTCCTGGCCCGTGAGCTGCTCGGCCACCGGCGCCTGACGGTCGTCACCAACTCGTCGGACATCGCCCGCACGCTGGCCACCGTCAACGGCAACAAGGTCTACATGGCCGGCGGCGAATTGCGCAGCGATTCAGGCGCTGCCTTCGGGGCCTCGGCCATCGACTTCGTCAGCCGCTTCTCGGTCAGCCATGCCATCATCTCCACCGGCGCCGTCGATGCGGTGATGGGCGTCATGGACTACGATCTGGAAGAGGCCGAGTTCGCCCGCATGGTGCTGTCGCGCGGCCAGCGTTCGCTCGTTGTCACCGATCACACCAAGTTCGGCCGCCTGGGTCTGGTCCAAGTCTGCGGCCTCGACGGGTTTTCCGAACTCGCCACCGACCGGTCGCCGTCGCGCGACATTGCCGCCGCCCTCTCGCAAGCCGGCGCTCGACTCAGCATCGCCGGCGACGCAGCCGGATTCTAGAGTCCGCAAGAGTCTGGCCGAACACGAGCAATTGGTGGACGCATACGGATCTCAAACGCGCCGCTGCGCGCGGTGGTCGCCTGCGGACATGCCTATGCCGTCAGAGCGCGAAAAGTCATCCTGAAGCAGGCACCGCTCGGTCTGTCGTCGAGGATCTCGATGCGCCCGCCATGCAATTGCATGATTTCCTGCACCAGGTTGAGGCCAAGCCCGGCGCCATAATCCTGCAGCCGGTAGAACGGCTCGAAGATGCGCTCCCGCTCGCCCGGTGCTGCCGGCGGCGTATCAGGCTGAGCTCGCAGCACAGTCACCAGTCACGGGATAAGCTCTGCCGTCGGCTTTCCTTCCCTTGCGCGCCGGTGTTTAGTCCGGCATGGCCTTCACCATTCGCCAGTTGCAGTTCTTCATCGCCGTCGCCGAGCAAGGCACGGTGTCGGGTGCCGCGCAGAACCTGTCGATCTCGCAATCCTCGGTCACCGAAGCGATCAAGGAACTCGAAAGCGATCTCGGGGTCGAACTGTTCGAACGCCATCCGCGCGGCCTGAACATCACCCACAAGGGCCATCAGTTCCTGCGCCATGCGACAAAGATCCTTGCCGACGTTTCGGACGCACGCCGCTCTTTCTCCGGCGAACAGGCAGCAGCGGGCGGCCGGCTGCAACTCGGCGTCACCTCGATGGTCGCCGGCTACGTGCTGTCGGATCTTCTTGCCCGCTACCGCCGCGCCTATCCCGGCGTCGAGGTCTCGGCCATCGAGGACAATGGCGACTATCTCGAACACCTCTTGATCGGCGGCAAACTCGACATCGCCGTCATGGTCACCTCCAACCTGCGCGACCGCACGGCACTGCAGTCGGAAATCCTCGAGGTCTCGGCCTATCGCCTCTGGCTGCCGCTCGGCCACCCGCTCGCCGGCGCCGACATCATCAGCATTGGCGACATCGCCTTCGAGCCGCTGATCATGCTGACCGTCGACGAGATCGAGGAGAACACCGGCAAGCTGCTCACGGCGATCGGCGCCAAGCCGCATGTCGCCTTTCGTACCCGTTCCGTGGAAGCCGTGCGCAGTCTCGTTGCCACCGGCGCCGGCGTGGCGCTGCTGCCCGACCTCGTCTACCGGCCCTGGTCTCTGGAAGGCGACCGCATCGAGTCGCGCGATATTTCCGGCTCCTTGCCGGTGGTCCAGGTCGGCATGGTCTGGCGCCGCGGGTCCGGTCTGCCGCAGGCGGCGCGCGATTTTATAGGCCTCGCTCAGTCGCAGCGCACGGTCCGCCGCTAGTGGCCTACTCCAGCCTGACGTCGCCGGTCTCGCGTCTGCGCCTTGTGACGGAAACCGCCTCCGCCTTGAACGACCCGATCGGAGCAACCTCGAAGCGGCCAGCACCGGCAAGCCTGACGGCGCGGCGGAACGTCGGACACTCCATCGGCCGGGCGGCCGGACATCGGGCGGCGTGACGCAAAGCCTCTCTGATCGCGGTCAGGCGCTGGATGGTATGGTCAAGTTCGTTCGCCTTGGCATCCAGGCGCTCCCGATCCATTTTCGGCAGGCCGTCGGGCCTCAGCATCGCGGAAATCTCGTCCAGTGCGAATCCACCGGCGCGTCCAAGCGTGATCAAAGCGAGCCGTTCCAGGACGGCCGGGTCGAACAAGCGGCGCAGGCCGCGACGGCCGATTGAGGCGATGAGGCCTTTCTCCTCATAGTAGCGAAGCGTCGAGGCGGGCACGCCGGTGCGGCGCGACACTTCAGCAATATCCATATCTTTCATGCTTGACCTCAAGTCGGCTTGAACTCGTAGAGTGCTCGCGACGATCAGTGAGAGCAACAGAAAAGCGAGGTCCGTTATGCCGCAATCCGCGCAGCCAAACACACGGCAAGCAGCGCTCTGGAACGACGCCAACGGAAAGGCCTGGGTTGAGATGCAACCGATCCTCGACCAGGTAATGGCGCCGTTCGAGCGGCTGGTAGTCGATGCCGGCTATCCCGGGGAAGGGGGCAATGTCCTGGACATCGGCTGCGGCGCCGGCGCCACGACTCTGGCGATGGCGCGCCGCGTGGGCAACGGCGGAAATTGTGTTGGGCTCGACATCTCGCAGCCGCTTGTCGCCTTGGCGACGAAACGCAAGGGGGCAGAAGAGGCAGCAAACGCAAGTTTTGAAGTGGGCGATGCCCAGACGTATGCGTTCGAAGTCGGGAACTTCGACGCTGTTGTCTCGCGTTTTGGTGTCATGTTCTTCGATGATCCCGTGGCTGCGTTCGCCAACATAAGACAGGCCGCAAGCCGCGGTAGCAAACTCGCCTTTGTTGCTTGGCGCAGTCCTGCCGAGAATGATTTTATGACGACCGCCGCGCGAGCGGCTGCGCCTTTTCTACCGCCCGCACCCGCACCGGACCCCGATGCGCCGGGGCAGTTTGCCTTTGCCAACGCCGCCAAGGTGAAGCGGATTCTTGAAGCGGGTGGCTGGTCGTCAATCGAAGTCGAACAGGTGGATGTCGCGTGTCAGATCGCCGAAGATGATCTGATAACGTTTGTCACCCGACTAGGGCCGGTCGGCGCCGCGTTACGTGAGGTTGACCGGGCAACGGCCGAAAAAATCACTGCGGTGTTGCCTGCTGCGTTCGCGCCTTTCGTAGAGGATGGTGAGGCTCGCTTCAACGCCGCCTGCTGGCTGGTGAAGGCGCTGGCTTGAAGGGGCATCGATCTATCGGAAAAACCGATATCGCCTTTCTGATAAATGAATTTGCGAAACCGGAATTTTCAAAGCACTTTCGGTCCAGGGACCAAAGTCGCCACCAGAGCGACATCAAGTCCAACGCACGAACTGACAGTTTTTCAGTCCGCGCGTGACCCCTAGCGAAGACCGAAACCGGCTTTCGGGGTCAGGCGCCAAAATGGGAGATCGATGATGAATTCATTCCTGAAGTCATGCACTGCTTTGACGGTCGCGCTGACCTTCTCCGGTCAGGCCGTCGCCCAGGTCAAGGAAATTGGCAAGGGCGAAGGTCAGGTCAACATCGTTGCCTGGCCGGGCTACATCGAACGCGGCGAAACCGACAAGGGTTATGACTGGGTGACCTCCTTCGAGAAGGAAACCGGCTGCAAGGTCAACGTCAAGACCGCCAACACCTCCGACGAGATGGTCTCGCTGATGAACGAGGGCGGCTTCGACCTCGTCACCGCATCGGGCGATGCATCGCTGCGCCTCGTTGCCGGCAAGCGCGTGCAGCCGATCAACACCGATCTCATTCCGAGCTGGAAGACTGTCGACGAACGACTGAAGGACGCCCCTTGGTTCACCGTCGGCGGCGTCCACTATGGCGTTCCCTATCAGTGGGGTCCGAACGTCCTGATGTACAACACCGAGGTGTTCAAGGAAGCTCCCAAGAGCTGGAACATCGTCTTCGAGGAAATGAAGCTGCCGGACGGCAAGTCCAACAAGGGCCGCGTCCAGGCCTATGACGGGCCGATCCATATCGCCGACGCCGCCAACTATCTGATGTTCCACAAGCCGGAACTCGGCATCAAGGATCCCTACGAGCTGAACGAGGACCAGTACAAGGCGGCGCTCGAACTGCTGCGCGTCCAGCGCACGCTGGTCGGCCGCTACTGGCATGACGCCGCCATCCAGGTCGACGATTTCCAGAACGAAGGCGTCGTTGCTTCCGGCTCGTGGCCTTATCAGGTCAATGCGCTGGTCGCCGCCAAGAAACCGGTCGCGTCGACCGTGCCGGAAGAAGGCGTCACCGGCTGGGCCGACACCACCATGATGGAGGCCGACTCCGCCAATCCGAACTGCGCCTATATGTGGATGGAACATTCCTTGTCGCCGAAAGTGCAGGGCGATGTCTCGGCCTGGTTCGGTTCGCTGCCGGTGGTGCCTGCAGCCTGCAAGGGCAACGAGCTGTTGACCGACGAAGGCTGCAAGACCAACGGCTACGACAATTTCGACAAGATCAAGTTCTGGAAGACGCCGGTGTCGAAATGCGCCACCGAGAACGACCAGTGCGTGCCCTATTACCGCTGGGTGTCGGACTATATCGGCGTCATCGGCGGGAGGTGATTTCGCCTCTTTGCTGAGCTCGGCGCTGCCCCTCACCCTTACCCTCTCCCCGTGAAGAACGGGGAGAGGGGGTCGCCAGCGTAGGGGCGCTTTCTTCTCCCCGTCACTATACGGGGAGAAGGTGCCGGCAGGCGGATGAGGGGCAGCGCAGCCGCTTGATTTTGATGAGCCTGACAGATCAGGACAACCCATGACCACCGCCGTTTCCTTTCAGAAAGCCTCGCGCCATTTCGGCAGCGTTCGCGCTGTCGATGCGGTCGATCTCGATATCGCACCGGGCGAGTTCTTCGCCATGCTCGGGCCGTCCGGTTCCGGCAAGACCACGTGCCTGCGCCTCATCGCCGGCTTCGAGCAGCCGACCTCGGGCTCGATCTCGATCTTCGGCGAACGCGCCGAGGGTGTGCCGCCCTATCGCCGCAACGTCAACACCGTGTTCCAGGACTACGCGCTATTCCCGCATCTGAGCGTGCTCGACAATGTTGCCTATGGCCTCATGGTCAAGGGCATCGGCAAGGCGGAACGGCACAAGGCGGCGGAAGAGGCGCTGTCGCTGGTGCGGCTGCCAGGCTATGGCGCCCGCCGCCCCGGCCAGCTTTCCGGCGGCCAGCGTCAGCGCGTCGCGCTTGCCCGTGCGCTGGTCAACCAGCCCAAGGTGCTGCTGCTCGACGAGCCGCTCGGCGCCCTCGACCTCAAGCTGCGCGAGAACATGCAGGAGGAGCTGAAGTCGCTGCAGAAAGTGCTCGGCATCACCTTCGTCTTCGTCACTCACGACCAGGGCGAGGCGCTGTCGATGGCCGACCGCGTCGCCGTCTTCAATGACGGCAAGATCATGCAGATCGGCACGCCGGAGGATATCTACCAGCGGCCGAAGACCCGCTTTGTCGCCGATTTCGTCGGTTCCTCCAACGTGCTGCCGCCGGATTTCGTCCAGCGCTATTGCGGCCAGCATCGCTGGGGCAGCCTGCGGCCTGAATCCATTCGCGTCGGCCGCACTGCAAGTGGCGAAGGCGTTTCCGCTCGCCTTGTCTCGACCAACTATCTCGGCGCCACGACAAAACTCGCGCTCGATGCCGACGGATTGAAGCTGCATGCGATCGTGCCGGCCGGCAACCCGCTGCCCGTGGAAGGCGAGGCGGTCGTGCTCACCTTCAACCGCGAGCACCTGCACCTGATGGACGAGCCCGTATGAGCCTCGACGCCGCCATCCCGCGCGCCACGGCGCCCGCCATCCTGCCGGGCAGCGGTGGCTTGCGCGGCGCGCTATCGGATCTTTTCTGGCGCAGACCCAAGGTTCTGCTGCTCCTCATGCTGCTGCCGCCGGTTCTGTGGCTCGGCATCGTCTATATAGGCTCGCTGTTCGCGCTGCTGGCGCAGAGCTTTTTCTCCATCGACGAGTTTTCCGGCCTCATCAACCGCCAGTTCACTTTGAAGACTTATGGCGACCTGTTCCAGGCTGCCAATCTCGACATCATCCTGCGCACGGTGACGATGGCGGCTCTGGTCACGCTGGCCTCGGCGATCATCGCCTTTCCGATCGCCTACTACGCGGCGCGCTATGCCCGTGGCCGCTGGAAGGCGCTGTTCTATCTCGGCATCATGCTGCCGCTATGGTCGAGCTATCTGGTCAAGATCTACGCCTGGAAGCTGATCCTGGCCAAGGAAGGCATCCTCACCTGGCTGTTCGGCAAGCTGCATCTGCAATGGCTGATTGACGCCTGGCTGTCGCTGCCGGTCGTCGGCGGGAATTCGCTGTCGGTGTCGTTCACCGGCACGTTCATCGTCTTCGTCTATGTCTGGCTGCCGTTCATGATCCTGCCGGTGCAGGCGGCGCTCGAGCGCGTGCCGGGCAATCTGGTCGAGGCTTCGTCCGATTTGGGGGCTTCGCCGGGACAGACCTTTCGCAATGTGCTGTTCCCACTGGCGCTGCCGGGCATCGTCGCCGGTTCGATCTTCACCTTCTCGCTGACGCTCGGCGATTACATCATCCCGCAGATCATCGGCACCTCGCGGCTGTTCATCGGCCAGGCGGTCTATTCCCAGCAAGGCACCGCCGGCAACATCCCGCTCGCCGCAGCCTTCACAGTCGTGCCGATCGTCATCATGGGCTTCTACCTCTGGGGCGCCAAGCGCATGGGGGCCTTCGATGCGCTCTGATGGTTCTCAGTCGGCTCCGCTCGGCCTGAAGATCGCCGCCGCCTGCGGTCTGCTGTTCCTGCATCTGCCGATCCTGTTGATCTTCATCTACGCTTTCACGACGGAGGAAAAGAGCTTTGTCTGGCCGCCGCCCGGCCTGACCACGCAATGGTTCGCCGTCACCTGGAACCGGCCCGACGTCTGGCAGGCGCTGTCGCTGTCCGTCAGGGTTGCCGCGATCTCGACGGCGATCGCGCTGGTCCTCGGCACGCTCTGTTCGGCGGCGGTGTCACGGACAAAATTCTTCGGCCGCGAGACCATCTCGCTGCTGGTCATCCTGCCGATCGCACTGCCCGGCATCATCACCGGCATCGCGCTGCGCTCGGCCTTTTCGCTGGCCGACATTCCATTCTCGTTCTGGACGATCGTGCTCGGCCACGCCACCTTCTGCGTCGTCGTCGTCTACAACAATGCCGTCGCCCGTTTCCGCCGCACCTCGGGTTCGATGATCGAGGCGTCGATGGATCTCGGCGCCGACGGCTTCCAGACATTCAGGCATGTCGTGCTGCCCAACATCGCCACCGCGCTGCTCGCCGGTGGCATGCTGGCCTTCGCTCTGTCCTTCGATGAGGTCATCGTCACCACCTTCACCGCCGGCCAGCAGCAGACGCTGCCGATCTGGATGCTGGAAGAGCTGATTAGACCGCGCCAGCGCCCGGTCACCAATGTCGTCGCGATGGTCGTCGTGCTGGTGACGCTGCTGCCGATCCTCGCCGCCTATTACCTGACGCGCGATGGCGACCAGATCGCCGGTTCGGGCAAGTAAATCCACGAATTTGTAAGGGAGAGACGTCCATGGACACCCAGATGCTGATCGGCTCGAAATTCGAGAAGGGCATCGAAACCGAGGAGCCGATCCTCAATCCAAAGACCGGGGCGACCATTCTCAACCTGCCCGAAGCCAGCCCCGCCCAGATCGAGGCGGCGGTCACGGCCGCCGAACAAGCGTTCGTCTTGTGGTCGCGCACAACGCCGGCGCAGCGCTCCGGCTATCTCCTGAAGATCGCAGACCGTATCGAGGCCGAGGCACAAGGGTTCGCGACGCTCGAGGCGCTCAACTGCGGCAAGCCGATCAACGCCGTGCTGAATGACGAAATCCCAGCGATCGTCGATTGCTACCGCTTCTTTGCCGGCGCCGTTCGCTCGATGCCAGGCGTGGTCGCCGGCGAATATTTGCCCGGCCACACCTCGATGGTGCGCCGCGACGCCATCGGCATCGTTGCCTCGATCGCACCCTGGAATTACCCGCTGATGATGATGGCCTGGAAGCTGGCGCCGGCGATCGCCGGCGGCAATACCGTGGTCTTCAAGCCGTCGGAGCAGACCCCGCTGACGGCACTGAAGCTGGCAAGAATCCTTGCCGAAATCCTGCCGGAAGGCGTCGTCAATGTCGTGCTCGGCCGCGGCGAGAGCGTCGGCAACACGCTGATCAATCACCCTAAGGTCAACATGATCTCGATCACCGGCGATGTGGCCACCGGCAAGAAGGTGCTGCAGGCGGCCGCCAAATCGGTCAAGCGCACGCACCTCGAACTCGGCGGCAAGGCGCCGGTCATCGTCTTCGATGACGCCGACCTCGGCGCGGTGGTCAACGGCCTGCGCGCCTTCGGCTATTACAATGCCGGCCAGGATTGCACCGCCGCCTGCCGCATCTATGCCGGCAAGAAGATCTACGACAAGCTTGTCGCCGATCTTTCCTCGGCTGTCTCGACCATCAAGTACAATCGCCCCGACGACACCGAAAACGAGATCGGGCCCCTGATCTCGCGCCGCCAGCGCGACCGCGTCTCGAGCTTCGTCGAGCGCGCCTCTGAACTGAAGCACATCGAGATCACCACCGGCGGCAAGCCGGGCGAGGGATCGGGCTTCTACTACCAGCCGACCGTCGTTGCCGGCGCGCTGCAGGAAGACGAGATCGTTCGCCGCGAAGTGTTCGGCCCGGTCGTCTCGGTCACCCGTTTTTCCGAGGTCGACGAGGCGGTGAACTGGGCCAATGACAGTGACTATGGCCTGGCGTCATCGGTATGGACCAAGGATGTCTCGCGCGCCATGGCGACGGCTGCCCGCCTGCAATATGGCTGTACCTGGATCAACACCCACTTCATGCTGACCAACGAGATGCCGCATGGCGGGTTGAAGCAATCCGGCTACGGCAAGGACATGTCGCTCTATGCGCTGGAAGACTACACCGCCGTGCGCCATGTGATGGTTGCTCACGGCTAGCGCGCTGAAGGAAGCCATCAACAAGGCAGGAAAGAACCATGCATCGCCGCAAATTTCTGACATCCGCAGCTGTCGCCGCCGCGCTCTTTGTCGCGGCGCCGTCCTTTGCCGCCGACACCGCGCAATCGGTGGTCGAAGCCTATGTCGCCGCCTGGAACGCCCATGACGCGGCCAAGGCGGCGGGCTACTTCGCCGCCGACGTCACCTACTACGACGCTTCTGTCGGCAAACCGGTCAAGGGCAAGGAAGCCGCCAAGACCGGCGTCATCGACAATTTCCTGAAAGCAGTCCCCGACGCGGCGTGGACGATGAAGGGCGCGCCTGTCGTAGAGGGCGACCGCGTCTCGTTCGAATGGGAATTTGCCGGCACCAATACCGGCGCCTGGGCCGACGGCACTGCCGCCGCAGGCAAGGAGTTCTCCTTCACCGGCGCCTCGATGTTCTCGATCAAGGACGGCAAGATCGCCACCCAGAGCGACTATTACGATGCGCTTGGCTTCTACAAGCAGCTTGGCTTGATGTAGTCGCCGCCTGCCCTTCTCCCTGTTGCCGGGGAGAAGGGCGTCGGCCACTACTCCACGATGCGATAGATATTCCACAGGCTGGTGCCCGATACGACATAGGGCTCCAACTCCTTGCCCCATTTGGCGTGGGCGTCGATCTTGCCGATCTTGGCGAAGAACGCCTCCAACTGGGCCAGGCTTTCGACCTTGTGGTGGGATTCGATCGTCGCCTCCCGCGCGCCGATCGATCCGGTCATGATCTGGAATTCCAGGTCGGCGAGGCCGACCTGCGAGCCGATCTCGCGTTCCCATTTCTTCATCAGTTCGAGCACGGTCTGCTTGTGCCCGAACTTGGCGTCGATCTGCCATCTGGCGCTGAACATGGACGGCTCACTCGTCCCAGGCCTGCACGACGGTCTGCCGTGCGATCCGCCCGTTCTTCATCTCCAGCATGGCTGCCGCGAACACTTTCGTGCCGTCCGGATAGGTGCAGGCCTGGGTGAAGGCAAGGCTGTCGCCATCGGCGATCGTGGTATCGACCTTGTGGGTCATCGCCCGGCTGCAGATGTCGTCCCAGAACGTGCTGATCGCTGCGCGCCCGCGGATTTCGCGCGGCTTGCTCGGTGGGTTGTTACGGTCGATCACCCGCACCAGCGCGTCGTCCGCATAGAAGCTCGACAGCATCTTTCCATCACGGCCTTCGATCGCCTTCTTGATCGCCGCGCCGTCTACGCTCTGTGTCTTGGTCAGCATTTTCTTGTCCTCCATATGCCCGTCTTCGCGATCGGGCGGTCGATGATCATGATGCTGCCGGGCGCTTATCGCCGGGCAGGGATTTCCTCACTGCGACTTGGCCTTGACGGCCGCGAACACGTCGTCGGTCTGCTTCTTGAAGGTCGCGAGATCGACCTGGCTGCCGTTGAGCATCGTCGACCAGTGGCGCACGATCGCGGCCATCGCCACCGCCTCCTTGATCTCCTCGTCGCTGGCGCCGTTGAGCTTGGCCGCCTCGGTATGGAAATAGATGCAGTATTGGCATGGGATCTGCGCGGCGACGGCGAGCCCCAACAGTTCCTTGGTCTTGCCGTCGAGCGCGGTCTTCGGATTGAGCTGCACGCCCTTGATCTCGGCCCAGGCGCCGGCCACGGCCACATCCGGCAAGGTCTTGAACATGTCCGGCACCGAGCCGAGCGTCGCCTGGATGTCCTTGTAGGCGGCTGTCGCAGACGCGTCCTCGGCCTTTGCGGGAGCTATAGCGAACAACGCTCCAACACCTGCCGCAATAACCAGCGATCCGAGTGTCCGGTTTGACTTCAGCATTTGATCCTCCCTTGGCAGGCCTTTCCGGGCGACATCCGCCTGGCCCACATGGAGAATTGATAGCGCCTGCAGGCCACGCGCCGCTTCGCCCGAAAGCGCCATGGCTCCTATGGCCCGTCCGGGCCAGTGTGCCTTGCGGAAAATGCCGCTGCCGCGGCCCGCGACGGCAGGTCCAGCTTGAGCAGTATATTGGCGACGTGGCGCTTGACCGTGTGCTCGCTCAGCCCGAGCTCGGCGGCAATCGCGGCATTGCTCTTGCCATCGGCAATCAGGCTCACAACTTCGCTCTCGCGCGCCGTCAGCGAAGCCGGCTCCGTCGCCCTGGCCTTGGGACGGCAGGCCGGTTCCAGATGCTGTTCGGACATCGCCAGCACGAGCGCCAGCGGCTCGTCCAGTTCATCGATGCTGATACGGCCGGCATCGGCGAAATGGAGCCCTGAGCCGGCCGCCAGCTCCGCGACCAGCCGCGATGCCAGGATGTCGCCGCGCCCGGCATGAGCAGCGAGTTGCATCGTCACGCGAGCTGTCAGCCCTTCCGGCGATCCGCGCAACTCGACCTCGCCGACATGCGCCCCCTGCGCGCTCGCTACGCCGATGTCCTGCGCTGCGTCGCGCAACGCCGCTGCGCATCGCAAGGCGCGCCCCGGTCCGTCGAAACGTGAAATCATCACTTCGCCAGGCGTTTCCACGCAGCGCCCGCCATGGCGTCCGACAAGGGTTCGCCATGTTTCCTGGAAGCGCTGGCTGCGTTCGCTCCACATGCGGTCGCCGAGCCGCGCCGTGTCATGGATGCGTGTCACCAAAAGCGCCGCCAGCACGCGCTCCGCTTCCGCCACGGCGCGCTGGCCGGTCAGGAATTCCTCGATCAGGTCAGCCACCCGATCGACATCGCCGGTCCAGATCGGATGGTCGCGCCCGGGGATTTCCGCCAGCCGCGCATTTGGGATGGTCTTGGCCAGGAAGCGGCTGGCGTCGGGATCGACCCGCACATCGTTGCGGCGATGGATCAGCAGCGTTGGCGCGCGGATTGCCGCGAGCACGCCGCGCACGTCGATCCCGGCGTTCATGCGCGCCAGTGCGCCCGCTGCGGTCGGGCTTGCCGACAACCGCTCGAAGCGCGCCCACCATTGGGTGAAATGCGGGTCGTCGATCCGGCCCGGCGCGAAGCTGGGCAAGGTGGCACCCGTGCCCCATGACGTTTCAGCCGTCTCGATGAAGGCCTCGAGGCGTTCCGGCGGCATCACCCATTTGTGGAAATGCGCATAGCCGCCATAGAGCGCCAGCGCCCGCGTCCTTTCCGGATAGGTGGCGGCGAACAGCATCGCCATTGGCGCGCCTTCCGAGGCGCCAAGCAGTGCGGCCCGGCCGCTGCCGGTCGCGTCCATCACGGCACGCACATCGTCCATGCGCGTTTCGAGGCTGGGCAGGTGGTGCGCGTCGACGCGGTCGGACAGTCCCGTGCCGCGCTTGTCGAACAGGATCAGCCGCGAGAATGCCGAAAGCCGCTTCAGCAGCCGGCTGTAGCCTTCGTCTTCCCAGTGCAGCTCGAGATTGGAAATGAAGCCGGGCACGAAGACGAGATCGAACGATCCCTGCCCGACCACCTGATAGGCGATCCGCACATCGCCGCTACGGGCATATCGGGTCTCGATCGGCCTCAAGAGGTTGCGCCCCGGCCTGACGACTTCTGGTCGTCAAACCATAGCAGAACAGCCTGATCGCGGCAGTTCAAACTTTAGCGATGGAAAATATAGGCGCGGTGCCTCGCCGCTATTTTTGCGAAGCGGCGACGTCGGCCGGGGAGGCCTCGAGCCCGAGTCGGAGGTCGGCCTCGGCCGGCGTGATCGGTCGCCTGATCTTGGCCGAGGCGGCGACCACCAACTCGTTGAAATTCTCGGTGCCGCCGTCCAGCAAATCGAACAGCTGCCGCCGCATCCTCGGCTCCCAGAACTTGTTGATATGCTCGGCGACGCCGGCAATGCCTTCCTCGCGCGGCTTGGAATGGAAAAAATCGGCGATCTGGTTTGCCATGCGCACCAGCTTCTCGCTGGTGCTCATGATGTGTTCTTCGTCATGCGACATGCTTGGCAACTCCGCAAACCACCCGGTCGGGGTGGGTGAAAATATCGAAATCATCGCCGCGAACCAGCGCAACCAGTGTCATCCCGGCGGCCTCCGCGGTGCGGATGGCCAGCGCGGTCGGCGCCGAAACGGCGATGATGATTGCGGCGCCGATAGCCGCCGTCTTCTGCACCATTTCGACCGAAACGCGCGACGTCACCACCACAGCGCCCGTTGAGCCGTCGATGCCGGCTTTCGCCAACGCACCTGCGAGTTTGTCGAGCGCATTGTGGCGGCCGACATCCTCACGCGCCATGACGATGCCCTTGTCCGGCATATAGAAGCCGGCGGCGTGCACGGCTCCGGTCTCCGTGTGCAGCGGCTGCACTTTCGACAAAAGCTTGACCGAGCGGACGATATCGTCGGCATCAAATGTAAGCGTCGACGAACCGACCGCGTCGACCGAACGCATCGCTTCCTCGATCGATTCGATGCCGCACAGGCCACAACCAACCGGACCGGCCAGTCGTCTGCGCCGCGCTTCGAAACGCGTATTAGCGCTGTCCTTCAACCGGATCTGGATATCGATGCCGGCGCCATGATCCTCGACCTCGATGGCTTCGATCTCGTCAGGCTTGGCGATGATGCCTTCGGTCAGCGAGAAGCCAAGCGCGAAATCCTCGAAATCGGCCGGGCTTGCCATCATCACCGCATGGGTGGTGCCGGCAAACGAGAACGCCACCGGCGTCTCTTCCGGCACCATCCGGTTGGCAGCCGTCGTCCCGCTCGCGCGACGCGCCAGCCGCGAGACCTGCGTCGTGGCTTTGCGGCGCTCGCTCAAGACTACTCCGCCGCTTGCAGCGAGGCGATGCGCCGGCTCTGCTTGGCCTGTTCGTCATAGTCGCGCTGCCATTCCGACGGGCCGTTGGAGGCGCCGACCTGCACCGCCGTCACCTTGTATTCCGGGCAGTTGGTCGCCCAGTCGGAGAAGTCGGTGGTGATGACGTTGGCCTGCGTGTCCGGATGATGGAAGGTCGTGTAGACCACGCCGGGCGACACCCGGTCGGTGATCAGCGCGCGCAACGTCGTCTCGCCTGAGCGGCTTGTCAGCCGGACCCAGTCGCCGTCGCGCAGTCCGCGATTCTCCGCATCGTGCGGGTGGATCTCCAGCCGGTCCTCGCTGTGCCACATGATGTTGTCGGTGCGCCTGGTCTGCGCGCCGACATTGTACTGCGACAGGATGCGGCCGGTGGTCAGCAGCAGCGGGAAGCGCGGGCCGGTCCTTTCGTCCGTTGCCACATATTCGGTGCGGATGAACTTGCCCTTGCCGCGCACGAAACCATCGATATGCATGATCGGGGTGCCGAGCGGTGCCTTCTCGTTGCAGGGCCATTGCACGGATCCGACACGGTCGAGCAACTCGAAGGAGACGCCGGCGAAGCTCGGCGTCGTCTGGGCGATCTCGTCCATGATCTCGGAGGGATGCCGGTAGTTCCAATCCAGCCCGATCGCCCGGGCAAGCTCCTGCGTCGCCTCCCAATCGGCGTAGCGCGCCTTCGGCTCCAGAACCTTGCGCACCATGTTGATGCGACGCTCGGCATTGGTGAAGGTGCCGTCCTTCTCGAGGAAGGTCGAGCCCGGCAGGAAGACATGCGCGTAGTTCGCCGTCTCGTTGAGGAAGAGGTCATGCACGACGACACATTCCATGGCAGCCAGACCGGCGGCGACATGCTTGGTGTCGGGATCGGACTGCAGAATGTCTTCGCCCTGGATGTAGATGCCTTTGAAGCTGCCGTCGACGGCGGCGTCCAGCATGTTGGGGATGCGCAGGCCGGGTTCGTCGTCCAGCTTCACGCCCCACAGGCTTTCATAGATGTCGCGCACGGCTTCGCCGGAGATGTGACGGTAGCCCGGCAGTTCGTGCGGGAACGAGCCCATGTCGCAGGAGCCCTGCACATTGTTCTGGCCACGCAGCGGGTTCACGCCGACGCCCGGCCGGCCGATATTGCCGGTGGCCATGGCGAGGTTGGCGATCGCCATCACCGTGGTTGAGCCCTGGCTGTGTTCCGTCACCCCGAGGCCGTAATAGATCGCACCGTTGCCCCCGGTAGCATAGAGACGCGCCGCGCCACGGATTAGCTCCGGATCGACGCCGGACAGTTTGCCAACGGTTTCAGGGCTGTTTTCCGGCAAGGCGACGAACGATGCCCAATCCTGGAACTCCGCCCAGTCGCAACGTTCGCGAATGAAGGCCTCGTTGAAAAGACCCTCGGTGACGATCACATGCGCCAGCGCCGTCAGCACCGCCACATTGGTGCCGGGCTTCAGCGGCAGGTGATAATCCGCTTCAACATGTGTCGACTTGACCATCTCGGTGCGACGGGGATCGAGCACGATCAGCTTGGCGCCCTGACGCAGCCGCTTCTTCAGCCGCGAGGCGAACACCGGGTGGGCCGAAACGGGATTGGCACCGATTATGACGGCAACGTCTGTGTAGTCGACGGAGTCGAAATCCTGCGTGCCGGCCGAGGTGCCATAGGTCTGGCCGAGCCCGTAGCCCGTCGGCGAGTGGCAGACGCGCGCGCAGGTGTCGACATTGTTGTTGCGGAAGCCCTGCCGCACCATCTTCTGGACGAGGTAGGTTTCCTCGTTGGTGCAGCGCGACGAGGTGATGCCGCCAATCGCGGTGCGGCCGTACTGATACTGGATACGGCGGAATTCTTTGGCCGTGTGGGAAATAGCCTCTTCCCAGGTCACCTCGCGCCAGGGGTCGGTGATCTTTTCGCGGATCATCGGCGACAAGATGCGGTCCTTGTGGGTGGCGTAGCCATAAGCGAACCGGCCCTTCACACAGGAATGACCGTGGTTCGCCTTGCCCTCCTTGTAGGGCATCATGCGGATGACCTCGTCATCCTTCACTTCGGCCTTGAACGAGCAGCCAACGCCGCAATAGGCGCAGGTGGTGACGGCCGAGCGCTCCGGCAGGCCTTTGGCAAGGACTGTTTTTTCGCGCAGCGCATCGGTCGGACAGGCCTGCACGCAGGCGCCGCAGGACACGCATTCCGAATCGATGAACGCCTCGTGCATTCCCGCCGAAACCCTCGATTCGAAACCACGTCCTTCGATGGTCAGCGCGAAGGTGCCCTGCACCTCTTCGCAGGCCCTCACGCAGCGCGAGCAGACGATGCATTGCGTGGGATCATAGGTGAAATAGGGGTTGGATTCGTCGCGTGCGATGTAATCGACCGTCAGCGAGCCATGGCCGGGTGCCACGCCGTTTTCCTGCTTGACGTGGTTGCGGCCCTCGATGCCGTAGCGGTTCTCGGTCAAGCCGATCGACTTCGCCACCATGTCGAACTCGCTGGCTCCGGTTCCGGCCGTCTCGTTCCAGCCGGTCGGATGGTCGGAGACGTAAAGCTCCATGACGCCGCGGCGAATGGCGTCAAGCCGCCCGGACTGCGTATGCACCACCATGCCTTCGCCGACAGGTGTCGTGCAGGACGCTGGCGTGCCGCCGCGCCCTTCGATCTCGACGAGGCAGACACGACATGAACCGAAAGAGTCCAGCATGTCGGTGGCGCAAAGCTTCGGGATCTCGACCCCGCCTTCCATCGCGGCACGCATGATCGAGGTGCCTTCCGGAACGGTGATGCTGCGGCCGTCGACGCTCAGCGTGACCTGCTTCTGCGCCTTCGATTGCGGGGTTCCGTAGTCGATCTCTTCGACGAGTGATGGGAAGTCGGCCTTGATGTTCATCTGCCAGCTCCTATTCAGCAGCCACGCGCACGGGCGCCGGCTTGAAGTCGTCGGGGAAATGCGTGATCGAGCTCATGACCGGGTAAGGCGTGAAGCCGCCCAGCGCACAGAGCGAGCCGAACTTCATCGTGTTGCAGAGGTCGGTGACCAGAGCGAGGTTCTTCTCCGGCTCGATGCCCGCGGCGAGCTTGTCGATGGTCTCGACACCGCGCGTCGAGCCGATGCGGCAGGGAGTGCACTTGCCGCAACTTTCGATGGCGCAGAACTCCATGGCGAAGCGTGCCTGTTTCAGCATGTCGGCAGTGTCGTCGAACACCACGATGCCGGCATGGCCGATCAGCCCGTCCTTGGCCGCGAAGGCTTCATAATCGAACGGCGTGTCGAACAGCGCGCGCGGGAAATAGGCGCCGAGCGGTCCGCCGACCTGCACCGCCTTGACCGGGCGTCCCGTCGTCGTGCCGCCGCCGATGTCGTCGACGATCTCGCCCAGCGTCATGCCGAAGGCCGCTTCGAACAGGCCGCCATACCTGATGTTGCCGGCGATCTGGATCGGGATCGTGCCGCGCGAGCGGCCCATGCCGAAATCCTTGTAGAAGGCCGCACCCTTGTCCATGATGACGGGCACCGAGGCCAGCGAGATAACGTTGTTGATCACCGTCGGCTTGCCGAACAGCCCCTTATGCGCCGGCAGCGGCGGCTTTGCGCGGACCATGCCGCGCTTGCCTTCGAGTGAGTCAAGCAGCGCCGTCTCCTCGCCGCAGACATAGGCGCCTGCGCCGACCCTGATCTCCATGTCGAACGCATAGGGCGAACCCAGCACATTGGCACCAAGCACGCCGGCCTTGCGGGCAACCTCGACGGCTTTGTTCATCATCGCCACCGCATGCGGATATTCCGAGCGGACATAGACAAAGCCTTTGGTCGCACCCGTGGCGATTCCGGCGATCGTCATGCCTTCGATCAGCACGAAGGGGTCACCCTCCATGATCATGCGGTCCGCGAAGGTACCGGAGTCGCCTTCGTCGGCGTTGCAGACGATGTATTTACGGTCGCCCACGGTATCGAGCACCGTCTTCCACTTGATGCCGGTCGGGAAGCCCGCGCCGCCGCGCCCGCGCAGTCCGGATTCGGTGACTTGGGCGACAATGGCGGCGGGCGTCAATGCCAACGCGTTCGTCAGCCCATTCAAGCCGCCATGCTTCTTGTAGGATTCGAGCGACAGCGGATCGATGACGCCGCAACGCGCGAAGGTCAGCCGCGTCTGCTTGGCCAGGAAGGGGATTTTGTCCGGCGCGCCCAGCCAGCGCTTGTGAGGGCCGCCGGTGAGGAAGCCGCTGTCGAACAGGCTTTTGACGTCGGATGGCTTGACCGGGCCATAGGCGACGCGGCCGTTGGCGGTCGCAACTTCGACCATCGGTTCGAGGAAATAAGCGCCGCGCGAGCCGTTGCGCACGATCTTGGCTTCGATGCCGCGCTCCGCCAGTTCACTTGCGATCGCCTTGGCGACCTTTTCGGCGCCCAGCGCCAGTGCACCGGAATCGGCGGGAATGTAGATACGCGGGATCATGAGCGCACCTCGGCAACGATCTCGTCGAGCTTTTCGTCATCGAGCCGCCCGATCACTTCGCCATCGAGCATGGCGGCGGGCGAACAGGCGCACAGGCCGAGACAATAGACCGGCTCCAGCGTCACCGAACCGTCGCGGGTCGTCTCGTGGAAGCCTATGCCCAGCAACTGCTTCAGTTTGGCGGCGATGGCGTCGGAACCCATCGACTGGCAGGATTCTGCTTGGCAGACCTTCAGCACATGCCGGCCGGCCGGATGGCTGCGGTAATCGTGATAGAAGGTGACAACGCCGTGCACCTCGGCCCTGGAGATGTTCAGCGCCTCGGCGATGACTGGCAGCGCATCCTGCGGCACATGGCCGAACTCTTCCTGGATGCCGTGCAGGATCGGCAGCAGCGGGCCTTCGAGGCCTTTCAGTTCCTGGATGATCGCGGTCGTGCGCGATGTGATCTCGGTACTTGCAGGCTGCATTGGCATGCAGCGCCCTCCCTGGTCGATAGCTTTTATCGCTAAGTCTTTACAAAATCAGAGGAAACCCTCGGAATCAATAAAGCTGTTTCGTTGCTCGATAGAAATTTTCTATCGAGCTTGGTCAGCCGCTATTATCTAGCCTAGCGGCGGGCGTGGAAATCGTCCGCCAGCGCCATCGCCTCGTCCAGCAGCGCCGAGACCAGTGGCGTGTGCGGCTCGCGCGGCGCAGCCACCAGGCCGACCGTGTGGCTGGCGTCCGGCTCGACGATCGGAATGGCCCGGATCGGTTCGGAAAAGCCGAATGTTTCCGCCAGGTTGAGCGGCATGATCGATGACCATTTGCCGGTGCGGATATGCGAAAACAGCACGATCATCGAATTGGATTCGAGTGTCGGCCGCACCTGCACCCCGGCCTCGGCCAGGTGCTGGTCGATGATGCGGCGGTTCTGCATGTCCGGCGTCAGCAGGCAGAGCGGCAGGCTGCTAAGCTCTGCCCATGTCACTTTGTCGCGGTCGGAATAGGGATTCCCCACCGCGGTGATCAGTTGATAGCGCTCGTCATAGAGCGGCACGCTGGTGACGCGCCCCAGCGGCTCGTTGTCGAGATAGGTGATGCCGGCATCGATGTCGAAATTGCCGAGCAGCGACAACACTTCGATGGAGGTCCGCGACAGCACCGAAAAGGTCACGCCGGGATGTTTTGCCCGAAAGGGGGTCGTCAGCCGCGCCACCATGGCCAGGGCGGTCGGAATTGCGGCAATGCGGATGCGACCAGACAGGCCGTGGCGCGCCGCCCGCATCTCTTCTCTCATGGTGCGGGTGTCGCCGACGATGCGACGCGCCCAGACCAATACTTGCTTGCCTTCGGGCGTCAGCCCCTGGAAGCGCGAGCCGCGCAGCACCAGCATCACGCCGAGCTGGCCCTCGAGCTGCTTGATGCCGGCCGACAGCGTCGGCTGGGTAACCCCGCACACTTCCGCCGCCCGGCCGAAATGCTCTTCCCTGGCCAGTGCGATGAAGAATTCCAGCTTGTCGATCATGGACGGAAGCTAGAGCATTTTGGCGTCCGCATAAATGCAACAGAACAAAAGCTTAGAACAAACCGCCGGCTCCAGGAAAACCGGCCAGGAGTGCCTGTTCCGGATCATGCGCCCGCCGCCTCTTCGAAAATGCGCAATAGCCTATTTGTCGACAAGGTTCAGGATGTTGCCGTCGGGATCCTTGAACCATGCCACCTTCATGCCGTAGCCGACATGCACGTCGCCCTCCAGCGTCAGGCCGGGCATCTCATAGTGCTCGAATGCGACACCCTTCGACCTCAACGACTTGACGATGGTCCCGATCTCGTCGCCGACTGTCCAGGTCACCGCCGTCGCCTTGTTGGTACCTGCGAATTGCGAATGATAGACATTGATCAGCGTGTCGCCGCTTTTGTAGACGATCAGTTCGCCACCCATATCATCCACCTGCTTGAGGCCCAGCGTCCCTTCGTAAAAGGCCTTTGCCCTGGCCAGGTCTTTCACCGCCACATTGGCCGTTGCGTTGCTGTTTGCGAGCATGATCGTCTCCTTCCCTGATTGCTCAACTCGATTGATTGCTCATGTCGATCCTTGAAATAGATCAGAGGGGCCGTTTGGCGATCGCCGGTTCGCAAAATGCCGGCTGCTCCGACACCGCCCGTCGTTTTTGCGGGCACACCAAGGCAGCTATTGCTCCACGGCTTGGTTCTGTCCGGAAACTGCACTATCTCAGGCCAAAGCTTGCATAAGGAAGAACTGATGTCCGTCACCAAGGAAATCGTCACCGAGCGCCTGAAGACGGTCAATGGCCCGGATTTCACCGGCAACATCGTTGACCTTGGCATGGTTTCCGAGATTTTCATCGCCGATTCCAAGGTCTTCTTCTCGATCACCGTTCCCGCCGCTCGCGCCCAGGAGATGGAACCGCTGCGGGCTGCTGCCGAGCGCGTCGTCAAGGCTATTCCCGGCGTTGCCGGTGCCGTCGTTGCACTGACGGCGGAAAAGAAAGGCGGCGGCATGGAAGCGCCGGTTCCATCGCGCCCCGCACCCAGGCCAGCGCCGCCGGCTGCCACCGCGCCGCGTGCCGCTTCGCACGCTCCGGCTTCGCACAGCCAGGGCAGGCGTGGCGTGCCAGGCATAGAAGCGATCATCGCCGTCGCTTCCGGCAAGGGTGGTGTCGGCAAGTCGACCACGGCCGTCAACATCGCTCTTGGCCTCGCCGCCAATGGTTTGCGCGTCGGCGTGCTCGACGCCGACATCTATGGCCCGTCTATGCCGCGACTGCTCAACATCCACGGCCGGCCGCAGACCGTCGACGGCAAGATCCTGAAACCGATGGAGAATTATGGGCTTAAAGTGATGTCGATGGGCTTCCTCGTCGATGAGGAGACACCGATGATCTGGCGCGGTCCGATGGTGATGTCGGCGCTGACGCAGATGCTGCGCGAGGTCGAATGGGGCCGGCTCGACGTGCTCGTCGTCGACATGCCGCCCGGCACCGGCGACGCACAACTGACCATGGCCCAGCAAGTCCCATTGGCCGGCGCCGTCATCGTCTCGACGCCGCAGGATCTGGCGCTGATCGATGCACGCAAGGGCCTCAACATGTTCAAGAAGGTCGACGTGCCGCTGCTCGGCATCGTCGAGAACATGAGCTATTTCATCGCTCCCGATACCGGCAAACGCTACGACATCTTCGGCCATGGCGGCGCGCGCCGCGAAGCCGAGCGTCTGGGCGTCACCTTCCTTGGCGAGGTGCCGCTCGAGATGGGCATTCGCGAAAGCTCGGATGCTGGCACGCCGGTGGTTGTCTCGAAGCCCGACGGCGCCGAAGCAAAGATCTACCGGGATATCGCTTCGAAGGTTTGGGACCGGATCAATGAAGAGCGTGGTGCGGCCGCGGATGCGGTGCCGAACATCGTGTTCGAGTAGTTTTTCGTTCGGTAGGCGCCGCCCCTCATTGTCCTGCCGGACATTTCTCCCCGTATCGTGACGGGGAGAAAGACACCGTCCTTGATGATTTCTCCAATCACCAGCGTGGGAGGAAGGGTGCCGACGTTGCGGCCAGTTCCCTTCTCCCCGTCACTATACGGGGAGAAGGTGCCGGCAGGCGGAGGAGGGGTAGCGCTGGCCTCAGAGAAGCTAGGCGTCGTTCGAGCGAGGACGTAACCTAAGCCGCGCCAACCTTCTCGCCGAAGCTGGAAAAAAACTGTCCGGCCAGTTTCTTCGAGGTCGATTCGATCAGCCGGCTGCCGAGCTGCGCGATCTTGCCGCCGACATCGGCCTTGGCCGCGTATTTCAAGACCGTGGTATCCGGTCCATCTTCGGTCAGCGTCACGTCGGCGCCGCCCTTGGCGAAGCCGGCGATGCCGCCCTTGCCTTCGCCCTGGATGGTGTAGGAATGCGGCGGCTTGAGGTTCTTGAGCGTCACCTCGCCGTTGAACGTCGCCTTGATCGGCCCGATCTTCACCACCACGGTCGCCGCCATCTCGGTCGGCGACTTCATCTCCAGGCTCTGGCAGCCAGGAATCGTAGCCTTCAAGACCTCGGGATCGTTCAGCGCTTCCCACACTTTTTGCAAGGGCGCGGCAATGCGCTCCTCGCCTTCGATCACCAAAGCCATGAAAACCTCCCTGACACGATTGATCGAAGCCGTAACGCACGGCTGCATGCATGTCTATCGCACCAAAGTCCGGATGCGACCCTGCGCCCTCTTGCCTGCTCCCGCGCGTTGCCATATCGATTTGTCTTACAAATACGGAGACCACGATGGCAGGCGCCCCCACCAGGAAGAAAAAATTTCGCTCGCAGGAGTGGTTCGACAATCCCGATAATCCGGGCATGACGGCGCTCTACCTGGAGCGCTACCTCAACTACGGCCTGACGCGGGCCGAACTGATGTCCGGCAAACCGCTGATCGGCATCGCCCAGACCGGTTCGGATCTCTCGCCCTGCAACCGGCATCACATCGAGCTGGCCAAGCGCGTGCGCGAAGGCATCGTCTCGATGGGCGGCATTCCGTTCGAATTCCCGTGCCATCCGATCCAGGAGACCGGCAAGCGCCCGACCGCCGCTCTTGACCGCAACCTTGCCTATCTCGGCCTGGTCGAAGTGCTATACGGCTATCCGCTCGATGGCGTCGTGCTCACCATCGGCTGCGACAAGACAACGCCGGCCCTGCTGATGGCGGCGGCCACCGTCAACATCCCGGCGATCGCGCTGTCGGTCGGCCCGATGCTCAATGGCTGGCACAAGGGCAAGCGCACCGGCTCCGGCACCATCGTCTGGGAATCGCGCCAGCGCCTGTCGGCCGGCGAGATCGACTATGACGAGTTCATGGACATCGTCGCCTCTTCGGCGCCGTCCACCGGCTACTGCAACACCATGGGCACCGCCACGACGATGAACTCGCTGGCGGAGGCGCTTGGCATGCAATTGCCGGGCTCGGCCGCCATCCCCGCACCTTACCGCGAGCGCGGCCAGATCGCCTACGAGACCGGCAAACGTATCGTCGACATGGTGCATGAAGACCTCAAGCCGTCCGACATCATGACGAGAGAGGCTTTCGAGAACGCCATTGTCGTCAATTCGGCAATTGGCGGCTCGACCAACGCTCCTATCCATCTCAACGCCATCGCCCGCCATCTCGGCGTCAAGCTCGACAATGACGACTGGCAGACGGTCGGCCTCAATGTGCCGCTGCTGGTCAATTTGCAGCCGACGGGCGAATATCTGGGCGAGGACTACCATCATGCCGGCGGCGTGCCGGCGGTCATCGCCGAACTGATGAAGGGCGGGCTGTTGCCGCATCCGGGTGCTCGCACGGTCAACGGCAAGTCGATCGGTGAGAATAGCGAGGGTGTCGCCAACGAGAACACTGACGTCATCCGCTCCGTTGCCGCGCCGCTGAAGGCCAATGCCGGCTTCATCAACCTCAAGGGCAATCTGTTCGATTCCGCGATCATGAAGACCAGCGGCATCTCGCCCGAATTCCGCGAGCGCTATCTCTCCAATCCGAAGGATCCCGAGGCTTTCGAAGGCAACGCCATGGTCTTCGACGGGCCCGAGGACTACCACGCCCGAATCGACGATCCGGCGCAAGGCATCGATGAACACACGATCCTGTTCATGCGTGGCGCCGGCCCGATCGGCTATCCCGGCGGCGCCGAGGTCGTCAACATGCAGCCGCCGGCCTATCTGATCAAGAAGGGCATCCATGCGCTCGCCTGCATCGGCGACGGCCGCCAGTCCGGCACGTCGGGTTCGCCGTCGATCCTCAACGCCTCGCCGGAAGCCGCCATCGGCGGTGGGCTGGCGCTGCTCAAGACGGGCGACCGTGTCCGCATCGACCTGCGCAAGGGCACGGCCGACATCCTCGTCACCGACGCCGAGATCACCCGGCGGCGCGCCGAACTTCAGAACAATGGCGGCTATGACTATCCCAAGCACCAGACACCTTGGCAGGAGATCCAGCGCGGCATGGTCGCGCAGTTTTCAGAGGGAATGGTGCTGGAGCCGGCGGTGAAATACCAGGATGTCGCGCACACCAGGGGCGTCCCCAGGGATAATCACTGAGCGAGCATCTGTTCGTAGATGCTTACATAAACGACAAACGGCGGCTTGATCCGGATCAGGCCGCCGCCATCCTTGACAAGCCCGCGCGATGCATCCACCATCATGGCAAGGGGTGTATCGCGACGACCCCGTGAGGCGTCAGCCCAACGTTCGCGTCCAAGCTTCTTTTTCCAGGAGGTGGACGCCATGCCGTCAACAACCGCTATCACCGTATCGCAGTTATCCCGTCTGATCGGTCTGCCAGGGGCGCCTGTCATCATCGATGTCCGTATCGATGAAGACTTCGACGCCGATCCACGCCTTCTGCCGGCCTCAAGCCGGCGCGATTTCAAGACTGTTTCGACCTGGGCCGCCGAATTCGCCGGCAAGCCAGTGGCGGTCGTTTGTCAGAAAGGGTTGAAACTCTCGCAAGGTGTCGCCGCATGGCTGCGCCATGAGGGCATTTCCGCCGAAAGCCTCGACGGTGGGTTCGAAGCCTGGCGCGATGCAAGGGGACTTCTGGTTCGCACTGACACCTTGCCTTCGCGCGACGAAAAGGGCCGCACCGTGTGGGTGACACGAGCCCGCCCGAAGGTGGATCGCATCGCTTGCCCCTGGCTGATCCGGCGTTTCGTCGATCCCCATGCGATCTTTCTGTTTGTCGAGCCGGCCGAAGTTCTTGCCGTGGCCGATCGCTTCCAGGCAGTGCCTTTCGACATCGACAATGTGTTCTGGAGCCATCGCGGCGAACGCTGCACCTTCGACACGATGATTGAGGAGTTCGGGCTGGAATCCGAGGCGCTCGATCGCCTTGCCCTGATCGTGCGCGCGGCCGACACCGCAAGCCTCGATCTTGTTCCTCAGGCTGCCGGCTTCCTGGCGGCTTCGCTTGGCCTATCACGTATGTTTCGCGACGACCTGGAACAACTGGAAGCGGGCATGCTGCTCTACGATGCGTTCTTTCGTTGGTGTCGTGACGCCACTGAAGAAACGCACAACTGGCCCAGTACAGGCGCGGGCAAACCGTCATGAGCGCGCTTGAGTCGCATGACACGATGGTCCAGGGCCCAGCTGCGCCGACGTTCGCCGAAGCCATAAAACTCTGGGCAAAAATCGGACTGCTCAGCTTCGGTGGGCCGGCCGGGCAGATCGCATTGATGCATAAGGAACTGGTCGAGGAGCGGCGCTGGATCGGCGAGCAGCGTTTCCTGCATGCGCTGAACTATTGCATGCTGCTGCCTGGCCCCGAAGCCCAGCAACTCGCCATCTATGTCGGTTGGCTGCTGCACAGGACGATCGGCGGCCTTGTCGCCGGCATCCTGTTCGTGGTGCCGGGCGCGCTCGTAATGCTCGTCCTGAGCAGCCTCTACGTGCTCTATGGCGACGTGCCGCTCGTCGAGGCGCTGTTTTTCGGGGTGAAGGCGGCGGTGCTTGCCATTGTCATCGAGGCGGTGATCCGGATCGGACGGCGTGCCCTGAAGAACAGGGTCATGGTGTCGATCGCCGTCTCGGCTTTCATCGCCATCTATGCGTTGAATGTACCGTTCCCGCTCATCGTCCTGCTCGCGGGCCTAACGGGATGGCTGGGAAACCGCATTGCTCCGGCGCTGTTTTCCGGCTCGGCACATGGCAAGGACGGTATTGCCGATAGCAAGGGAGCGGTCGACCTGATGTTCGAGCGCGGCGAACTGGCCCACATCAGGCCGACGAAATGGCATGCGCCGCGCACGATTGCGATCTGGCTGCCGATCTGGTTCGGGCCTGTTCTGCTGATCTGGTGGGTTACCGGCTCTGCAAGCGTCTGGACCGAGATCGGCCGGTTCTTCAGTCTCATGGCTGTCGTCACCTTCGGCGGTGCCTACGCGGTGCTCGCTTATGTCGCCCAGGCAGCCGTCCAGTCCTTCGGCTGGCTCGCTCCCGGTGAAATGGTCGACGGTTTGGGCCTTGCCGAAACGACGCCGGGTCCGCTCATCCTGGTGTTGCAGTTCGTTGGCTTCATCGCCGCGTTCCGCCATCCCGGCTCGCTGGACCCGTTGCTTGCCGGATCGCTGGGGGCGTTGCTGACCCTGTGGGTTACGTTCACGCCCTGCTTCTTCTGGATATTCCTCGGTGCGCCCTATATCGAGGCCCTGCGCGGCAACAAGGCCTTATCGGCGGCACTTGGCGCGATCACCGCCGCTGTTGTCGGGGTGATCATGAATCTGGCTCTGTGGTTCGCCCTGCACGTCATTTTCCATGAGGTACACGCGCTGGGCCTCGGCATGAATGTGCCGGTATTTTCGTCGATCGACTGGCGCGCGGCGCTGCTTTCCTTTGCCGCCATGATCGCTATCCTGAAGTTTAGAATCGGCATGCTGCCGACGCTTGCCGGATCAGCCCTGGCCGGTGTCTTGCTGCTGGCGGCAAGTGGCTGACATGCACAACGGCAAAGGCATAAAGCGCGTCGCGTGAACCCGTTTCAATGTGACGCGCTTTAGAGGTCGCTGCCTTTGTATTCCGCTTGCGAACCACTTAAGTGGTTTGAAACGGATTGGAACATGATGGCGACACGACGCTCTTCCCTTGGCTTCCTCGGAATGTTCGGCCGCTCGGGCGACTTGAGGCAGCTCGATGCGGCATTGCGTGGCGCCGACCTTCATCCCGCCCTCGTGCCGGAGGGCGTAAAACTGACAATCGTCAATCTGATGAAGGATCATTGGCCTGACGAGCCGCCCGGCCAAGCCTATGCAGACGTGGCGCGATTGTTCAGCTACTGCATCGCCGGACCGGAAGCCTTCGAACGATCCAACGGTCTTCAGAACAGGCTGGATGCAGAACGCCGGATCGAGGCCGCCCTTGAAACCGGCGACGGCTTGGATGCGCAAATCGTGCTGATGACGCTGCACGCCAAGCTGATCAATGCCGAAGTCGTCGAGCGCTACGGTCTCAACGCGGACTGATTGTTTTGCGAGGGCCTACCCGCCCATGCTGCCGCGCGGCAGCTTGATCATCTCGCCAAAGCGGGCACGCAGCCTGTCATCGATCAGCTTCGGCACATGGCGCGGAAAGCGCTCGGCAAGCACGCGTTTCTTCTCGATGATCGCCCGTTGCAGGATGTCGGGCCGGCCCTTCTCGTTCCATTCCTTGGGCGAAAATCGGTCGCCCACGGCCGGATAGAAATACTCGGTCTGCATCAGCCGCAGCGTCTGCTCATTGCCGAGATAGTGGCCTGGTCCCTTCAGGCAGACATCGGCGATGGTGTCGATCGACAGCGCCTCGTCGGTCACCTCGATGCCGCGCACGCAGCGCAGGCAGTGGCCGAGCATGTCGTTGTCGATGATCAGGCTTTCCAGGCAGAAGCCGAGCAGCGAGGCGTGCATGCCGGCCGATTCGTAGACCAGGTTGAGCCCGGCAAGGCCGGCCATCACATCGGTGATGCCTTTTTCATAGCCGGACTGGATGTCAGGGAGTTTCGAATCCGTCATGCCCGCGGCCGAGCCGCCCGGCAGGTCGTAATATTGCGCCATCTGCGCGCAGGCCGCGGTCAGCACCGCCTGTTCGGCCGAACCGCCAGACATGGCGCCGGTCCTGAGATCCGACACGAATGGCCAGGTGCCGAAGATCGCCGGATGCCCCGGCTTGATGGCGTTGACATACATAAGGCCGACCAGCACTTCGGCCACCGCCTGCACCACTGCACCGGCAATCGCCGCCGGGGCCGTAGCTCCGGCCTGTCCGGCCGACAGCAAGAGGATCGGAATGCCACCTTCGACGCAGGCCTCGAGCACGCCGCAGGCGTCCTCGGCGAACTTCATCGGCGGCACGACGAAGCAGTTGGAGTTCGAGACGAACGGCCGGGCGCGGAAGTTCTCCTCGCCGCCGGCAATGGCATAGAGCATTTCGAGCGCCGGCTGCACGTTCTCGCGCACCGTGAACGAGGTGCCGACATGCTTCGACGTGCCCATCACGCAGGCATAGAGCGTGTTGAAATCCATATCGAGCGGGTCGGGAATGTCGCGCGGCACCATGGGCCGCTGGAAGAAATGGATGTTGTCGAGCCCCTCGACGAGGCGGGCGGCGTCATAGATGTCCTGCAGCAGCGACTCGCGGTATTCGCGCTTTTCGACATCGACCAGATGCACGGCAGCGCCCGCCGTGCCGTAATGCACGCGCTTGCCCTTGATTAGCATGTCGTGCTTCGGGTCCTGGCCGTGCAGCGTGAAATGCCGGGCCGCTTTCTTGATCGTGTCGAGCACGAGCGCGCGGGGGAAGCGGATGCGGCCATCGTCGCCATAGTTGGCGCCGGCCTTAGTCAGCGCCTCGATGCAGGAGGGAATGGCATTGGCGAAGCCAACCGTTTCCAGGAGTGTCAGCATCGCCTCGTGGATGCGTTCCTGGTCGTTCTCCGTCAGCGGCCCGTAGCTGCCGCCTTCGAGGCCGGCGCGCACCGGCTTGATGTCGTCGGCCAACGGTGCTGCCCGCATGGCGCGGCGCGCTTCGCGCCCGCCGGAGCGGCGCGAACGTTGATCCGCCGCCGCTTCCTGCTTTTCAAGAACTGACATGGAGACACTCCACCTTTCCGAGAAGCAGGGCGCGGCGGTTGGTCCACCATCGGCTGCTTCTTTCCCCTTTGTGCTCCGACTATGCCGCCGGCATTGGCCCAGCCTATGAGCCAGACGGTCCGGCTGCATATGCCAGGGCTAATGGAGCCGGAGCCACGTTGTGCGGCTCAGGCAAGGGGGTCGGGCGGTGGATCAGGCGGCGGCCGGCCTGCGTCCGGCGGCGGTGGCCAGTTCGCGGATGCCTGGCTCGATGTGCTGGAGCGCGATCGAGGAAATGCCCAGCCGCATGAAACGCGAAGGCTTTTCAGTGCGATCGAAGAAACGATCGCCCGGCTCGATGATGACGCTGCGCGAGGCGGCCGCCTCGGCCAGTCCGCGCGAATCGGTGCCGCGCGGCCCTTCAAGCCACAGCGATGTGCCGCCCGCCGAATCGGTCGAACGCCATTCCGGCAGGAAAGCGGAAATCGCATGGACCAGGCGCTTGCGCCGCTCGTCGAAGGCGCTCGACAGCCGCCGCACAAGTGCCTCGTGATGGCCGAGCGACAGGAACAGCGCGACGGCGCGCTGGTTGTTGGCAGGCGGATGGCGCAGCATGAAGCGGCGCAGCGCCCGGAGTTCCGAGATCAGTCCGGCCGAGGCGACGATGTAGCCGAGCCGCAGGCCTGGAGCCAGCGTCTTCGACATCGAGCCGACATAGACGACGCGGCCGGAGCGGTCGAGGCTCTTCAATGCCTGCTGCGGCGCCTCGTCGAGAAGCTGGCTGTCATAGCCATCCTCGATGATGATCTGGTTGTAGCGGTTGGCCCGCGCCAGGAGATCCTGCCGCCGTTCCGCCGACAGCGGCACCATGGTCGGGCAATGATGGCTGGGTGTGACGAACACGAACCCGGAATCATTGGGAATAGAAGCGGTTACAATGCCGGACTGGTCGACCGGCACCGGCTGGATGTCGGCGCCCGCAAGGCGGAAGATCGAGCGTGCGTCGGGATAGCCGGGGTCCTCCATCGCCACCTTGGAGCCCTTGCCCATCAACAGCGTCGCCAGCATGTAGAGCGCGTTCTGGGCGCCCAGCGTGACGATGATTTCGTCGGGATTGGCGAAGATGCCGCGCCGCGGCAACAGCCGCGCCTGGATCTGTTCGATCAGCAACGGATCGTCGCGATCGACCATATCGGACGCCCAGTTGCGGATTTCGAGCACGGCAAGCGCCATGCGGTTGCACTCGCGCCACTCAGCGGTCGGGAACAGCGCCGGGTCGAACTGGCCGTAGACGAAGGGGTAGGACGACTTGATCCAGTTCTCGTGCTTGGCCGGCGGCGGCATGTCGCTTGCGGCGATCTTGCGGCGTGCCTTCCAGTCGATCTCGTTGGCCTGGTCGGGCGCCTTCTGATGCGGCTTGGCTGGTGTCGCCAACACATCGGGATTGACGAAATGGCCGCGCCGCTCGCGTGCCACCAGGAAGCCCTGGTCGACGAGCTGCTGGAAGGCCAGCACCACGGTTCCGCGCGCCACGCCGAGTTTTTCGGCCAGGATCCGGCAAGAGGGGAGCGGCATCGAAGCGGCGATCTGGCGGTCGAGAATGGCGGCCACGATGGCTTGGCGGATCTGTGCCTGCAGGGTCTGGCCGGATTCGGCCGAAATCCGGAACAGGCCGGACCATATCGCCGTGTCGTTTCGCTGTGGCATGGAAGATGTTCCTCGATGGCCAGCTTTTTTCGTTTGGCTGGACCAGTCGAATGTAACGGTGGCACAAGGGGTTGCGCCAATCAATTTTTCTGATCGTTGGGATTTATGCCAGTGATCCTTCGGCGGAAAATCCGGCACTCCGCCCACCCTCGGGACGCGCCTGCATCGTCGCCGCGTGACGATTCGCGTCATCGCCGCGTATTGACCGTACAGAATTCGGCTCACTAGTTTTGGCGCGACGACACGCGCCGGAAACATCCGGTCTGATATGGTGCGTCGAAAACGCCAGGAGTCCCGCCAGTGGATCAGTCAGCCTTCCAGAAACAGCTCGCAGCCTTGCGCGATCATCGCGCCGCGGCGCCAGCCAGCATGCGCCAGGCCTTCGCCGCCGATCCGCAGCGGTTCAAGACATTCTCAGCCACCGACGGCGACCTGTTGCTCGACTGGTCGAAATGCGCGGTCGACGCGCTCACCATGGACCTGCTGGAGAAACTTGCCGGGGCAGCCGATCTCGAAGGCCGCCGGGCGGCGATGTTCGCCGGCAAGAAGATCAACGTCACCGAAGACCGTGCCGTGCTGCACACCGCGCTGCGCAACCTGACCGGCAAGGGCGTCACCGTCGATGGCCAGGACGTCAAGGCGGACGTCACCACCGTGCTCGACGCGATGGGCGCCTTTGCCGATGCCGTGCGCTCCGGCAAGGCAGCCGGCGCGACCGGCAAGAAAATCACCGACATCGTCAACATCGGCATCGGCGGTTCCGATCTCGGCCCGGCCATGGCGACGCTGGCGCTAGCCCCCTATCATGACGGGCCGCGCGCGCACTATGTCTCCAATATCGACGGCGCCCATATCCACGACACGCTCAAGGGCCTGTCGGCCGAAACCACGCTTTTCATCATCGCCTCCAAGACCTTCACCACCGTCGAGACGATGACCAACGCCGAGACGGCGCGCAAATGGGTGCAGAAGGCACTCGGCAAGGAAGCAGTCGGCAAGCATTTTGCCGCCGTCTCGACCGCGCTCGAGCTGGTGGCCAAGTTCGGCATCGAATCGGATCGCGTCTTCGGCTTCTGGGACTGGGTCGGCGGCCGCTATTCGGTCTGGGGGGCGATCGGCCTGCCGGTGATGATCGCGGTCGGGCCGCGGAATTTTCGCGCCTTCCTCGATGGGGCGCATGAGATGGACGAGCATTTCCGCACGGCGCCGGTGCAGGAGAACCTGCCGGCGCTGCTGGGGCTGGTTGGCTGGTGGCATCGCGTGATCTGCGGATATCCCGCGCGTGCCGTCATTCCCTATGACCAGCGCCTGTCCCGGCTGCCGGCTTATCTGCAGCAGCTCGATATGGAATCAAACGGCAAGAGCGTCACCCTCGAAGGCGTTGCGGTGACGACCCCGACCGGACCGCTGGTCTGGGGCGAGCCTGGCACCAACGGCCAGCATGCCTTCTTCCAGCTGCTGCATCAGGGCACCGATTTCATCCCGGTCGAATTCCTCGCTGCGGCCGTCGGCCACGAGCCGGACCTCAAGCATCAGCATGATCTGCTGCTCGCCAACTGCCTGGCGCAGTCGGAAGCGTTGATGAAGGGCCGCACGCTGGAGGAGGCGCGCGCCCAGATGCTGGCCAAGGGCATGAAGCCGGCCGAGGTCGACAAGATCGCCCCGCACCGCGTCTTCTCCGGCAACCGGCCCTCGCTGACCATTCTCTACCGCAAGCTCGACCCGCGCACCTTCGGCCGGCTGATCGCGCTCTACGAGCATCGCGTCTTCGTCGAAGGCACTTTGTTCAACATCAATTCCTTCGACCAGTGGGGCGTCGAGCTCGGCAAGGAACTGGCCACCGGCCTCTTGCCTGTCGTGGAGGGCAAGGAAAGTGCCGCGAAGCGGGATGCATCGACCGCTGGCCTGGTGGGATACATCCAGCATTTGCGTGGTTCGGAGTGAGCAGTTTGGCAGACATCAAGGGCATATTGTTCGACAAGGACGGGACGCTTGTCGACTTCAACGCGACCTGGCTCGGCATTGCCGACTTCATGGCCATGGATGCCGCCGAGGGCGATCGCTGGAAGGCCGACAGGCTGCTTTCGGCGGCGGGTTTCGATTTCGTCAACAAGCGGTTCAGGCCCGATTCGATCTTTGCCTCGGGCACCAACATGGATGTCGTCGAACTGTGGTTCCCGCGCCTGTCCGACGAGGACCAGATGCTGGCCGTCGCCCGCTTCAACGAAATCACGTCCGTGCAAGGCTCGTCGATGGCGGTGGCCCTACCCGGCATCGTCGAAACGCTGACAGTGCTGCACAAGCGATCCTACCGGCTCGGCGTCGCTACCAACGATTCAACCGGCGGCGCGGAGAAGACGATGGTCACGCTTGGCGTCGCCCAGCTCTTCGACGCTGCCTATGGCTATGACGCGGTGGCCAATCCGAAACCGGCGCCGGACACGATCTTCGCCTTCTGCGACCTGACCGGGCTGAAGCCGGCGCAAATCGCCATGGTCGGCGACAATCGCCACGACCTGGAGATGGCGCGAGCCGGCGGCTGCGGGCTGGCGATCGGCGTGCTCTCCGGAACCGGCACACCTGAATCGCTGTCGTCGATCGCCGATATCGTGCTGGATTCGGTTGCCGACCTGCCGGATTTTCTGTCGGCGCGGGTCAAGGAAACGATCTGACGGGGGAAGCTGTTTCTTCCTGGCATCGGACGCCTTCCGTGGCCTACTCGACCACCACCTGGATACAGTTGATGGTCGTGTTCTCGATTGCCGTCAGCTTGGTCAGCAGATCCAGGCGGATCATCTCGACAATCCGGTTCGGAAGAACACCTTCCACCGTCAGCCGAATATCGTGCCAGCCCTCAACATAGCGCACGGTGACGCCCTCAACGCACAGGCGATAGACGCGATGCTCGTCCGTAATTTCAGGCATCTTCGAATGAGGCACGTCGGGCGTGTACAATGTTTCGAGCAAGTCCATTCGAGGATTGAGGCCGAGATGGCTAAGATGCCTGGCTCGAAAACCGTCACTATCCTCCGGTCTGCCGCTGGCGCGATCCGAAAGACGGCGGCGAAGCCAAAAGAGATGATTTTGACATCCATCATCTCGAACGAATGCAAATCGTGGCCAGAGCCGTCTGGTGAGGCGTTCCCAGCGGCCCGTATGGAGCTCCAGTCGCCAATCGTCGATGTTCTCGACCGCGGCAGGCCATTGCGGCCCGATGAGAAGCCCGCCGCGAACCAGGAGTGCGCTACCATCTTCGACTAGTTCCGAAGAGTGTTTGTATATCCACGGCGGAGTTTCACCGGTCGTATCAAAGCGACCAACGCCATAGTTCGTTGTGTCCAAAACAAGCACTTGCGCCTTTTGACCACGGACATTCGGATAAGATAGGTTCCCAACGATAAATATACGGTCGCCGACAAGATTTGCCGTGTGGGAGTCGGTGGGCGGGAAAACGTCGTCCGAGTAGCCGAAAATCTCGGTTCCGCCCCCAGGATGCCTAACGATTACATCGTTGTAGATGTAGAAGTCTGCATCGTACCAATCTTCATACTCGCCGCCGATCCTGACACGGCGGCCGTCAGGCAGCGTGGTTTCAGTGCGCCCGTACCGGCTGAAGCTCCAGCACGGTCCGACATCTTCTGAACGCGGGCCGTTGAACGTCTTGTTTAGGGAGTAACCGCTGAGACCCTGTTCAATTGCCCATACCCAGACCGGGTTGGTCATAGGCTCGGGATTGCCGGAACCTCGACTGGGCGAACGAAACTGCGAAAACAGGGATGGGTCAATATGGGCAGGTACGGGTGTTTTGATCAAAGTGAAGCGGGGCTAGCAAGGCTTCCATATCGAGCCGATACCCCATAACTGGACTATAGCTTCCATAGAATCGTCTGCAAAGGGTCGAACTCAGTCATTCGAGTGATTTGGTTTGAGGGGGGGTCGGCGCTCTTCCGCCTCAAACGAGAAGACACCGCTCGGCTTGGTCGGGGCACCTTTCGCGTCGCCGAAATCCGGCACCTGATATTCGGCGTGCAACCGCAGCCGGGAAAGTGGCAGATCGTTGCGGCGGGGATCGCCGACCAGCACCTCAATGCCGGCTGCCAGGCAGCGATCGAGGAACGGGATAACCCTCAAAGCAACCTCGTGGCCGTAAAACACATCGCCGGCGAGCACGAGGTCGACCGCCGGCGGCGGGCCCGTGGTGATATCCTTGTCGACAATGGTGATCTCGACGCCGTTCGCCGCGGCGTTGAGGCCGATCGCGGCAATGCCGTTACGATCGATCTCCGCGGCGATCACCGCGCTCGCCCCGGCCTTGGCGGCGGCAATGCCGACAAGACCCGAACCGGCGCCGAGGTCGAACACGCGGCGACCGGCCACGGTTTGCGGATGGTCGAGTATATAGCGTGCAAGTACGGCGCCGCCGGCCCAGGCATAGGCCCAGTAGGGCGGCTGCGGATCGGGTCCATCCTCATCCGCCTCGGCCGTGTCGTCATCATCGTCGAAGCTTAGCCGCGGATCGATAAGCCGCCTCAGGCCACTCCCCGGATGAGGCGTATAAAGCCGGATTTCGGGAAGCGACGGCACCGGGGCGATGCGCATGTTCGCCTTGATGAACTCGGTCGGGTCAGGACGGCAAGGTGCATCCACGGCGCCAAGGCCGTCGGCTGCCGTCATTCGCGCAGCGCCCGCCGCAGGATCTTGCCGACGGGCGTCTTCGGCAGCTCGGTCCTGAATTCGATGTATTTTGGCCGCTTGTAGCCGGTCAGGTTCTCGCGGCAATAGGCGGTGAGCGTCTCTGCGGTCAGCGCCGGGTCCTTCCTGACCACGAACAGCTTCGGCACTTCGCCCGAATGCTCGTCCGGCACGCCGATCGCCGCCACTTCGAGCACGCCCGGATGCATCGCCACGACTTCCTCGAGCTCGTTCGGATAGACGTTGAAGCCCGAGACCAGGATCATGTCCTTCTTGCGGTCGACGATCTTGGTGTAGCCACGCTCGTCCATGAAGCCCATGTCGCCGGATTTGAAATAGCCGTCCTTGGTCATCACCTTGGCGGTCTCATCCGGCCGGTTCCAGTAGCCCGCCATCACTTGCGGCCCCCGGATGCAGATTTCGCCGACCTCGCCGAGTGGCAGATTGTTGCCGTCGTCGTCGCGGATGGCGATCTCCGTCGACGGCAGCGGCAGGCCGATGGTGCCGGTGAAGTCGCTGGCGCTGAACTTGTTGGCGGTGGCCACCGGCGAGGTTTCCGACAGCCCGTAGCCTTCGGTCACCGGACAGCCGGTCAGGGCCTTCCAGCGTTCGGCGACGCCCTTCTGCACCGCCATGCCGCCGCCCAGCGTCAGCACCAGCGGCTTGAAGTCGAGCTTGCGGAAGTCCTCATTGTTGAGCAGGGCGTTGAACAGCGTGTTCAAGCCCGGAAAGATGTGGATCGGATATTTCTGCAGTTCCTTGACGAAGCCGGGAATATCGCGCGGGTTGGGAATGAGCACATTGCGCGCACCTTGCTGCATACCCATCAACGCGTTCACCGTCAGCGCGAAGATATGATAGAGCGGCAGGGCGCAGATAAAGTTCGGATGCGCCGGTTTCGGCTTGATCGTATAGGCGTCTTCCATCCACTGCGCGTTCTGCACGACATTGGCCAGCACGTTGCTGTGCAGCAGCGTTGCGCCCTTCGAGACGCCGGTGGTGCCGCCCGTATATTGCAGGAAGGCGACATCGTCGGCCGCCACCTTGGCTGGCTTGAAGCCCACGCCGCCGCCGGCCTTGACGGCCGCGTTGAACTTGACATGGCCGGGCAGCGACCATGCCGGCACCATCTTCTTCACCCGGCGCACGACGAAATTGACGATCGTGCCCTTCAGTCCGCCGAGCATGTCTCCCATCGCGGCGACCACGACGTGCTTGACCGCCGTTCTGGAGATGACCGCCTGCAAGGTGCTGGCGAAGTTCTCCAGGATGACGATGGCTTGTGCACCGGAATCCTTGAGCTGGTGCTCCAGTTCGCGCGGCGTGTAGAGCGGATTGATGTTCACCACGACATAGCCGGCGCGCAAGACGGCCATCATCGCCACCGGATATTGCAGCACGTTGGGCATCATCAGGGCGACGCGTGCGCCCTTTTGCAGTCCCTTCGATTGCAGGTATGCGCCGAAGGCCGCCGACAGCCGTTCGACATCGGCATAGCTGATGGACTTGTCCATGCAGGTAAAGGCGGGCTGGGCGGAAAATTGCTTGCAGGCGGCGACCAGGAAATCGCCGATCGAGCTGTAGGGCAAGGCGCCGATTTCAGCTGGTACGCTTTTCGGATAGCTTTTGAGCCATGGCTTTTCCGGCAGCCCGGCAGTCAGCGCCGTCAGTGCCTCCGGCAATCGCGAGGCCGCGGCCGGCTTGGCCGTCGGTTTTGCACTTGCCTTCACCGGCACGGGGGCCGCCTTCGGCTTTGCCGCGGCGGCTTTGGCAACGGGCGCTTTCGGCTTGACTGCGCCGGCGGCTGCCTTGGCAGCCGTCTTGGCTTTCACCGACGCCGTCGTCTTTGATGCTTTTGCCACCCGTTCCTCCCTGGATAATTCTTGTTCGTCCGTGCCGCGCTCGCCCCCGAATTGACAGAGACGTCCCCCGGCTGCGGCCTGGGATGTCTTCTATGTATTGCCTCTATCGGCGGCGGTGCAAGTCTTGCCCCTGCGGCAAGGCGGCGAAAGATTTGCCGCCAAGAATCTCCCCTGCCGCCGATACTGCGAGCCGCTATCCTGCCGCACCCTCGGCCGAGCGAAGGTCGGCGCGGCACCTGTATCGCCAGATCGACGATCAATAAAAAAATGCGGTCGTTAACAATCCCGTGAATGGAAAAAACTGCTAATTTTTTCTGCCATTTAGCAAAATGGCGGATTTTTTTCCTGCTTCCCGCGGGGTAAGCAAACGGGGTGTTCCAAAGCCGGAAAAACGGTGCTTATATGCGGGCTTCGCGAGCCTGATAGAGGGGCTTGGAAGAACATCAGGGAGTGCTCAATGAAAAAGAAACTCGCTTTTGCGGCCGCGTTGCTGGCCGCAAGCGTCCTGAGCGGCATGGCCAATGCGAAGACGCTTGTCTATTGCTCGGAAGCATCGCCGGCCAATTTTGATCCGGGTACGACGACGGGCGGCAACGACTTCGATGCCTCGTCGCGTACCGTCTATTCGCGCCTGGTCGAATTCAAGCATGGCGGCACCGAGGTCGAGCCCGGCCTTGCCGACAAGTGGGAAATCTCGGACGACGGTCTGGTCTATACTTTCCATCTGCATCCAGGTGTGAAGTTCCAGACTACCGACTATTTCAAGCCGACCCGCGACCTCAACGCCGACGACGTCGTCTTCTCCTTCGACCGTCAGTTCAACAAGGCGAACCCGTGGAACGGCGATAAATACCTGCCGAACCTGACCTGGGATTACTACACCGGCATGGACATGCCGAAATATGTCGCCAAATGGGAGAAGGTCGACGATCTGACCGTCAAGCTGACCCTGACCGAGCCGAACGCGCCCATGCTTGCCAACCTCGGCATGGACTTCGCCTCGATCGTGTCGAAGGAATATGCCGAGCAGCTGGAGAAGTCCGGCAAGATGGCCGATTTCTCGACCAAGCCGATCGGCACCGGCCCGTTCCAGTTCGTCGACTATCAGCTGGATTCGGTTATCCGCTACGCGGCCCATCCGGATTATTTCAAGGGCAAGGAGAAGATCGACGATCTCGTCTTCGCCATCACCCCTGACGCGACCGCCCGCATCCAGAAGGTGCTCGCTGGCGAATGCGACATCGCGCCCTATCCGAATCCTGCCGACATCGGCACGATCAAGGCCAACCAGGACGTGACCCTGATGGATCAGGCCGGCCTAAACATCGGCTACATGAGCTACAACACCACCATCCCGCCGCTCGACAAGCCTGAGGTGCGCCATGCGCTCAACCAGGCCATCGACCGGGAGGCGCTGATCAAGTCGCTGTTCCAGGACGCCGGCGCCACGCCGGCCGAAAACCTGATCCCGCCGACCATGTGGTCGTGGGACAAGGATGTGAAGGTCGACGCCTATGATCCGGATGCGGCCAAGAAGGTTCTGTCCGCTGCCGGGCTCACGGAAATCCAGCTCTGGGCTTCCGATCGCGTTCGTCCTTACAACCCGAACTTCCAGCGCGCCGCCGAACTGATCCAGGCCGACTGGGCCAAGGTCGGCGTCAAGGCCGAGATCGTGAACTACGAGTGGACCAAGTATCGCTCGGAGGGCAAGAAGAAGGACCGTCCAGGCGCCTTCCAGATTGGCTGGACCGGTGACAATGGCGATCCGGACAACTTCTTCGCCACCCTGTTCGCCTGCTCCGCCATCGGCGTCTCGAACTACTCGAGCTGGTGCGACAAGGACTTCGAGGACCTGATCCAGAAGGCCAAGAAGACCAGCGACCAGGCCGAGCGCACCAAGCTCTATGAGCAGGCGCAGGTCGTCTTCCAGAAGCAGGCTCCGGCCTTCCTGCTGGCACACAGCCAAGTCTACGCAGTCGTGCGCAAGAATGTCAGCGGTTTCATGATGGACCCGCTCGGCATTCACCGCTTCGACGGCGTCGACAAAGCCGAATAAGATATTGAGTGGGGCGGCGCTGTAAAGCGCTGCCCCCTTCGCCATGCTCAAATATATTCTTCACAGAATTGCACTTTTGATCCCGACGCTTGTCGGCATCACTATCTGTGCCTTCGCCTTCGTCAGGCTGCTGCCTGGCGATCCCATCCTTGCCATGGCCGGCGAACACGGCGTGGCGCCGGCGCGTTACGAGGAGCTCAAGGAACAGTTCGGCTATAATCTGCCGATCTGGCAGCAATACGCGCGCTATGTCGGCGAGGTCGTGACCGGCGATTTCGGAGTCTCCATCTCGTCCAAGCGCCCGGTGATGGAAGAGTTCAAGATCCTCTTTCCGGCGACGATGGAACTGTCGTTCTTCGCCATGATTTTCGCCATGGCGCTCGGCATTCCGGCAGGCATATTCGCGGCCGTCAAGCGCGGCTCCTGGTTCGATCAGTCGCTGATGGGCACGGCGCTCGTCGGCTATTCCATGCCGATCTTCTGGTGGGGCCTGCTGCTGATCATCTTCTTCTCCGGTTACCTCGGCTGGACGCCGGTCTCGGGCCGCATCGGCCTGCAGTTCTTCTTCAAGCCGATCACCGGCTTCATGACCATCGACACCCTGCTCTATGGCAAATGGGATGCCTTCCGCTCGGCGCTCAGCCACCTGGTCCTGCCGGCGATCGTGCTCGGCACCATTCCGCTGGCGGTGATTGCCCGCCAGACGCGTTCGGCCATGTTGGAAGTTCTGGGTGAGGATTATGTCCGCACGGCGCGGGCCAAGGGCTTGTCGCCGTCGCGGGTGATCGGCCTGCATGCGTTGCGCAATGCGCTCATCCCCGTGGTCACCACCATCGGCCTGCAGGTCGGCACGCTGCTTGCCGGCGCCATCCTCACCGAAACCATCTTCGCCTGGCCGGGCATCGGCAAGTGGATGGTCGATTCCATCTTCAAGCGCGACTATGTCGTCGTGCAGTCAGGTCTGCTTTTGATCGCCCTCATCGTCATGGCCGTGAACCTCATCGTCGACGTGCTCTATGCCGTCATCAACCCGCGCATACGGGCGTCGTGATGAGCCAGTCGACCGAAATCGCCCCCATGGCCGCCGGCAACCCTGACCGCCTGACCGGCTTCAGGACCTTCTGGCACTATTTCTCGGTCAATCGCGGCGCCGTGATCGGCCTGTTCGTCTTCATCCTGCTGGTGCTGGCGGCGCTGTTTGCGCCGCTGCTCGCGCCCTATGCGCCCGACATTCAGGACAAGACCGCGTTTCTGAGGCCGCCGGCCTGGCAGGCCGGCGGCAGCACCCAATTTCTGCTTGGAACCGATCCCGTCGGTCGCGACATCCTTTCGCGCCTGCTCTATGGCGCGCGCTTTTCGCTGCTCATCGGCGCGGTCGTGGTTACGCTGGCTCTCACCGGCGGCATTACGCTCGGTCTGTTGGCCGGCTATTTCCGCGGCTGGGTCGACGTGGCGATCATGCGCGTGATGGACCTTATCCTGGCGTTCCCGTCGCTGCTGCTGGCGCTCGTTCTGGTCACCATCCTTGGCCCCGGCCTGTTCAATGCGATGCTGGCCATCGCGCTTGTCCTGCAGCCGCATTTCGCGCGGCTGGTGCGCGCTGCCGTTATGGCGGAGAAGAGCCGCGAATATGTCGTGGCGGCGAAGGTCGCCGGCGCCGGCCATATCAGGCTGATGCTTCGCACCATCCTGCCGAATTGCCTGGGACCGCTGATCGTCCAGGGCACGCTGTCGTTTTCCAACGCCATCCTCGAGGCGGCCGCTCTCGGCTTCCTCGGCCTCGGCGCCCAGCCGCCAACGCCCGAATGGGGAACGATGCTCGCTTCGGCGCGCGAATTCATCCTGCGCGCCTGGTGGGTCGTGACCTTCCCCGGTCTTGCCATCCTCATCACTGTGCTTGCCATCAATCTGATCGGCGACGGTCTGCGTGACGCGCTCGATCCGAAACTGAGGAGGTCGTGATGGCGCTGCTCGATATCCAGAACCTCGTCGTCGAGTTCCAGACCGCTTCCGGTTCTTTCCGCGCCGTTGACGGCGTGTCGCTCCATGTCGACGAGCGCGAAGTGCTGGCGATCGTCGGTGAATCCGGTTCCGGCAAATCGGTGTCGATGCTGGCGGTCATGGGGCTTTTGCCATGGACGGCCACGGTCACCGCCGACCGCATGAGCTTCAATGGCCGCGATCTTCTGAAGCTAAGCCCTGCCGAGCGGCGCAAGATCGTCGGCAAGGACATGTCGATGATCTTCCAGGAGCCGATGGCCAGCCTCAATCCCTGCTTCACCGTCGGCTTCCAGATCGAAGAGGTGCTGCGCTTCCATATGGGTATGGACGCTGCGCAGCGCCGGGAGCGCGCCATCGAACTCCTGACGCAGGTCGGTATTGCCGAGCCGGCGGAACGGCTGAACTCGTTCCCGCACCAGATGTCGGGCGGCCAGTGCCAGCGCGTCATGATCGCCATCGCCATTGCTTGTAATCCGAAGCTGCTGATCGCCGACGAGCCGACCACCGCCCTCGACGTCACCATCCAGAAGCAGATCCTCGATCTCCTGGTGTCGTTGCAGGCCAAATACGGCATGGGGCTGATCATGATCACCCACAATATGGGCGTCGTGGCAGAGACCGCCGACCGCGTCATCGTCCAGTACAAGGGCCGCAAGATGGAAGAGGCCGACGTGCTCTCGCTGTTTGAATCACCGAAGAGCAACTACACGCGCGCGCTTTTGTCGGCCCTGCCGGAGAATGCCGTCGGCGACCGGCTGCCGACCGTTTCCGACATGCTGTTCGAGCCGGCGCCTTCGGGAGCCGCCGCATGAGCATCAAGGTCGTCGAAGGCAAGAATATCGTCCGCGACTATCACGTCGGGGGCGGGCTGTTTCGCGCACAGCGCACGGTGCATGCGGTCAAGGGTGTCTCGTTCAGCGTCGACAAGGGCAAGACGCTCGCAATCGTCGGTGAAAGCGGCTGCGGTAAGTCGACGCTGGCCCGCATCATCACGCTGATCGATCCCGCGACTTCGGGTGAGCTGTTCATCGACGGCAACAAGGTCGACATCGCCAAGGACGGGCTGAGCAAGGAGATGCGCCGCAAGGTGCAGATCGTTTTCCAGAACCCTTACGGGTCTCTCAACCCGCGCCAGAAAATCGGCGACGTGCTGGGCGAACCGCTGCTCATCAACACCGGCAAGCCGGCCGAGGAACGGCGCGACCTTGCCATGAAGATGCTGAAGAAGGTCGGTCTCGGACCCGAGCACTACAATCGCTATCCGCACATGTTTTCCGGCGGCCAGCGGCAGCGTATCGCCATTGCCCGAGCGCTGATGCTCAACCCCAGCCTCTTGGTGTTGGACGAGCCGGTCTCGGCTCTCGATCTGTCTGTGCAGGCGCAGGTGCTCAACCTGCTCGCCGACCTGCAGGACGAGTTCCAACTGACCTACGTCTTCATCAGCCACGACCTGTCGGTGGTGCGCTACATCGCCGACGACGTGATGGTGATGTATTTCGGCGAGGCGGTCGAATACGGCTCGCGCGAAGAGGTCTTCGCCGACCCCAAGCACAGCTACACCAAGACGCTGTTCGCCGCGACGCCGCGCGCCGACGTCGCTTCGATCAAGGCGAGGCTGGCAAAGAAGAAGGCCGCCTGACCGGGCGTGTCGATATTCAGGTGAGGCCGGCCTGCGAATGGCGGCTTCCTGCGCTTCCGGTGCTCACGTACCTTAAGTACGCTCCGCTCCGGTTCTCGGAAGCTACCATTCTCGACTCGGCCTGACCTGAATCTCAACACACCCTAATGCATGTCGCGCAAAAGTGGCCTCGGTTTTGCGAGAACGACATGCATGAAACCAAGAACCCAAAGCGCGTCGCCTGTATCCGTTCAAACGCGACGCGCTTTAGGCCAAGCCGCTTACGACAGCTTGGCGATGATGGTGCGCAGCGCCTCGCCAAAGCGCCTGATCTCCTCAACCGTGTTGTAGTGGACCAGCGAGGCGCGGATGGCGCCGCTGTCCATCGACAGGTTGAGCCGCTTCATCAGCCGCGGCGCGTACATGTGGCCGTCGCGGATGCCGATCTGCATGTCGGCCATTTCCTCGACGATCCGCTGCGGTGACAGTCTGCCGATGTTGAAGCAGAAGGTAGGCACGCGTTCGGTGATACGGGCTTCGTCGGCAACGCCGTAGATCGTCGCGCCGCAATCCTTGAGCACGCCGAGCATCTCGCGCGCCAGCACCAGCTCGTAGTCGCGGATGGCGCCCATGCCGGCGACGATGTTGTCGCGCCGCGAGCGGTTGTTGGATGGCGCCAGATTGCGGCCGATCAGTTCGAGATACTGCACGGCCGCATCCATGCCCGAGACGTTCTCGTAGATGAAAGTGCCGGCCTCGACCTTGTAGGGCGGCTCGTCGGGGATGAAATCCTCGCGGAAGGTCGGCAGCCGCTTCAGCGTCTCGAAGCGCCCCCACAGGAAGCCCATATGTGTCGAGAAGTTCTTGTAACCGGAACAGACCAGATAATCGCAATCCCAGGCCTGCACGTCGATCAGCCCATGCGGCCCATAGTGCACGCAGTCGAGGAACACCTCCGCGCCGGCTGCGCGCGCGATCTTGGCAACCGCTGCGACGTCGACGATCGAGCCGATCGAATGCGCTGTGACCGTGCAGGCGACCAGCCGGGTGCGGTCGGAAACCAGCGGGCGCAGATCGTCGACATGCAAATTGCCGTCTTCGCGCATGCGCCACCATTTGAACTTGGCGCCGGCGGACTCCAGCGCCAGCCATGTGGCGATGTTGGCGTCGTGGTCCATGTCGGTGATGACGATCTCGTCGCGCTCTTGAAGCATCTGGCCGATGCCGAGGCTGACCAGGCGGATGAACGAGGTGGCGTTCATGCCGAAGCAGATTTCGGCCGGGCTGGCGGCGTTTATCAGAAGTGCGACACTCTCGCGGGCGTCGGCGACCGACTGGTCGACGGTGACGCTGCGGCCATAGCGGCCACCGCGCTGCACGTTGTGCGAAACCAGATGGTTGGTCACCGCGTCGAGCACGCTTTGCGGGATCTGCGCGCCGGCGGCATTGTCCATGAAGATGAAGTCGCCGGCCCGCTGCAAGGCTGGAAACATGGTGCGGATGGTGTCGACGGGGAACGCGGCGGCGCTCGCATTGTCGGTTTGATGTTTGTTCAAGGTCGGCTCCTGCGAAGTTCTTGGCGGGTGGTTTGATTTGCGAGGTCAGCGCGTCTTTTCGGTCTTGAAGCGTTCTTCAAGCAAGCTGACGAGGCGGACCATCGGCCAGAGGAAGATGAGATAGACGAGTGCTGCGCCGATCAGCGGCGAGGGGTTGGCGTAGAGCGACTGCGCATTGGTCGCTTCCTTCAACAATTCCGGCAGCGCCACGGTCGAGGCGAGCGAAGTGTCCTTGAACATCGAGACGCAGTTGCTGGTCATCGGCGGGATGACCACGCGGACCGCCTGCGGCAGCACCACCTTGCGCAAGGTCAAAAGGAACGGCAGGCCGAGCGCCTGCGACGCCTCGAACTGGCCGCGCGGAATGCTTTCGATACCGGAGCGGAACACCTCGGCCGAGTAGGCCGACATGATGATGGCGAAGGCCGTCACAGCGGACGCCCAGGATGACAGGCGGATGCCGAGAAACGGCAGCGCGTAGTAGATCAGGATCAGCACGACCAGCACCGGCAGGGCGCGGAAGATGTCGGTGTAGCCGACCGCGAGCCACCGCAACGGCTTCGGCGCATAAAGCCGCACCAGGCTGATCACCAGGCCGATGGGGATGCCGATGCCGATGCTGAGCAACCCGAGCAGCAGTGTGTTCAGGAACCCGCGCAGCAGCGCCGGCAGGCTGGACATGATGACATCGGGATTGAAGAAGGTGTCGATCAGCGACATGGGAGCGTTCCCGAACCGTTTTGCGTCCAGTGACGCCAGAGCAAGACCCGAACACCGAAATCGGCTGCGCCGCACCAAACTACGGCTCCGGGAAGGGCATGAATAAAACAGGACGTGCCGGCCTTTCGAGCCGGCACGCCTGCGTTCTGTCAGTCGCCGCTCAGGCCTTCGGCAGCGGCATTTCCTTGACGGTCGAGGAATCGGCGGGCGCGTCGCTGCCGAACCACTTCTTGTGGATGGCGGCCAGCGTACCGTCCTTCTTCATCGCGGTCAGCGCGTCGTTCAGCTTGCCGAGCAGCGGGTGGTCCTTGGTCATCATCAGGCCGTATTGCTCGCCGGTCTTGATGCGCTCCTTGACTGTCAGGTCCTTCATTTTGGTGAAGGAGTACTGCATGCCAGGGATGTCGCTGACGGCCGCATCGACGCGTCCGGCGCTGAGATCGAGCAGCAGGTTCTGCTGCGTGTCATAGCCCTTCACGTCGGCGAAGCCGTCGGCTTCCTGATGCCCCTTGACCCAGGTTTCGCCCGTCGAGCCGGACAGCACGCCGACGATCTTGCCCTTGAGGTCGGCTTCGGCCTTGATCGGGCTGTCGGTCTTGGTGGCGATGCCCATGTCGGAATCATAATAGGGCTGCGTGAACGACTGCGACTTCAGCCGCTCCGGCGTGATAGTGATCGACGAGATGGCGACATCGATGCGCTTCGAGGTGGTGGCTGCGAACAATGCCTGGAAGCCGAGGTCGGCGATATCCGTGGTCATGCCGATGCGCTTGGCTGCTTCGTTGACGATGTCTACTTCAAATCCCTCGAACGTCCCGCTCTCGTTCTTGTACTCGAAGGGCGGGTTGGTCGGGTAGGCGCCGACATTGAGGACGTCGGCGGCATAGGCGGTGGCAGGGCCGGCGGCGATGCCGATGGCGGCGGCGAGAAGCATGAGATTGCGACGGTTCAGATTCATGGTGTTCCCTCTGGGGTGTTCCCTCTGGTTGTTGATCGGGCGGGGTTGGCCCCGCACGGTTTCTTGCCGTCCCACCGTCGGCAGGGCGTCAATTCATGGCCGCGACCATGCGGTCAAGCGCGGTCGCTATCTCTTTGCGTTCACGGCACACGCACATTCGCAGGAAGGCCGTTGCCGAACTTCCGAACAGATGACCGGGTGCCAGCCCAACGCGCGCCGTCTCGAGAATCCTGGTGCAGGCGCGCCGTGCATCGCTCTCGCCTTCCATGGCAAAGAAGGCATACATGCCGCCGCGCGGTTTCGTTGGCAGAATGACGCCCGGAATTTGCGCCAGCCGGTCATAGGCGAGGTCAAGGCCAGTCCTGATCCGCTGCCTGATCTCCTCGACCAGCGGCTCGCCCTGGCGGATCGCTGCAACCGCACCGGCCTGGATCGGCGCGGCGGTGCCGCTGTTGACATATTGCGTCATCGCGCCGAGCTGGTCGGCCACCCCGGACGGATGCGTCAGCCAGCCGATGCGCCAGCCGGTCATCGCCCAGGCCTTCGAGAAGCTGTTGACCGACAGCACCCGGTCGCCATCCTCGGCGATCTGCAGGATGGAGGGCGCAACATCGTCATCGAAATAGAGCCGGCCGTAGACCTCGTCGGAGATGATCCAGATGCCGGTGCGCCGGCTGAAATCGAGCAGCGCGCGCATTTCCTCGGCTGAGGCGGTCCAGCCGGTCGGGTTGGAGGGCGTCGACAGGAAGATCGCGCGCGTGCGGGCATCGCAGGTCGCAAATAGCCGGTCGAGGTCGAGATGCCAGTCACCCCTATAGTCGAGCGAAAACGGCCGTGGCTCGCCGCCGATCAAGTGGATGGCGTTGTGGATGTTGGGCCATTGCGGCGCGACATAGACGACGTTGGTGCCGGTATCGACCAGAAGTTCCAGCGCAAGGTACAGCGCCTGCATGCCGCCCGGCGTGACCGTGGTGCGCGCGATCGGGATCGACCGGCCATGGATGCGCGTCTGGTACTCCGACAGCGCCTCATTCAGGGGGCCATGGCCGCGCATGTTGGGAACGTAGAAGGTCAGGCCTTCATCGAAGGCAGCCTTGGCCGCATCGCGGATGAAAGCGGGCGTCACCATGTCGCCTTCGCCGTACCAGAGCGCGATGACGTCGCCGAGTTCGCGCGCCCGAACGGCAAGGTTGGCGATGTTCTCGGTATGCAGGTCACGGATTTGGGCGCGAATGCCATCGAAGGCATATCGCGCGCTGGACGACGACTGGGGCAGCATGAACGACAAGGACTGAAACCCCTCCCACCCGGAACACCACGATGGACTGCCCCCGGCAAGCCCGCCCGGTACCGCAGTCGCCATCGATCTTGGAATGCTTATCCAAAGCGCGGCGCTTTTCAAGGCGAAAGTTTTAAGCTTAAAAAGTTTGACCAGCCTGTTGCCCGACCAATACGCCCTTTTTGCGCTAGCTGCGCCCGTCTCGCGTCAGCTCGGCACGCGCGGCGGCGGTGCCGGCGGCAGCGCCCGCACCGAGAAACATCGTGTCGCTGGCCAGCACGAAGAAGCTGGCGCCGATGGCGGCCCATTGGGAGACGTCTTGCGGCTTTGCGCAGAAGATGCCTGATGTCCTGCCATGCGCAACCGTGACGCCGATGATCCTGCGGATTGCCTCGGTGAGCTTGTCGGCGCCTTTCGGTCCGATCGCATCGATCGACACCGAAAGATCACCGGGGCCGACGAAGATCACGTCGACGCCGTCGACGGCGGCGATGGCCTCGATGTTGGCCAGTCCTTCCGATGTCTCGACCTGGACCGCGACGACGATCCTGCCATTGGCGCCGGCGAGATATTCGGGAATGCGATAGCCGTAGCCGGCCGCACGGCCGGGCCCGACGCCACGCTCGCCCTGTGGCGGATAGCGCGAGGCTTTGACAGCCATCGCCGCCTGGGCAGCGGTCGAGACGCGTGGGATCAGCACGCCTTGCGCGCCGCTGTCGAGCGCCGCCTGGATCGCTTCCGGCGCATGACCGGGAACGCGCACCATCGCCGGCAAGCGATGCACGTCGGCCGCTCGCACCATGGTCTCGATCATGTCGCGCGAGATCTGGGCATGCTCCCAGTCGATGCAGAGAAAATCAAGGCCGGACTGCGCCATCACTTCGACTGCCACGGGATGGGGAATGGCGGCAAAGGAACCAACGAGGTTCGTCTTGCCGATACACTTCTGGCGGAACTCGCTCATGCCCGTCACCTTTCTCGCTCTGCCAGAATCCATATCCGCAAACGACTGTCAGGCGAAGCTATTTCAGGCTTGAAATATTTTCGCGCGGGCCTAGCGTGGGCTCTCCCGCCACGAGTTCCAGACATGATCAAAACGCATCCCCTGCACGGCCCGAACAAACTCAAGCTCGGCGTCTTTTCGACCAATGCCGATGGCGGCCTTGCCATCACCGATGTTCCGGAACGCTGGGCGGGAAGCTGGCAGGACAATCTGACGGCGGCCCAGATCGCTGACCGCGCCGGGCTGGAATTCATGCTGCCGATCGCGCGCTGGCGCGGCTTCGGCGGCCGCAACAAGGTGCGGGAATGGTCGTTCGAGACCTTCACCTGGGCGGCGGCACTCGCCATGGCCACCGAACAGATTGGCCTGTTTATGACCGTGCATGTGCCGCTCGTGCATCCGCTCTACGCCGCCAAGGCGCTGGCGACCGTCGACCACATCAGCCAGGGCCGCGCCGGCCTCAACATCGTCTGCGGCTGGAACCCGAAGGAATTCGGCATGTTCGGCACGCCGCTGGTCGAAAAGGGTTACGACCAGGCGGCCGAATGGATCGAGATCCTCGAACGGCTTTATGCCTCAAGCGAGCCTCTAGACTATGAAGGCACCTATTATCGCCTCAAGGAAGCGGTCAGCCGTCCGGCCAGCTTGCAAGTTCCGCGCCCGGTGACGATGAACGCCGCTTTCGGCGGGCCGGGCCGCGATTTCGCCGCCGCCAGATGCGACTATCTGTTCACGACCTTTTCCGAGATGGGCGACGCCGGCAAGCACGTCGCCGACATACGCGAACGTGCCGACAAGGTGGGCCGTGATGTCGGCGTCTACACGGTGGCGCATGTGGTCTGCCGTCCGACGATGGAAGAGGCGCAGGCCTACTACGCGCGCTATGCCGTTGATATGGCCGACCACGACGCGGTCGATGCCCACATGGCCGGCAAGAAGGAATTCTCGCAATCGCACGACCCGCATGCCTATGACCGCTATCGGCAGCGTTTCGCCGGCGGCGCCGGCACCTATCCGCTGATTGGAACGCCCGAAACCATCGCCGCCGACATGGTCGCCATTGCTGAGCAGGGTTACCAGGGGATCGCGCTGTCCTTCGTCAACTACACGCAGGAACTGCCCTATTTCTGCGACCACGTGCTGCCGATTTTGAGGCAGGCTGGCCTTCGCGGATAAGCAAAGGTCATTCCGGAATGACGGCTGTCGCCTGGATCTCGACCTTGGCGCGGTCCTCGACCAGCGCCATCACCTGCATGGCGGCCATCGCCGGAAAATGCCGGCCGATCACCTCGCGATAGGCCTCGCCGATGCCCCGGAGATTGGCGCGGTATTCGGCCTTGTCGGTGAAATACCAGGTCATCGAGGTGATATGCTGCGGCCCGGCCCCGGCTTCCGCCAGCACCGCCACGATGTTCTCAAGCGTCTGCCGCACCTGGCCGACGAAATCGTCAGTCTCGAACTGACACTGCCCGTTCCAGCCGACCTGTCCGCCGACGAAGACCAGCTTGCCGCGCGCCGCAACGCCATTGGCGTAGCCGACAGGTTTTGCCCAGCCTTCCGGCTGCAGGATCTCGTGCATTCAAAACCTCCCGGTAGTCCAAAAACCAAGTCTCAAAATCGATTGCCCGTCAAATTTCCTGCCATCAGGCCGCGCCCATCACCTGCCGCGCGATCACCACCTTCTGCACGTCCGAGGCACCCTCGTAGATGCGCAGCGCGCGGATCTCGCGATATAGGCTTTCGACGATATGGCCTTTGCGAACGCCGTCGCCGCCATGCAGCTGTACGGCCTTGTCGATGACCTCTTGCGCCTTGTCGGTGGCGAACAGCTTGGCCATAGCCGCCTCGCGGGTGACGCGCGCGGCACCCATGTCCTTGGTCCAGGCGGCGCGGTAGACCAGCAGCGCCGCCACGTCGACGTCGAGCGCCATGTCGGCGACATGACCCTGCACCATCTGCAATTCGGCCATCGGTGCGCCGAACAGTTTGCGCTCGGCCACCCTTTTGATGCTTTCATCCAACGCGCGGCGGGCAAAGCCGAGCGCTGCCGCACCGACTGTCGAACGGAAAACGTCGAGCACCGACATGGCGATGCGAAAGCCATCGCCCGGTCTGCCAATCAGCGCCGAGGCAGGCAGGCGGACCTGGTCGAACGACAGCCGCGCCAGCGGATGCGGCGCGATCACCTCGAGGCGTTCAGCGATGCCAAGGCCTTTGGCGTCGCCCGGCACCAGAAAGGCCGAAAGCCCCTTGGCGCCCGGCGCTTCGCCGGTGCGGGCAAAGACGACATAGAGATCAGCGATGCCGCCATTGGAGATCCAGGTCTTTTCACCGAACAGAACATAGCTGTCGCCGTCGCGGGTCGCCGTCATTTCGGTGTTGGCGACGTCCGAGCCGGAGCGCGGTTCCGACAGGGCGAAGGCGGAAATCGCCTTGCCGGCACGTGTCTTTGCCAGCCATTGCTGCTGCTCGGGCGTGCCGAACAGGCTGAGCGCGCCGGTGCCCAACCCTTGCATGGCGAAGGCGAAATCGGCCAACCCGTCATGGCGGGCGAGCGTCTCGCGCGTGATGCACAGCGTGCGCACGTCGAGTGGTCCCGGATTGTCCGTGTCCACAGCCGTCGGCTTCAGCCAGCCGTCCCTGCCGAGCTTGCCCACCAGCTCGCGGCAGGCGGCATCGACGTCATGGTGATCGACCGGCAGGTTTTTCGAACACCACGCCTCCAGCCGCTCGGCCAGTTGGCGATGGCGGTCTTCGAAGAACGGCCAGGAAAGGAAACTCTTGTCAGCCATCAATTGCCCTCGAACACCGGCTTTTCCTTGGCCACAAACGCTTTGTAGGCGCGCTCGAAATCGCGCGTCTGCATGCAGATTGCTTGTGCCTGCGCTTCGGCCTCGATCGCCTGGTCGAGACCCATTGACCATTCCTGGTTGAGCTGCGTCTTGGTGATCCCGTGGGCGAAGGTCGGGCCGGAGACGATGCGCGCCGCCATGTCGAGCGCATCGGCCTCAAGCGAACCGGCATCGACCAGCCGGTTGTAGAAACCCCAGCGCTCGCCTTCCGCCGCCGTCATGGTGCGGCCGGTGTAGAGCAATTCGGCGGCGCGGCCCTGGCCGATGATACGCGGCAGGATCGCGCAGGCACCCATGTCGCAGCCGGCGAGGCCGACGCGGCTGAACAGGAACGCCGTCTTGGCCTCCGGCGTGGCGATGCGGATATCGGAACTCATGGCAATGATAGCGCCGGCGCCGACCGCGACGCCGTCGACTGCCGCAATGATCGGTTTGCCGCAATTCAGCATCGCCTTGACGAAATCGCCGGTCAAGCGGGTGAAGGCCAAGAGCTGCTTCATGTCCATCTTGACCAGCGGCCCGATGATGTCGTGGACATCGCCGCCGGAACAGAAATTGCCGCCATTGGACAGGAACACCACGGCGTCGACGTCGTCGGCATAGACGAGGTCGCGGAACGTGTCGCGCAACTCGGCATAGCTGTCGAAGGTCAGCGGGTTCTTGCGCTCTGGCCGGTCGAGCCGGACCTTCGCGATCCTGCCCTCGACCTGCCAGAGGAAATGCTTCGGCTCGAGGCCAGCCATCCCGGTCATTCGCGTCCCTCCCAGTTGCTGCGGAACGAGGTCAGCATGCCGGTCAGCCGGCGCGCGTCGTCCTCGCTGACCTTGCCCAGCAATTCACCGATCCAGCCTTCATGCGCCGCGGCGATGATGCCGAAAGCCTTCGAGCCTTCCTCGGTCAGCCGCACCATCGACGTGCGGCGGTCGCCATTGCGCCGCGCGCGGGCGACAAGTCCCTCCGATACGAGCCGGTCGACGATGCCAGTGACATTGCCGTTCGATACCAAAAGGAAGCGCGACAGGTCGCTCATCAGCATGCCTTCGGGCGCGCGATAGAGTGCGGCCATCACGTCGAAGCGCGGCAGCGTTGTGTTGAAGTCCTTCTTCAGGCGCTCGCGCAGCTCGGCCTCGATCGTGCGCGAGGCGCGCAGCAGCCGTATCCACAGACGCAGCCGGTCCTTGCCGGGTCCGGTCGGCGCGGGCAGGGGGCCGGCTACCATGTTTCGCCTCCTGAGATGGAAATCGCCTGTCCGGTGATCGACGCCGCGGCATCGCCACACAGCCACAGCACGGCGGCGGCAACTTCTTGCGGCTGGATGAAGCGGCCTTGCGGGTTGGTCGAGGCAAGGCTCGACCGTGCCTGCTCGGCTGAACGGCCGGTCTTTTCGATGATACGCTGGATGGACTCCTCCAGCATCTCGGTCTCGACGAAACCCGGACACACCGCGTTGACAGTGACGCCCGATTTGGCGGTCTCGGCCGCCAGCGCCCGCATCAGACCGACGACGCCATGCTTGGCGGCGACATAGGGCGCGACGTAGGCGTAGCCCTTCAGGCCTGCCGTCGAAGCAACGAACACGATCCGGCCGGTCTTTCGCACCGCCATGCCGGCCAGCGCCGGCTTCACCGTCAGGAAGGCACCGGTCAGGTTCACATCCAGCGTCCGCTGCCAGTCGGCAAGGGTGGTCTTGTGCGCCAGCGTGCTGCCGGCCATGCCGGCATTGGCGACGACGATGTCTATCGGCCCGCGCGCGGCTTGCGCCGTCTCGTAAAGCGACGCCATTGTCGCCTCATTGGTGACGTCGGCGGCAATGCCGAAGATGCGGTCGCTCTCCTTGGCGACCTTGGCGAGCTCCGCGTCGCGGCGGCCGCAAATTGTCACGTCGATGCCTGCGCCCGCCAGCGCCAGCGCGATGGCCCGGCCGACGCCGGAGCCGCCGCCGGTGACCAGCGCGTGCTTGCCGGCAATCGTTGCAGCGGCGCTCATACTTTCAGCCCCGCCGCAGCGTCGCGCTCGGCCAGCCGGTAGAGCTGGTCGCGCCCGGGCAGATAGGGATCCGGCCATTTGACACCGCGGTCGCCGAGCGTAACCGCCGCGTGCAGCGTCCAGTAGGGATCGGCCAGATGCGGCCGTGCCAGCGCCACCAGATCGGCGCGGCCGGCCATCAGGATCGAATTGACATGGTCCGGTTCGTAAATGTTGCCGACCGCCATCGTCGCCATGCCGACCTCATTGCGGATGCGGTCGGAAAACGGTGTCTGGAACATGCGGCCGTAGACCGGCTTTGCCAATGCCGAGGTCTGGCCGGCCGAGACGTCGCAGATGTCGACACTGGCCTCATGCAGCAGCCGTGCGATTTCGACCGCGTCGGCCGGGGTGACGCCCTCGATGCCGACCCAGTCATTGGCCGAAATGCGCATCGAGATCGGCTTCTCAGCCGGCCAGGCGGCGCGCACCGCGCGGAAGATCTCCAGGGGATAGCGCATGCGGTTTTCGAGCGAGCCGCCATAGGCGTCCGTGCGCCGGTTGGTGACCGGCGTGATGAAGGACGACAGCAGATAACCGTGCGCGGCATGGATCTCGAGCATGTCGAAGCCGCAACGATCGGCCATCTCCGCCGAGGCCACGAATTCGTCGCGCACTTTGTCCATGTCGGCGCGGTCCATGGGCTTCGGCACCTGGTTCTGCGGTGACCACGCAACAGCCGATGCGGCCATCACAGGCCAGTTGCCTGAGGGCAGCGGGACATCTGTGCCTTCCCAGCCGAGCCGGGTCGAGCCCTTGGCGCCGGAATGACCGATCTGGGCGCAGATCTTCGCCTCCGTCTCGGCGTGGACGAAATCGACCAGCCTCCTCCATGCCACCTCATGTTCGGGCGCATAGAAGCCGGGACAGCCTGGTGTGATGCGGCCCTCGGGACTGACGCAGGTCATCTCGATATAGATGAGGCCAGCGCCACCCTTGGCGCGCTCGGCATAGTGGGTGAAATGCCAGTCGGTCGGACAGCCGTCGACAGCCTTGTACTGTGCCATTGGCGAGACGACGATGCGGTTCTGCAGTGTCATGTCGCGCAGCTTGAACGGTGCGAACATCGGCGCGCGGCGCAGGCTGTTGCCGCCGGCGCCCGCCTGGCGCTGGAACCATTCCTCCGCGCCGCCCAGCCATGCGGCATCGCGCAACCGCAAATTCTCATGGCTGATGCGTTGCGAGCGGGTCAAGAGCGAATAGTTGAACTGCACCGGATCGAGGCCGAGATAGCGCTCGACCTCCTCGAACCATTCGAGCGAATTGCGCGCCGCCGATTGCAGCTTCAGCACTTCGGTGCGGCGGGCATCCTCATATCTTCGGAACGCGGCGTCGAGGTCCGGCTCGGACTCGACATACTCTGCCAGCGCCACGGCACTTTCCAGCGCCAGCTTGGTGCCGGAGCCGATCGAGAAATGCGCCGATGCGGCAGCATCGCCCATCAGCGCCAGGTTCTTGTAGGACCAGCGTTCGCACAGCACGCGCGGGAAATTGATCCAGGCCGAACCACGGATATGGTTGGCATTGGTCATCAGTGCATGGCCGCCAAGATGCTTGGCAAAAATGCGCTCGCAGACGGCGATCGATTCCTGCTGCGACATCGTGCCGAAGCCGAAAGCAGCCCAAGTCTGTTCGCTGCACTCGACGATGAAGGTCGCGGTGTCGCTGTCGAACTGGTAGGCGTGCGCCCACACCCAGCCATGCTCGGTTTTCTCGAAGATGAAGGTGAAAGCGTCGTCGAATTTCTGGTTGGTGCCGAGCCAGACGAACTTGCACTTGCGGGTGTCGATGTCGGGCTTGAAGACGTCGACGAAGGTGTTGCGCGCTTTGGAATTCAGGCCGTCGGCGGCGACGACAAGATCGTGCGTCTCCATATAGGGCCGCGGATCGGCGATGTCGGTCTCGAACATCAGCTTGACGCCGAGTTCGCGCGCGCGCCGCTGCAGCAGGACCAGCAGCCGCTTGCGGCCGATGCCGCAGAATCCATGGCCGGTCGAAACCGTGCGCACACCGTCATGGATGACGGCGATATCGTCCCAGTAGGCAAAATGCTTCTTGATCCAGACGGCGCTGACCGGATCGTTCTTCGACAAATTGTTGAGCGTCTCGGCCGACAGCACGACGCCCCACCCGAATGTGTCGTCGGCGCGGTTGCGCTCGAACACCGTCACCTCGTGCGTGGCGTCCCTGAGCTTCATCGAGATGGCAAAGTAGAGGCCGGCTGGTCCGCCGCCGAGAACCGCAACCTTCATCTGTGCGATCTCCTCTTCGCTTGCTGGCCCCAGTATCGCGCCGGCGACAAATTATTTCAAGCTTAAAGTTTCATATCGAAATGATTATCTGGATATCACGGAGGCGCGCTTGCGTGACGTGGCGCAAGCGCGCCTTCCAATCATTTTTCCGGGTTCTTCGGGCTCCACAGCACGGTCTCGGCGCCTTTCTCGTAAGCCATCCCCGAGGGGTAGCTGATCGCTTCCAGTTGCAGACCCCACGGCGCCTGGAAATAGAGAATGGTCTGGCCGGCGGCCGGCCCTTCGGAAACCGGTATCGGCCCCATGCGCGTCTTGACGCCCTTGGCGTCGAGATAGGCTTTGGCGGCGGCGACGTCATCGACATAGAAGGCGATGTGGAAGCCGCCTATGTCGCTGTTCTTCGGTGTCAGATCCTTCTGGTCGGGCGCGGTGTATTTGAACAGTTCGATGTTCGATCCGCTGCCGCAGCGAACCATGGTGATCTGCTCGATCACCGCCTTCTTGTCGACGCCCAGCACATCCTGCATGAAGGTGCCCTTGTCGTCGGCGAACGGACCGAACGACATCGCCTTCTTGCAGCCGACGACTTCGGTGAAGAAGTCGACCGCCTGCTTCATGTCGGGAACGGTGATGCCGGTGTGATCATGGCCGCGCATGCCGGGGATCGAGCTGGCGGTGGCAATGCCGGCGCTGCCAAGGATAGCGGCGGCGAGCGCGGCGTTTCGAAGTATCGTCTTCATGTCAGTCCTCCTCCTGGCGGGGCCTGGTCATTTGCCCGTCGCACATCCGAGGCCCGCTTTTCGGCGTGCGTATGCGTTCATGTCGCCTTGGCGGCGGAAGAAATATCCAGCCAGCCGGCATCGATTTCGGGCAGCGGAATGGCTGCTATCAGGTCGCGCGTGTAGCTTTGCCGGGGGTTTTCGAACAGGGCATCGGTGGCGCTGGCTTCCACGATGACACCTTCGCGCATGACGATCACTTGCCGGCACAGCCGCCGAATGACAGACAGATCGTGGCTGATGAAGGCGACGGTCAGGCCCATCTCGGCCGCAAGCTTTTCCAGAAGGGTGAGGATCTGCGCCTGGGTCGAGACGTCGAGGCCGGAGACGATCTCGTCGGCGAGCACGAATTTCGGCGACAGCGCCAGCGCGCGCGCAATGCCGACGCGCTGGCGCTGGCCGCCCGACAGTTCGTGGCGGTAGCGGCTGGCGAAGCTTTGCGGCAGGCCGACGCGCAGCAAGGCTTCGGCGACGCGCGCCTTCAGATTGTCGCCAAGCCCATTCTGCTTCAGTGGTGCGGCGATGATGCTGGCGATGGTGCGGCGCGGGTTGAGCGACGACATCGGATCCTGGAAGATCATCTGCAGGTTGCGGCGCAATGGCCTGAGCTCCGCTTCCGGTAGATGGGTGATGTCGCGGCCGTCGAAGTTGATGCTGCCGGCGCTGGGTTCCAGCAGGCGCACCAGGGCGCGGCCGAGGGTCGACTTGCCCGATCCGGATTCGCCGACAATGCCGGTCACCGAGCCCCTGGGCAGGTCGAAGTCCAGGCCTTTCAAGATCTCGGCCAGCGGCGCACGGCCGATCAGCGGCTTGCGTGTCATGTCGGGCAGCGCGACCTTCAGCCCGCGCACCTTGAACAGCGGCTCAGCCATGGGGCCGCCTCCAGGCCTGGTCGGCGGCGGTGATCTCGGCGGCAAGCCCGGCCAGGACCGCCTCGTCCACCGGCTTCAGCGAGGCGAACGGATCGGTGTAGCGCGGTGTCGCGGCCATCAGCGCCCGCGTGTAGGAGTGTTGCGGGCTGGCGAAGAGGGCAGCAGTGTCGGCCTCTTCGACCACCTTGCCGGCATAGAGCACCGACACTTTCTGGCTGATCTTGGCGACGACGCCGAGATCATGGGTGACGAACAGGATCGCCGTGCCGTGGTCGCGCTGCAACTGCGCGATCAGCCGCAGGATCTGCTTCTGCACGGTGACGTCGAGTGCAGTGGTCGGCTCGTCGGCGACGATCAGCCGTGGTTCGGCAGCGAAGGCGGCGGCGATCAGCACGCGCTGGCGCATCCCGCCGGAAAGCTCGTGCGGGTAGCTCTTCAGCACGCGATCGGGGTCGCGGATCTGCACCTCGTCGAGCAATTGGCGAATTCGGGTATCGGCCCTCTCGCCGCTCCAGCCCAGGATGCGCACCAGCCGGTCGGTCATCTGAGAACCGATGCGGCGTGACGGGTTGAGCGCGGTCAGCGGGTCCTGCGGGATCAGCGCCGTGCGTGCACCGATCAGCGTGCGCCTTGCCTTTGGCTCCAACCTGCCGAGATCTTCGCCTTCAAGCAGCATGTCGCCCTCGACAATGCGCACGCTCGACGGCAAGACGCCAAGCACCGCCTTGCCGATCATCGTCTTGCCGGCGCCGCTCTCGCCAACCAGCGCGCGGACCTCTCCCGGTTGCACGGAGAGCGACACCGAGCGCAGCACGCGCTGGCCGTTCGCCAGCACGGCGCTCAAGTCCCTGATGTCGAGGCAAGCGCTCATCGCAACACCGGGTCGAAACGCGTCTTCAACGCCTCGCCGAACTGGCTGAACGACAGCACCGTCAGGATCAGCGTGATCAGCGGAAACACCAGCACCCACCAGGCCTGATGGATGGAAATCCGGCCCTCGGCGATGATACCGCCCCAGGTCGGATCGTCGGTCGAGATCGACAGATTGACGAAGGAGAGGATCGCCTCGACGATGACGGCGATACCCATTTCCAGCGAGAGCAGCGCCACGATCGACGGCACTACATTTGGCAGCACTTCGCGCAGCATGATGCCGATGCGGCCATAGCCGGCGATGCGGGCATTCTCGACATAGTCCATGCGCGACTGGCCCATCGTCTCGGCCCGGATCACCCGGCAGAAACGCGTCCAGTCGATGACGGCGATGGCGATGATGACGGAGCTGAGCCCGGTGCCGAGCACGGCGACCAGCAGGATGGCGAACAGCACCGGCGGGAAGGCCATCCAGACGTCGACGATGCGCGAGATGATGCGGTCGGCCCAGCCGCCGAAATAGCCCGATATCAGCCCGAGCGTCGAGCCGACCAGGCACGTGGCGATGGCGGCGGCGAAGGCGACGATGAAGGCGATACGGCCGCCGAAGATCAGCCGGGACAACAGATCGCGGCCGAGGCTGTCGGTACCGAGCCAATAGCCGGGCTCTGCGCCGCTCATCCAGAACGGCGGCAGCCGTTCCAGCATCAAATCCTGCGCCAGCGGATCCTGCGGCGCGACCAGCGGCGCGAAGATCGCGGCCAGCAGCGCCAGCAGCAGCCAGCCGCCGGCCAGCCACAAGCGGGGTGACACGCCGCGCCTCGGAGTGCGGCCCTCATCCATGGCGCAGCCTCGGATTGAGCAATGCATACATCATGTCGACGGTGAGGTTGATCAATACGAACAGCAGCGCGAACACCAGCACGATGCCTTGGATCAGCGGCAGGTCGCGGTTGATGACAGCATCGATAGCCATGTTGCCGAGGCCTTCATAGGAAAACAGCCGTTCGACGATGACCGTGCCGCCGATCAGGAAGGTGAACTGCACGCCGACAAGCGTCAGTGTCGGCAGCGCGGCGTTCTTCAGCGCTTCGCGCAGGATGACCTGCGTTTCCGAAAACCCTTTCACCCGCGCCAGCACGACATAGTCGAGGTCGAGCACTTCCTTCAGCGACTGTTTCAACAGCTGCGAAATGATCGCCGCCAGCGGCAGTGCCAGCGCAACCGCCGGCATCAGCATGTGTTTGAGGAGGTCCCAGGTGAGATCGAAGCGGAGTCTCAGGATGCTCTCGGCCAGATAAAACTGTGTGACGAAGGGCAGGTCGAGCTGCGGTGACACCCGGCCGGAAATGTCGAAGATCGGCACCAGCACGCCGAACAGTAAGATCAGCACCAAGCCCCACAGGAAGTCGGGAATGGAAAGCGCTGCACCGCTGGCGATATCGATGCCGGCCTCGACCGCCGTGCCGCGTTCGCGCGCACCGAGGATCGCGGTCGTGCCTCCGATCGTCACCGCCATCAGAAGGGCAATGATGGCGAGTTCCAGCGTCGCCGGCAGCCGATTGAAGACAAGACTGAGAACATCCTGCCGCAGCGAGATCGAGGTGCCGAAATCGCCCCTGACAACGCCGGACAGCCAGATGAAGAACTGCTGCACGATGGTCTTGTCGAGCCCGTAGAGTGCGCGCAGCCGGGCGATGTCGGCGTCCGTGGCGCCGGGCGACAGCATCATCGCGATCGGATCGCCCGGAGCAACGCGGATCACGACAAAGACGACGACGGCAACGCCGAACAGCGTCACCAGCATCGTCAGACCACGGATCAGGAATCTTTGCAGAAGCATGTAGATCTTTGCAGGAGCCCGCTGGCTCGTATGCCGGATAGGAAATGCGCGCCGTCTCGATGGACGGCGCGCGGCAATCCCAGGCCGATATCAGGCTGGGGTCATCAGGGCAGGCAGCAACGCGCCGGACACGTGCTGCACGACATTGACGCCCTTGGCATGCACGATCGGCTGCGCATACTGCATCAGCGGCAGCACATAGGCCTGCTCGGCGATGTATTTGTCGACCGCCTTCCAGCCAGCAATACGCTTGGCCTCGTCCTTCTCGCCCCATAGCGGGTTGATCATGTCGATCAGGTCCTGGCTGTCCCACACCGAATGCGGGCTCGGGCCATACATGGCAAAACCGGTCGAGGTGGTCGGATCGCCGATGGCATTGCCCCAATTGTAGAAGGCGGCCGGCGCCAGCTTGTCGGCGGCGCGCAGCTCGTAGTGCTTGGCGATCTCGTAGACCTCGATCGTCGCCTCGATGCCGACCTTGCGCCACATGCCGACGATCGCCTGGATCATCTCATAGTCCTTGGGCTTGAAGCCCTTGGTTGTCTGTATCGTGAACTTGACCGGCTTTTCCGGCGAATAGCCGGAAGCAGCGAGCAGTTCCTTGGCCTTTTCCGGATTGTGCTCGACCTTGATCGACGCATCGTAAGCCGTGTATTCCGGCGTCTCCAGCGTGTCGATCGGCTGGCCGTAGCCGCGCAGCAGGCGGTCGACCAGCAGCTTCTTGTCGATCGACATCACAGCTGCCTGGCGGACGTTCTTGTCCAGCATCGCTTCGATGTCGTTGAAGAAGATCATGCCGATGTCGGAGACGTTCTTGCACGAGCCGGCAAGCCCGTCCTTGGCGATCAGCCGGTCGTATTCCTCATAAGGGATTTCGAGCGTCACCTGCGAGGAGCCGGACTCGACTTCGGCGACCCGGCTTGCCGCATCGGCAACGAACTTGATCGTCACATTCTCGAAGGCCGGCTTGCCGCCCCAGTAGTTCGGATTGGCTTTCAGCCGCAGGAAGGCGTTGCGCTCGAATTTTTCCACCATGTAGGGGCCGGTGCCGATCGGCGCCTTCTCGAAACCTTCCGCACCCACTTTCTCGTAATAGGCCTTGGGCATGATGTAGCCGGTCAGGAACGACATCCATTTGAAATACACCGGGTCGAACTGCACGACATCGCCGGTGATCTTGTTGCCGTCGATCTTGAAATTGTTGACGTTCTTCCAGACGAACTGGATCGGGTTGCCGGTCTTTTCGTCACCCGCCCGCTGCAGCGACCAGACCACGTCCTCGGCCGTGAACGGCGAGCCGTCATGCCAGGTCACGCCTTCGCGCACCGTCATCATGATCTTCGTGCGGTCGTCGTTCCAGCCCCATTCGGTGAGCAGGCCCGGCGCAAAGGAAAGGTCCGGCTTTTGCGGGATGTACTGGTCGAACACCGACTGGTAGAGGCCCTGGATCGTCGGGTTGACGGCCGAAGGTCCGGTCGTCGGATCCCAGGACGGCAGGTTGACGTTATAGGCGATGGTCAGGTCGCCGGCAGCGGCCTTAGCGATCTGCGGCAGGCCGATAGCGGCCGCCCCGAGTGCCGCGGCACTGTATCCGAGCAATTCGCGTCTGTTGATTGTCATGGTCGTTCCCCTTGTTGGTTTATTGTCTTTGCGCGGCGATCTCAGTTCATCGTTTCAGGCTCCTTGGGCAGCAGCGCCTTGCCCTTCTTCACCCAGAAAATCCTAGGCTCCTACCTCCCGCCAAGTTGTTGCGCGAGCATGTAGCCTGAGGCGGCACCGGTACCTGCGCCTGGCCATGTCGCGGCCCCCGTGAGATGCAGATGCGCCACTGGCGTGTTCCAGCCCGCAAAACCGCGCGCCGGACGGAACAGGAAATTCTGCGCCAGATGGTGGCTGCCGCAGACCTGGTCGCCGCCGACGAGGTTCGGGTTCTCGCGCTCCAGGTCGATGGGTGAAAACACCGCCCGGCCAAGGATCTTGTTGCGCAGGCCGGGCGCGTAGCTCTCGATGATGTCGAGAACGCGCTCGGCGTAGTTGTCCTTGACCTTGTCCCAATGCGCGGGTGCGATCTTGCCGGCCGCATCTCCCAGGATTTCGGCGGGCAGCATGCGCACCTGCACCCACAGCACGTGTTTGCCCGCGGGCGCTCGTGTCGGGTCGATCGCCGTCGGCTGGCCGACGACCAGCACAGGTTCGTCCGGCAGCATGCCTGCCATCGCCTGCTGATAGGTGCGCGACATGGCGTCGAGCGAGGGAGACAGATGCACATAGGCAAACTGCCGCAACTCGGCGCCGGCGCGCCAGTCCGGCAGGTCGTCGAGCGCCAGATGGATCATCATTGTGCCGGGTGCGTGGCGAAACTCTTTCATCGCCGTGTCGAAGCCGGCGTCACCCGAACCGTTGGGCAGCAGCTTGCCGGTCAGCGCGCTTGGCGCCACGCCGGCGATGACTGCCTTGGTCGCGGTATGCGTCTCGCCGGACGCGAGCCGCACGCCGGTCGCCTTGCCCGCGGAAACCGTGATCTCCGCCACCTCGGCACCGGTGACGATTGTGCCGCCGGTAGACGTGACCATGCCGGACAATGCCCGGATGATGGTATCTGCCCCGCCCTTGCCCAGCACCATGCCGAAACTCTGGTTGGCCATCGATTCCAGATAGGGGAACACCGCACCGCCGGCGATGTCGGGCGCGAAGTCGAGATGCATGCCCCAGGTGGCGAGCGTCGCCCGCACATAAGGCGACTCGAAATTTTCCTCCAGCCACGCGCGAGGTGAAGACAGCAACAGCCGGCCGGTATCGAGCGCACCGGACATGCCCTTCTTGCGCCACAGGTTCCATGCCGTGCCGGCAAGCGCGCGGGCGCTCATCGGCGATCCCAGCAGCCGGAACAGATGCTCGGCCTCCGCCGGGAAGGCGGCGACCAGCCTGCGCCATGTTGCAGCATCCGCGGCTGAAAAGGCGGCCATGCGCGACGCGGTCTTTTCCAGGTCGTTACTGACGCCGAACCAGCGTCCGTCAGGGAAGGCGCTGGCGAAACAGTCGGCGACCGGCGCGAACTCCAGTCCTTGGCGGTTCAATTCATTTGCATATTTTCGATGGAAGGCCGAGCCGGCAAACAAGCTCAAATTCATCGCGCCGAAATCGTGGCGGAAGCCGGGAAAGGTGAATTCGCGGGTCTGGACGGCGCCGCCGATTGTTGCACTGCGCTCGAAAATCCCGGTTTTCCAGCCTTTGACCGCCAAATGCGCGGCGCATGCCAGACTGTTGTGGCCGGCTCCGACAAAGATGGCGTCGAACTCGCTCACGCCCCGTTCCCATTTCCTTTATGCTTAAAGATAATTGCAGATGCATATGTTTTCGTCTAGTAGGATATTAAGGGCCGAGACGAGCCTTGATCATCATCACGAAAGAGGGAACAGAGACCATGGACACCCAAAAACTCCTCGGCGAAGTCGCCGGCCAGCTTCTTTCAGGCGCCATCAAGGTGGTCGACCTGTCGGCGCCGCTCGGGCCCGATACGCCGTTGATCAAGCTGCCGCCGGAACTCGCCGTCGACACACCGAAGGTCGAAATCCATAACATCTCCCGCTATGACAAGAACGGCCCGTGGTGGGCGTGGAACTGGCTGAAGCTCGGCGAACATTCGGGCACGCATTTCGATGCGCCGCAGCATTGGATCACCGGCAAGGATTATCCAGACGGCGCCACCGACACCATTCCGGCACAGAACTTCGTCGGCCCGGTCAATGTCATCGACTGCTCGAAGGAAGCCGCCGCCGACCACGATTTCCTGCTCACTGTCGACCACGTCAAGGCATGGGAAGCCAAGCATGGCGCGATCAATGCCGGCGAATGGGTGGTGATGCGCACCGACTGGTACAAGCGCAATGGCTCCGAAGCCGAGTTCCTCAACGCCAACGAGACCGGCCCGCATACGCCGGGTCCGACGGCGGAAACCATCCAGTTCCTGATCAGCAAGGACATCAAGGGCTGGGGCAGCGAGACGATCGGCACCGACGCCGGCAAGGCCGGTGGCATGGAGCCACCATTCCCGGCGCATACGCTGATACACAAGGCCAACCGTTATGGGCTTGCCAGCCTCTGCAACCTCGACCAGTTGCCGCCGAAGGGTGCGATCCTGATCGCGGCGCCGCTCAAGATCGAACATGGCACCGGCAGCCCGATCCGCGCGCTGGCGCTTGTTCCGAAGGGCTAAGCGAAAGCGTTTTGACGTGAGCCAGCCGGATCACATCATCGTAGGCAGCGGCATCAACGCGCTGGTCTGCGCGGCGATGCTTGGCGGCAAGGGCGCGAAGGTGCTCGTCCTCGAGCGCAACGACCGCATTGGCGGCTGCATGCGCACCGAGGAGATCACCGCGCCCGGCTTCATCCATGATGTGATGGCGACGACCTTCGTGCTGTTCATCACCTCACCGGCCTTTGCGGCGCTGGGCGCCGACCTCGCCCGGCACGGGCTGGAGTTCTGCCACACCGGCACGCCGACCGGCGTGCTGCGACCGGACGGCAGCCGTGCCGTGCTCAGCACCGACCGCGCCGCCAACATCGCGGCGCTCAATGCCATCGCCGCGGGCGATGGCGACCGGCATGCAGACGATGTCGGTGGCATCGAACGCAATGCCGGCCTGCTGTTCGGCCTGCTCGGCGGCAGCCTGTGGTCCTACCCAACGGCGAAGCTTTTGGCTGGCGACGGCTGGCGGCGCGGGCCGCGTGGCCTTGCCGCCTTTCTCGGCGAAGCGCTGGTGCCGGCGCGCAACTGGCTCGAAAGCACCTACCAGTCGGAAACCATCCGCGCGCTGTGGGCACCCTGGGTGCTGCATGCCGGGCTCGGACCGGAAGATGCTTTCTCCGGCCAGATCGCCAAGGTCATCGCCTTTGCGCTGGAGGCGGCCGGCGCGCCGATCGTCAAGGGCGGCGCGAAGAACCTGCTGTCAGCCTTCGAGGCGCTCATCACCGAGCGCGGTGGTGTCATCTCCACCGAAGCGGACGTTACCTCCATCATCCTGACTGGAGGTCGCGCCACCGGCGTGCGGCTGGCCTCGGGCGAAACGGTCAATGCGAAGAAGAGCGTCATCTGCTCGGTCACGCCGACGCAACTCTATGGCCGGCTGCTCGGCACCGATGCCCCAAAGGACGATGCCGAGGCGACGCGGAAGTACCGCTACGGCAAAGGCAATTTCCAGATCCACTACGCCCTGGACAAGCCGCCGGCATGGCGCGGCGAAGGCCTGGACAAGGTCGCATTGCTGCACCTGACGCCGGGACTGGATGGCGTGTCGAAAGCCTGCAACGAGGCGGCGCGCGGCATGCTGCCGGAGGTTCCGACCATCTGCGTCGGCCAGCCGCATGCGCTCGATCCCTCACGCTGCCCACCGGGGAAGGCGATCCTGTGGCTGCAACTGCCCGAGGCACCGCGGCACATCAAGGGCGACGCCGCCGGCAAGCTGGGTACACCGGCCGATGGCCAATGGACCGAGACGCTGCGCGAAGCCTATGCCGACCGCGTCGAGGCCATCCTCGCCAGCCATATCGAGGGCTTCAAGGACAGCGTCATCGCGCGCCGCGCCTATTCGCCAGCCGATCTCGAAACAATGAACATTAATCTGGTTGGCGGCGATCCCTATGGCGGCTCGTCGACCATCGACCAGTCGTTCCTGTGGCGGCCGTTCAAGACCAGCCGCAACCATCAGACCGGCATCAAGGGCCTCCACCATATCGGCGCCTCGACCCATCCGGGTGCCGGCCTCGGCGGCGGCTCCGGCTTTCTCCTGGCGGGGAGGCTATGATGGAACAGAAGGTCGCGGAAAAGCGCCAGCGCATTTCCACCTTGGGGCAGATCGGCCTGCAGCAATTCGCGCCCTATTTGATGAACCGCATCATGGGCCGTTACAACGCCACTTTGCGCGACGATTTCCGCAAACAGGGGCTGACCATTCCGCAGGTCCGCACGCTGGCCGTGCTGTCGGTCACCGACGGCATCACCGTCAACGACCTCTCGGTCTATACGGTGATCGAGCAGTCGACCTTGAGCCGGACGCTCGACACTCTGGAGGGCCAGGGCCTGGTGCGGCGCGAGCAAGGGGTCACCGACAGCCGCATCCGCCATGTCTTCCTGACCGACGATGGCCGCGCCGAGTTCACCCGCGCCTGGCCGGCCATGCATGACGCGTTCGAGGCGATGTTCGACGATATCGACGACGCCGAATATTCAGCGCTCATCACCACACTTTTGAAGATGCTCAAAAACATTCGCAAGCACGACATCTAGACCTACGCGCCGCCGACGCCGGCGGTAACGGAAGGGAGAAAGAAATGGCCGAACGGTCTTTTGCCAAGGAAGTCGAAAAGCTGCGGCTCGGCGCCGGCGAGGAATTTGCCGGCGAAGGCATTCTCGCCATCACCAAGGCGCTGCTGCAATGCGGCGTCGGCTATGTCGGCGGCTATCAGGGCGCGCCGATCAGCCATCTTATGGACGTGCTGGCCGACGCGCAGGACATTCTGGGCGAGCTCGGCGTGCATTTCGAAGCTAGCGCTTCGGAAGCCACCGCCACCGCCATGCTGGCCGCATCGGTGCATTACCCGATCCGCGGGGCGGCGACCTTCAAGTCGACCGTCGGCACCAATGTCGCCTCCGATGCGCTCGCCAATCTGGCGTCCGGCGGCGTCACCGGCGGTGCGCTGATCATTGTCGGCGAGGACTACGGCGAGGGCTCCTCGATCATGCAGGAGCGCAGCCATGCCTTCGCCATGAAGAGCCAGGTCTGGCTGCTCGACCCGCGCCCCAATTTGCCGTCGATCGTCAAGGCGGTGGAGGACGGTTTCGAGTTGTCGGAGATTTCCAACACGCCGGTCATGCTGCAGGTCCGCATCCGCTGCTGCCACGTGCACGGCCATTTCATCGCCAAGGACAACAAGCGACCGCCGATGACGGTGGCCGATGCGCTCGACGCGCCACGCCGCGACACCGGCCGCATCGTGCTGCCGCCCGCCTCCTTCCTGCACGAGAAGGAGAAGGTGCAGAAGCGCTGGCCGGCGGCGGCGGATTTCATCCGCAAGAACAAGATCAACGAGATGTTCGGCTCGGACCACGGCTCGGTCGGCATCGTCATGCAGGGCGGCATGTACAATTCGGTCATCCGCGCGCTGCAGCGTCTCGGCCTCGCCGACACCTATGGCGATACCGATGTGCCGCTCTACGTGCTCAATGCCGTCTATCCGCTGATCGACGACGAGTTCCTGTCCTTCTGCGAGGGCAAGCAGTCCGTGCTGGTCGTCGAGGAAGGCCAGCCCAACTACATCGAGCAGGCCTTTGCGGCGATGTTGCACAAGGCCGGGCGCGGTACCAGGCTGGTCGGCAAGGAGCATCTGCCGATGGCCGGAGAATACACCGGCCAGGTCATGCTTGACGGCATCGGCGCCTTCCTGCGTGCCGAGGCGCCGCATCTGTTGCCGGGCGAGGTGCGCGCGCCCAACAAGGTCGGCGACGGCGTCGATACCGCCGACCTGATCAACGTCGTACCGGGTCGTCCGCCGGGCTTCTGCATCGGCTGCCCGGAACGACCGATCTTTGCCGCCACCAAGCTGGTCGAGCAGGAACTCGGCAAGCACCACATCGCTTCCGACATCGGCTGCCACCTGTTCTCAATCATGCCGCCATTCGAGCTCGGCGCCACCACCATGGGCTATGGGCTGGGGCCGGCCTCGGCCTCGGCCTTCAATTCGCCCGACGCCAAGCGCCGCTCGATCTCCTTCGTCGGCGACGGCGGCTTCTGGCACAACGGCCTGACCTCCTCGATCGGCAATGCCGTGTTCAACAAGAACGATGGCGTCATCGTCATCGTCGACAATTTCTATTCGGCCGCGACCGGAGGGCAGGATATTCTGTCGTCGCGCGCGGGCAACAAGACCAAGTCGACCAAGCATCCGATCACCGAGGCGGTGAAAGGCATGGGTGTCAAATGGTTGCGCCACATCGACCGCACCTACGACGTGACCAAAATGCAGGACACGCTGCGCGAGGCGCTGACGACGGAGGAGAAGGGGCCGAAGGTCATCGTCGCCTCGTCCGAATGCATGCTCAACCGGCAGCGCCGCGAAAAGCCCCTTGTCGACAAGGCGATCAAGGGTGGCGAGCGCGTGGTGAAGCCGAAGTTCGGTATCGACGAAGACATCTGCACCGGTGACCATGCCTGCATGCGGCTGTCCGGTTGCCCGTCGCTGTCGGTGAAGTCGCTCGACGATCCGCTGCGCGACGATCCGGTGGCCCATATCGACCAGAGCTGCGTCGGTTGCGGCAATTGCGGCGAGGTCGCCGATGCGGCGGTGCTGTGCCCCTCCTTCTACCGCGCCGATGTCGTGCACAATCCGGGCCGCTGGGACCGCTTCCTCGAAGCGGCGCGGCGCGCCACCATCAGCCTGTTGCAGCGCCGCCGCGAAAGCCGGCGCCTGACCTTCGCCGATGCTTGACGCTGTCCCGCCATTTCCCCCCCGAGCCGGCGCTCACGACGACGAGCGCGTCATCAAGCTTGCCGTGCTGGCGGTCGGCGGCCAGGGTGGCGGCGTGCTGGCCGACTGGATCACCGACGTCGCCGAGCGCAATGGCTACGTCGCGCAATCGACCTCGGTCGCCGGCGTCGCCCAGCGCACCGGCGCCACCATCTACTATGTCGAGATGGCCCGCGACACCGGCCGCTTGCCGGTCTTCGCGCTGTCGCCCTCGCAAGGCGACGTCGACATATTGATCGCGGCGGAACTGATGGAAGCCGGCCGCGCCATCATCCGCGGCTTCGTCACGCCAGAGCGGACGACGCTGATCGTCTCGTCGCACCGCATCGCCGCCGTGTCGGAAAAGATCGAACCGGGCGACGGCCGGGCGTCCTCCTCGAAAGTGCATGCAACGGCGGAAGCCGCATCGAAGCGCTTCATCGCTTTCGACATGGAGAAGATCGCCGCCGACAACGGCTCGATGATCTCGGCCAGCCTGCTTGGCGCGTTGGCCGGGTCCGACGCGCTGCCGTTCACGCGCGAAAGCTACGAGCAGGCGATCGGTGCCGGTGGCCGCGGCGTCAAGGCCAGCCTCGCCGCCTTCGGTGCTGCGTTTGATCGCGCGCGCGGCACGGCGGCACTGACGCCAAAGATGGCAGAGCCGGCGGCTGTCGGATCTGCGCTGGGCGTAGGGCAGGTGAGTGGCCCGCAAAGCCTGCTGCAAGGCTGGCAGGCGCTGACTGTCCGCATCGATGTGATGCCCGAGGCGGTGCGCGACATGGCGTTCAGGGGGCTGAGAAAGGTCGTCGACTATCAAGACATCGCCTATGGGGGCGAATATCTCGACCGGCTGGACAAGGCCATCGCGCTGGACGGGCCGGATCGCGGATATGACTTGTCGGTCGCTGCTGCGAAGCATCTCGCCAACGCCATGTGCTACGACGACATGATCCGTGTCGCTGATCTCAAGACGCGCTCGACGCGCGACCGGCGGGTGCGCCGCGAGGTCGGCGTCAAGGACGGTTCGATCCTCCAGGTGACCGAATATTTCCATCCGCGCATCGAGGAGTTCTGCGGTAATTTGCCGGCAAACTTAGGCAGCTACATCGAGAGCCGGCCGAAGCTCGCCGCCTTTCTCGACCGCCGCATCAACCATGGCCGTCGCATCCGCACCGACAGTTTCGCCGGCTTTGCCGCACTGTGGTTCATCGGTGGCCTGCGCCGCTGGCGCCGCCGCCTGCTGCGTCACCAGGTGGAGACCAAGCATCTCGAGCGCTGGTACGCATTGGCACTCGGCTACGTGCCGGCGGACTACGCGCTGGCCGTCGAAATCCTCAACTGCCGCCGGCTGATCAAGGGCTACAGCGACACCCACGTCCGCGCCCAGTCGAAGTTCGACCGGGTGCTGTCGGCGCTCGATCTGGTCAAGGGCCGTCCGGATGCCGCCGACTGGATCCGCCGCCTGCGCGAGGCGGCACTGAAGGACGAGAAGGGCGACATGCTCGACGGCGCGCTGAAGACCGTGGCGTCGCTCTGAAGCAAGGCTACTTCAGGCGACGAGCCCTCGCATCGGCTTCACTGCAGCGGAATCGGGAAACACCTTGTCGCCGAGGACCGCGGCGGAAAGGCCGAACTGATCGGCAAGCAACCCTTTCAGCACTGCCCTGACATCACTGGTCGGCGCGAGATCGCGTTGTTCGTAAAGCTGAGCCGGCTTCAACCCCGGCCAGTCGGCGATGACGCGGCCGCCCTTGATCGCGCCGCCGGCCAGCAGCACAACGGTGCCGGTGCCGTGATCGGTGCCGACGGTGCCGTTGACGTGCGCCGTGCGCCCAAATTCGGTGATGGTGACGATCGCCGTGTCCTTCCAGCGCTCGCCCAAGCCCTTCTCGAATTCCTCGAAGACGCCGTCGAGGCCGCCGAGCAAGGTGGCGAGCCGGCCGGTCGCACCGCCTTCATTGACATGCGTGTCCCAGCCATCGAAGGCCAGGGCCGCAACGCGCGGTCCGTCATCGGCCGCGATCAGCCTGGCGGCGCCTTGTGCCGCTTGCCGCATCCCCGCCGCACTGTCGAGGCCGCCCTTCGGCTTCATTGTCTTGCCCATCTTGTCGTCCACGGCCATCCGGTCGGCGTCGAGCCCCTTTTGCAGCGCCACCGCGAGAACCGGGTCGCGGTGCTGGTAGAGATCGAGAACGCGCGACGCGAGCCCGTCGGCGGGCGTCGGCAGCGATAGAGGCGCCCAGCCAAGCACCGGCGCCGCCCCACGGATCACCAGTGGTGTCGACGGCCCGACGGCCAGACCGCCAAGCGTTGCCACGCGGTCGCCTTCTGGCAGGTTTTCCAGCGCTCGATTGAGCCAGCCGGTCGTGACATGGCCGGGGCCTGCAAAGCCGCTTTCCAGCACATCCTGGCCATCGAAATGCGAGCGCTCGCGATAGCCGGTCGCGGCCGCATGCACGACCGCCGCCTGGTTATTCCCATACAGCCGCGCAAACACCGGCATCGCCGGATTGAGCGCGAAGAAGCCGTCGAGCGGCAGCGCCGCATGCGGGCCTGCCAGCGACAGGGCGATGTCGCCATGCAGGCCGGCATAGTCGGGATCGCCGACCGGACCGACCGCCGAGAGCCCGTCAAGTGCGCCGCGCAGCACGATGACGATCAGGCGCGGATCGCGATTGTCGGCGGCGCGGGCAAAGCGGGGCATGTAGGCCCAGGCAAACAATGCGCCGCCGGTCATCAATATCGCGCGGCGGGAGGGATCCGGTGTTTCGCACAGCAGGCTCATGATTTCGCCTCCACGGCAGCGATCTTCGCTGGAACTATCTGCGCTGGAATTCGGGAGCCATCAGCAACAGCGCCAGCCCTTGCTGCTTGGATTCGGCCCTTGCGATCGCTTGCCTCGTCTCCGGTGAGGCGGCAGGGCCGATCAGCACATCGAGCATGTCGTTGGGATTGCCGATATCCCGAGCCTGCCGCGCTGCCTGCCAGGCGATGTCGAGGCGGATCTTCATGCCCTCCGCCGATGCCCAGCCGTCGGCCCCGTCGGGAAAGCCGTTCGGTCCTGGCGGTTGCCACAGCGGCTCGCCCAGCGCGTTGAGCCAGCCGAGCGACTGGCCGGGATCTTTGGCCGGACCGGGGCCGGTCGCCCTGCGGATGGCGACGACATAGTCGAAGGGCGAACGCATCTTCGCCAATGGCGTCGACCACGCCTCCGGGATGGCGATGAGGGCGGCGGCCAGCGCCCGCAGATTGCCGTCGGTCTTGGCGAAGACCTTGGCGAGGCGGGCGATTGCAGACGGCGGCGGCGTGTCGGCGATGAAATGGCGGGCCACCTTGGTGGCGATATGCAAGGCCGTTGCCGGGTGGCGGGCGATATCGTTGAGCGCGGCCTCCGCCTGTCCCATGCCGCCGGCAGGATAGGTCTTGCCGAGCAGCACCGCATCCCCCGGCTCATGTGCGTTTGCGTTGAAGACAAAATTGCCGGGCTCGCCCAGCCGCCCGTCGCGCCCGGCCATCGTCCAGCCTGTGAGGATGCGTGCGAAACTGGTGACATCGGCCTGGCTGTAGCCGCTGCCGACGCCGAGCGTGTGCAGTTCCAAGATTTCACGGGCGAGGTTTTCATTGAGCCCGCGCTTGCGGTTGCTGCCCGCCCGAGAGTCCGGCCCGACCGACTGCTGGTTGTCGAGATTGAGCAGCATCGCCGGATGATGCTCCACCGCCAGCAGCATGTCGGCAAAGCGGCCGAGCACGAAGGGGCGGATGGCCTCCCGCTCGAAGGCGCCGGCGCTGGCTTCAATGAGGATGTCCTTCGCCACCGAAACACAGAAATGGTTCGACCAGAAACAGACGAGCCGTTCGACGAAGCCGGCCTTCGCCCGAACGGCCTTGTCGAAGCGCGCCTGTGCTTCCGCTCGGAACAACGTCGCCTCGACCTGCGGCACGACGGGTCTGTCGGTGGGCGCAGGCGCAAGCGCGGGGTGGGCTGGCGTGATCTGGGCGGGCAGGGCCTGTGCGGGCACAGCTTGGGCGCTCGCCGTCGCTGGCTGCGCTGCCGCCGTGCGCTCGCGCTGGAGCTGGAAATTTGCCGCCATGCTGGCCTGGATGGCCGGCGTGCTGCCCAGCAAGCCGGCATAGGCCGGATCGTCGAGCGAGATCATGGCGATGTCGGCTTGCCGCAGTTCCGCCCTGAGATAGCCGCGCGGGTCGCCGGCCAGCATCTCGCGGTCGCCGGGCCTTGCACCAAGCCCGAAGCGGTTGAATGCGACGAGTACCGGATCTGGCGGCAGGGAATTGGAGGCCGGGACAGTCAAGTCAGCTCTCCATCGCCTGAGCCTCAAGCGCCTGGCGCATGAGGCTCGTTCGAGCCGTTTCGTGCATAGTCAACAGGGGGAGGAGGCCGGCACGGAGTGGCCGACCCCCGACGCGCATCCTACCAGTGATGCCGGCGGTGCCAGACATGGTGCCGATGCCAGGCGTAGAAGGCCGGGCCATGCCGATAGATGTAACGAGGGTAGACCACCACACGATTGGGCACGCAGCGTCCCCAGGGATTGGGATGCCAGCCCGGACCGCAGCCCCAGGCGGCATGCTCGACCAGCGCCGGCGCGGCAAGCGGCGCCATTGGCATCGCCGAGGATGCCGCAGCCGTTGCAACCGTTCCGGTCACGGCGAGAGCCGCGGTGAGCACGTATTTTGTCAAATAATTCATGGCCATACTCCGAAGTGTCCGAGGTTGAAAACCTGCACGCACATGGTCCGGCAGGTGCTGCCCTTCTCCTGTTAAACGGCGTCGTCGGCGTTTTCCGTCGGTCGTCACGGCGATTTTTTTGGCACCGCCGACAGTTGCGACCCAGCGCGTCTAGTGAGCCCTTCCGCCAGTACGCGGCGGCCCTCGGCGGAACTTGCCACCGCGAACTCGACGATGCGCTGCTCAAGCCGCATGCGCACGGTGACGTCGGCATTGCGCGCCCGCTCCAGCGCCGCCGACAGGGCCGTCGCGTCCAGAACCGGCTGTCGCAGCAGGTCTGCCGCCTCGCGCCTGGCTTGCTGGCCGTCGAGGATGACCTGACGCGATTCGCGGCGAACGTCGCGCAGCGCCTCGCGGAACACCGTCCGATCCTGCTCGGGAAGCCGGCCGCCGGCCGTCTCCAATGAGTAGCCCTGGCCTGACTTGCCGCTTCTTATCCAGACGGCCCCGCCGACAAGCGCCCCGGCCAGGAAGACGTTGAGCACCACCGACAGGGTGACAAGGTTTCGGCTCATGTTCATAGGTCTTCCTCGATCGCGTCGCGGTCCGGGCTGGCGTCGCCGAACGCCGTCGCATTGGCGTCCAGCACATAGTGGTCCGACTGGACCTCGGGCGTGACGATGCTCACCAGGGCCAATCCGGCGACAGCGCCGGCCAGGCCAATGCCGGCAAGCCCCAGTCCGAGCCACCAGAACCGCTGACGCCGGCGTTGGGCGAGGTACCGGCCGGCGGCCTGCACGATGCTGCCGTGCAGGGCCTTGTCGGGCGCGCCGACGCGGTAGCCGTCCAGCAGGGCGTCAAGTCTCCCGGCATGCTGCAAAATGGCCTGGCCAGTCTCGCTCGGCGCAAAGATCGCGGCGGCTATCCGTTCGGCCTCAGGCCAACGCCGCAAGTCACCGCCATAGGCCGCTGCCAGGGCCGCAAAGCGCTTGGCATCCATTGCCGGTTCGTTCCTGGATCCTTCAGCCATGGTCTTCCCCTTGCCCATCGGTGCCGCTTGCCCGGTTCTCACTCATCGGCGCCATCCCTGGCCAGGATCGTCTGCAGCGACCGCCGGCCGCGCGAAAGCAGGCTCTCCAGGGCGTCGACGCTGATCTCCAGGGTCGCTGCCGCCTCGACGTTGGACATCTCCTGGTAATAGACCAGGACGATCGCTTCGCGCTGGCGCGGCGCTATGCCTTGCAGCGCTCGTTCGACCCGCTGCGCGTCTTCCTGCGGATGGGCATCGGGAAGTGCGGCCGGGTCGACCATTTCCGGCAGGTCGTCGGTCACCCATTCGCGCTTGCGGCGCAGCCGGTCGTAACAGAGGTTCAGCGTCACCCGGTGGATCCAGCTGTCGAAGCGCGCATTGCCGCGTCGCCAGCCCGAGGCATGGCGCCAGATCCGCACGAAGGTCTCCTGCGCGACATCCTCGGCCTCCGCAGCATCGCCGAGCATGCGCACGGCAAGCGCCAGGATGCGGGGCAGTTTGCGCGCGACGAGCGTCTGCACGGCTGCCGGATCGCCGGCGCCGACGCGGCGAACCAGCTCCTCGTCCGGATCGGCGCTCATCAGCCGGCGCACTCCCGATGTTCATCGCACGTCATTGCCTCTTGGTCATTGCTCCTGCTTGGGAGCGGTTTTGTGGCCCGGCAGTTCGTCGGCCGTCAGGACGCCGTCGGAATTCTTGTCGAGCCTGGCAAAGCGCTTGGCAAAGAAGGCATCGAGTTCGGCGCGGTCGATGAAGCCGTCATGGTTGGAATCGAGACGCGCGAAGGATTTGACGGGGTCGCCCTTGATGTTGCGCTTGGCCTGAAAGGCTTCCCATTCCAGCAAGCTGATCTTGCCGTCGCCATCCGTGTCGGCAGCCATGATCGCTTTCTCGCGCCGCTTCTGGAATTTGGCCAGCGTGATGTCGGACCTGGCCTTCGGCGTGGCCGGTGCGGCAACCGGCGGCGTCGCGGCAGGCGGCTGCGTCGCTGTCTGGGCGAGAGCCGCTACGGTCAGCAGGCTCATGGCAGCGGCAAGTATCGAACGACGTATCATGCGTTGGCGTCTCCGGTTGGCGCGTGGCCACGGCTTGAGCCGAGGTCACGCTTCGACCGTTAAACGCCGCGACGGGGGAAATCCGTCGGTCGCGCAATCTTGTTTCGGACGCATTTCCTGGATGCAAGGGCTCCGTCGATGGCCGCATTGACGTGCCAACCCTGCGCCTCAGCGCTGGACGTGAACCCGTGCCAGGTTTGGCGCCGGTTCAAGCAAAACCGCGTCGGCAGGGACCTAGTCTGATTGGTCGGCCGCGACCAGTTGGTCGGGCTTGAAGCCGGCATGTTGCGGGGTCCACACGTCACCCTCGCGGTTGAACCAATGGCACATGAATATGCCCGAGGCCGCGCCGTCGCTTATGGTCATCTTCGGGCCTCCGGACTTCAGCTTGACGACGTCTCCGGTCTTGAAATTGTTGGGCATTTTCGACCTCCATTCAGAGGCTTAGAGTTTCACACCAAACCGGGGCCTCGACAATGGCCGATATGCCTCGCCGGCGCCGCAAGCCTTAGCTCCGGCGGCGGTTCGGCCTTAACCTTTCCGTAAATATTAGGCTGCTACTTGGACAGCGATGGCCTCGTGGCGGAGCGGCTACGCTGGAGACTGCAAATCTCTGAAGCCTCGGTTCGATCCCGAGGCGAGGCCTCCATCCTCACTTACCTGTCCGACAAAAGCAGCGAACGGCCGGAGCCGAGGCTCGGCCCCGTGACGGCGCCATTGATTGCTGCTTGAAGGAATGGTGCCGCTTAGGTGACTCGAACACCTGACCCCATCATTACGAATGATGTGCTCTACCAACTGAGCTAAAGCGGCCCGGGAGGCCGAGCCTCCAAGATGCGGGGGTGATAGACTCAACCGGCGGCGAATTCAAGATGCGACTTGGCAATTCATGCAAGGGTTGCTTTACGGCCGTCGAAAGCCGTCCGCAGCGTTGCTCGCCAATCGGTGGCGAAGTCAGGCTCGTGGGGTTCGCACCCTCCTGCTGGTCAAAATTGATGAAACACGCTGATTTCGTTGCCGGAACAGCGTCGGAATGGACTTTGCGCACCCTGACAAGGCAGAATGCGCCGCTCGCCCGTTGATTGATTGGTCGCCTGCGGCTAACGATCATGGCAAGGTTGGGCAAACGTGCAGAGGGACCCGCTTGGACGCAATCGAAAAGGCGATCCGGAATGCCTTCGAGAAAGGCAATGCCGAGGACCGCGCGTTTCGCGAAAGGGTCTATCGATCGGCTTTTGCCGCGCTCGACCGTGCGCTCCAGGCCAATCCCGACGTGACGGTGGAAGTCGCCATCAAGCGCCGCAAGGCGATACAGGCGAAAATCACCGAAATCGAATCCGAATATCTGCCGGCGGTGCCGGATGTCGGCCCACAGGGTGATGCGCCGGCGGTCGAGCTTGGTGGGGACCCGGCTCCTGCGGTCGAGGTGGCTGCGGACCCCGCTCCTGCGGTTGAGACCGGGCAACCGGCATCACCCGTCGTTGTCGTTGACGAGCCCGTGCAATCCGCCTCCGATGCGCCTCGCTCGCGTGTGCTGCCAGTCGTTCCCGACATCATGCCGGACGCCGGCCTTCCCGGCGCGCCAGCCATCGACATGTCTGCTCCCGCCTCGGCCGACGCCGCGACGGAAGTGACGCCCGATCGCGATGAACGGCGCATAAGGGGGCGTCGACTGCCGTTGACTGCCATCTTCCTGACCGTGACTCTGCTTGCCGCTGTCGGCATCGGCCTGTTCTTTGCCATGCAGACCGGCGTGTTCAAGACACAGGCGCAGCTCGACACCGCTCCGCCCGAAGCGCCGCCGACCGTCAACGACGACGACTTCACACCGGCCGATGGCGACACCGGCCCAGCAAAGCCCGGTGCCGCGGACCAGTCGCGCGACTGGATCAACGTGTTTTCGCCAACCGACGCGTCGCATGTCAGCGCCCCGTCGGATGCCAAGGCCGAAGTGATGAAGGACGACACCGGGTCGTTCCTGCGCATCCGTTCCGGAGCCTCCGGTTCGGCGATCAGCTTCGATGTCGGGCAAGGCGTGCTGGAACAGCTCGCCGGCAAGCATGCCGTGTTCGACATCATTGCACGCTCCGAAGAAGGCAAGGAGACGCAGATTTCCGTCGACTGCAATTTCGGCGAACTGGGCGACTGCGGCCGCAAGCGCTACGCGGTCGGCCAGCAGCAGAACGAATATCTATTCGACGTGCAGTTTCCCAAGAAGCACCCGGGCTCGGCCGGCACGATCGCCGTCAATTCCGACTTCGACAAACAGGGCAAGGCGGCGGACATCTACGAAATCCGGGTCTCGGTCGAGCCGTAAGCGCATCCATGCAGGACAAGCGACTTAGCGATCGAGCAGCGCCTGCAGCGTCTCGATGCGGTCGGCCTCGTTGGCCGGCTTGTCCCAGCGCAGCCGCGAGATGCGGGGAAAGCGCATGGCGACGCCGGATTTGTGCCGGGTCGAGCGGTTGAGGCCCTCGAAGGCGACTTCCAGCACCAGGCCGTTATCGCGGTCGGCCCGCACCGAGCGCACAGGCCCGAAACGCTCGACCGTGTTGTCGCGGACATATTTGTCGATCTGCTTCAACTCTTCGTCGGTGAAGCCGAAGTAGGCTTTGCCGACAGGCACCAGTTCCTCTTCGCCCTCGCCGCCGGACCAGACGCCGAAGGTGTAGTCCGAATAGAAGCTCGAGCGCTTGCCATGGCCGCGTTGGGCATACATCAGCACGGCATCCACCGTGTGCGGATCGCGCTTCCATTTGAACCACGGGCCTTTCGGCCGCCCGGCGACATAGGGCGAGTCCCAGCGTTTCAGCATGACGCCCTCGATGATCGGATGCGGCGGTGCCCGGCGCAGCTCCTCCAGCGCCTGCCAGTCGGCGAAGTCGACAAATGGCGAAAGGTCGAAACGGCTCGGGTCGAGCATGCCGACAAAGGTTTCCAGTCGGCCGCGCCGCTCACGAAACGGCAGCGCGCGCAAATCCTCGTCGCCGATCTGCAGCACGTCGTAGCAGCGCATGAAGGCTGGATATTGCTGCTGCATCTTCGGCGTCACCGTCTTGCGGTTCAGCCTTTGCTGCAGGTCCGAGAAGGTGCCAGTCGCCAGCCGGGGATCGCCGACCAGCAGTTCACCGTCCAGCGTTGCCGAAAAATGCATGGCGTCGGCGAGATCCGGAAAGGCGCCGGAGACATCGTCGCCGGTGCGCGAATAGAGCCGGCGGCTACCGCCTTCGGCCACCGCCTGGACGCGGATGCCGTCCCATTTCCATTCGGCCGCATAGTCCGCGGGGTCGAGCTTTTCGAGATCGCCGTCGCCGACCGGGTTCGACAGCATGACCGGGCGAAACAGGGCCATCGCCGTATTCCTGGGCTTTTCGGCCTTGCCTTCCAGCCAGGCGAACAGCGCCGTGTAAGGCGGCGACAGCCCATGCCAAAGCTCCTCGATCTCGGTGACATCGACCTTGCCGAAATCCGCCAGCGCCTGTTTGGCCAGCCGCGCCGACACGCCGATGCGCAGGCCGCCAGTGACCAGCTTGATGATGGCAAAGCGCGCCGAGATGCCGGCGCTGTCGAGCAGTCCGGACAGCACCTTCGGTCCGTCGGAGCGGCTTGCCGCCTGCAGCCTGGCGACGACTTCGCCGAGCGTCGGCTCGCGGTTCGGGATGTTTCCGGGCGTTTGCGGCCAGACCAGCGACACCGTTTCGGCAAGGTCGCCGACATAGTCGTAGGAATAGCCGAACAGCACCGGGTCCATGCGCTCGGTCACCAGGGTGCGCAGCATCGCCGGCTTGACCGCGGCGATGTTGAGATCGCCGGTGATGGCAGCCAGCGCCAGGCCACGGTCGGGATCCCCCACGCTGCGGAAATAGTCGGTCAGCAGCGTCAGCTTGCCGTTGCGCGACGGCGTCAGCACCAGGCGATCGAGAAGTTCGGCGAAGCGGTTCATGCCCTCAATCGCCCTCGTCCTCGTAGCCGACCAGATGCAGCGGCCGTGCGGCGATGCCTTCGAGTTCGCACCAGCGCACCAGCGCTTCCTCGCGGCCATGCGTCACCCAGATTTCCTCGGCTCCGGTCTCCTTGATGGTGGCGGTCAGTTCGTCCCAGTCGGCGTGGTCTGATATGATCAGCGGCAGTTCGACGCCGCCTTGCTTGGCGCGTTGGCGGATGCGCATCCAGCCCGAGGCGAAGCACGAGATCGGATCGGGAAAGCGCCGCGCCCAGCGGTCGGCGAAAGCCGAAGGCGGACCGACCACGATGGCGCCCGCGAAATCTTGCTTGCCGCCCTCCACCGTTGCCGGTTCGAGCGTTCCGAGCTCGATGCCCTGGCTCTGGTAATATCCGCTGAGTCTGGCCAGCGCGCCATGGATGTAGATCGGCCGGTCGTAGCCGGCGTCGCGCAGCAGCCGCATCACCCGCTGCGCCTTTCCCAGCGCATAGGCGCCGACCAGATGCGAGCGTTCGGGAAACTGCGTCGCCGATTTCAGCAGGCGGGCGATCTCTTCCGTGTCGGGTGGATGGCGAAACACCGGCAGGCCGAAAGTCGCCTCGGTGATGAACACATCGCACGCGATCGGCTCGAACGGCGCGCAGGTCGCGTCTTTCTGCCGCTTGTAGTCGCCGGAAGCGACGATGCGCGTGCCCTGGTGCTCGACGGCGATCTGCGCCGAGCCAAGCACATGGCCGGCGGGATGGAAGCTGATGCTGACACCATCGAGGACAATCGTCTCGCCGAGCTGAGCTGCTTGCGTTGTGTCGGCAAAATCCTCGCCATAGCGCAGGCCCATGATGTCGAGCGTCTGCTGTGTGGCCAGCACCGAACGGTGGCCGGAACGTGCATGATCGGAATGGCCATGCGTGATCAGCGCCCGGTTCACCGGCCGCACCGGGTCGATGAAGAAATCACCTGGTGGGCAATAGAGGCCCTCGGGCCGGGGATGGAGCAGGTCTGAGGCGCGCATGATCCCCAAGATAGGATATAATTCCGCTGCGGGAAGCCTGTTGTATGTGACTGCTGACTCCCGCATACAGCACCGCCGGCTTCCATCCGCCGACAGGATCATCGCCCAGGACCCATTGCCATGAAACCGCTTCAGGCCTCGTCCGGCGACTTGAACGCCGATCGCCGTGCCGATTATGCCGAGATGCTGCATGCGGACGGCGATCATGCCGCGGCGGCGGAATTGCTGCTCGGTGCCCTGGAACTGAAGCCGCAATGGGCGATGGGCTGGTTTCGCCTCGGCGAGATGCAGCAGGCTGCCGGTGCGCCGGACCTCGCCGCGCAGGCATGGACGATGTCGCTGCAACTCGATCCGACGGATCGTCAAGGTGCCGCACTGAACCTGCAATTGATCGGCAGGGCGCCGGAGACCGGCTCGCTGCCCAGCGCCTTCGTCGAGACGCTGTTCGACCACTATGCCGACAGCTTCGAGGAATCACTGGTCGACAGGCTGGGGTATCGGCTGCCCGAATTGCTCGATCAGGCCATCCGGTCGACAAGGCCGGGCCGCTTCCCGCTGGCGCTCGATCTCGGCTGCGGCACCGGGCTCATGGGGCAGAGGCTGCGGCCCATCGCCGATCGGCTGGAGGGATATGACATTTCGGCCAGGATGCTGAAGCAGGCGCGGGCCAAGGGCGTCTACGATTTCCTCGGCAAGGCCGATCTGCGGGATTTTTCCTATGCCGGCCCGAAAGCCGATCTGGTGGCGGTGGCCGATGTCTTCATCTATGTCGGCGCGCTCGACGGCGTGGTGAAGACGGTTGCCGGCTTGCTTGCCGGCGATGGCCTGTTCGCCTTTTCCGTCGAGAGCCTGATTGGCAATGGCGATTTTGTGTTGCTGCCATCGCGCCGCTACGCGCATTCGGAACATTATGTGCGTGAAATCCTGGCTGCCAACGGGTTTTCGATCCTGTCGCTGGAAACGACCGTGATCCGGCAGGACCGCCGGGAACCCGTCAACGGGTTGGTCGTTGTGGCAGGCAAGCTACCGGGGGACGAGGCTGCGATCTCCTCCAGTCGCGCCCGCAGATAATCCGTGCTGCGAAAAAGTCTGATTTGCATGCGCGTCTGATATTTGCGATCTGGTCGCATCAAGGCGGGATATCAGGAGGAGCAGAGTCGATGCGCTGGAACATGATTGTCTTGGCATCTTGCCTGGTGACCGCCGGCTGCGCGGGCAGTTCGATGGCCGAGAGGCAGGACGCCGACATCCAGTCCTCCCTGCAGTATGACAGCGTGCCCTGCGGCCAGCTGCTGGCGCAGCGCAACGCGCTGGCACAGCAACACAATTTGTCGACGAAGGCGAAGCCGGCCTTCTCCAATCCGGCGATGGGCTTCGGCCCGTTCATGCCGGATGTGCGCTCCAAGGCCAAGCAAGATGCCGACAAGGCGACCGGCCAGATGGATGCCATGAACCGGTCGATCGATCGTCGCGATTGCGGCAAGCCAGACCAGCAGAAGAAACTGCTGCCTGGCTAGGATCGGGCAGGCGCCGCTCTCTATTCTTTGATGCAATTCCCTGAGGGAAAACGCCACCCGCTTTTCCCGGGAAAACCGTTTCACGCATTTCCAGGAATTGCTTAATACCCCGCTTTACGGTCGACCAGATTGTCGAGCTTTTCGCCGCGTTCGAAAGCGTCCATCTGGCGCAGCATGATCGGGGCCAGGTGGACAGGATCGGAGGTCGCCGCCGAATGCGGCGTCACGAACACTTTCGGATGTCCCCACAGCGGACTGGTCTTCGGCAGCGGTTCGACTTCGAACACATCGAGGCTCGCCTCCTTCAGCGTGCCGTCATCCAGTGCCCGCACGATGTCGGCGTCCTTCTGCAGGCGGCCGCGACCGGCATTGATCAGCACCGAGCCGCCGAGGCCGTTGCGCTTCCTCAGTTCCTTCAGCACGCCGTAATTGATGATGCCATGCGTGTCCGGGGTCAGCGGCAAAAGCACCACCAGAATATCGGTCGCCTTGAGGAAGGGGATCAGTCCCGCCTCGCCGGAGTAGGTCGCTACGCCTTTCATCGGCCGCTCGCTGCGTGACCAGCCATTGACGGCAAAGCCGAGCGACAAAAGCACCGAGGCGGCGGCGCGGCCGAGATTGCCGAGGCCCATGATGCCGACCGAAATGTCGTTGGCCGGCCGCTGCTGCGGCTCGTGCCAGATCTTTTTTGGCTGCTGCGACCGGTAGAGCAGGCCGTGGCGATGATGGTCGAGCACCCGCCAGACGACATATTCGGTCATGTACTGGGTGAGGTTGTCGGCGACGACCTTGACGATCGGCACATCCGGCAGGCCCGGGTCGGCGAAGATATGGTCGACGCCGGCACCGATCGAGAAGATGGCGCGCAGATTGGGCAGCGATGCCAGGATGTTCGGCTTCTGCTTCCACACCACCGCATAGGTGATCGACGGGTCGCTGGCGCCGTCCGGCTCCAGCACCACCTCGCGCTCGGCCGACAAGAGCTCGCGCCAGCGCTGCGGATGAAAACCGGTGACGGCAAGCAGGATGCGGCCTTTTTCCATCAATGGAGTTTCCCTGTTATGCGTGCCCGTTGTCCAGGCTATTCGCTGACGATGCCGACCGGCGCCGTCTCTATCTTGAAGGCGGCCGAGATCAGCGCCCGAGTATAGTCGGTTTGTGGATTTCCAAAAATCTGTTCGGAAGGGCCGGCTTCGACGATCCTGCCATTGCGCATGACGATGACGTCGTTGGCCAGCGCCCGGATGACTTTGAGGTCGTGACTGATGAAAAGATAGGCGAGGTCGTGCTTGGCCTGCAGGCTGCGCAACAGGTCGACGACCTGCGCCTGCACGCTCATGTCGAGCGCCGATGTCGGCTCGTCCAGCATCACGAAGCGCGGGTTGAGCACCATGGCGCGCGCGATGGCGACACGCTGGCGCTGGCCGCCGGAAAACTCGTGCGGGTAGCGGTTGCGGGTAGCGGGATCGAGCCCCACTTCCTTCAGCACGTCGGCGACGCGTGCGTCGCGCTGGTCGGGCGACAGTTTCGGTTCGTGGATCTTCAGGCCTTCCTCGATGATCTCGGCGATCGACATGCGCGGGCTGAGCGAGCCGAACGGGTCCTGGAAGACGATCTGCAATTCGCGCCGCAGCGGCCGCATGGCGTTGAAGGAGAGCTGGTTGATGTCGCGTCCGTTGAACTGGATGCTCCCGGTCGACGAGATCATCCGCGCCAGCGCCAGGCCGAGCGTCGTCTTGCCGGAGCCGGATTCGCCGACCACGCCGAGCGTCTGCCCGGCACGCACGGTGACATCGATGCCGTCGACCGCTTTCACATTGTCGACGGTGCGCCGGAAGAAGCCCTGCTTGATCGGAAACCAGACCTTGATGTCCTTGCCGGTCATGACAGGCTTGGCTGCCGCGTTGGCGGCCGGCGGCTTGCCCTTCGGCTCGGCGGCCAGCAGATGGCGCGTATAGGGGTGTTGCGGATTGGCGAAGATGTCCTTGGTCGGGCCGGTCTCGACGATCTTGCCCTTGGTCATGACGCAGACCCGGTCGGCAATCTTGCGCACGATGCCGAGGTCATGGGTGATAAACAGCATCGACATGCCTTTGCGGCTTTTCAGCCCGGCCAGCAGCTCGAGGATCTGCGCCTGCACGGTGACGTCGAGTGCCGTCGTCGGCTCGTCGGCGATCAGCAGTTCCGGTTCGTTGGCCAGCGCCATGGCGATCATCACGCGCTGACGCTGGCCGCCGGACAGCTGGTGCGGATAGGCATCGAGGCGCTTTTGCGGATCGCGGATGCCGACCTCGTTGAGCAGGGCCAGCGTGCGGGCCTTGGCCGGGCGGTCGGCCATGCCCTGATGCAGTTTCAGGATTTCGACGATCTGCTGCTCGATCGTGTGCAGCGGATTGAGTGAGGTCATCGGCTCCTGGAAGATCATGGTGATCTTGTTGCCGCGCACCTGCCGCAACTGCTTCTCGCTCATGGCAAGCAGGTCGGCGCCCTGGAACAGGATCTTTCCCGAGGGATGGCTGGCGCTGGGATAGGGCAACAGCTTCAGCACCGACAGCGCCGACACCGATTTGCCGGAGCCGGATTCGCCGACCAGCGCCACCGTCTCGCCCTTGGCGATGTCGAACGAGATATGGTCGACGGCCAGCGACTGCTGTCCGCCTTGGGCAAAGGCGACGCTGAGGTCCTGTACGCTGAGCAGGGGTGCTTCGCTCATTTGAACGTCTTGCGTGGATCGAAGGCGTCGCGCGTCGCCTCGCCGACAAAGACCAGCAGCGACAGCATCAGCGAGATGACGACGAAGCCGGAAATGCCTAGCCACGGCGCATTGAGGTTGCGCTGCGCCTGCTTCAGCAACTCACCGAGCGAGGCGGATCCTGGCGGCAGGCCGAAGCCGAGGTAGTCGAGCGAGGTCAGCGTCGAGATCGAGCCCGAGAGCAGGAAGGGCATGAAGGTCAATGTCGCCACCATGGCGTTGGGCAGCAAATGCCGGAACATGATGGTGCGGTTGGGTACGCCGAGCGCGCGCGCCGCGTTGACATATTCGAAATTGCGGGCGCGCAGGAACTCGGCCCGCACCACGCCGACCAGCGCCACCCAGGAGAACAATAGCATCAGGCCGAGCAGGATGAAGAAGCCCGGCGGCAGGATGGCGGCGACGATGAGCAGGAGATAGAGCACCGGGATCGCCGACCAGATTTCGATGAAACGCTGGAACAGGAGATCGGTCCAGCCGCCGAAATAACCTTGCACGGCGCCGGCCGCGACGCCGATCAGGGCCGAGCCGGCGGTCAGGATCAGGCCGAACAGCACCGAAATGCGGAAGCCGTAGATGACGCGCGCCAGCACGTCGCGCGCCTGGTCGTCGGTGCCGAGCCAGTTCCAGTTGCCGACGATGCAGGCCGGATCGGCCGCCCCTTGCGGATACTGGCTGCAGCGCGCCTTGGCGTCATATCGCCAGGACGGCTTGGCCGGTGCCGCTTCCGGAATGGCGTTGTTGACGGTCTGGTAGGAGTAGCGGACCGGCGGCCAGATCATCCAGCCATGGGCGTTGATCTCGTCCTGGATGACCGGGTCGCGATAGTCGGTGACCGCGTAGAAGCCGCCGAACTTTTCCTCGGGGTAGGCGACCAGCACCGGAAACAGGATTTCGCCCTTGTAGGAGGCGATGATCGGCTTGTCGTTGGCGATGAATTCGGCAAACAGCGACAGCACGAAGAGGACGAGGAATATCCACAGCGACCAGTAGCCGCGCCGGTTTGCTCTGAAGTTCTGCAGGCGGCGCTTGTTGAGCGGCGACAGCCACGGCCGCACGATCCGCTCCGGTGCGGCCTCCGTGGTTGCGGTGGTGTCCGACATCAGACGTCTCTCCGCTCGAAATCGATGCGCGGATCGACCCAGGTGTAGAGCAGGTCGGACAGCAATCCGACGAACAGCCCGAGCAGCGAGAAGATGTAGAGATTGGCGAACACCACCGGATAGTCGCGCTCGACCACCGACCGGAAGCCGAGCAGGCCGAGGCCATCGAGGGAAAAGATGTTCTCGATCAGCAGCGAGCCGGTGAAGAAGGCCGAGATAAAGGCGCCCGGAAAACCGGCGATCACGATCAGCATGGCGTTGCGGAAGACGTGGCCGTAGAGCACCTGCCGCTCCGACAGGCCCTTGGCGCGCGCCGTCACCACATACTGCTTGCGGATCTCTTCCAGGAAGGAATTCTTGGTCAACAGCGTCGTGGTGGCGAAGGCCGACAGCACCAGCGCCGTCAGCGGCAAGGTCATGTGCCAGAAATAGTCGATGATCTTGCCGGACCAGGATAGCTGGTCCCAATTGTCGGAGGTGAGGCCGCGCAGCGGAAACCAGTCCCAGAACGACCCGCCGGCAAACAGCACCATCAGCATGATGCCGAACAGGAAGCCCGGAATGGCATAGCCGACAATGACGACGCCGCTGGTCCAGACGTCGAAGGGCGTGCCGTCCTTGACCGCCTTGCGGATGCCGAGCGGGATCGAAATTAGGTAGGACAGAAGCGTGATCCACAGCCCGATCGAGATCGACACCGGCATTTTTTCCAGGATCAGGTTGAGCACCGAAATATCGCGGAAATAGCTGTCGCCGAAATCGAAGCGCGCATAATTCCACAACATCATGCCGAAGCGCTCGAGCGGCGGCTTGTCGAAGCCGAACTGCTTCTCCAGCTTCTTGATGAATTCCGGATCGAGGCCTTGGGCGCCGCGATATTTTGAGCTGACATCACCGGCGACATCGACATTGGCGCCACCGACCGCGTCGCCACCGCCGCCGCCGAGGCGATCGCTGCCGCCCTGGTTGGTCAGCCGGGCGATGACCTGCTCGACCGGGCCGCCCGGCGCGAACTGGATGACGGCGAAGGATATCGCCATGATGCCGAACAGGGTCGGGATCATCAACAGGATGCGGCGCAGGATATAAGCGCCCATCAGGTCTTTTGCCCTGCTTGAGCGAACATCTCAGCCTTTGCCAATTTTTGCCGCCTTGCCCTTATCGAACCACCACAGCGTCTCGACCGGAAAGCCGAAATCGGGCTTTTGCTCGACGAAGTCGAACATGTCCCAATAGGCGACGCGGTGATTCGCCAGATAGTATGTTGGAATCCAGTCTAGCCGTGCGCGCAAGACCCGGTCGAGCGCCCTGAGCGCGGTGACGAGTTCGTTTCGGCTTTGCGCCTTGCCGGCTGCCACGATCAGCGCGTCGATGACCTTGCTTTCCGTGCCCGGATAGTTGCGTTGCCCCGGCGTTTTCGCCATTCGGGAATCATAGAGCATCTCCAGGCCGTCTTCAGTCGGCGTCGCTCCGATCGACCAATGCAGCACGGTAAGATCGAAGTCGAAATCACTGTGCCGCTGTTCATATTGTGCTGAATCGATTTGCCGGATCGAGGCGTCGATCCCGATCGCCTTCATATTCTCGGACCATGGGGTGAAGATGCGAACGATGCCGTCATCCTCTGCCAGCATTTCAACCTGCAGACGCTCACCCTTGTCGTTGACGACGAAACTGCCCGCACGTTTCCAGCCGGCTTGCGCAAGCAATCTCGAAGCCTCGCCCAGCAGCTTGCGGTCATGGCCCGAGCCGTCGGACAGAGGCTGCGTCACGGCTTCGCCAAAGACCTCTGGTGGCAACTCGGCTCGGAACGGTTCCAGCAGGGCCAATTCGCCAGGCGAGGGCAGACCTTCGGCCTTATAATCCGACCGTTCGAAGTTCGATTGAGAGCGCTCGTAGGAACCGTAAAACAGGGCCCGCTTCATCCATTCGAAATCGAAGCATCTGGCGATCGCCCGCCGTACCCGCTCGTCGCGAAATTGCGTACGACGTTGATTCAACGCCACGCCCTGCATGTCTGGCGTCTTCTCACCGGGAAATTCCCGTTTGACGATCTTGCCATCCTGCAGCGCCGGAAAGTCGTATCCGGTCGCCCATACCCGCGCGGTGAATTCCTCGCGAAAATGCGTGTCGCCTTTCTTGAAGGCTTCAAAAGCCGCCTGCCGATCAAGATAGAAGTCGATGCGGATGCGGTCGAAATTGTAGAGGCCACGGTTCACGGGAAGATCGCGACCCCAATAGTCGGCGACGCGGTCATATTCGACAGTCTGCCCCGCTGCCACGCGCCCTATCTTGTAAGGCCCCGAGCCGAGCGGCGGTGTCATCGTCGAGGCATCGAAATGATTGGCCGTATAAAAGGCCTTGGACACGATCGGCATTGCCACGATCGCAAGGATGTTCTGCGGCGACTGCTTGCCGTTGAAGGTCAGGTCAAGAGTGGTGGGATCGACCGCGACCGCTTCCGTCATATACCGCAGCGCCTTGGAAAGGTTTGGATGGCCTTGGTCTTTGTAAAGCTTCAACGCGAAGGCAACGTCTTCAGCGGTCAGCGGCGAACCGTCGTTGAAGCGGGCTTGTGGTCGTAGGCTGAAACGGAAGCCATTGCGGTCTTGCGACAAGGTGACGGACTCGGCAAGCAGGCCATAGACCGCATCCGGCTCATCGAGCGCGCTTGCCATCAGAGAATCGAAACAAAGCTCCGTTCGCGGCGGTGAATCTCCTTTCAACACCAGGGAATTCAAGGTGTTGAAAGTCAGGAAGCTCTGATTCAAGGTGGCGTTCGGTGGCGCGAAGTTCATCTGGCCGCCCTTGGGCGCGTCCGGATTGACATAGTCGAAATGCGGGAAGTCCAGCTTGTATTTGAGATCACCGAAAGCCGACAGGCCGTGCAGTTTTACGCCAGTCGGGACGGCGGCAAAGGTGCGGCCAGGCAGCAGGGCGGCGGCGGCGGCAGCACCGCCCAATGCCAGAAAATCGCGGCGGGCAAGGACCGCCATCAATTGCCGCCCTTGTACTTGGCCGCCAGCGCCTTTTCCTTATCGGGGTCGATCCACCAGGAATCGATGTCGGCGCCGACATAGGCGGGCTGCTTGTCTGGAAAGCCGAACTTGTCCCAATAGGCCAGCCAGACGGCGGACCGGTGATATTGCGGCACGACGTAGAAGTTCCACAACAGGATACGGTCGAGCGCGTGGGTGGCGGCGACAAGGTCGTCGCGATCGGTGGCGAAGATGATGCGGTCGACCAGCGCGTCGATGATCGGATCCTTGATGCCCATCAGATTGCGCGAACCCGGTGCATTGGCGGCTTTCGAAGTCCAGAAGTCGCGTTGCTCGTTGCCTGGCGAATCCGACTGCTGGAGAAGCCCCGTGACGACATCGAAATCGAAATTGTTGACGCGGTTGATGTACTGCGTCTGGTCGATGATGCGCAGCGTGGCGTCGACACCGATCTTGCGCAGATTGTCGATATAGGGGCTGGCGATCACCTGGTCGGTGTCGTTCCAGCCGAGAATTTCGAACTTGAACGGCGCTCCGGTCTTGGCATTGACCATCTTGCCGCCCTTGATCACCCAGCCGGCCTTGGCGAACAGATCAACCGCCTGTTTCAGGTACTTTCGTTCCGCTTGCGGGGAATCGTAGACCGGCAGCTTGAATTCCTGGGTGAAGAGTTCGGGCGGCAGCTTGTCGCGATATTTTTCCAGGATTTCCAGCTCCTTGCCTTGCGGCAATCCGCTCGATGCCAGTTCGGTGCCCTGGAAATAGCTTGATGTGCGGGTGTTGAAGCCGAAGAACAGCGTGCGGTTCATGCTCTCGAAATCGAACGGGATGGTCAGCGCTTCACGCACCAGCCGGTCCTGGAACAGCGGCCGCCGCTGGTTGAGGACGAAACCCTGCATCGCTTGTGGCGCCTGGGTCTGGAAGTCCTTCTTGACGACATCACCGGCTTTGAATGCTGGAAAATTGTAAGCCGTTGCCCATTTGCGCGAGCTGTATTCGCGGTTGATGTCCTCCAGCCCACCCTTGGTGAAGGCCAGCCAGGCGGCGTTGTCGTCGAGTATATAGGTGTAGCGTCGCGTGTCGAAATTCTCGCGGCCGATCTTCACCGGCAGTTTGGCTGCCCAGTAGTCGGGCACGCGCTGCCAGATGATTTCCGAGCCGGGCTTGAAACTGGCGATCTTGTAGGCGGCCGAACCGAGCGGAATTTCCAGCGTCGGCTTGGTCACGTCGCGCTTCTTGCCGTTGGCATCGGTGCCTTCCCACCAGTGTTTCGGCAGCACGGCAAGGTCACCGATGATCTTCGGCAGTTCCCGGTTGCCCTTCTGGTTGAAATGGAACTCGACCTCGCGGTCGGAGACGGCGACCGCATCGGTGACGTTCTCGAAATAGCGGCTGTATTGCGGGCTGTTCGCCTTCAGCACCTGGAACGACCAGATCACGTCGTCGACGGTGATCGGATGGCCGTCATGCCATTTGGCGCGCGGGTCGAGCCGGTAGGTCGCGGAGGAATAGTCGGCCGGATATTTGTAGGCTTCGGCGATCAGCGGATGGCTGGTGCTGCCTTCGTCGGTCGCCTGCTCCATCAGAGTGTCATAGAGCAGGCCCCCGCCGAATCCGACCAGTCCGGCGGCCGGCGATCCCTGGACGATATAGGGGTTGAAGCTGTCATAGGTGCCGGGCACCACCGAATTCAGCGTGCCTCCCTTGGGCGCGTTCGGGTTGACGTAGTCGTAGTGCTGGAAATTGTCGCCGTATTTGGACTCGCCGATCAGCGAGGAGGTGGTGCGCCATTCGTCGGCTTGTGTCGCTTGCAATCCTGCCGCCAGCAGGGCTGCCGCCAGCAACGATTTGAGAAGCGTTCGGCCCACCGTCATGCACTGTCCTCTTCGCGCTGCGTGTCCATCCCAGAAAGGCAATCTAGTTGATTTGCCGCTCGTGAAAACCGCAATGCGCGGCTTTGTCGCTGCATATGCGATCTTGCTAACAAAAAAGCCGGGCTGAACCCGGCTTTTTCAAGATCGTTGAGGTTACAATTTGTTTATTGGGCAGGCGCCGGTGCCGGAGCGGCTGGAGCCGGGGCGGCGGGGGCTGGCGCGGCCGGAGCCGCCGGCTTGGCGGGAGCAGCACCCTCGGCCGGCTTGGCCGGGGCGGCTGCTTCGGCAGGCTTGGCGGGTGCCGTTGCGTCGGCTGCGGCCCCTGGCGCCGGCAGCGGCTTGGGATTGTCGGACAGCGTGCGCAGATAGGCGATGACGTTGGCGCGGTCCTCGTCCTTGGGCAGGCCGGCAAAGCCCATGGCCGTGCCCTTCACGAATTTCTTCGGCGAGGTGATGAAGTGGTTGATGTTGTCATAGGTCCACTTCTCGGTGCCGCCCTTGGAGAATTCCTTCATGCCGGCCGAATAGGCAAAGCCTTCATGCTCGCCAACTGGACGGTCGATGAGATCCCACAGATCGGGGCCGACCTTGTTGGGGCCGCCCTTTTCACCGGAATGGCAGGCCTGGCACTTCTTGAACACGGCAGCGCCCGCTTCGACATTGGCGGTCGCCAGAAGGTCGGCAATCGGCTTGGCTTCGGCAGCCGGAGCGGCCGGGCCGCCTTCGGCGGGCTCGGTGGCTTCGATGGCGAAGCCGGGCTTTTCCGGCGCCGGCGAGGCAAACAGCGCATCGGACACAAGGCCAACCGAGAAGACCACGAAAACAGTTCCGAGCAATCCGGCGAGCAGCTTGTTGACTTCGTTGGAATCCATACGCCCCTTGCTCCCTTTTCCGGCGGACCGATCCGTCCACTCCGTCCGTCGGTATCGTGACCCACCCTGCTAAGGCGGTCAAATCGGGCGGAAACTAGGTCTTTTGCTCCGGCGTTGCAACACCTATAAGGGCGCTTCCAGTGAGACCTTTTGCCACTTTTCCCTTCCCCTTTTGAGACGCCGTGCAACGCGCATGTCCACGCTGATCCTGATCCCGGCCCGCATGGCCTCGACCCGCCTGCCGGGCAAGCCGCTGGCCGACATCGCCGGCGCGCCGATGATCGTCCATGTTGCCCGCCGCGCGGCCGAGGCCGGCCTCGGCCGGGTCGTGGTGGCGACCGACACGCAAAGCGTGGCGGAAGCGGTGCGCGCGCATGGTTTCGAGGCCGTGATGACGCGCATGGATCACGAATCCGGCTCCGATCGCATCCACGAGGCCTTGGTTGCGCTTGATCCCGAACGCAAGGTCGAAACGATCGTCAATGTGCAAGGCGATTTGCCGACAATCGATCCGGAAATCATCGCCGCGTCGCTCAGGCCGTTCGAGGACAGGGCGGTGGATATCGCCACGCTCGGCGTCGAGATCGTCCGCGACGAGGAAAAGACCAATCCCAACGTCGTCAAGATCGTCGGCTCGCCGCTCTCCGGCACCAGGCTGAGGGCGCTCTATTTCACCCGCGCCACCGCACCATGGGGCGAGGGCGCGCTGTACCACCATGTCGGCCTCTACGCCTATCGGCGCGCAGCACTCGAGCGCTTCGTGGCGCTGAAGCCGTCGCCGCTCGAACGGCGCGAACGGCTGGAACAGCTGCGGGCACTGGAAGCCGGTATGCGCATCGATGCCGAGATCGTGCGTTCATTGCCGCTTGGCGTCGACACGCCGCAAGACCTCGAACGCGCCAGAACCATCCTTTCACACTGAACCATCCCTTCGAACAGAGACACTTTGAACCGAGTACTTGGGCATGCCTGAAAAGACCAACAGAATATCCTTCCAGGGCGAGCCGGGCGCCAATTCCGACACCGCCAGCCGCAACGTCTATCCCTCGATGGATCCGTTGCCGTGCCCAACCTTCGAGGATGCGTTCAACGCGGTCGAGACGGGCAAGGCCGACCTCGCCATGATCCCGATCGAGAACACCATCGCCGGGCGCGTCGCCGACATCCACCATCTGTTGCCGGAATCAAGGCTGCACATCGTCGGCGAATATTTCCTGCCAATCCATTTCCAGCTGATGGTGCTGCCCGGCGTCAAACGCAACGAGATCAAGACCGTGCACAGCCACATCCACGCGCTTGGCCAGTGCCGCAAATACATCCGCAAGAATGGCTGGAAGCCAGTGGTCGCCGGCGACACGGCGGGTTCTGCGAAGCTGGTTTCGGAGGTCAAGGACCGCACCATGGCGTCGCTCGCCCCGGCGCTCGCGGCAGAGCTCTACGGGCTCGACATCATTGAGGAGAATGTCGAGGACACCGATTCCAACGTCACCCGCTTTGTCGTTCTGACCAAGAACAAGCAATGGGCCGAACGTCCATCGGCCGACACCAAGATGATGACGACATTCATCTTCCGCGTCCGCAACGTGCCGGCCGCGCTCTACAAGGCAATGGGCGGTTTCGCCACCAACGGCATCAACATGACCAAGCTGGAGAGCTACCAGTTGGGGGCGTTCACCGCGACGCTGTTTTACGCCGACATCGAGGGCCATCCCGACGATCCGCTGGTCAAGCTGGCGCTGGACGAGCTTCGCTTCTTCTCCCGCGAGGTGCGGATCCTGGGCGTCTATCCGGCCAGCGAGTCACGCGAGCAGTGGAAGGTGGCTGACTAAATCACCGCACCCAGCGGCACGTAGTCGATCTCCATGAAGGTCTCGACTTCCGGCACCCAGCGGTCACGCACGAAGGCGACGTGGTCCGGATGGTCGTTGTATCTGGTGTAGGCGGCCTGGTCGGCGAACTCCATCGAGAAGCCGAAGCGGTAGTCGTTCTTGGGGCTGACCTGCCGCATTTGCTCGAAATGCGTGACGCCTTTTATCGCCGACAGGATTTTCTTGGCGTCGACCAGGAACCTCTTCTCCTCCAGCGAATGCGGCGGGTGCTTCAGCGTGAAGACGACGGTGTGACGGATCATTTTCTGCTCCTGCAATGTCTTTCGGTATTGGCTGCCATTACTCGCTGTCCACCCAGGCGCGGATGAGGTGATGCGCAATGGCGCCTTTCGGTGGCGTGACCAGATCGCCCGGATGTTCCCTGGTCAGCATCAAGCGCACCTCGTCGCGGGCAAACCAGCGGCAGTCTTCAAGCTCGTTGAGGTCGGCCTGGATGTCGTCGTTGAGCGGCTCGCCGAAGCAGCCGATCATCAGCGAATAGGGAAACGGCCAGGGCTGGCTGGCGTGATAGACGACGCGGCCGAGCCGGATCCCAGCCTCTTCCAGCGTTTCGCGGCGCACCGCGGCTTCGATCGTCTCGCCCGGTTCGATGAAGCCGGCAAGGGCCGAATACATACCCGGTCCGAAATGCCGACCGCGCCCGAGCAGGCATTTCTCCCGCGTCGCCGTCAGCATGATCGCCACCGGGTCGGTGCGCGGAAAGTGCTCCGTGCCGCAATTTGGGCAATGCCGTTTGTAGCCGCCGGCCCGCATCTGTGATTCGGTGCCGCATTTGCTGCAGAAGCGATGGCTTGCATGCCAGGCGAGCAGGGCAGCGCCTTGCGCCATCGCGCCGGCGGCCGCCTCATCGATCAGCCCTTGCATGTAGACCGAGCGGTAGTCGATCGCCTTGACGGTCTCGGGCAAATGTTCGGCCTCGACGCCGGCCGGTATCGCCAAGATGGGTCCCAGGTCGGAAAAGCCGAGCAGGACGCCGTGGGCGAAGGAAACCTTGAACGGCTCGCTCTCGGCGGCGCCGAACCAGGGGTCGAGGCCACCGTTGCCCCCGAGCTTCAGATAGAGCCGGCCGCCATTCATCAGAAGCAGCCGCGTCGTCGGATCGGCCAGCGCCTTGTCGACGGAATCGTCGACACGGTTTTCGGATTGCCGGTCGATGATGTTGCCGGCAAAGCCGACGAACTGGCTCGGCTCGCGCAGCGGCGCGTCAAACAGGCGGAAGCTCATGCGGACTCTGATGCTTTGGGATGGACACGGGGAAGGCTTATAGCGCCGCCCTTATCGTTTGGGCAAACCGGCGCAGGTCGGAACGCTGATAGGGCTCGCGCAGGCCGTGTCCCCACACCGGGCCTGGCCAGCCGGGATCGCCCTCTGAACGCGCGACGACATGGATGTGCAGTTGGCGCACGATGTTGCCGAGCGCGCCGGTGTTGATCTTGGTGCAGCCGGTTGCCTTCTTCAGCGCCTGCGCCACCATATTGGTCTCGAAGGTCAGCATTGCCTGGTCGAGCGGCGTCATGTCGTGGATTTCTTCCGCGCCAGGCCGCTGCGGCACCAGCAGCAGCCATGGCCAGCGCCGGTCGTTCATCACCCGCAATTCGCACAGCCCAAGCCACATCAACTGTTCGCTGTCCGCCTCCAGCCGGGCATCCAGCGTGAATCCGGCCTTAAGGCCCGGCAGCATCGGCGTTTCCCTTGCTTTTCTTGGTTTCCTCAAACTCACAAACGCTAGAGCGGCTGCAACAGGGCTGCAAGCGAATCATTGATCCCCAGCGGTTCGTGATGCCGATTCGCCTGCGCACTTGCATTTCATCGCCGAATTGCCGATATGGACAGCGGGAGGTTGGTGGTGGACGATCCACTCGCCAACCGGGTCAGGTCCGGAAGGAAGCAGCCCTAACGAGCCCGGAACGGGTCATTGTTCCAGCCTCCCACCTCATCGGCTCCTCTCGCGACATTGACGACGCATTGCTGCGCGGGCGAGACTATGCGCAGAAATAGGCCGCCTTCGGGCGTGGCCCTTTGGAGCTTTACGGGCGAATGAGCGAAGCCGGAAATTCGGGAACGGACAAGGCCGCTGCCTATCGGGTGCTGGCGCGCAAGTACCGTCCTTCGAACTTCTCCGAGCTGGTCGGCCAGGAGCCGATGGTGCGCACCCTCACCAACGCCTTTGCCACCGGCCGCATTGCCCAGGCCTGGATGCTGACGGGCGTGCGCGGTGTCGGCAAGACCACGACGGCGCGCATACTGGCGCGGGCCCTGAACTATAAAACTCCGACCGTCGACCAGCCTTCGGTCGACCTTGCCGTGCTGGGCGAGCATTGCCAGGCGATCATGGAAGGCCGCCATGTCGACGTCATCGAGATGGATGCCGCTTCGCACACCGGCATCGACGACATCAGGGATATCATCGAGCGCGTGCGCTATGCGCCGGTCTCGGCCCGCTACAAGGTCTACATCATCGACGAAGTGCACATGCTTTCCACGCAGGCCTTCAACGGCCTGCTGAAGACGCTGGAAGAGCCGCCGCCGCACGTCAAATTCATCTTCGCCACCACCGAAATCCGCAAGGTTCCGATCACCGTCCTGTCGCGCTGCCAGCGCTTCGACCTCAGGCGCATCGATGCCGGCGCGCTGGTCGCACACCTCTCCTCGATCTCAGTCAAGGAAGGCATTTCGGTCGACGACGACGCGCTGGCAATGATCGCACGCGCTGCCGAAGGGTCGGCCCGTGATTCGCTCTCCATCCTCGACCAGGCGATCGCCCATGGCGCGGGCTCGGTCAGCGCCGACGCGGTGCGGGCGATGCTGGGGCTGGCCGACCGTGCCCGCATCGTCGACCTGTTCGAACATGTGATGAAGGGTGATGTGGCCGCCGCTCTTGGGGAATTCCGCGCACAGTACGACACCGGCGCCGATCCGGCTGCCGTGCTCACCGATCTTGCCGAGTTCAACCACCTCGTCACCCGGCTGCGTTTCGTGCCGTCGGCCGTCGACGACGCTGCGCTGTCGCAGGACGAGCGGCAACGCGGCGCGGATTTCGCCAGGACGCTGTCGGTCAGGGTGCTGTCGCGGACCTGGCAGATGCTGCTCAAGGGCATCCCGGAGGTGCAGTCCTCCAACCGGCCGGTGAGCGCCGCCGAGATGGTGCTGATCCGGCTGGCCCACGCCGCCGACCTGCCGACCCTGGACGAGGCCTTGAGATCGCTTGAGGGCTCAGCGCCGGTTCCAAATGGCGCGTCGCGCCCCAACGGCGCGCCCACGGGTTCCGGCAATGGTGGCAGCGCCAGCGCGGTTGCACAGACCCGCATGCCATCCGCGCCAGGCGGCGCGCAGACCATGCGGCTGGTCGAGGTCACGCCCGCGCCCGCCGCTTTCGTCGCGCCCCCGCAACCGGTCCTGGAGACGCCGCAGGTTCCGCTGAAATCGCTGGCCGACATCATTGCTCTTGCCGACGCGCAGCGTGACATCGCCTTCAAGGTGCTAGTCAAGAGCTGTATCCGTCTCGTTCGCATCGAGCCCGGCCGCATCGACGTCGGTCTGACCGCTGATGCGCCCAAGATGCTGCTCAACGACCTGACGACGAAACTGCGCGCCTGGACCGGCCGCAGCTGGCTGGTCTCGCTGTCGAAGGAAGAGGGCGGCCAGACGCTCGCCGAAATGGAATCGACCAAGCGCGAGACCGCCTTCCTCGATGCCAAGAGCGATCCTACGGTCGCCGCCATTCTGGCGCGGTTCCCCGGCGCCAAGATCATCGACGTGCGCATTCCCGACTCGCCGGAAGCCGATACGACCGAGGCCGAAGTGCCGGTCGAGCCGCCAGCGGACGACGACGAAACCTGACAAGAGCCACGAATCCGCAAAGGACGCGACCATGAAAGATCTTCTCGGCCTGATGGGCAAGGCGAAGGAAATGCAGGCCAAGTTCCAGGCCATGCAGGACGAGATCGCCACGCTGGAAGCATCCGGCCAGGCCGGCGGCGGCCTGGTCAACGTGACGCTGACCGGAAAATTCGAGATGAAGTCGCTGAAGATCGATCGCTCCCTGTTCAAGGAGGATGATGTCGAGATCCTAGAGGACCTGGTGCTCGCCGCCCACAACGACGCCAAGACCAAGGTCGAGCAGATCATGCAGGAGAAGACCAAGGCGCTGACCGCCGGCCTGCCGATCCCGCCAGGAATGAAACTGCCCTTCTAACGTTCGGTGGCGCTACGCCCATGATCGAAGAGCCCTCCGAAAGACTGATCGAGCAGCGTGTTCGCAGCAGGATCTACGAGATCCTGGAAATCCTGGCCGATTGCGACGCCGGCGTCGATCTTGTCGGCATCAGGGGCTACTTCGACCTGTTCGAGGATTACGTTCATCGCCCGTCTATCGAGGCCGGCGCGTCGGCACTGTCAAAGGACGAGCGTGTGATCGTGCTCGAGATCGCCGAATTCCTGGAGGCGGCCTGCGAGACAAATCCAGACTTCACCAAGGCCGAATTCATCGAAAGCGACTGGCCGGGAAAGATCGCGCCGACGGCCAGGAACGCACTGGCGCTCTTCCTCAGGCGCGGCCTGTTTTCGGAGAAAATCGAAGAGGTCGAACCTGGTCAGCCGGTCTCGATGGCTGCGGCGCGTTGACAGAATAAAGCCATGCAACTGTGCCAGTTTGGCAACAGTGCCTCGCTAATAACGTTTTAGCCATCATTTTGCCTGAAAGTGTCTCATTCTTGCCGCAGCCTGGGGGCGGGCATCGAAGTGAGGGTTACCTTTTGATTTCCATGCGATGGAAGACGCCGCTGTTGCTCGGCGCCGTCATTTCACCCTTGTTTTTGGCTGCCTGCAGCCAGACCACCTCGCACGGCATGTCCGTCGCCAGCCTGACCGACGCCATCACCCCGAGTTTCCTGAGTTCCCGATCTTACAGTCACACGCCAAAGGACAGGGAATGCCTGGAACGGGCGATGTTCTTCGAGTCCAACCGGTCGAGCCGTGACGGCATGATCGCCGTCGGCACGGTGGTGATGAACCGGCTGCGCTCCGGCAACCACGGCAGCACTATCTGCGAGGTGGTGGGCGAGCCCGGGCAGTTCGCGCCTGGCGTCATGACCCGGCCGATGAATTCGCGGGCCATGCCCGATGTCGAGGAAGCCGCCGACGCCGTGCTCAAGGGCGAGCGCAAGGGCAAGCTGAAGAACACGATGTATTTCCACACCGCCGGGCTGCGTTTCCCTTACAAGAACATGCATTACACCATGGTTGCCGGCGGCAATGCCTTCTACGAGAAGCGTGGCCGCAATTGGCAGCCGCTGCCGGATGAGCCGCAGGTCGCCATTGCCTCGGCGGCGCCCGTGAAGCCGGTAGCACCAGTGACGCTTGTCGCTTCCGCCGAGCCGGTGCGTCCGGCCAAGCCGGCAACCATCCGATCCGCGCCTGCCCAACAGACCTTTGTGACCGCCGCCGTGGTGCCGACCGCGAAACCCCTGCGCACCTCGGCCGAGCCGACGGTGGTGGCGATGCAAGAACCGATGGAGGAACCGGATGCCGCCCGTTTTGGCGGAACTCTGGCCAAGCCGGTCATTTCCTCGGTTGCGAACGCGCCGCAAGAGGCGTCGATGGGATTCCAGTCAACGCCGGAGAACACTGACGCCATCGGCGCGATGATCGCCAGCCAGAGCCGCCCGCTCGAGGTCAACTGATACGTACTCCATGGCCCGCCAGGACAATATGGCGGGTCATGCAGACGCGGGATGTTCCAAAACGCACTGAAAAATCCTAGATCAGAGCGATGTCCAAGCGAATCGCCGGTCCGGAGATCGAACGCCTGATCCAGCTCCTGGCCAAGGTGCCGGGGCTGGGGCCCCGTTCGGCCAGGCGTGCGGCACTGCATCTGATCAAGAAGAAGGAGCAGCTGTTGTCGCCGCTCGCCGCAGCCATGGCCGAGGCTGCCGACAAGGTGCGCATCTGCTCGACCTGCGGCAATGTCGATACGTCGGACCCATGCATGATCTGCACCGATCCGCGCCGTGACGCCGGCACCATCATCGTCGTCGAGGACGTTTCCGACCTATGGGCGCTGGAGCGGGCGGCAGCGATGAATGTGCGCTACCACGTGCTCGGCGGCACGCTGTCGCCGCTCGACGGTATCGGCCCCGACCAGCTCAACATCCGCTCGCTGATCGACCGCGTCGCCGGCGGCGAGGTCATGGAGATCATCCTCGCCGTCAACGCGACGGTCGAGGGTCAGACCACCGCGCACTACCTCACAGATCAGCTGTCCGGCTTCGACATCAAGGTGACACGCCTCGCGCATGGCGTGCCGGTCGGCGGCGAGCTCGACTATCTCGACGAGGGCACGCTGGCTGCCGCACTTCGCTCGCGGACGGCGTTTTGACGCAATTGGCGGAGAAGAGTCTGTGATGAGCGGTTTTCTTCAGGCGATTGCACGCCGACCCACCGGTACGAAGGAACGCCGACCTCGAAGGTTGGCAATTGCTGTCTTCTTGGCAGCACTTTTTGGTCTGTTGGCTGCCCCCGCCTCCGCTGCAAAAATCGACGACCAATTCCGCGCCTGGCTGCAGAACGACCTGTGGCCGGAAGCGAAGGCGAAAGGCATTTCCAAAAAAACCTTCGACGCCGCTTTCGATGGCATCAAGCCCAATCTGAAGCTGCCCGACCTAGTGAAGCCGGGCGAAAAGGCGACCACGCCGCAGAAACAGCATCAGGCCGAATTCGGCTCACCCGGCGCCTATTTCGCCGAGAAGACCATCGGTGCGGTGACGGCCGGCGGTCGGGCGCGCGAAGCGACCAATGCCCGCACGCTGGCCGCCATCGAAAAGCGCTATGGCGTGCCGGGCGAAGTGCTGCTGGCGATCTGGGGCCGTGAAACCGGCTTCGGCGCGGCGAAAATGCCCTATGATGCCTTCGAGGTGCTGGGCACCAAGGCGTTCATGTCGACCAAGAAGGAATTCTTTCGCACGGAGCTTTTGGCCGCACTGGAAATCGTCGAGCGCGGCCTGGCCCCGGTCGGCGCAATGAAGTCATCCTGGGCCGGCGCGCTCGGCCAGCCGCAATTCATGCCGACTTCGTTCCTGAAGCATGCCGTCGATTTCGACGGCGATGGCCGTGTCGACATATGGAATTCGACGCCGGACGTGCTGGCCTCGATCGCCAACTACCTCGTCCACTATGGCTGGGTGAGGGGGCGTGGCTGGGGCTTTGAGGTGACCGTCCCGGAGACGGTCTCCTGTTCGCTGGAGGGTCCGGACCAGGGCAAGACAATTTCGCAATGGGCTGACATGGGCATCAAGCGCGTTGGCGGCAAGCCGTTTCCGGCGAGCGAGCTGAAAGCCGAAGGCTTCCTGCTGATGCCGGCCGGGCGCAGCGGGCCGGCCTTCATCGCCACCCCCAATTTCTACGTGCTGAAGGAATACAACACCAGCGACCTCTACGCGCTGTTCATCGGCCACGGCGCCGATCGCATCGCCCATGGCGACAGCAATTTTGCCGGCAGCTGGGGCGCGGTCGGCGGGCTCTACCGGTCGGACATCGCCGCCTTGCAGCGGGCGCTGGAGGCCAAGGGCTATGATGTCGGCAGCGCCGACGGGCTGCCCGGCTTCAAGACCCGCCGGTCGATCGGCAAGTGGCAAGCCAGGAACGGCCGCGCCGCCACCTGTTTTCCTGATGCCGATCTGGTCGCGGCGCTGAAGTAGCTCCGATATTTAGCAGATTTTTCCCGATTGTGGCGGCATCAATTAGCCGGCGCATGCATCGACTCGCCCCAGCCCATTCTGGTCCAATACGCTGTCTTGCAAATGCTCGTTGCGGGCCAGAATGCCGCCGGATATGGTGTTGACCAATTGGACAAAAACCACGACGGTAAGTGGGCAGAGGGCCATTGTCGGCCCTGAAAAGAATACTGCAATCCTGAGCCGGGAACTCAGGTCAACAAAACAGGGAACAATCACAATGATGATGGAAAAGTTTGCTCTACGCTCGCGCATCCTGCTCGCGGGTGCCGCCATGTCCGCGCTGCTTCTGGCCGGCGCGCCAGCGGGCGCGGTCACCCCCGCCGACACCCTGGTCGAAGGTTTCGCGATCGACGACATCATCTCCATGGATCCGGGCGAGGCGTTCGAGTTGTCGACCGCCGAGGTCACCGGCAACACCTATGATCTGCTCGTCCGTCTCGACCTCAGCGACACCTCGAAGGTCAAGGGCGACCTCGCCGAAAGCTGGACCGTTTCCGACGACGGCCTGACCTACACGTTCAAGCTCAAGCCGGGCCTGAAATTCGCCTCGGGCAATCCGATCACCGCGGCCGATGTCGCCTACTCCTTCGAGCGCGCCGTCAAGCTGGACAAGAGCCCGGCCTTCATCATCGGCCAGTTCGGCATCAGTGGGGACAACGTCACCGAGAAGGCCAAGGCGGTCGACGACACCACCTTCCAGTTCGTAGTCGACAAGGCCTATGCACCGAGCTTCGTCTTGAACTGCCTGTCGGCAACCGTTGCTTCGGTGGTCGATGCCAAGCTGGTCAAGGAACATGTCGCCGCGGTCACGCCGAGTGCCGACTACAAATGGGACAATGATTTCGGCAATGCCTGGCTGAAAACCGGCTACGCCGGCTCCGGCGTCTTCAAGCTGCGCGAATGGCGCGCCAACGAAGCCGTCGTCATGGAGCGCAACGACAATTACTTCGGCGAAAAGGCCAAGCTTGCCCGCGTCATCTATCGAAACATGAAGGAAAGCTCGGCCCAGCGCCTGGCGCTCGAAGCCGGCGACATCGACGTTGCCCGCAACCTCGAGCCCAACGACCTCGACGCCATTGCCAAGAACGCCGATCTCACATCGACCAGCGCGCCAAAAGGTACGGTCTACTACATCAGCCTCAACCAGAAGAACCCGAACCTCGCCAAACCCGAGGTGCGCCAGGCGTTCAAGTATCTGGTCGACTATGATGCCTTGGGCTCGACCATCCTCAAGGGTATCGGCGAGATCCATCAGACCTTCCTGCCGAAAGGCGTGCTGGGTGAACTCGACGAGAATCCGTTCAAGCTCGACGTTGCCAAGGCCAAGGAATTGCTCGCCAAGGCCGGTCTGCCCGACGGCTTCAGCGTAACCATGGATGTACGCACCGGCCAGCCGACCACCGGCATGGCGGAATCGATCCAGCAGACGCTCGGCCAGGCCGGCATCAAGCTGGAGATCATTCCGGGCGACGGCAAGCAGACGCTGACCAAGTACCGCGCCCGTAACCACGACATCTATATCGGCCAGTGGGGCCAGGATTATTTCGATCCGAACTCCAACGCCCAGACCTTTGCCTCGAACCCGGACAATTCGGATACCGGCAAGTCCCATACGCTTGCCTGGCGCAACGCCTGGGACATTCCGGACCTGACCAAGCAGACGGAAGCAGCGCTGCTCGAGAAGGATGCGGGCAAGCGCGCCGATATGTACAAGGATCTCGAGAAGAAGATCCTCGACACCAGCCCCTTCGTCGTCATCCACCAGCAGCTGGAAGTGGCGGGCCTGCGCAAGAACCTCAAGGGCTTCGCGCTCGGTCCGAGCTTCGACAGCAACTTCGTCGGGCCGGTTTCCAAGGAATAACGCCGACGGACGCGCCGCATGAGCGCGATTGAAAACGAGGGCGGGCGCCGCAGCGCCCGCGCCGTCGCCCTTGCATCATCGCTCGGCCGTTTCCTGGTCATCGCGATCACGACCTATCTTGGTCTGCTCGCGGTCACCTTCTTCATCGGCCGCGTCATCCCGATCGACCCGGTGCTGGCGGTGCTCGGCGATCGGGCGCCGGCCAATGTCGTCGAGCGCACGCGCCGCGAGATGGGCCTCGACCTGCCGTTGGTGGAGCAGTTCTACATCTATGTGAGAAGCGCGCTACACGGTGATTTCGGCACCTCGGTGCTGACCACCAATCCGGTCATGACCGACATTCGCCGCGCCCTTCCGGCAACGACGGAACTGGCGACGCTGGGAACGCTGATCGGTGCATTGTTCGGCGTGCCACTTGGCGTGCTGGCCGCGGTCAGGCGTGGCAGTCTCATCGACCAGATCGTGCGCATCATTGGCCTCATCGGTTATTCCGTGCCGATCTTCTGGCTTGGGCTGCTGGCGCTGGTGCTGTTCTACGCCAAGCTGCAATGGGTGGCGTTTCCGGCCCGGCTCGACGTCGTCTACGAATACACCTTCGCGCCGATCACCGGCTTCTATCTCCTGGATTCCCTGTGGCAGGGGCAGTGGGACGTCTTCTATGACGCCTTCCGCCACATCATCCTGCCGGCCTCGCTGCTCGGCTATTTCTCGCTCGCCTATATCAGCCGCATGACACGCTCGTTCATGCTCAACGAGCTCGCCCAGGAATACATCGTCGCGGCCCGCGCCAAGGGCCTGTCGGAAACCCGCATCATCTGGGGCCATGCGCTGCGCAACGCAGCGGTGCCGATGGTGACGGTGATTGCGCTCTCCTATGCCGGGCTGCTCGAAGGCTCGGTGCTGACCGAGACCGTGTTCTCGTGGCCGGGTATCGGCCTCTACATCACCAATTCGCTGCAGAACGCCGACATGAATGCAGTGCTCGGCGGCACCATCGTCATAGGCTCGGTCTTCATCGCCATCAACCTGCTCTCCGATCTGCTCTACCGCGTGCTCGATCCGAGGACGAAGTCCGCATGAGCGCCGACGCCATCCAGACCCGTCGCGACTGGCTGCTCAGCGAGCGCCCGGCGTCGCGCATGCAGGCAAGGCTCGGCCGCGCCTATGTGGCGTGGCGGCGCTTTTCCGCCAACCGGCTGGCGTTTCTCGGCCTGCTCATCATTATTGCCTTGCTGGTCGTTGCCGCCACTGCCGGCGTGCTGGCGCCCTACTCGCCGACATTCGGCGACCTCAAGGGCTCGCGCCTGCTGCCGCCGAGCGCCGAGCACTGGTTCGGGACCGACGATCTCGGCCGCGACATCCTCTCGCGCATCCTCTACGGCTCGCGCTGGACGCTCTACGTGGTCATCCTGGTTGCCATCATCGCCGCACCGATCGGCCTCTTGGTCGGCACCGTCGCCGGCTATGCCGGCGGCTGGACCGATGCGATCCTGATGCGCATCACCGACATCTTCCTCGCTTTCCCAAAGCTGATCCTGGCGTTGGCCTTTGTTGCGGCCCTGGGTCCCGGCATCGAGAATGCGGTGCTCGCCATCGCCATCACCTCGTGGCCGCCATACGCTCGAATTGCGCGCGCGGAAACGCTGACCGTGCGCAATTCCGACTACATCAAGGCGGTGCAATTGATGGGCGCCTCGCCCTTCCGCATCGTGCTGCGCCACATCATGCCGCTCTGCATCTCCTCGCTGATCGTCCGGGTGACGCTCGACATGGCCGGCATCATCCTGACCGCCGCCGGTCTCGGCTTCCTTGGCCTCGGCGCGCAGCCGCCGCTGCCCGAATGGGGCACCATGATCGCGTCGGGCCGCCGCTTCGTGCTCGACCAGTGGTGGGTGGCCGGTGCGCCGGGCTTTGCCATCCTGATCGTCAGCCTTGGCTTCAACCTGCTTGGCGATGGCCTGCGAGACGCACTCGATCCGCGCAGTGGTGACCAATGAGCACGCTTCTCGACGTCGAGGATTTGCGCGTCACCTTCCCGACCCGCACCGGGCTGGTCGAGGCGGTGCGTGGCGTCACCTTCTCGCTCGGCCGCGAACGGCTCGGCATTGTCGGCGAGTCCGGCTCGGGCAAATCGCAGACCGGCCGCGCCATCATGGGGCTGACGCCGCCGCAGGCCCGGATATCGGCGAACAAGCTTGCCTTCGACGGCATCGACCTGCTCAGCGTCTCGCCACGCGAACGCCGCGCGTTGCGCGGAAAACGCATCGCCATGATCCTGCAGGATCCGAAATATTCGCTCGATCCGGTGATGAGCATCGGCCGCCAGATCGTCGAGACGCTGCGCACCCATGAAAAGGTCGGCAAGGCCGAGGCGCGTGACCGCGCGCTGGCGATGCTGGAAGCGGTGCAGATCCGCGACCCGGCCCGCGTCTTCGACCTGCATCCGCATGAAGTGTCAGGCGGCATGGGCCAGCGCGCCATGATCGCCATGATGCTGATCGCCGGGCCGGAAATGATGATCGCCGACGAGCCAACCTCGGCGCTCGACGTCACCGTGCAGCTCGATGTGCTCGGCATTCTCGACCGGCTGGTCAGCGAGCGCGGCATGGGGCTGATCTTTATCTCGCACGATTTGCGTCTGGTTTCGTCCTTCTGCGACCGTGTCATCGTCATGTATGCCGGCAAGGTGGTCGAACAGCTCAAGGCGTCCGAACTCGGCCGCGCCCAGCATCCCTACACGCGCGGCCTGCTCAACTGCATGCCCAAGATCGGCGCTGACCGTCACCCGCTGCCGGTGCTCGACCGCAAGCCGGAGTGGGCGGCATGACAGCAGCGATTGCCGTCGACAGGCTGGGAGTGATCTTCGACCGCTTTCACGCGCTGAAAGGTGTCAGCCTCGACGTGCAGCCGGGCGAATCCTTCGGCCTGGTCGGCGAATCCGGCTCCGGCAAATCGACGCTGCTGCGAGCCATCGCCGGCCTAGCGCCGGTTGCGTCGGGGAGCATCACCGTCAACGGCAAAAAACTTGGTACTCGCCGCGACAAGGCCTTTTACCGCGAAGTGCAGATGGTCTTCCAGGATCCGTACGGCTCGCTGCACCCGCGCCAGACCGTCGATCGCCTGCTGCAGGAACCGCTCGCCATCCATGGTTTTGCCGACGGCGAAAAGCGCATCCAGCGGGCGCTCGACGAGGTTGGCCTCGGTAACGGTTTTCGCTTCCGCTACTCGCATCAATTGTCGGGCGGCCAGCGTCAGCGCGTGGCGATCGCACGTGCGCTTATCCTCGAACCGTCGATCCTGCTGCTCGACGAGCCGACCTCGGCACTCGATGCCTCGGTACAGGCGGAGGTGCTCAACCTTTTGGAAGAGGTCCGCCGGCGGCGCAAGTTGACCTTTCTGATGGTCAGCCACGACCTCGCCATCATCACCCATATGTGCGGGCGGCTGATGGTGATGCAAAGTGGCGAGGCGGTGGAGAATCTGAGCGCGGACGACCTTGTCGAGCGGCGTGTGACGAAGGATTATACGCGCAATCTGCTCAGGGCGAGCGAAGGGTTTGTGCGGGCGTAGCTGATCTTTCCACGTCGAGTTCCGTCGCGCCCCCCTCTGGCCTGCCGGCCATCTCCCCCTTGAGGGGGAGATTACTCGCGCAACCGCTTCGCCAATTACAAACGGCGGAAGGTTGGCGAGGCAACTGAAACCGCCAATCTCCCCCCTTGAGGGGGAGATGTCCGGCAGGACAGAGGGGGGCGTGAAAGAACGCGACACTACTCGCAATTTGCCCTCAGGCTGCCCCGCCTTCCGGCACCGTGTCCCCGTGCGCGCCCTCGCTCCCCAATCCCTGCTTCGGCTCCTTGATCCTGAACCACGTCACATAAAGCGCCGGCAGGAACAACAGCGTGATCGCGGTGCCGGCGATGATGCCGCCCATCATGGCATAGGCCATCGGTCCCCAGAACACCTCACGTGCGATCGGAATCAGAGCGAGACTCGCGGCCGCTGCCGTCAGCGCAATCGGCCGCATGCGGTGCTCGGTCGCCTCGATCACCGCCGCCCAGCGGTCCTTGCCTTCGTTGACGAGGTCCTCGATCTGCACGATCAGGATGACCGAGTTGCGGATCAGGATGCCGATCAGCGCCAGCACGCCGAGGATGGCGACGAAGCCGAGCGGCGCGCCGCTAGGCACCAGTGCGGCCACCACGCCGATCAGGCCGAGCGGGGCGACAGCAACGACCAGGAACAGGCGCTGGAAGCTCTGCAGCTGCACCATCAGGATGGTCGCCATGACGAACAGCATCAGCGGCACGACCGCGGCGATTGGTCCCTGACTTTTAGCGCTTTCCTCGACCGAGCCTGCGGTCTCGACCGAATAGCCCGGCGGCAGCTTGGCGATAAAGGTATCGACGGCTGGCCTCAGTTCGTTGACCACGGTCGCCGGCAGCGTGTCGCCGACCAATCCGGCGCGCACGGTGATCGTCGGAATGCGGTTACGCCGCCACACCGTCGGCTGCTCCAGCTCGTAGCGGAAGTTGGCCACCGCCGCGAGCGGGATCGCCTCGCCGGTGCCGGTCGGCAACTGCATGTTCTGCAACGTGCTGATCGAGCCGCGTTCGGCATCGCGTGAGCGCGCCACGACGTTGATCAGATAGGTGGCGTCGCGCACCTGCGTGATGGTGTCGCCGCCGACCGTGCTGTTCAGTGCGCTGGCGATATCGGAGGAGGTGATGCCGAGCTGGCGCGCCTTGTCCTGCAGCACGTCGACCCTCAGCACACGCTGGGGCTCGTTCCAGTCGAAGGTTGGCGCGGCAAGCTTCGGATTGGTCGAGATGAGGCCGGCGAATTGCTGCGCCAAGCCGCGCACCGTCTGGATGTCGGGACCGCCGACGCGGTACTGCACCGGGCGGCCGACCGGCGGCCCCAGTTCGAGCGGCTTGACGAAGGCATCGGTGCCGACGAACTCCTCGCGCAGCAGCTTCTCCAGTTGCGGCTTCAGCCGGTTGCGCGCCTCGATGCTCTTGGTGACGATGACGGTCTGGCCGAAGTACGGATTGGCCGGTTGCACGTCGAAGGCGAGCAGGAAGCGCACCGCGCCCTGGCCGATATAGGAGCTGAAATGATCGATGTCGGGGTTGCCGGCCAGCGCGCGCCCTTCGAAACGCTCGATCTGGTCCCGGGTCTCTGTGATCGACGAGTTTTGCGGCAGGTTCCAGTCGACGATCAGCTCCGGCCGGTCGGAAGGCGGAAAGAACTGCTGCTGGACTAGGCCGAAGCCGGCTATCGAGCCGGCAAACAACAGCACCGTGGCGATGATGGTCAGCCAGTGATACCGCACAGAGCCGATAAGCACGCGCCGGAACAGTGACGTGAAGCGACCCGGCTGGTCGTGGTGCTTCGTCTTCATCGTCGCCGGAAGAATTGTGACGCCGAGTAGAGGTGCAAACAGCACGGCTACGATCCATGATACCAGAAGCGATACCGCGATGACGACGAACAGGGTGAAGGTGTATTCGCCGGCGGCGCTGTTGTTGAGGCCGATCGGGATAAAGCCGGCGACCGTCACCAGCGTACCGGTCAGCATTGGGAAGGCAGTCGATGTGTAGACGTAAGTCGCCGCTTTGCGCAGATTGTCGCCGACCTCAAGCCGCGCCACCATCATTTCGACCGCGATCATCGCGTCGTCGACCAGGAGACCGAGCGCGATGATCAGCGCCCCCAGCGAGATGCGCTGCAGCGAGATGCCGAGATAGGCCATGACCGTGAAGGTGATGGCCAGCACCAGCGGGATCGACAGCGCCACGACGAAGCCGGCGCGCATGCCGAGGCTGATGAAGGACACCGCCAGCACGATGGCGACCGCCTCGAACAGCGCGCGCGTGAAGCCCGAGACGGCCTCCTCGACGATGACCGGCTGGTCCGCGACCAGATGCACACCGACGCCGACAGGCAGGTCGGCCAGCACCCTGTTCATCTCCGTGTGCAGCGCCTCGCCGAACTGCAGCAGATTGGCGTTGGGCTTCATGCCGATGGCGAGCGCGATAGCGTCCTGGCCATTGAAGCGGAACAGCGCCGTCGGCGGATCGACATAGCCGCGCGTGATCGTCGCCACATCGCTGAGCCGGAAGAAGCGGTCGTTGACGCGCAGATTGATGGCACGCAGACTCTCTTCGGACGTGAACTGGCCACCGACGCGCACGCTGATGCGCTCCGGTCCGGACTCGATGACACCGGACGGCGTGATCGCGTTCTGCGCTTGCAGGCTGGCAATGATCGCTTGCTGGTTGAGGCCAAGGGCGGCGATCTGGCGGGTCGAGAATTCGAGATAGATCGCCTCGTCCTGCGCGCCGACGAGATCGACCTTGCCGGCATTCGGCACGGTCAGGATTTTGGTGCGGACGTCCTCGACATAGTCGCGCAGCTGGCGCGGCGTCAGCCCGTCCGACGTGAAGGCGTAGATGTTTCCGAAGACATCGCCAAAGCGGTCGTTGAAGAACGGCCCCTGCACGCCTTGCGGAAACTGCGTCCGGATGTCGTTGACCATGTTGCGGACCTGAATCCAGTTCGGCACGACATCGCGCGCCTTGGTGGTGTCCTTCAGGTTGACGAAGATGACGGTCTGGCCGGCGGTGGTGACGGATCTGGTGAAATCGAGGCTGTCGAGCTCCTCGAGCTTCTTCTCTATGCGGTCGGTCACCTGCTGCCCGGTCTCCTTGACCGACGCGCCCGGCCAGTTGGCCTGGATGATCATCGTCTTGATGGTGAAGTTGGGATCTTCCTCACGACCGAGATTGAGGTAGGAGAAGATGCCGGCCACCACGAACACCAGCATGAAGTACCAGACCATGGAGCGGTGGCTGAGCGCCCAGTCGGAGAGATTGAAGCCCTTCATCAGACGCCGCCCTCTGGCACTCTGACCTTCTGGCCTTCGCTCAGGCTGTGGACGCCGGCTGTGACGACGCGCATACCGGCTTCCAGCCCTTCGGCGACGGTGAAGGTAGCGGCGCCCTTTGCGGCGACCTTGATTTCTTTGGCGTTAACGCTCGATGTCTGCGCATCGACGATCCAGACCTTGTCGACGCCGTCGCCTTCAAACAGTGCTGACATGGGCAATTCTATCGTCGGCGTAACCTTGGTTACGCGGGTCGCCGTCACTGTCGAGCCGAGTCGGAAGGCTCGCGGCGGATCGGTGAGCGTCAGCCGCACGCGCCGCGTGCGGGTCGAGCCTTCGGCCTGCGGCGCGATCTCGCGCAGCTTGGCCTCGGTCTGGATCGTCGGCTGCGATTGCAGGATGACCTGGAATGGCGTGCCGGCCGTGAGGTCACCGATCAACTGGTCGGGAATGTCGACCACCGCCTCGCGCAGGTCCGAGCGCGCCACCGTGACGACCGTCTGGCCAGGCGAGACCGTCTGGCCGACCTCGGCGCCGGTGGCGGTGACAACGCCGTCGAAATCCGAGAACAGCCGCGCGTAGCCAAGCTGCTCCTGCGATTTGGCAAGTGAGGCCTTGGCCCGTTCGACGCCGGCCTCCGCCGCTTTCCTCGCCTGCTCCGCCGCATCGAAGGCCGCCTGCGTGGTGTTGGCGGCGGCAAGCAGCTGGCGCTGGCGTTCCTCGCTGCCTGCGGCGTTGGCGAACTGCGCCTCGGTATTGGAGAGTTCCGCCTTGGCGGCCTGGACGGCCAGCTCCAGTGCGGTCGGGTCGAGCGCGGCGATCGTCGTGCCCTTGCTGACGATGTCGCCGACATTGACGTCGCGCGACACAACCCGGCCAAGCAGGCGGAAGGCGAGGTCGGCACTGACCTGCGGCTCGACCGAGCCGGCAAAGCCGAAGGTCTGGGTGGTGCGCGGCTCGATGACTATCGACAGCACCGGCCGGATGATCTCGGGCGGCTTTTCCTCGGACTTCGAGCAGGACACGAGCGTGCCAAGTGCAAACAGGCCAAGCATGAGGTGCGGCAGCCTTCTCATTGGCCCGCTCCCGATATCTCGACCGTTTGCCCGGGACTGAGCAACTGCCCGCCTGCCGTAACGACACTTTGGCCTGCGTTCAGCCCGCTGGCGATGACGACCGTGCCCGATTCGAATGCCAGCACCTCGACCGGCGCCGTCACAACCGCCTTGGTCGAGGGGTCGACGATCCAGACAGCCGGTTTGCCGGCAGTGGAGGTCAGCGCCTGCCAGGGCAACAGGATAGCCTTCGTCGGACTGGCGCTGACCGAGCCGATGACAGCCGCGCCCAGTGGCATACCGGCGGGCGTGTCGGGAATGGCGACCTTGACCCGGATCGAGCCCGAAGCCGGATCCACCGCTGGCGAGACTTCGCGCACCTTGCCCACGGCCTTCACCTGCGGGTCGGACAACAGCGTGATCGTCACCGTCGGCGATGGCGGTGTTTTGGCAACCAATGTTTCCTGGACATTGAACACCGCGTCGCGATCGCCGTCCTCGGCGACGGTGAAGACGGTCTGCGCCGCCTGCACCACCTGTCCGGTTTCGACCTGGCGGGCGGTGATGACGCCGGCGGCACCCGCCTTGAGCTCGGTGTAGGACAGGTTCTGCTGGGCGTTGGTGAGTGCGCTCCGTGCGGCATCGACACTACCTTGCGCCACCTTCAGCGCCTGATCGGCGGCGTCATAGTCGCGCCTGGTCGTAAAACCCTGGGCAAGCAGCGTCTTCTGCCGCTCGAAGGCGGCGGCGGACTGGGTCAGCTGTGCCTGCGCGGCGTCAAGATCGGCCTGTGCCGAGCGCAAATCGGATTCCTGCTCCTGCGGATCGATGCGGGCGAGCACAGCACCTTGATCGACATGCTGGCCGACATCGACCAGCCGCTCGGCGACGCGGCCACCCACCCGGAACGACAGATTGTTCAGCGTGCGCGCCGCGATCACGCCGGTCAGCGAGGTCCTTGGCGAAAAGTCTGCGATCGCAACTGTCTCGGTGCGCACCATCACCGGCAGCCTGTGTTCGGCTGCCTCCTGCTTCTGGCAGCCGGCCAGCAGCAGGCTCGCCATCGCGCAGGCAAGGATTGAGGTGTTTCGGTACGGCAAAGGGCTTGGGAGCAATGGTTGCAAGGCGGACGATTTCGCGTTCCTGCTCATGGCTTCCCCTGCCTGCGTAGGACGCTCCCTCCGCGGAGCCTCGCGGGCCGTCCAAAGATAATCGATCCCGATGAAAAGGGAACCTCTCTCGTACGCGCATCGGTCGACTGGTCAAGGCGGCGCCCGGCGGCAGGCCCAATCGCCTGTCGACGGTGCCGACTTGAGGAAAACGTGAAATAAGGTCAGAAGACGTGTCAGCGACATCAAACAAGAACGGGCGCCGGCCCGATGAGGGATCCCATGAAGAATTCAGCCATTTCCGAACGCAAGAACCAGTCCATCTCGCGCGGCGTCGGCATGACCACGCAAATCTACGCGGACCGGGCTGAAAACTCGGAGATCTGGGATGTCGAGGGCCGCCGCTACATCGACTTCTCGTCGGGCATCGCCGTCGTCAACACCGGTCATCGCCATCCGAAGGTGATCGAGGCGGTCAAGGCGCAGCTCGACCGCTTCACCCACACCTGCCACCAGGTGGTGCCCTATGAGAGCTATGTGCGCTTGGCCGAACGGCTGAACGGCATGCTGCCCGGCAAGTTCGAGAAGAAGACGATCTTCGTCACCACCGGCGCCGAGGCGGTCGAGAACGCCATCAAGATCGCCCGCAACGCCACCGGCCGCCAGGCGGTCATCGCCTTCGCCGGCGGCTTCCACGGCCGCACCTTCATGGGCATGGCGCTGACCGGCAAGGTCGTGCCCTACAAGGTCGGCTTCGGCGCCATGCCGGGCGATGTCTACCACGCGCCGTTCCCGGTGCCGCTTCATGGCGTGTCGATCGCCGATTCGCTGGCCGCACTCGACCGGTTGTTCAAGGCCGATGTCGATCCGGCCCGCGTCGCCGCCATCATCATCGAGCCGGTGCAGGGCGAGGGTGGCTTCTACGACGCGCCGCGTGAGTTCCTGACCGCGCTGCGCAAGGTCTGCGACCAGCACGGCATGCTTTTGATTGCCGACGAAGTGCAGACCGGCTTTGCCCGGACCGGCAAGATGTTTGCCATGGATCACCATGAGGTGGCGGCCGACATCACCACCATGGCTAAAAGCCTGGCCGGCGGCTTCCCGCTGGCCGCGGTCACCGGCCGTGCAGAGATCATGGATGCACCCGGCCCCGGCGGGCTCGGCGGCACCTATGGCGGCAGCCCGATCGGTGTCGCCGCCGCGCATGCCGTGCTCGACGTGATCGAAGACGAGAAGCTTTGCGACCGTGCCAACACGCTGGGTGCACGGTTGAAGCAGCGGCTGCAGTCGATCCGTGACGACGTGCCCGAGATCGTCGATATCAGAGGCCTCGGTTTCATGAACGCCGTCGAGTTCAACGACGTCAAGAAAGGCCTGCCGTCGGCCGAGATCGCCAACGCGATCAGGCTGAAGGCGCTCGACAAGGGGCTGATCCTGCTGACGTGCGGCGTCTATGGCAACGTCATCCGCTTCCTGGCGCCGATCACCATCCAGGACGGCGTCATGAACGAGGCGCTTGACATTCTGGAAAGCTCGATCCGCGAAGTCTGCGCTGCCTGATCGACGGCGCGTCGGCCTGAAGGGCCGGAATTATCCAGCCGCTCTGGCTGGTTCACCCTCAAGGAAGGCGGCCAGCGCCGCCTTCAGGCCTTCGGGGCCTGCCGCAATTGTCTGCGGCGTCGGCGAGAAGCCGGCGCCGAGCATTTTGCGGCCAAGCATGTGGTCGCCGGGCCGGTTGACCGATTCGATGCCGAGCAGCCGGTCTCCGGCATAGTGGTAGATCGAGAACTTGTTGTCGGGCAGGTCGCCCAGCACGACATGGCTGTCGCCGCCGGCGGTCAGGCCGACCATCTGCAGCTTCATGTCGCCGATGTCGGACCAGAACCACGGCACCGCCGAATAGGCGTCCGCATGGCCGGTAACGGTGCGTGCGGCGAGCCGCGCCTGGTCGGTGGCGTTCTGCACCGATTCCAGTCGCACGTCGCCGCCGGTGAACCAGTGCCGGTAAGAGGCGGCATCGCCAATGGCGAGGATTTCTGGCGCCGAGCTGCGCATCTGGTGATCGACGCGGATGCCGTTGGCGACAGCGAGGCCGGCTTCCTGCGCCAGCTCGACATTCGGCACGGCGCCGATGCCGACGATGACCATGCGTGCTGGCAGCCTTTCACCGGTTGAGGTGATCGCGGCCGAGACATGGCCGTTTTCGCCTTCGAGCCTTGCAATCGAGGTGCCGGTGAGGATGCGCACACCGATCGCTTCCAGCCTTTGGCGGACATGGCTCGCCACGACCGGCGCCACGGCGCGGCCGAGCAGCCGGTCGACCGCTTCGACCACCGTCACCGTGCGGCCGGCCGCCCGCAGCGTGGCGGCGATCTCCAGACCGATGAAGCCGCCGCCGAGGATAACGACATCGTCGCTCTGTGCGCTCAACTCGCGGATCAGCCGCGCATCAGCCAGCGAGCGCAGCGACAGCACGCCGGAAAGCTCTGAACCGGCCAGCGGCAGGGTGCGCGGGCGCGAGCCGGTCGCCAGGATGAGGTGATCGAAGGCAAGCGCGCCACCACCGGCAACGTCCAGGCTACGACGGGGAGCGTCGATACTCTCGATCCTGACCCCGGGCCGGTAGTCAATGGCGCTGCCGGTGTAGAAGGCCTCGCCGCGCAGCGGCTGCGGCTTGGCCTCGGCGTCCTTGATGAAGGTCTTCGACAGCGGCGGCTTGTGGTACGGCAATTCGTTCTCGTCACTGACGAGGATCACCGGTCCGTCATAACCCTCCTCGCGCAGACTTGCGGCCGCTTGCACGCCCGCATGACCCGCGCCGACAATGACCACACCGTTCTTCATCGCATTCCAATCCCTGTCCAATTCTAGGATGTCCCGCCAAGTGGCAATTGTCTGGCACCGCCGCAAGAGAGCTTTTGCGGGTCGCACCCGGAATGGCGGCTGTCAATCGCAGCGTTCGTCGGCAAGACCCGGGCATAAAGTTGACTGTCGTAGTTTAGAATAATTCTAAACTATTGTTTCAATTGGCTTTTCCTGTCGATTTTCATTGACTTCCACCAACGTCGAAGCTTTATGGAGGCTCGCGCAATGGCGCATCCCTTTGATGTCTGGGCCTTGAACCCTTTCGATTGGAGGCATTTCGGTGTCTTTCTTCCGCAGACCACGTCTTGTCGTGGCCATTTTTTTGCCGGATGGCGTTGCCCTGCCTGACTTGTGCAGGCCGCCTGTTGCCGCGCCCATATTTCAGTGAATTCCTGAGGAGATGACAGTCATGAGAGCGATGATATCGGCACGGTATGGCAGCAGGCTCGCCGCGATCGGCGCCACCGCCCTGCTGACGGCGGCTGTGTTCGTGCTGCCGGCCAAGGCGGCAACCGATGCGAAGGCGGTCATCAAGACCTATGCCGATATCGGGCTCGCCAAATACGAGGATTCGCTGACCACGGCGCAGGCGCTCGACAAGGCGGTCGACGCCCTGCTTGCCAAACCATCGGTGGAAACCCTCAACGCCGCCCGTGACGCCTGGAAGGCAGCGCGCGTTCCCTACCAGCAGACAGAAGTCTACCGGTTCGGCAACAAGATCGTCGATGATTGGGAAGGCGAGGTGAATTCCTGGCCGCTCGACGAAGGGCTGATCGACTATGTCGCCAAGAGCTATGGCACGGAATCGGACGCAAATTCGCTCTATACCGCCAATGTGATCGCCAACAAGGAGATCGAGATCAACGGCAAGAAGGTCGATGCCACGAACCTGACGCCGGAATTCCTCTCCGGCACGCTGCAGCAGGCCGGCGGCATCGAGGCCAATGTCGCCACCGGCTATCACGCCATCGAGTTCCTGCTCTGGGGCCAGGACCTGCACGGCACCGGCCCGGGGGCCGGCGAGCGCCCGTACACCGACTATGACCTCAAAAACTGCACCGGCGGCAATTGCGACCGCCGCGCGCAATATCTGAAGTCGGCGAGCGACCTTCTGGTCTCCGACCTGCAGAATATGGTCAACGACTGGAAGGAAGACGGTGCCGCCCGCAAGAACCTCGTCGACGGCGAGCCGAACACCGCCATCTCGATCATCTTCACCGGCATGGGCTCGCTGTCCTACGGTGAACTGGCCGGCGAACGCATGAAGCTCGGCCTGCTGCTGCATGATCCCGAGGAGGAGCATGACTGCTTTTCCGACAACACCTACAACTCCCATCTCTACGACGCCATCGGCATTCGCGCCGCCTACCACGCCAGCTATACCAGGCTCGACGGAACCGTCGTTTCGGGACCTTCGGTGGCCGATATGGTGAAGGCGGCCGATCCGGCGATCGACAAGGAGCTGTCGGGCAAGCTCGATGTCACCGTTGCCAAGATGGAGGCGATCAAGGCGCGGGCACTGGCCGGCGAGGCCTACGACCAGCAGATCGCCGAGGGAAACACCGAAGGCAACGCCACCGTGCAGGCGGCGATCGACGCGCTGATCGACCAGACCAAGTCGATCGAACGCGCCGTCGGCACCCTGAAGCTCAATGCCATCGCCTTCGAGGGTTCCGACAGTCTCGACGCGCCGGACAAGGTGTTCAAGTAACCGCCGACAGGCCATGGCCTGATCCGAAGCCTGACACCCGGCTTCGAAATAGGCCATGGTAAGAAATCAAGCCACACGGCGCGGGAGGCGCCGTCAGCCATCTGAGCCGCCAAATGCTGATATGCCATTGCAACATCATCACCGAGAGGGAAATCGAGCAGACGATCATCGGGCTGCTGGATCAGGATCCCTGGCAATTGATCGTGCCGGCGAAGGTCTATCACACCATGCAGAAGCGCGGCCGCTGTTGCGGCTGCTTCCCAAATGTGGTCGAAACGATCATTCGGGTCACCGAAAATTACCACGCCCGCTCGGAGGCGAGCGGCGTCGACATCGTTTCACACCTGGACCGCGTCAGAGGCCTGCGCGTCCAATATGGGAGCAGGATCCATGAAAGGCGAACCGCAGATCATCGAGCGGCTTAACGAGGCTCTTTTTCTGGAGCTGGGAGCCGTCAACCAGTATTGGGTACATTTCCGTCTGCTGGAGGACTGGGGATACGCCAAACTGGCAAAGAAGGAGCGGGCGGAATCGATCGAGGAGATGCACCATGCCGACCGGCTCGTGGCCCGCATCATCTTCCTCGAAGGCCATCCGAACCTGCAGTCCGTGGCGCCGTTGCGCATCGGGCAGAACGTCAAGGAAGTGCTCGAATCCGACCTTGCCGGCGAATATGACGCGCGTACCGCCTACAAGCGCTCGCGTGAGATCTGCGAGGAAGCGGGCGATTACGTGTCGATGAAGCTGTTTGAGGAATTGCTGTCCGACGAGGAAGGTCACATCGACTTCCTCGAGACGCAGCTCGACCTGCTTGCTTCGATCGGCGAGGAAAAATACGGCCAGCTCAACGCCGCATCGGCGGACGAGGCGGACTAAGGACATGCGGGAATGCGGCGCCTGCTAGAATTCGTGCGCCGCTTGCGGCGGGCCAATGGCTCGCCGCCTCGTCACAAAACGCCAGCCGGATCGGCGCGTGGGCGCTGTGTCGTCCTCGTGGTGGCGCTCACCTCTTCAGCGATTGCCGGCGACCTTCAGCCCGCCGGCCTCGGCACCACGCGCACCGACCTCAATCCGAAGGATCAGGCGCGCGTCACAGCCACCACCAGGCCGACGTCGGATTTTTCCAAGCCCGAGCAGTTCGAACGGATGCAAGGTGGCGCCGGCACGTCCAGGAAGGACGTCAGCCGCGATTCCTTCTCCCAATCCTCAGCCAACATCACCTTCGAGGAAGAGGGCACATTCAAGCTCGGCAACGCCCTGTTCCGCAAGAACTGGGTGTCGTCGCCATCCTCGACGCAGGCTTCGGACGGGCTCGGTCCGCTGTTCAATGAACGCGCCTGCCAGAATTGCCATCTGAAGGATGGCCGCGGCCGTCCGCCGCAAGGCGACGTCGGCACCACCTCGATGTTCCTGCGGCTGGCCCGCGAGGCGAGCAGCGCGGAAGAGAAGGCAGCGCTTGCCGATCACCGGCTGCCTAACCTTCCCGACCCTGTCTACGGCTCGCAATTACAGGAGCTGGCCGTGCCAGGCCTGCGCGGCGAAGGCAGGATGCATGTCGACTATCAGGAACGGCCGGTGACGCTGGCGGACGGCACGGTGATTTCGCTGCGCAAACCCAGCTATTCGGTCATCGATTCCGGCTATGGGCCGCTTGATCCGCGCACCACGCTATCGCCGCGCCTGACGCCGCCGATGATCGGCCTTGGCCTGATCGAGGAGATCGCACCGGCGGATATCCTTGCCAATGCCGACCCGGACGACCGGAACGGTGACGGCATTTCCGGCAGGCCCAACATCGTGCGCGACGGCCAGAGCGGGGAGCTGACGCTTGGCCGTTTCGGCTGGAAGGCGCAGACCGCCTCGATCCGCCAGCAGGCGGCGGATGCCTTTGCCGGCGACATCGGCATCTCGACGCCTGAAGAGCCGAAACATTGGGGCGACTGCACCACCGCACAGGAAAAATGCCTGACCATGCCGAATGGCGTGCAGCAGCGCCTCGGCCCGGTCGAGGCACCGGCGCCGGTGATGGATCTCGTCACCTTCTATTCGCAGAACCTGGCGGTGCCGGCACGCCGCGACCTCGACACACCGCAGGTGCTCGCCGGCAAGAAAATCTTCTACGAGACAGGCTGCATTGCCTGCCACACGCCGAAATTCGTCACCCGACGCGGCACGCCCAACCAGGCGCAGGCCTTCCAGTTGATCTGGCCTTATTCCGACTTCCTGCTGCACGACATGGGGCCGGATCTGGCCGACGGCCAGGCCGTGGGCGAAGCGACAGGCAAAGAGTGGCGCACCCCGCCACTGTGGGGCATTGGTCTCACCGAAACGGTCAACGGCAATTCCTTCTTCCTGCATGACGGGCGCGCGCGCAGCCTGACCGAGGCGATCCTGTGGCATGGCGGCGAGGCGCAGAAGACGCGCGATCGCTTTGCCGCCGCCAACGCTGCCGACCGCGATGCACTGCTCAAATTCCTGGAGTCACTGTGATGCTCAAGCGCTCTGTACTGGTTCTCGTTTTGCCGCTGGCTCTGGTGGGCGTCGCCCCGGCGTCGGCGGCTGTGAAAGCCTCCGAAATCATCCAGCGGGCGGTCGACGGCTTTGTCCGCCCGGCCTATGCCGGCCTGCACGACCACGCCGGCCATTTAACCAAGGCAATGCACACGCTCTGCACCGCGCCCTCTCAAGAAGACCTCGATGCGGCTCGGGCCCAGTTTTCGGCGACGGTCGATGCCTGGTCGTCAGCCGAGATCATCGGGTTCGGGCCGATCAAGGAGAACAACCGGCTGGAGCGCATGCTGTTCTGGCCGGACCGCAAGAGCATCGGCCTGAAGCAGGTGCAGGCGGCGCTGTCCGACAAGGACCCGACAGCAACCGATCCGGCACAGCTGGCCGGCAAGAGCGTCGCAATGCAGGGCTTGGGCGCGCTGGAATTCGTCCTCTACGGCGATGGCGCCGAGGCGTTGACGGGCAAGGCCGATCCCTATCGCTGCGCTTATGGCGCGGCGGTTGCCGGCAACATCGAAACCATGGCCGGCGAGGTTAGCGCCGCCTGGAACAAGCCGGACGGCTTTGCCGCCCTTTGGGCCAATCCGGGGCCGCAGAACGCGCTTTATCGCGACGGCAACGAAGCGGTGACCGAACTGGTCGGTGTTTTCATCAATGAACTGGAAATGGTGCGCGATGTGCGCCTGAAGGGCTTTTTCGGCGGCAAGCCGGATGCGGACAAGCCCAGGCAGGCAATCTACTGGCGGTCGCGGAGCACCACCAATTCGCTGGCAGCCAATCTGTCGGGAATAGACGATCTGTTCCAGGCCTCGAAGCTCGGCGACGCACTGCCGCCCGACGCGCGCTGGATGGCGGAATCGATCCACATCCAGCTGGTCAATGGTGTCGCCACTGCCAAGGCGGTCAGCGGTCCGATCGACAAGGCACTTGCCGATCCGGCGTTGCGCGAAAAGCTCGATCATTTCGCGCTGATCACCTCCAGCCTGTCGACCCTGATCGGCACCAGGCTGACCGCCGAATTCGGCCTGACCGCCGGCTTCTCGTCGCTCGACGGAGACTGAGCATGCGTACGCCGCTGATCGACCGCCGCGATTTCCTCCGGGCCGCAGGCATTGGTTTTGCCGCCGCGATGGCGCCGTCGGCTTGGGCAACGACACTGGCGGCCGACACCGTCTTCGCTACCGCCTTTGTCAAGCGCGACGGCAGTTACGGCGCGGCCGTCCTGTCCGAGGCCGGCAAGCTCCTGCATGCGATCGACCTGCCCGATCGCGGCCACGACGTCACTTTCGATCCGGTCTCGAAGCGCTCCGTGGTCTTCGCTCGCCAGCCGGGCACTTTCGCCGTGGTCTTCGATCATTCGGGCCGCGAGAAGCCGCTGACCATCACTAGCATCACCGGCCGGCATTTCTTCGGCCATGGCGTGTTCTCGCCCGACGGCGCTTTGCTCTATGCAACCGAGAATGATTTCGACAATGCCGCCGGTGTAGTCGGCATCTACGATGCGCGGGCGAAATTCAGCCGCATCGGCGAATTCCCGACCTATGGCATGGGTCCGCACGAGCTTCTGCTCCTGGGCGACGGCAAGACGATTGCTGTTGCCAATGGCGGCATCGAGACCCATCCGGACTATGGCCGCACCGAGCTCAACATCGCCACCATGAAGCCGTCCTATGTGCTGATCGACCGCGTCACCGGAGACCTCATCGAGAAGCACGAACTGCCGGCGGCACTGCACCAGCTGTCGATCCGCCATATGGACACCGACCGGTCCGGCACCGTCTGGTTCGGCTGCCAGTACCGGGGGCCGGGCACCAATCGGCCGCTTCTGGTCGGCCGCGCCGTGCGTGGCAAGGAGTTGCAACTGCTCGACATGCCGCAGGACGTCCTGTCCGGTTTCCGCAACTATATCGGCTCGGTCGCCGCCAATCCGCTTGCCGGCACCGTTGCCGTCTCTTCGCCGGAGGGCAATTCGCTTGTGGTGATCGACGCGGCGAGCGGCAGGATCGTCTCGAACAACGCGCTGGTCGAGGTCTGCGGCGTGGCGCCCGACGGAACCAGCTTCATGGCGACTACAGGCGCCGGCGAAATCATCGAGGGCAGCGGTGCGACACGCTCCGAACCGGACTATGTCTGGGACAATCATATGCTGCGCATCGAACAGGCTGCGTAGCTACTTTTCTGCCGGGCCGAAACGAAGCCGCTTAACAAATTATGCACTATCCCCTTGCGGTGGCGGGCCGTGGCGGGCACAGGGAATTGTTTCTCGAACCGGTCGTTTCATGAAATTGCTTGCCATCGACTGTGCCGCCAACCTCTGCGCCGCTTGCGTCTATGACACCGAGGCGAAGCAGGAGCTTGGCCGCTCGGTGCTCGATCTCGGCAAGGGCCATGCCGAGCACCTGATGGCCGCCATCGCTGAAGCGCTGAAGGCAGGCGCAACCGACTATGCCGGTCTCGACGCCATCGCCGTCTCTGTCGGTCCCGGCTCCTTCACCGGCCTGCGCGTCGGCGTGTCGACCGCACGCGGCCTGGCGCTGGCGCTGAAGGTTCCGGCGATTGGGGTGACGACGCTGGAGGCGCTGGCCGCCGAGGCAGCCGGGACATTTCCTGGCCGCGCCGTGCTGGCGGCGCTCGACGCCGGCCGCGAGGAACTCCATGCCGCCCTTTTCGATCAAATGTCAGTTTTGACTTACGGTCCGGCTGTGACCACACTGGCGAGTGCCGTGGCCATGGCGACGGAAAGCGCTTCGGTGCTCGCCGGCACCGCGGCTGTGCAAATCGCTGCCTCAGCAGGGCGCGCCTTCGATGTCGGCCCCGAGACGGCCACCGCCGACATTCTCACATACGCTCGCCTGGCGGCCGGCAAGGGCGCGGGCGAAAGGCCGAAACCGCTCTATTTGCGTGGTGCGGACGCCAAGCCGCAGGCCGGGTTCATACTATCAAGGCAACAAAACTAATGCGCATACCTTTTCTCCAACCACGCCGCCGGGACTATGCGCTCGAGCCGCTGAGGATCACCGACAGCCCGGCGGTCTCGCTGCTGCATCGCGAGGATTTTGTCCGCCCCTGGACCGACGGCGAATTCGCCGCCTTGCTCGAACAGGATACCGTGTTCGGCTATGCCGCGCGCGAGACCGGGCAGGGCGCCAAGCCGCCGGTCGGCTTCGTGCTGGCCAGGCTGGCGGCCGGTGAGGGCGAGATCCTGACCGTCGCGGTGGCGCGCTCGCACCGCCGGCAGGGACTGGGCTGGCAGTTGATGGATGCGGTGCTGCGCGAACTGCACGCTCAGCGCGCCGAAGCGCTGTTCCTCGAGGTCGACGAGACCAACGTCGCTGCGATCGCTCTCTACCGGCGACTGGGCTTCCGCGAAGTCGGCAAACGCCCCAATTACTACAGGTCGTCCGAGCATGGACCGACCGGGGCGCTTGTCATGCGCCGCGATCTTCGCTAGCCAGAGGCGCCAAATCCAAGGGTTAGCGCTTCCAAAAAAGGACGCGCGGCGCTGTAACGGCAGGGCCGGGACTGTATGATCGCAAAAATCAGGATTTTCCTGTCGCTGGGCCTCGTCACCGCCGGTTCGCTGGTCCTGGTGCCGTTGCAGATCCTGTCGATGAAGACCGGCTGGTGGCCGGAAACCTTCATCCTGAAAATCTGGCACAGGCTGATCGTCCGGGCGCTGGGCATGCGCATCCATGTCAAGGGCGCGCTGTCCGACAAACGTCCACTGCTGGTCGCGTCCAACCACATCTCGTGGACCGACATCATGGTGCTCGGCTCCATGGTCGATGTGAAGTTCATCGCCAGAGCCGATATGGAAGGCTGGCCGCTGATCGGCATGCTGTCGAAGCTGCAGCGCACCGTTTTCATCGAGCGCGAGCGCAAGCGTTCGTCCGGCGACCAGGCAAGCGAGATCGCCAGCCGCATGGCCAAGGGCGACGCCATGGTGCTGTTCGCCGAGGGATCGACCGGCGACGGCAACATCGTCCTGCCCTTCAAGAGCACGCTGTTCGGCGCCGCCTCGATGGCGATTTCAGAAGGCGCGGCCGAACAGGTCTTCATCCAGCCGGTGGCGATCGCCTACACGCGCCTGCACGGCGTGCCGCTCGGCCGTCGGCACCGGCCGCTTGCCGCCTGGATCGGCGATGAAGACCTGATGCCGCATCTCAAGGTGTTGCTGAAGGAGGGGGCACTCGACGTCGAGGTGCATTTCGGCGAACCGATCGCCTTTTCCAAGGGCTCGAACCGCAAGGAAACGTCGAAGCTGATGGAAAGCCAGGTGCGCGCGATGATGCAGGCGGCACTCGCCGATCCGCGCCCGAGCCGATAGACTGGTGATGGGTGCGCCAGTCTGTGCGTGACGGCCGTGGCGGAGAATCGTCTGTTTTTTGTCATCGAAAGGCGTTAGAAGCCGCCGGATGGACTTGAACACGATAGAGCGTGACGACATTGACGCCGCGGCCGAAGCGATGGCCGTGCCGGCGGCAGCCACCAGGAAGGTCTTCATCAAGACCTATGGCTGCCAGATGAACGTCTATGATTCACAGCGCATGGCCGATGCGCTGGCCGCCGACGGCTATGCCGCCACCGATGCCATCGGCGAGGCCGATCTGGTGCTGCTCAACACCTGCCATATCAGGGAGAAGGCGGCCGAAAAGGTCTATTCCGAGCTCGGCCGTATCCGCGATATGAAGGCAGAACGCGCCGTGGCAGGCCGCGAGATGCTGGTCGGCGTCGCCGGCTGCGTGGCGCAGGCCGAAGGGGCCGAGATCATCCGCCGTTCGCCGGCCGTCGATCTGGTCATCGGCCCGCAGACCTATCACCGGCTGCCCGACGTGTTGGCGCGGGTGCGCGGCGGCGAAAAGATCGTCGAGACCGACTACGCCATCGAGGACAAGTTCGAGTATCTGCCGCAGCCCAAACGCGCCGAGGTCATCAAGCGCGGCGTCACCGCGTTCCTCACCGTCCAGGAAGGCTGCGACAAGTTCTGCACCTTCTGCGTCGTGCCCTACACCAGGGGCTCCGAAGTGTCGCGGCCGGTGGCGCAGATCGTTGCCGAGGCGCACCGTCTGGCCGAAGCCGGCGTGCGCGAGGTGACGCTGCTTGGCCAGAACGTCAATGCCTGGCATGGCCAGGGCGAAAACGGCGAGGAATGGGGCCTTGGCCGCCTGCTGCTCAGGCTGGCCGAAATCCCAGGGCTGGCGCGGCTGCGCTACACCACCAGCCACCCGCGCGACATGGACGATGAACTGATATCAGCCCATCGTGATCTGCCGGCGTTGATGCCCTATCTGCACCTGCCGGTACAATCCGGGTCCAACCGCATCCTCAAGGCGATGAACCGCAGGCACACCGCGAAGGATTATCTGACGCTGCTCGACCGCATTCGTGCCGCGCGACCGGATATCGCGCTTTCCGGCGACTTCATCGTCGGTTTCCCCGGCGAGACCGAGGCGGATTTCGAGGCGACCATGGAACTGGTGCGCCAGGTGAACTATGCCTCGGCTTTCTCGTTCAAATATTCGCCGCGTCCCGGCACGCCGGGCGCCGAGATGGCTGACCATGTGCCGGAAATGGTGAAGGATGAGCGCCTGCAGCGGCTGCAGGCCTTGCTTCTGAAGCAGCAGCAGGATTTCGGCGCAAGCCTCGTCGGCAGCACCATCGACACGCTGATCGAGAAGCCCGGCCGCCAGGCCGGCCAGAAGGTCGGCCGCTCACCTTGGCTGCAGCCCGTTATTGTTGATGAAAAGGCCGGCGAAATCGGTGACATTATCCAGGTGCGAATCACGAAGACGGGCTACAACAGCCTGTTCGCCGAATTGGCCTGAGGGTCTCGGCAGATGAGGAGAGACGGTTGAGCGCTGCAGAAGTGAAGAGCCTGCCCCCGGCACCGGCGTCTGGGGCTTCTGACATGGCGCACATCGTTCTGACTTTCGACAACAACAAGCTTGCCAGCGCCCTTTACGGTCAGTTCGACGAGAACCTGGCCAGGCTCGAGCAGAAGCTCGGCGTCGACATCCGCTCGCGCGGCAACCAGCTGACGATCAAGGGCTCGGCGTCGGCCGCCGAGCAGGCCCGCCGGGCTTTGGACAATCTCTACGGCATTCTCCAGAAGGGCGTCGACATCGGCCAGTCCGACGTCGACGGCGCCGTGCGCATGGCGATTGCCGCCGACGATCAGCTGACCTTGCCGACGTTGGAACGCAAGGGGAAGGTCTCCGCCGCCCAGATCGCCACCCGCAAGAAGACGATCTATGCCCGCTCGCTCAACCAGGACGCCTATATGCGCGCGCTGGAGCGGTCGGAACTGGTGTTCGGCATCGGCCCGGCCGGGACCGGCAAGACCTATCTGGCAGTGGCGCATGCCGCGATGCTGCTTGAGCGCGGCATGGTCGAACGCATCATCCTGTCGCGGCCGGCCGTGGAGGCCGGCGAACGGCTGGGCTTCCTGCCGGGCGACATGAAGGAGAAGGTCGATCCCTATCTGCGCCCTCTCTATGATGCGCTTTACGACATGATGCCCGCCGACAAAGTCGAGCGCGCCATTGCCGCGGAAGTGATCGAGATCGCGCCGCTCGCCTTCATGCGCGGCCGCACGCTGGCGCATGCCGCCGTCATCCTCGACGAAGCGCAGAACACCACGCCGATGCAGATGAAGATGTTCCTGACCCGTCTCGGCGAGAACTCGCGCATGATCGTCACCGGCGATCCGACGCAGATCGACCTGCCCTCGAACACGAAATCGGGCCTGGTCGAAGCCTTGCGCGTGCTGGATGGCGTGGCCGGCGCGGTAACCGTGCGCTTCAACGATGGCGACGTCGTCCGTCATCCGCTGGTGGCGGAAATCGTCAGGGCGTATGACCGGGATGCCAAACTGGCGCGCGGCCTCGGCGCCGAGAATTGATGTGACGATGCGGCCTCATGCCTGAGGACAACATATCCGGCGACGGGGCGCGTCCGGTCCCCGTCGAAATTGATATATCAGTCGAGGCGGGCAATTGGCCCGATGAGGCAAGCCTGACACGGCTGGTCGATCGCGCTGCCGCGGCTGCTTTTGCCGAAACCGGCGTGTCGGGCCGTTCCGAACTCAGCCTCGTTTTTTCCGACGACGCCCATATCCGGACCCTCAACGCCGGCTGGCGCGGCAAGGACAAACCGACCAACGTCTTGTCTTTCCCAGCTTTTCCGCTCGTGCAAGGCGCTCCATTGCCGCCAATGCTAGGTGACATCGTGCTCGCCGCCGAGACGGTCGCGCGTGAAGCGGCACTGGAAGACAAGCCTGTCGAGAACCATATCACTCATCTCGTGGTCCATGGCCTGCTGCACCTTTTGGGCTATGACCACGAGACCGACGCCGAGGCCGAGGCGATGGAGGCCATCGAGCGCGCAGCGCTCGCAAGGCTTGCCATTCCCGATCCCTACGCGTAACTACGTCTGACCAATTGACCGGACGACGATGAACGACAAACCAGAGACTGCCGCCCGCCCCGACGCCGGCAGTGCGAACAAGGCTTCCGATACGTCGGAAGAGGGATCAAGTCCGAGTACCGTTACCGGCAGCGTTGCCAGCGAAACATCGCCAGCCGGCCCCTCCCTGTTCGACCGTGTGCTGGGCCTGTTCCGGCAGCGCAACGGAACCAGCCTGCGTGAGGAAATCGCCGGGGCGCTTGCCGAAACGGCGAGCGACGCCGGCGCCTTCTCGCCCGGCGAACGCGCCATGCTCAACAACATCCTGCGTTTGCGCGAGGTGCGCGTCGAGGACGTCATGGTGCCGCGCGCCGACATCGAGGCGGTCGAGATCACGACGACGCTCGGCGATCTGCTGGGCACCTTCGAGCAGTCCGGCCATTCGCGCATGCCGGTCTATTCCGAGACGCTCGATGATCCGCGCGGCATGGTGCACATTCGCGACGTGCTGGCCCACATCACCAAGATCGCGCGCGTCAAGAAGGGCCGCTCGACACGGAAAACTCCTGCCGCTACGGTTCTCGACCTCACGCAGGTCGACCTAGCCCGCACCATTGGCGACCTCAACCTGATCCGCCAGGTGTTGTTCGTGCCGCCGTCGATGCTTGCCTCCGACCTGATGGGCCGCATGCAGACGACACGCACGCAGATGGCGCTGGTCATCGACGAGTATGGCGGCACCGATGGCCTTGCCTCTCTGGAAGACATCGTCGAGATGGTGGTCGGCGACATCGAGGACGAGCATGACGACGATGAGCCGATGATCACCCAGAGCGGCGACGGCGTCTTCATCGTCGACGGCAAGGCCGAGATCGACGACGTCGCCAAAATGATCGGCGAGGATTTCGCCGCCGGCGAACATGGCGAATATGTCGACACCATCGGCGGCATGATCTTCAACACGCTTGGCCGCGTGCCGGCGCGCGGCGAGGTGGTGCAGGCCATCCCCGGCTTCGAATTCCACGTCCTTGATGCCGATCCGCGCCGCGTCAAGCGCGTGCGCATCGTGCAGAGCCAGAAGGGCGAGCGCCGCCGGCGCGCCGCACGCACCGAGCAGGCTTAAGCATGATGCCGAAAAGTTGCAGACTTTTTCGGATAAACATCATGCGACAGCACCAAAGCACGATGCCGAAAAGTTGCAGACTTTTCGGACGAACATCATGCGACAAAACAAGGACATAAGCGCTCGCGGATGACGGTCGAGGACCCCTTCAAGCATTCCACCTTGGGGTCCGGGGTGTTCTACAGGGACCCTCGCGCCGCTCTGGACTGGCTGGAAACGGCCTTCGGCTTCGAGCGCAGCATGGTGGTCAGCGACGCCGATGGAAGGCTCGTCCACTCCGAGATGCGGTTCGGCGACGGCTACATCATCGTCGATTCCCAATGGACCGATTACGTCGCCAGCCCCTGTTCCGTCTCCGGCAAGAATACCCAATCAGTCTATGTGCGGCTGAAGGACGGCCTAGACGCCCATTGTGAGCACGCCAGGGCAAACGGCGCCGAGATCATCCAGGAGCCTGCCGACCAGTTCTACGGCGAACGGCAGTATCGGGCACGTGATCCCGAAGGCCATGTCTGGACCTTCACCCAGACCATTCGAGCTGTTTCGCGTGAAGAGGCCGAACGGCTGGGCGGCGTGCGCATCGACGGCTGGCACCGGTAGGCGGAGCTTGCATCGCAGCCAGCCATCCGGCGTTTGGAGCGCGGACCGCAGCCTGTTAAATCTTGCTTCCTGATTCGCGCGACTCGGAAGTTTGCATGGAGCGCCTGGCCGGCCGGATAATTCTGCTTTGGGGTTGGCGGCGCGCGCTGGTGGCGTTTCTCGCCGGGGCGTTTGCCGTGCTTGGACAGGCCCCTTACGATTTCTTCGCTGCCTGTTTCATCTCGTTTCCCTTGCTGGTCTGGCTGATCGATGGCGCCACCGGCGAAGCCTCCGGCAGCCTGTTTCGTCGCCTGCGGCCTGCCTTCGCCGTCGGCTGGTGGTTCGGCTTCGGCTATTTCCTAGCCGGCCTCTGGTGGATTGGCTCGGCACTGCTGGTCGAGGCTGACAGCTTTGCCTGGGCGCTTCCCTTCGCGGTGGTCGGCATTCCCTTCGCACTCGCCTTTTTCTACGGCTTTGCGGCAATGGTTGCCCGACTGCTGTGGAGCAGCGATATCGGCCGCATTGCCGCCCTTGCTTTTGGTTTTGGGCTGGCGGAGTGGCTGCGCGACTTCCTGTTCACCGGTTTTCCGTGGAATGCGATCGGCTATGCGGCCATGCCCGTGCCCTTGCTGATGCAGAGCGTCTCGGTGACCGGCATGATCGGCATGAACGCGCTCGCTGTGTTCGTCTTCGCATTGCCGGCGCTGCTGGTGGCGCGCCGGCATCTGCGCCTCGGCGCGGCACTGTTTGCCGTCCTCGCCGCCGCCCATATCGGTTTCGGCTATGTCAGGCTTGCCACTCCCGAAAAGCCGGCAACGCACAGCCTGGATGTCCGCATCGTCCAGCCGGCCGTGGATCTGTCGGAAAAGTGGGATGCCTCGGTGCGCGACCGCATCTTCGCAACTTTGATGGGCCTGTCGGCCAAGGCGCCGGACCCCGGTCATGAAAAGCCGCAATTGATCCTGTGGCCGGAGACCTCGGTGCCGTTCCTCTTCACCGAGCGTCCGGACGCATTGACGGCGCTGGGCGACATGCTCGGTCCCGGCCAGATGCTGATCGCCGGCGTCGTCCGCGAGGAAGGCGGCTCGGCGGCGAATGCCGACAGCCGCTACTACAACTCCGTGGTGGCGATCGACGACAAGGGTGAAATCGCCGACGCCGTCGACAAGGTTCATCTGGTGCCGTTCGGCGAATACCTGCCTTTTGCCGATCTGCTTGAGCGTTTCGGCATCGAGCAACTGGTTGCCGGGCCGATGACATTTGCGGCGGGCAACGAGCGGCACGCCATCACTTTGCCTGACGGCATCCGTGCGCTGCCATTTATCTGTTATGAGGTGATCTTTCCCGATCTGGTGGCAGTTGACGCTACGTCAGCGCAGCTTATTGTGAACGTTACCAATGATGCGTGGTTCGGTCACACGCCGGGTCCGTATCAGCATTTCAGGCAGGCCCAGATCCGTGCGGTGGAGAATGGATTGCCATTGTTGCGTGCTGCCAACAACGGTATCTCGGCCGTCGTCGATACGCGCGGGCGCGTCGTCGATGCGCTGGCGATCAATGCGCGCGGCGCCATCGATGCACGCGTGCCGATTTCCGGACAGGCGTTCATATCCGCCGGCCAGAGACGCATTAACGGAATGCTGATCATGTTGCTGTTTGCCATCGCCGCCGCATTGTTGAACGTAAGGCAAAGGCTACGGGTGAATTGACAGCCCACACATTAGAAACTCATACTGTAAGCGCCTGAAATTTTCTCGAAGTCGGTGGATCGTTCTGTTGGGGCAGTTGCCGCCGGCGTCGTTTGGGCAAAGAAAAAATAGAGAAAGCCGAAAAAATTCGGCGAGGAAAAAATGACAGAAGACAACAAGAAGAAACCGAATCCGATCGACATCCATGTTGGCAGTCGCATCCGGCTTCGCCGCAATATGCTCGGAATGAGCCAGGAGAAACTGGGCGAGAATCTCGGCATCACATTTCAACAGATTCAGAAATATGAAAAGGGCACCAACCGCGTCGGCGCCAGCCGCCTGCAGGCGATAGCGTCGATTCTCGGTGTGCCAGTCGCCTTCTTTTTCGAGGATGCGCCCGGCCAGGAGGCCGCGCACGGCCGTGGCTTTGCCGAAGACACGTCGATGGCTTTCGCCGTCGAATTCTGCGGCAGTCCTGAAGGCCTTCAGCTTAACCGCGCCTTCGTCAAGATTGCCGATGCCAAGGTGCGCCGCAGGATCATTGACTTGGTCAAATCGCTCTCCACGGACGATCTCGACTGATCCGCAATCCCGTTTGGACCGGCGGCAACCTGCCGCCGGTGGCACAAGATAACTGCATCGACATTCATGCCAGAACGGCAGCACCGCTTGACGAGCGGCGCTCCACCCCGCTAACACGTGGCGCGCCAAAATCGGCAGCCTGCCGATCGTTTTTTCAAGAGGGGACACCCGTGACGCGGCAGAATTACTTCTTTACCTCGGAATCCGTTGCCGAGGGCCATCCCGACAAAGTCTGCGACCGGATCTCCGACGAGATCGTCGATCTGGTCTATCGCGAAGCCAAGAAGACCGGCATGGACCCATGGAAAGTCCGTGTCGCCTGCGAGACGCTGGCCACCACCAACCGCGTCGTCATCGCCGGTGAGGTGCGCGTCCCCGAGACGCTGCTGAAGAAGGACAAGGAAGGCAACATCCTCAAGGATGCCGCCGGCCACCCGGTGGTCAATCCGGCGAAGTTCAAGTCGGTAGCCCGCAAGGCGATCCGTGAAATCGGCTATGAGCAGGCCGGCTTCCACTGGAAGAACGCGAAAATCGAGGTCCTGCTGCACGGTCAGTCGCCCGATATCGGCCAGGGTGTCGACAATGCGTCCGACCGCCAGGGCGAGGAAGGTGCCGGCGATCAGGGCATCATGTTCGGCTATGCCTGCCGCGAGACGCCGGATCTGATGCCGGCGCCGATCTACTACAGCCACAAGATCCTCGAACTGCTAGCCGCCGCCCGCCACGAAGGCAGCGGTGAAGCCGGCAGGCTCGGTCCGGACGCCAAGAGCCAGGTCACTGTCCGCTATGTCGACGGCAAGGCCGCCGAGGCGACGCAGATCGTGCTGTCGACACAGCACCTCGATGCGAGCTGGGATTCGAAGAAGGTCCGCAAGGTCGTCGAACCCTATATCCGCGAGGCGCTGGGCGAGCTCAAGATCGCCGACAACTGCATGTGGTACATCAACCCGACCGGCAAGTTCGTCATTGGCGGGCCGGATGGCGACGCCGGGCTGACTGGCCGCAAGATCATCGTCGACACCTATGGCGGTGCCGCACCGCATGGCGGCGGCGCTTTCTCGGGCAAGGACACCACCAAGGTCGATCGTTCCGCTGCCTATGCGGCGCGCTACCTCGCCAAGAACGTCGTGGCGGCGAAACTCGCCGACCGCTGCACCATTCAGCTTTCCTACGCCATCGGCGTCGCCCAGCCGCTGTCGGTCTATGTCGACCTGCACGGCACCGGCAAGGTCGACGAGGCCAAGCTTGAAGAGGCGCTGCGCACGGTGATGGATCTGTCGCCGTCAGGCATCCGCCGCCATCTCGATCTCAACAAGCCGATCTACGCCAAGACGTCGTCCTACGGCCATTTTGGCCGCAAAGCCGGCCGCGATGGGTCCTTCTCCTGGGAAAAGACCGATCTCGCCAAGGCGCTCAAGGACGCGGTCGCCGCCTGACAGCGGCGCCGCAAAGTCCTGCCATGGACCCGAAGGACAGACCAAGCCGCGCGACCGAAGCCTTCTTCGGTCGCCGGCGCGGCAAGACCATGCGTCCGCAGCAGGCGGCCGCACTGGAAAGCGGCTTTGGCACGTATCGGCTCGATCTGACGGGTGAACCTCCGGCAGATCTCAGCACCCTGTTTGAAGCGGATGTTTCGGCGGTTCGTCTCGAAATCGGCTTCGGCGGCGGCGAACATCTCTTGCATCGCGCCACCGAGGCGCCATCGATTGGCTTTATCGGCGTCGAGCCCTTCGTCAACGGCATGGCCAAGATGATGATGGCGGTGAGGGAAAAGCCGCTTGCCAATCTCAAGGTCTATGACGACGACGCCACCCGGCTGCTCGACTGGCTGCCGCAAGCCTCGCTCGCCGGCATCGACCTTCTCTATCCGGATCCGTGGCCGAAGAAGAAGCACTGGAAGCGCCGTTTCGTCAGCCCGATCAATCTCGACCGTTTCGCGCGCGTGCTGAAGCCGGGTTCAAAATTCCGCTTTGCCTCCGATATCGACACCTATGTGAACTGGACCTTGCTGCACTGTCGGGCGCATGGTGCATTCGCGTGGCAGGCTTCGGAGGCGGCGGATTGGCATCGGCCCTACGATGGCTGGCCGGGTACCCGTTACGAGGCGAAGGCTGTTCGTGAGGGCCGGCGGCCCGCCTATCTTACCTTCATCAGGAGGTAAGCAGGCCGATCGCACGCGGCCTCCGGGGTTCGCCGGCGGCAAGCGCGTGCGTCGTCAGCCCGCCAAACCCTTAGAAACGGCCGATCCTGTTGAAGACAGCCGGATCCATGCCGAGCTTGCGCAGGTCGTCCGCGCGTGGCCTGCGGCCGACTTCCACGGAACGCGACGCAGCGACTGCACTGCCAAATGTCGTGAAGAGATGGCCTATGGCGGATAGAATCTTGCGGTTGGTCATGGTCGTATCCTTTCGCTGCTGTGACGTGTCGTCATCTTTGTGCGATGCAACATAGATGGTGATGCAGCGTTGAGGCTCACAGGGGTACTGCCGCATGGAGGCCATGCGTCTGGCGCAACACTGTCGTTGCCACGGCTTTTGTCCGTGCCGATACGGCGGGCTTGAAACAGCGGCCATGATCGGTTATATCAGCCTCAAATTCTTGGTCGGTATGACGAAGAGTGGGTCCACCCGGTCCCGCTCTTTTTTATTACCTGCCGGTAGCTTCGGGTAGAACGACAGGGATCGAATGACTGCAACGGCAAGCGAAGGCGACGACCGCATCATCCGCGAAAGCGGCATCGATGCGCGCATCGCGCTGATCGTCCAGCCGGTTCTGCGCGGCATCGGCTTCCGCCTCGTGCGGGTGCATCTGTCGGGCCAGAACGGGCTGACGCTGCAGATCATGGCCGAGCGCGAGGACGGCACCATGACCGTCGAGGACTGCGAAGAGGTCAGCCGCGCGGTGTCGCCGGCCCTCGACGTCGATGATCCGATCGAAAAGGCCTATCACCTCGAAGTCTCTTCGCCCGGCATCGACCGGCCGCTGGTCCGCAAATCGGATTTCGCGACCTGGACCGGCCATCTGGTCAAGATGGAGACGTCGATCATCGTCGCCGACCGCAAGCGGTTCAAGGGCAAGATCGTCGAGGCCGGTGACAACGATGTGCTGATCGAGCGCGAAAAGGCCGCCTATGGCGAGGAGCCGACGGTGCGGGTCCCCTATGACGCGATTTCCGAAACGCGCCTGATCCTGACCGACGATCTCATTCGCGATGCCCTGTCGAAAGACAACAGGGCGCGCAAGGAAGCCAAGAAACGCCGCGGCGAACCGGACGATGATGCGCCCGAGGGTGCGGATGCCGGCGCGGAAAACGAAACCGAACAGGAACTATGATTGAGCTGCCGGGCGCAAAGGTCCGGCGAACAGGCTCGGGAGAAAAACGATGGTTGTAAGCGCCAACAGGCTTGAACTGCTGCAGATCGCCGATGCGGTCGCGCGCGAAAAGTCGATCGACAAGTCAATCGTCATCGCCGCCATGGCCGATGCGATCCAGAAGGCGGCGCGTTCGCGTTACGGCCAGGAGACCAACATCCGCGCCGACATCAACCCGAACACCGGCGAGATGAAGCTGCAGCGGCTGATGGAAGTGGTCGAGAAGGTCGACGACTACGCCACCCAGATCGCCATTTCCTCGGCGCGCGAGCGCAACCCCGACGCCCAGCTCGGCGACTTCATCGCCGAACAGCTGCCGCCGATGGATTTCGGCCGCATTGCCGCCCAGTCGGCCAAGCAGGTCATCGTGCAGAAGGTGCGTGAGGCCGAACGCGACCGCCAGTATGATGAATACAAGGACCGCATCGGCGAAATCGTCAACGGCACCGTCAAGCGTGTCGAATATGGCAACGTCATCGTCGATCTCGGCCGTGGCGAGGCGATCATCCGTCGCGACGAACTGATCCCGCGCGAAAACTACAAATATGGCGACCGCGTCCGCGCCTATGTCTACGACGTGCGCCGCGAGCAGCGCGGCCCGCAGATATTCCTGTCGCGCACCCATCCGCAGTTCATGGCCAAGCTCTTCACCATGGAAGTGCCGGAAATCTATGACGGCATCATCGAAATCAAGTCGGTCGCCCGCGACCCCGGTTCTCGCGCCAAGATCGCCGTCATCTCGCGTGATTCTTCGATCGATCCGGTCGGCGCCTGCGTCGGCATGCGCGGCAGCCGCGTCCAGGCCGTCGTTGGCGAATTGCAGGGCGAGAAGATCGACATCATTCCGTGGTCGCCTTCGGCCGCGTCCTTCATCGTCAACGCGCTGCAGCCGGCGGAAGTCGCCAAGGTCGTGCTCGACGAGGATGCCGAACGCATCGAAGTCGTGGTTCCCGACGACCAGCTGTCGCTGGCCATCGGCCGCCGCGGCCAGAACGTGCGGCTCGCTTCGCAGTTGACCGGCTGGGACATCGACATCCTGACCGAGGCCGAAGAATCCGAGCGTCGCCAGAAGGAATTCGTCGAGCGTTCGTCGCTGTTCATGGAAGCCCTCGACGTCGACGAGATGGTCGGCCAGGTGCTGGCCTCCGAAGGCTTCACCAGCGTCGAGGAAGTCGCCTATGTCGATTCCGGCGAAATCGCCTCGATCGATGGCTTCGACGAAGACACCGCTTCGGAAATCCAGACCCGCGCCCGCGAGTATCTGGAGAAGATCGAAGCCGAGCACGACGACAAGCGCAAGGCGCTCGGCGTCTCCGACGAATTGCGCGAAATCCCCGGCGTCACCACCGCCATGATGGTGACGCTTGGCGAGGACGGCGTGAAGACGATCGAGGATTTCGCCGGCTATGCCGCCGACGACCTGACCGGCTGGAAGGAACGCAAGGACGGCGAGACGAAAGTGTATCCGGGCGTGCTGGCCAGTCATGGCGTGACACGCGCCGATGCCGAACAGATGGTTCTGGCCGCCCGCCTGAAGGCTGGTTGGATCACCGAAGACGAGCTTGCAGCCGAAGAAGAAACGGCTGACGAAGCCGTTGGTGCGTGAGGTGAAACCGCATCGCACCGAACCCGCCCTTGGACGAGATGAACGATCGCACCTGCATCGTCACCCGCAGGCAGGCCGAACCGGATGAATTGATCCGGTTCGTCGTCGGCCCGGATTCGGCCGTCGTTCCCGACATCAAGAGAAATCTGCCCGGCCGTGGTTGCTGGGTGACCGCCGACCGCCTACATATCGACAAGGCGGCGGCAAAGAACCTTTTTGCCCGCGCCTTCAAGGCACAGGTGGTCGTGCCGCCCGATCTTGGCGGCATGGTCGACGGGCTGCTTTCCAAATCCGCTCTGGGCATGCTTGGGCTTGCTCGCAAGGCAGGCGCGATTTCTCTTGGAGCCACCAAGGTCGAGAGCGCGGTGCGCGGCGGATTGGCGCTTTTCGTGCTCCATGCGACCGAGGCGTCCGACGACGGCGTGCGCAAGATCAGCCAGGCGCGACGGGCGACAGTCCATCTCGGCGGGCCCGCTATCCTTGCCTACAAACTTTTCTCCGAGGCCGAGTTGAGCTTGGCATTGGGGGGTACAAATGTGATACATGCTGCCGTTCTCGCGGGAGACGCGGGCAGGGCGGTCCAGAAGCGCATGGTTGCGCTCGACCGGTATCGGGGCGGTTCCCCGGACGATCTGGCAATGCTTGCGGCTGTTGCTGACGAAGATGATGCCGCAGAGGATATGGAATGAGCGATACGAAATCGGGTGACGACAATACGCTGAGTGTGACGCCGAAGAAGACCTTGACGCTAAAGCGCCCCGGTATGGAACAGGGCACTGTGCGCCAGAACTTCTCGCACGGCCGCACCAAGCAGGTCGTCGTCGAAACCAAGAAGCGCAAGTTCTCGATGCCCGGCGACAAGCCGGAGCCGGTTGCCGCCCCCGTCTTCATACCGAAGCCGGCGGTTGTGGCCGCACCCGTCGTACAGGAAGCGCCGAAGGCGCCACCGCCGCCTCCGGTCGAGCGCAGCGGCATGGTGCTGAACGAACTGTCGCGCAGTGAAATGGAAGCGCGCCGCAGGGCGCTCGAAGGCTCGAAGGTACGCGAGGTCGAGGACCGACAGCGCGCTGCCGAGGACGCCAAGCGCCGCGCCGAGGACGAAGAGCGCCGCAAGCGCGAACGCGAAGAATCCGCGCGCCGCCAGGCTGAGGAAGAGGCGCGGTTGCAGACTGAGGCAGAGTCCCGCCGTCGCGCCGAGGAAGAGGCACGTCGCCGCGCGCCGCTGGCCGCGGAACTGGCAACGGTCGACGACGAGGAAGAGGTCAAGCCGAAGCGGATTGGCGCTGGCGCGCCGGTGCGCCGTCCGGTCACGCCTGAAGTGGCGCGTCCGGCCAAGCCGACCAAGGCCGAGGAAGATCGCCGTCGTGGCAAGCTGACGCTGAATTCCGCATTGTCCGATGAGGACGCGCGGGCCCGTTCGCTGTCGTCGATGCGCCGCCGCCAGGAAAAATTCAAGCGCGCGATGCACAATGAGCCGCGCGAGAAAGTTATGCGCGAAGTGATCTTGCCAGAGACCATCACCATCCAGGAACTTGCGCAACGCATGTCCGAGCGTGCGGTCGATCTGGTCAAGTTCTTCATGAAGCAGGGCCAGATCCTGAAGCCGGGCGACGTCATCGACGCCGATACGGCGGAGCTGGTTGCCACCGAATTCGGCCACACCGTCCGCCGCGTCGCCGAGTCCGACATCGAGGAAGGCCTGTTCAACATCGCCGACAATGTCGAGGACCTGGTGACGCGTCCGCCCGTCGTGACGATCATGGGCCACGTCGATCACGGCAAGACCTCGCTGCTCGACGCCATCCGCAATGCCAATGTCGTCTCCGGCGAAGCCGGTGGCATCACCCAGCATATCGGCGCCTACCAGGTCGAGAAGAACGGTCACAAGATCACGTTCATCGACACGCCCGGCCACGCCGCCTTCACGGCGATGCGTGCTCGTGGCGCCCAGGCGACCGACATCGCCATCCTGGTGGTTGCGGCCGACGACAGCGTCATGCCGCAGACGATCGAATCGATCAGCCACGCCAAGGCGGCCGGCGTTCCGATCATCGTGGCGATCAACAAGATCGACAAGCATGATGCCGATCCGCAGAAGGTGCGCTCCGAACTGCTGCGCCATGAGGTCTTCGTCGAATCCATGGGCGGTGAAGTGCTGGACGTCGAAGTGTCGGCGACCAAGGGCACCAATCTCGACAAGCTGCTCGAGGCGATCCTGCTGCAGGCCGAAATCCTCGACCTCAAGGCCAATCCGGACCGTACCGCCGAGGGTGTTGTCATCGAGGCCCAACTCGACAAGGGCCGTGGCCCCGTCGCCACCGTGCTGGTGCAGACCGGCACGCTGATGCCGGGCGACATCCTTGTCGCCGGCAACGAATGGGGCCGGGTGCGCGCGCTGGTCAACGATCGTGGCGGGCAGATCAAGGAAGCACCGCCGGCGATGCCCGTCGAAGTGCTTGGCCTGCAGGGAACCCCGCAGGCCGGCGACCGCTTCGCCGTGGTCAACAACGAAGCCCGTGCCCGCGAGATCACCGAATATCGCCAGCGTCTGGCGCGCGAGAAGGCGGTTGCCAAGCATGCCGGTCAGCGCGGCTCGCTCGAGCAGATGATGTCGCAGTTGCAGACGAGCGGGCTGAAGGAATTCCCGTTGGTCATCAAGGGCGACGTGCAGGGCTCGATCGAAGCGATCAACGCGGCGCTCGACAAGCTCGGCACCGACGAAGTGCGTGCGCGCATCGTCCATGCCGGCGCCGGTGCCATCACCGAAAGCGACGTGTCGCTGGCGGAGACTTCGGGTGCGGCGATCATCGGCTTCAACGTTCGTGCCAACGTCCAGGCACGTGCTGCCGCCGCTGCCGCGGGCATCGAAATCCGCTATTACTCGATCATCTACAACCTTGTGGATGACGTGAAGGCGGCTCTGTCGGGTCTGCTGTCGCCGGAGCGTCGCGAGACCTTCATCGGCAATGCGCAGATCCTCGAAATCTTCGACATCACCAAGGTCGGCAAGATCGCCGGCTGCCGTGTCACCGAAGGCAAGGTCGAGCGTGGTGCGGGCGTGCGTCTGATCCGCGACAACGTCGTCATCCACGAAGGCACGCTGAAGACCCTGAAGCGCTTCAAGGACGAGGTTGCGGAAGTTCCCGGCGGCCAGGAGTGCGGCATGGCCTTCCAGAACTACGAGGACATGCGCGTCGGCGACATCATCGAGTGCTTCCGCGTCGAGATGGTGACCCGTACGCTCTGAGTTCGAGTGACTTGTCGATACCGGGCGGTGGTCGAAAGACCGCCGCCCCCAAGTCTATTGAGCAGGTCCTATTGAGAATGACCATATGAGACATGCGGCACGGTTCCATCCCGCGCCTCACGCTTTCAGGATCGAGAAAAATGCCCCGTCCAACCACATCCAGCCCATCCCAGCGCATGCTGCGCGTCGCCGAACAAGTGCGCCATGCCTTGTCCGAAACCTTGCAGCGCGGCGAGATCATCGATCCGCTGATCGAGAACACCGTGGTTTCGGTTTCGGAAGTGCGCATGTCGCCCGACCTGAAGGTCGCTACCGCTTTCGTCTCGCCGCTCGGCGCCAAGGATACCGATGCGGTGGTGGAGGCGCTGAACAAGCATGCGAAGTTCGTGCGTGGCCGTGTCTCCGGCGCGCTGCGGCAGATGAAGTTTATGCCGGAGTTCCGTTTCAAGCTCGACACCTCCTTCGACAATTTCGCCAGGATCAACGATCTCTTGAAGTCGCCCGAAGTGGCGCGCGATCTGGGTTCCGAAGGCCAGGACAAAGACGACAACAAGGACACCGAATAGTGGCGCGTCGCGGCAAGAAGAAGGGCCGGCCGATCTCGGGCTGGCTGGTCCTGGACAAGCCGGTCGGCATGGGTTCGACCGAAGCCGTCTCCAAGATCAAATGGCTGTTCCAGGCGGAAAAGGCCGGCCACGCCGGCACGCTCGATCCGCTAGCGTCCGGCATGCTGCCGATCGCGCTTGGCGAAGCCACCAAGACCGTGCCTTACGTGCAGGACGGCGCCAAGATCTATCGCTTCACCGTTGCCTGGGGGCAGGAGCGTTCGACCGATGATCTCGAGGGTCCGGTGACGAAGAACTCGGACCTGCGTCCGGCGGAAGCCGAGGTGCTTGCGCTGCTGCCGAAATACACCGGCGTCATCATGCAGACGCCGCCGCAATTCTCGGCCATCAAGATATCAGGCGAGCGCGCCTATGATCTGGCCCGTGACGGCGCGACGGTCGACATACCCGCACGAGAGGTCGAGATCGGCCGGCTCGATATTGTCGAGCACGATGCCGACCATACTGTTTTCGAAGTCGAATGCGGCAAGGGCACCTATGTGCGCTCGCTGGCCCGCGATATGGGCCGCGATCTCGGCTGTTTCGGCCATATTTCCGAACTGCGCCGGGTCGAGGTCGAGCCGTTCACGCCGGAGGACTTCGTCACCATCGCAGAACTGGAGGCCGCCCGTTTCGGCGTGCCGGGTGAAGACGACCCGGACGCGACAGATGCCGCTGACACGGTTGAAGCCGCTGACGAGGTGGCAGCGCCGATCGACTTCGACGCCATCGACGCCCTTCTGGTGGATACATCCGCTGCCCTTGACTGCCTGCCGCAGGTCGCCATCAGCGACGACGCGGCGACGAAAATCCGCCTCGGCAATCCGGTCATCATCCGCGGCCGCGACGCACCGGTGGAAGCCGAAGAAGCCTGCGCGACGGCGCGCGGCAAGCTGGTCGCCATCGGTGCCATCGAGCAAGGCATGTTCAAGCCCAAGCGGGTCTTTGCCGGCTGACGGCCAAGGTTATTCCAGGAAAAGCGAGAGCGGTTTTCCGTCCGGAATTGCGACAAAACGAGGTTCTAACTTCAGGTCGACTTTACGCTCGAGGGGCATATGGAAAAGGCCGAGGCGGTGAAAAAGCGGGCGCCGGTGAAGACGCGGCGGCCGCCGGTCGGGGCGTCGCCTGGCACGCTGATCGCCGATCCGGCGGCGCGGCGCTCGGAACTGCGGCTGACCCTCATCTCGCCGCAGAAATTCAAGACCATCGAAAATGCCAGCATCGACGACCTGAACACCCATTGCGACAAATGGCCGGTCATCTGGCTCGACTGCACCGGCCTCGCCAACATTCCGCTGATTGAGGAGATCGGCCGCATTTTCAGCCTGCATCCGCTGGCGTTGGAGGACGTCGTCAACACCGGCCAGCGGCCGAAGGTCGACTTCTTCGAGGATCATGCCTTCGTCGTCGTCAGGATGATTGATGATGTCACGTCGCACCGCTACGAGCAGATCGCCGTCTTCTTCGGCAACAACTTCGTCGTCACCTTCCAGGAGCGTGAAGGCGATCCGTTCAATCCGGTGCGCAAGCGCATCGAGAGCTCGGCGCCCAACCGGTTGCGCGCGCGCGGCGCCGACTACCTCGCCTACGCGCTGATCGACGCTGTCGTCGACAGCTATTTCCCGCCGATCGAGGCCGCAGGCGACATGGTCGACGGCATCGAGGACGAAATGCTGCACACGACGCACAAGCATCAGATGCGGCAGCTGCATGAATTGCGGCGCGATGCCAATGTGCTGAAGGGGGTGCTGTGGCCGATGCGCGATGCGCTGGCAACGCTGATCCGCAACGACGTGCCCTATGTGAAGGGTGAGACCAAGATCTTTCTCAACGACACGCTCGACCATTCGCTCAGGCTGATCGAACTGGTCGAAACCCAGCGCGACATGCTGACCGGCCTGATCGAGATGCATCTGTCGCTGAGCCAGGCGCGCACCAACGACGTCATCAGCTACCTCACCATCGTCTCGGTCATCTTCATGCCGCTCACCTTCCTGGTCGGCATCTGGGGCATGAATTTCGATCCGGAGTCTTCGCCCTGGAACATGCCGGAGCTGAAAGCCTATTATGGCTATCCGGCATCGTTGCTGTTCATGGCGCTTGTCGCGTTTGGGCTGATCGCCTTCTTCAAATGGAAGAAATGGCTATAACAAGGATAAAACCTGTCATTTTGGGCTGAAAAGCCGGCTTGTGAATTGGGCTGGTGTTTTCTCGGGAATTGCACTATACGCGCCGCAGCATAGCGCTATGAAGCTTTGCTTGCACCGGCCCCTGCTGGACGACATCCCGGCTGAGGGCGACCCGTTTCCTCAAACAGATAAGGAAAAACACGATGTCGATTACTGCCGAGCGCAAACAGGAATTGATGGGTGAATTCGCAACCGCCAAGGGCGATACCGGGTCTCCGGAAGTCCAGGTGGCCATCCTTTCCGAGCGCATCAAGAACCTGACCGACCATTTCAAAGACCACAAGAAGGATAACCATTCCCGCCGTGGTCTGCTCGCTCTCGTCTCCCAGCGCCGCAGCCTGCTTGATTATCTCAAGCGCAAGGACGACGCGCGCTACCAGACGCTGATCGAGAAGCTCGGTCTGCGCCGTTGACGAATTGACCGGCGGGCTTTCTTCGGAGGGCCCGCCGGTCGCGCATTCTGCCAGTCGTATCGACTGGCCAGACCCGGTTTCGAGCGTGCAGAGGGCCACTCGAAACCGCCCATGGACGGTCATGGGGCAGGATTGCAGGACGCTCGCGCGCTCGCCGCGCTGAAATCACCCGAGCTTCCCGTTGTCTTGCCCGTGGCTGCCCGAGAAAGGAAGCCAGGGAAAGGGCATCCGCGCACCGTGAAACGGCGCGGCCCTTTCCGCTTATTAAGGACAAGATATGTTCAATCACCACAAAGTGGAAATCGAATGGGGCGGTCGTCCGCTCATCCTCGAAACCGGCAAGATCGCGCGCCAGGCCGACGGCGCGGTGCTCGCGACATACGGCGAGACCAAGGTTCTCGCCACCGTCGTTTCGATGAAGGAGCCGAAGCCAGGTCTCGATTTCTTCCCGCTGACCGTCAACTACCAGGAAAAGACCTACGCCGCCGGCAAGATCCCAGGCGGCTATTTCAAGCGCGAAGGCCGTCCGAGCGAAAAAGAAACGCTGGTTTCCCGCCTCATCGACCGCCCGATCCGCCCGCTTTTCGCCGCCGGCTACAAGAACGACACCCAGATCGTCGTCACCGTCGTCCAGCATGATCTCGAGAACGATCCCGACATTCTGTCGATCGTCGCCACCTCGGCGGCCCTGACCCTTTCGGGCGTTCCCTTCATGGGTCCGATCGGCGGCGCTCGCGTCGGCTACATCAACGGCGAATACGTGCTCAACCCGCATGTCGACGAGATGCAGGAATCCAAGCTCGACCTCGTCGTCGCCGGCACCACCGACGCCGTTCTGATGGTCGAGTCCGAAGCCAAGGAACTTGGCGAAGAGCTGATGCTCGGCGCCGTCATGTTCGGCCACAAGGGCTTCCAGCCGGTCATCGACGCCATCATCAAGCTGGCCGAAGTCGCCGCCAAGGAGCCGCGCGACTTCACCGCGCCGGACTATTCCGCGCTCGAAGCCGAAATGCTGAAGATCGTCGAAGGCGAGCTTCGCGATGCCTACAAGAACATCGACAAGCAGAAGCGCTACGCCGCCGTCGACGCCGTCAAGGCGAAGGTCAAGGCCGCGTTTGCTCCGGCTGAAGGCGAAGACGCCAAGTACACGTCCGAGCAGATCGGCGCCGTGTTCAAGGAACTCCAGGCCAAGGTCGTGCGCTGGAACATCCTCGACACCGGCTCGCGCATCGATGGCCGCGACCTCAAGACGGTCCGCAAGATCGTCTCCGAAGTCGGCGTCCTGCCGCGCACCCACGGTTCGGCGCTGTTCACCCGCGGCGAGACCCAGGCGCTGGTCGTTGCCACGCTCGGCACCGGCGAGGACGAGCAGTATGTCGATTCGCTGACCGGCATGTACAAGGAGAAGTTCCTCCTTCACTACAACTTCCCTCCCTACTCCGTCGGTGAAACCGGCCGCATGGGTTCGCCGGGCCGCCGCGAGATCGGCCATGGCAAGCTCGCCTGGCGCGCCATCCGCCCGATGCTGCCGAGCGCTGACCAGTTCCCCTACACGCTGCGCGTCGTTTCGGAGATCACCGAGTCCAACGGCTCGTCGTCGATGGCGACCGTCTGCGGCACCTCGCTGGCGCTGATGGATGCCGGCGTGCCGCTGGCCAAGCCAGTTGCCGGTATCGCGATGGGCCTGATCAAGGAAGGCGAGCGTTTCGCCGTTCTCTCCGACATCCTTGGCGACGAGGATCACCTCGGCGACATGGACTTCAAGGTCGCCGGCACCGCCAACGGCATCACCTCGCTGCAGATGGACATCAAGATCGACGGCATCACCGAGGAGATCATGCAGATCGCGCTTGGCCAGGCCAAGGACGGCCGCCTGCATATCCTCGGCGAAATGGGCCACGCGCTCTCCGGCGCTCGTTCGGAACTCGGTGAGTTCGCGCCGCGCATCGAAGTCATGCACATCCCGACCGACAAGATCCGCGACGTTATCGGCTCGGGCGGCAAGGTCATCCGCGAGATCGTCGAAAAGACCGGCGCCAAGATCAACATCGAGGACGACGGCACGGTCAAGATCGCTTCGTCGAACGCCAAGGAGATCGAGGCGGCGAAGAAGTGGATTCACACCATCGTCGCGGAGCCGGAAGTCGGCGAGATCTACGAAGGTACGGTCGTCAAGACCGCCGACTTCGGCGCTTTCGTCAACTTCTTCGGTCCGCGTGACGGTCTCGTCCACATCTCGCAGCTTGCCAACGACCGGGTCGCCAAGACCTCGGACGTCGTCAAGGAAGGCGACAAGGTCTGGGTCAAGCTGATGGGCTTCGACGAGCGCGGCAAGGTCCGCCTGTCGATGAAGGTCGTCGACCAGGCCACCGGCAAGGAACTCGCCCGCGACAAGAAGACCGAAGGCGAAGAAAACGCCGCCTGATTGGCCTGAAATCGTAAATCGAAGCGGGCGCGGCTTATGTCGCGCCCGTTTTCATTTTCAGCCCGTCTTTTCATTCTCAGCCCGTCTTTTCATCCTCAGATTGTCAAGACAGGCCTCGTTTCGAGATCGAACAATGTCCGCCGAGCCGCTGAAGACGCTTTTTCATCCCTTCGAGGCCGAGGCTGTTCCTTTGCCGGGAAAGGGCGATCGCGCCTTGTTTCTCGGCGCTGAACCGGGCTTTCGCTGCCCCGAAGGCTTCGAGGCCGAGCTTCGCCTGGTACAGGGCTTCCGGCCGCATTTTCGCGCGTTGCAGGCGTCTGGGCTCATCGTCACCGCGCAGGCCGAAGGTGGTGGCTTCGACATGGCACTTGTGCTTGCCGGCCGGCATCGCGGCCTGAACGAATTGCGCCTCGCCGAGGCGCTCGAGCGGGTGGCGCCTGGCGGCACTATCGTCGTTGCGGGCGGCAAGGACGACGGTATCGCCAGCCTGCGCAAGCGCGTCGGCGAACTGGTGCCGCTCAAGGGGCATCTGCCGAAGTATCACGGCATTGCCTTCTGGTTTCGCCGTCCTGCCGATTTGGCCGCTGCGCAAAACCTGCGCGCCGCCAATCCCGCTCTGCTGGTTGAAGGCCGGTTTCGCACCGCGCCCGGCATGTTTTCGTTCGACCGGATCGATACAGGCTCGAGATTGCTGGTCGAGAACCTGCCCGATGACCTGCGTGGGAGCGTTGCCGATTTCTGCGCCGGTTGGGGATATGTGGCTGCCGAGATGGCCGCCCGGGCGCCGGGCATCTCGGCGCTCGACCTCTATGAGGCGGACTTCGCCTCGCTCGAAGCCGCAAAGCTCAATCTGGCAGGGGTTGGCCAGTCGATCACCAGGGAATTCTTCTGGACTGATCTGCTGAAGGAGCCGGTCGAGAAGCGCTACGACGCGATCGCCATGAACCCGCCCTTTCACCGCAGCCGCGCGGCCGAGCCGGAGATCGGCGCCGGCATGATCCGCGCCGCGGCCAAGGCCCTGAAGCCCGGCGGGCGGCTGTTGATGGTTGCCAACCGCCAGCTTCCCTATGAGCTGGTGCTGTCGGCTGCTTTTTCGAGCCATGCAGAGCTCGCCCGCGACGGCATGTTCAAGGTGCTTGTCGCGCGTCGTTAAAGCTTGATCCCGAAAAGTGGGAACCGGTTTTCGAAAAAGATCATGCTCGAGAGAGCAGATGCGGCGCCGCGTTCAATGCAGATTGGCGACGCGCCGCGTCTCGTCGGTAACGTGAGCGTCACCGACCCTGAACCTGAGTGGCGCCGGCCTGCCGAACAGGTAGCCTTGCACCACTTCGCAGCCGGCTGCCCTAAGCAGCGTCGCCTGGCTTTCGGTTTCGACGCCTTCGGCGATGATGCTGACGCCAAGTGCGCGCGAAAGCCCGACGATGGTCGAAACGACTGCGCCGGAGCTGGAGTCCGTGTCGAGGCGGCTGACGAACGAGCGATCGATCTTCAGCTTGCCGAACGAGAAGTCGATCAGGTAGCTCAGATTGGAATAACCGGTGCCGAAATCGTCGACCGCAACCGAGATGCCCATGTCCGCCAACTCCTTCAGGATGGTGGCGGCGCGGTCGCGGTCCTGCATCATCGCCGTCTCAGTCACTTCCAGTTCCAGCCGCGACGGCTTGATGCCGGTGCTGGTCATGGTGTCGCGCACGATACCGACGAAGTCCTTGGTCATGAACTGCACGGGCGAGATGTTGACGGCGACGAAGCAGTCTTCGGGCAGATGGCGCGCGTCGCTGCAGGCCTTGCGCAGCACCCATTCTCCGATCGGACCGATCATGCCGGTTTCCTCGGCGATCGGAATGAACTCCATCGGCGGGATCATGCCGCGTTCGGGATGCCGCCAGCGGATCAGCGCTTCATAGCCGACGATGCGGCCGGTCGGGAGATCGAGCTGCGGCTGGTAGTGAAGGTCGAAGTCGCCCCGCTCGAAGGCAACGTTCAACTCGGATTCGACCCACTGGCGATGGTCGGCGACCCTGCCCATTTCTGCGTGGAAGACCGACCAGTTGCCGAGGCCGCTGGCGCGCGCATTCTGCAGTGCCAGATTGGAGCGGCGCAGGATGAGGACGGGATCGACACCGTCCTTTGGCATCGCCACGATGCCCACCGACAGGCTGACCGATTGCATGTGCGTGCTGAGCTCATAGGGCTCCATCATCTCGTCGATGAGCCTCTCGATGGCACTTTCCAGTGACCCTGACACCTGATTGTCGGGGAGGAGGATTGCGAATTCACCGGCGCCGATACGTCCGATCACCGCGCGTTGCGGCAGGCAAGTCTTCAATCGCTTGGTGAACTCACGGATCAACTCGTCGCCCTGGCTGTAGCCGATGGCGTCGTTGATCTGCTTGAACCGATCGATGTCGATGTCGATGAGGAACACCGGCTCGCCGGTCCGGCTCGTCGCGCATGCCGCCTCGGCGATCTTGCCGACCATCGCCGGACGTGCCAGCAGGCCGGTCAACTTGTCGAAATGGGTCTCCTCGAAGACGAAATCCGCTGATTCATCGACGCCGGCGAAGAAGGACATCGCGGCCACCGACGCCGCCAGTGCGCACAGGGCGGCCATCATCGCGACCATCATGTCCGCCGATATCCCGGCAAAACTATCGCTGAGACCATGCTTCAGGCCCCAGAGTCCGAGGACAAAACTGCCGATACCCGAGCTTGCTATGGTGAGCAGCCGGAACACAGGTGTTCGCTTCGGGTTGCTGACGGCCGACATTGAAAGGTCCCCAGAGTACAGGGCTTTCTAGCGGATATGTCCTTAAAATGAGTTTCCGCGAATGCGTCCAATTTTATTGGACCGGAAGTATTTCATGTGCGGACTAAAGCGCGTCGCGTTGAAACGGATTTCGTCGGCGCATCTTAAGCTTTTGTTTTATACGCGTCGCCGTCCCAAAACCGCTGCGCACTTTTGGGAGCTAGGTATTAATCTCGCCCGCCATCGGTCTGCTTCAATTCATCGAGCGTCGGCATTGAAACGATGTGATAGCCGGAATCGACATAGTGGATTTCGCCGGTAACGCCAGAAGACAAATCGGACAACAGGTAGAGCGCGGAACCGCCGACCTCGTCGATGGTCACGGTGCGGCGCAGCGGCGAGTTGCGCTGCTGGTAGGAGAACATGTGGCGCGCATCGGAAATCCCGGCGCCGGCGAGCGTGCGCACCGGTCCAGCCGATATGCCGTTCACCCGGATGCCGCGCGGACCGTAGTCGTTGGCGAGGTAACGCACACTGGCCTCAAGTCCGGCCTTAGCGACGCCCATGACATTGTAGTTCGGCATGACACGGACCGAGCCCGCATAGGTCAGCGTGATCATCGATCCGCCGTCCTTCATCAAGGCGGCTGCATGGCGGGCGATCTCGGTGAAGGAATAGCAGGAGATCACCATGGTGCGGACGAAATTGTCCCGGCTGGTGTCGGCGTAGAGGCCCTTCAGTTCGTTCTTGTCGGAAAAGCCGATGGCGTGGACGACGAAATCAAGCCCGCCCCAGGTATTGCCCAGGGTCTCGAACGTGGCGGCGACCGAAGCGCTGTCCTCGACGTCGCACGGCACGACCAGCGAGGCGCCGAGCTTGTCGGCGAGTGGCTTGACCCGGCGCCCGAAGGCGTCACCCTGATAGGTGAAGGCAAGGTCCGCTCCATGTTCGGACAATTTCCGAGCGATGCCCCAGGCGATCGAATGATCGTTGGCGACACCCATGACGAGCCCGCGCTTGCCCTTCATCAATCCGTCCATGGCCGCCAATCCTTATGAAAACAACGCTGGCCTTATGCGGAATAGCGCTGGAAAATGAGCGTTGCGTTGGTGCCACCGAAGCCGAACGAATTTGACAAAACAGTGTCGATCTTGGCGTTGTCGATGCGCTTTCGCACGATTGGCATGCCCTCGAATTCGGGGTCGAGGGTCTCGATATGGGCGCTTTCGCCGATAAAACCGCCCTGCATCATCAGGATCGAGTAGATGGACTCCTGCACGCCGGCCGCGCCCAGCGAATGGCCGGTCAACGATTTCGTCGACGTGATGTATGGCATCTCTTGGCCGAAAACCTCGCGGATCGCGGCCATTTCCTTGGAATCTCCCACCGGCGTCGACGTGCCATGGGTGTTGATGTAGTCGACCGGTGTGGAAACCGTCGCCATTGCCTGGCGCATGCAGCGGACCGCGCCTTCGCCGGATGGCGCCACCATGTCGAAGCCGTCCGAGGTCGCGCCGTAACCGACGATCTCGGCATAGATCTTGGCGCCGCGCGCCTTGGCATGTTCCAGCTCTTCCAGCACCAGCACGCCGGCGCCGCCGGCGATGACGAAGCCGTCGCGATTGGCGTCATAGGCGCGCGAGGCGGCGGATGCACGGTCGTTGAATTTCGACGACATGGCGCCCATGGCGTCGAACAGGTCGGACATCGTCCAGTCGAGGTCCTCGTGGCCGCCGGCAAAGACCATGTCCTGCTTGCCCCACTGGATCAGTTCGTAGCCATTGCCGATGCAATGCGCCGAGGTCGAGCAGGCCGACGAGATCGAGTAGTTGACGCCGTGGATCTTGAACCAGGTGGCAAGCGTTGCCGATGCGGTCGACGACATCGCTTTCGGCACCGCGAACGGACCGATGCGCTTGGGGCTGCCGTTCTTCAGCGTGATCTCCGCCGCCTCGACGATGGTGCTGGTGGATGGTCCGCCCGATCCCATGACGATGCCGGTGCGCTCATTGGTGATGTCGCTCTCGCTGAGGCCGGCATCCGCGATCGCCTGATCCATGGCGACGTGGTTCCAGGCGGCACCCTTCGACAGGAAGCGCATTGCACGACGATCGATCATGGCGGATGGATCGAGCGTCGGCGCTCCCCAGACATGGCAGCGAAAACCATGCTCGGCGAAGGAATCGGAGAAGCTGATGCCGGATCTGGCGTCATGCAGCGAGGTCTGAACCTCGTTGGCATTGTTGCCGATCGACGACACGATGCCGAGGCCTGTGACTACGACACGTCTCATTCGCAACTCCTTCCAGGGGTCAGCCGGTGATGCCGGTCAGCCGACCGCCGACTGCTTGGACAGACCGACCTTCAAATCCGTTGCCGCGTATATGGGTTCGCCATCCGCCTTCAGCCAGCCATCGGCGATGCCGAGTACCAGCCGGCCGCGCATCACGCGCTTGAAGTCGATCCCGTACTCGACCTTTTTCACCGAGGGCGTCACCATGCCCTTGAATTTTACCTCGCCTGTCGACAACGCCATTCCCTTGCCGGGTTCGCCGAGCCAGCCGAGATAGAAGCCCGTCAATTGCCACATCGCGTCGAGGCCGAGGCATCCGGGCATGATCGGATTGCCGATGAAATGGCAGGCAAAGAACCACAGGTCCGGCTTGATGTCGAATTCCGCGCGGATGAAGCCCTTGTCGAAGGCGCCGCCTGTCTGGCTGATCTCGGTGATGCGGTCGAACATCAGCATGGGCGGATAGGGAAGCTGGGCATTGCCCGGTCCGAAAAGTTCGCCGCGGGCGCAGGCCAGCAATTCGTCGTAGTCGTAGCTGGATTTCGAACCCGCCATCAATTTCGTCCCCACATCGTTCCGGGCTATCGGGCGCCCTTGTCGTTGGTTTCCTAACACAATCTGTTTCAGGCCGGAAACCGGCGTTTGCGCTTAACCTGCTCGTCTGCTCGGGTCAATGCGCGCTATTGATCGCTTTCAGGCGACAGAATATATGTCAGCAGGGGTCCGGTTTCGGCAGACATTCATTTTTTTGCCATTCTGGGCGTGTCTTAGGGCGGAACTGTGGGGTTCGACGAGAAGATGGGCCTGGACGGTCGGAAGGAAAATGTCGCTGTGGACAAGCGGGTCCGTGAAGCCGGCCTGAGGCCGACGCGCCAGCGCATTGCGCTGGCCGATCTGCTTTTCGCCAAGGGCGACCGCCATCTGTCGGCCGAGGAACTGCACGAGGAGGCGGTCGCGGCCGGCGTGCCGGTGTCGCTGGCCACCGTCTACAATGCCCTTCACCAGTTCACCCAGGCGGGCCTGTTGCGCATCCTCGCCGTCGAGGGCGCGAAGACCTATTTCGACACCAACACCTCCGACCACCACCATTTCTACATCGAAGGTGAAAACCGCATATTCGACATCGACAGCGGTCCGGTGACGGTCGCCAACCTGCCGGAGCCGCCGGAGGGGATGGAGATCGCCAATGTCGACATCGTGGTGAGGCTGCGCCCCAAGCGCTGCGAATGAACGGCGACGCCCGAATAAACGGCAGGGCCGGAATGATCAGCCAAGAATGATCCGCCAGGAATGAAACCCCTCGACCTGACAATCCGGCTCGAATGGGCCATCGTTGCGGTGGCTGCCGTCGTCTTCTACGCTTCAACTGGTATAAGCTGGTGGCTCTTCGGATTGCTTATCCTGGCGCCTGACCTGTCTATGTTCGGTTATCTGGCGGGGCCGCGCGTCGGTGCCCTGGCCTACAACGCCTTGCATATCCTGATCGTGCCCGTGCTGCTGCTGCTGGCCGGTCACCTGTCCGGCAAAGCGACCGCGACGGCGGTTGCATTGATCTGGATCGCCCACATCGGCATCGATCGTGCGTTGGGCTACGGCCTGAAGCTGTCAACCGGCTTTCAGGACACGCATCTTGGCCGTATCGGCCGCTAGTCTAAGCAGCTGTTTGGAACTCTTTGGTCCGGAACGATCGTGGTCAAACGGTCAAAAGATCAGTCCTTGACCCGTTCACCGGGATAGGCGCCCCAGACAAGCGACTGAGCGAGCCAGCCGGTGTGGCCCTCGAACGTCATTTCGCACCACTGGCCGTCGCAGGACTTGATCGTGCCCATGACGCCAGGCTCGACCATCGCGACCACCCTTGCGTCCTGTTCAGGGCTGTTGAGAAGGTTCACCTGGGCGCCCTTGCCGCGCTGCCACGGGGCGACGATTGCGGTGCGCCGGCCGGAAAGCAGCGACTGGTTGATCCAGCCCTCCGAACCGTCGGCGTCGCGCACGCGGCGCCATGTATCGAATTCCTGAATGATCTCCATCGGCAGGCCGGCCTTCATATACATCCAGTCGACCGAGTAGTTGGCGCCGGGGCCGACGCGCGAGTTGACGCGGCCGGATTTCAGGCTGACGAATCGCGGCAGCGGCAGACCGCTCGGGCCGAGCGTGACGACGCTCTGGGCAGGTGCTGCCGCACTCTGCGCCGCGGCAAGCGGAGAATGAAGCAGAGCGCCGAGAAATGCTGCACTGAGGGTCAGGCGAAGCGACGCGAAACCAGACACTTTCATTCCTTTCGGCGCTTGCCTTGGCGCCCCTTTTTCTTTGTCTTCGGCGGCACCGCTTGTTACATGGGGTAATCGGCACCGCGACCGGCTTTCAGTTTCGCCGGTCTTGGTTAAAGAGGTCTCAACGAGATCGGGGTACGAGGAAACAATGGTAGGCAAAAAGAAGCCTCTCGTGGTCATCACGCGAAAGCTGCCCGATCCGGTCGAGACCCGCATGCGCGAACTGTTCGATGCCCGGCTGAATGTCGAGGACAGGCCGATGACGCAGCCGGAACTGGTCGCGGCGGTCAAGGAAGCCGACGTGCTGGTGCCGACGGTGACCGATCAGATCGACGCGGCGCTGATCGCCCAGGCCGGCGACAATCTCAAGCTGATCGCCAATTTCGGCAATGGCGTCGACAAGATCGATGTCACGGCGGCGGCCAAGAAGGGCATCACCGTCACCAACACGCCCAATGTGCTGACCGAGGACACCGCCGACATGACCCTGGCGCTGATGCTGGCTGTGCCGCGGCGGCTGGCGGAAGGCGCCAACGTGCTCACCGGCGACAAGAAATGGGCCGGCTGGTCGCCGACCTGGATGCTTGGGCGCCGCATCTGGGGCAAACGGCTCGGCATTGTCGGCATGGGGCGCATCGGCACCGCGGTCGCGAGGCGCGCCAAGGCCTTCGGCCTGTCGATCCACTACCACAACCGCCATCGCGTGTTGCCGGCCGTGGAAGACGAATTGGAGGCGACCTATTGGGAAAGCCTCGACCAGATGCTGGCCCGCATGGACATCATTTCGGTCAATTGCCCATCGACGCCGGCGACCTTCCATCTGCTCTCGGCGCGGCGGCTGGCGCTGCTGCAGCCCACGGCCTATGTCGTCAACACCGCGCGCGGCGACATCATCGACGAAGAGGCGCTGGTGAAGATGATCCAGGACGGCAAGCTCGCCGGAGCCGGCCTCGACGTCTACGAGCACGAGCCGGCACTGAACGGCAAGCTGCTGAAGCTCGCCGCCAAGGGCAAGGTCGTGCTTCTGCCACATATGGGCTCGGCAACGCTCGAAGGCCGCATCGACATGGGCGAAAGGGTCATCATCAACATCCGCGCATTCGTCGACGGCCACCGGCCACCGGATCGCGTGCTGCCGCTCAGAACCTGACGTCAGCCTCCGAACGAAAGCCCAGGCTTACGCAAGGACCTTGCGCATGGTGATCGAGGTCGGCCTGATGTAGCCCTCATGCGCCGTCCGTTCGGTCTCGTGAAAGCCGAGGCGGGCAAAGGCGGCATGGTTTCCGGTCAGCTCGATCCGCGTCTGAAGTTCGACCGCAGCCTTGCCGCGGCTGCGGGCAAGATCCTCGACCGCCAGCATCAGCCGCCGGCCAATGCCTTGGCCCTGACAATCCGGCGCGACGGCGAGCTTGCCGACGTAAAATTCCGCCGTCCTTTCAAGGGCAAAAACGCAACCGACGATCCTGTCCCCCTCGAACGCCACGAATCCGGTCTCACGCCGCGCCTTGTCGCGCAAGGTTTCGGCGGTCAGCAGGTGCGCCGAGGAGGGCGGGTCGATGATACCGTCCATGGTGGCGAACGCGTGCATGATCAGTGCGAGCATATCGTCCCAATGGTCGAAATCGGCAGGAATCCTCATGACGGTGACAACTTCGGTCCGATCCACGATGTCAGCTTCTCTTGTAGCGGATCGTATCGAACCGCGCGGCCAGCCCATCATAGAGCAGCAGCCGGCCGACCAACGGCTCGCCGATGCCGGTGATCAGCTTGATCGCCTCCATCGCCTGCAGCGTGCCGACGACACCGGTCAGCGCACCAAGCACCCCGGCCTCGGCACAGGACGGCACTAGGCCAGGCGGCGGCGCTTCCGGAAACAGATCGCGATAGCCCGGATTTGGCACCCCGTCCTTGCCGTTTTCGAACGGCTTCAGCACGGTCACCGAACCATCGAAGCGTCCAACAGCGGCGTGCACCAGCGGTTTCCTCTCGCTCGCGCAGGCGTCGGCCACCGTATAGCGGGTTTCAAAATTGTCGGAACCGTCGACGACGATGTCATAACGGGCGACGAGGGCAGCGGCGTTGTCCGCGGTCAGCCGGAACGTATGGGTCTCGACAGCGGTGTTGGGATTGATGCGCGCGATTGCCGCCTTGGCGCTATCGGTTTTCAGCATGCCGACGGTGTCGGTGCCGTGAATGACCTGGCGCTGCAGGTTGGAAAGCGAAACGGTGTCATCGTCGATCACGCCGAGCGTGCCTACGCCGGCGGCGGCAAGATATTCGAGCACCGGCGCACCCAGCCCGCCGGCGCCGATCACCAGCACCCGCGCCTGCTTCAGCCTCTGCTGGCCGGCGCCGCCGACCTCGGGCAGCACGATGTGGCGGGCATAGCGTTCGATCTCTTCGTCGGTCAGGGCGGCAGCGGTCATTGCCGGACCATATAGCGGCTGAAAAACCTTGTCAGGAGCCAATGCATGTCGCCCAAAAGTGTGAAGCGGTTTTGGGACCACGACATACGTAGACAAAGATCTAGATCGTTGGCCCAACCGTGCCGTGGTCGACAGTCAGGAATTGCGCACGTCCCTTGAGACTGGAAAACAGCGCCGCGTCGGTTCCGGTCATGAACGCCTGGCAGTTCAGGTCTTCGAGGATGGAAAACAGCGCCGCGCGCCGCCCGCCATCCAGATGCGCGGCGATTTCGTCGAGCAGCAGGATCGGTGTCATGCCAGACATCTCGCCGGTTAGCCGGGCGTGCGACAGGACGATGCCGACCAGCAGCGCCTTCTGCTCACCCGTCGAGCAAAGTTCGGCCGGCATCGACTTGGGACGGTGCCGAACCACCAGATCCGAACGGTGCGGTCCCTCGAGCGTGCGCCCGGCGGCGCGGTCGCGGTCACGACCTTCGGCAAGCGTCCGGCGGAACCGCTCCTCGACGTCGACCGCCGGCGCGATGGCAATCTCGGCCTCAAGCTCACCCGAAAGGCCGATATCGGCCTGCGGAAACGGTCCGGTGTCGGGCAGCCTGTCGATCATCGCGGCCAGCAGGCGCACCATCTCGGCGCGTGCGGCGGCGATCGCCACACCGGTTTCGGCCATTTGTGTCTCGATCGCGTCGAACCAGCGGTCGTCCCGGGAGCCTTCAGTAAGCAACCGATTGCGGCCGCGCATCGCCTTTTCGTAGTCGATTGCGCGCTGGCCGTGGCCGGGATCGATCGCCAGCACCAGCCGATCGAGAAAGCGCCGGCGATCCGCGGCTGGTCCGGTGAACAAGGCGTCCATCGCCGGCGTCAGCCACACCACGCGCAGCCACTCCAGCATCTCCTCGGCCGATCGCGCCGAAGCGCCGTTGATGCGCACGCGCCTGCCGCCTTCGCCGGCACTGTCGCCACCTGAAATGCCCGTACCGATCTCGACCTGGCCGTCGGGCCCATCGAGCCGGGCGTGCAGGGCAAAGCCGCCGTCGCCGCCTTCGCGCGCGACATCCGCATAAGGCGCGCGGCGCAAGCCGCGTCCCGGTGTCAGCAAGGAGATCGCTTCGAGAAGATTGGTCTTGCCCGCACCGTTATCGCCGGAAAAGACCACGGCACCCGGCGCCAGGTCGATCGCCAGCCCCGCATAGTTGCGGAAATTAGTAAGTGTAAGCTTACTTATGTGAGTCTGTGCCGGCAACCGCTATCCGCCTATAGAGCGGTTCGTCGTTTCACGGAAAACGCAGACCTGCTCTAACTCTTTGTTTTGACGCAATTCCGGGCGGAAAACCGTTTCATATTTTTCCTGGAATTGCTCTGGAAGTCGCCGCAGCCATAATTCTCGCTGCCGGTCCAGTCGCGGGCCGGATTGGTGACGCCGCGCCGGCTAGACCCGCATCGGCATCAGCACGTAAAGCGCGGTCTCGTCGGCCATGTCGTGGATCAGAGTCGGCGAACCAGCGTCGGCCAGCATGAACTTGGCCTCCGTGCCGGTCAGCTGCGCGGCAACGTCGAGCAGGTACTTGGCGTTGAAGCCGATCTCGATTGGATCGGACGAATAGTCGGCGGCCAGCTCCTCGGTGGCGCTGCCTGAATCCGGATTGTTGACCGCAAGCGTCACCTGACCGTCGCTGATCGAAAGCTTCACCGCGCGGCCGCGTTCGGAGGAGATGGTAGAGACGCGATCGACAGCGGCGGCGAAACTCTGGCGGTCGATGATCAGCCTCTTGTCGTTACCGGTCGGAATGACCCGCTGATAGTCCGGGAAGGTGCCGTCGATCAGCTTCGAGGTCAAAACCACGCTGCCGATGGTGAAGCGGATCTTGGTGTCGGACAGTTCGGTGGTGACCGCGACATCCGGATCGTCGACCAGCTTTTGCAGCTCGCTCACGGTCTTGCGCGGAATGATGATGCCCGGCATGCCCTCGGAACCCGCCGGCGCGTCGATCTCGGCGCGTGCCAGGCGGTGGCCGTCGGTCGCCACCGAGCGCAGCTTCAGCTTGCCGCCGACCTCGTGCGTGTGCAGGTAGATGCCGTTCAGATAATAGCGCGTCTCTTCGGTCGAGATGGCGAACTGGGTCTTCTCGATCAGGCCCTTCAGGGCAACCGAGTCGAGACGGAAGATATGCGAGAAGGATCCGGCCGAAAGCTCGGGGAAATCGGATTGCGGCAGGCACTGGAGGCGGAAGCTCGAACGGCCGGACGTTACCGTCATGGCGTTGCCGTCCTCGTCCGTCTTCAGCATCACCTCGGCGCCGTCGGCGAGCTTGCGCACGATGTCGTAGAGCAGATGTGCCGGAACCGTCGTCGCCCCGCCGCGCTCCACCTTGGCGGGCGTCGCTTCCGTCACCTCCAGGTCGAGGTCGGTCGCCTTCATTTCGAGGCTGGCGCCCTCGGCGCTGAGCAGCACGTTGGACAGGATCGGTATGGTGTTACGCCGCTCGACGACACGGTGGACGTGGTTGAGCGACTTCAGGAGATTTGACCGTTCCAGGATAACACGCATGACGAAACAGGCTCGCTTGAATGAATGACGGGTCACCAGTGAGCGGCGCCCCGCGAAAGGTCTGAACAGGCTCAGAATCTGCGTAAACTGACAGGAAAAAACCAGCAAACGCAAGCCCGCGACACCGGTTCAGGCCGGCTACGCGGGCTTTCTGGGGATAAAGGCCACGAAGTCCGCGAGCCGGTGTCGCAAAACCAAATTCCGGATCGCCCCCAGGCGACACCACGAATCCAGGACCGCACCGGCAAGTCATTGAATTCCGGTGCTGTTCTGGTTTCGTCTTCGCCAGACCGGTCAGGCCTGGTCGTTGATCAACCGCCTCAGGAGCTCGAGTTCCTGCGCCAGCGTATTGTCGTTGCCCGAAAGGTCCTCGATCTTGCGAACGGCGTGCAGCACCGTGGTGTGATCGCGGCCGCCGAAACGCCGTCCGATCTCGGGCAGGGAGCGCGGCGTCATCACCTTCGACAGGTACATGGCCACCTGCCGCGGCTTGACGATGGTGCGCGTGCGCCGGTTGGACAGCAACTCGGTCTTCGACACGTTGTAGTGGCGCGCGACGATGCGCTGGATGTCCTCGATACGAACCCGCTTCGGCTCGCCGGTGCGATAGATGTGGCCGAGGATCTCGTCGATCCGGTCGATGGTGATCTGCGGTTCGAAGGACTGGCGGAACAGCAGCTGATTGAACGCCCCTTCCAGCTCGCGTCCGCTGCCGGTCACGGTGCGGGCGACGTGATTGAGGATCTCCTCCGAAATATTGAGCGATGCGTCATCGACCCTTGCGGTGGCAAGGCGCAAGTTGAGCATGCCAAGGCGCATGGCGAAATCGGGCGCCGACATTTCAAGCGCGACGCCGCCATTGAGGCGCGACCGGACCCGCGGTTCGAGCGATTCCAATTCCGACGGCGGCCGGTCGGCGGCAACGACGACTTGCTTGGCGCTGTCGAGCAACATGTTGATCAGGTGGCAGAATTCATGCTGGATCGACTTGCCCTGCAGGAACTGCATGTCGTCGATGATGAGCAGGTCGATGTCGCGCAGCTGTTCCTTGAGCGTCAGCGCATTGTTGTCACGGATCGCGGTGGCAAAGCGCCACATGAAATACTCGGCCGTGAGATAGACGACGCGCGACTTGGGGTTCTGCTTCAGCGATTCCGCGGCGATCGCCTGCAACAGGTGTGTCTTGCCGAGCCCGACGGTTGCGTGAAGGAAAAGCGGGTTGAAGCGCACCGCGCTGGATTGCGATTCCGCAACTGCCTTGGCGGCGGCGAAGGCCACACGGTTCGACGGTCCCTCGATGAAGGAGCCGAATGTGTAGCGCGGATCAAGCGGCGAGCCGAGCACATTGTGCCGGAACTCGCTCTCGACCGGTGTGCCCGGACGCGGAGCCGGTGCGCGCTCAGTCCGGCCGGGGCTGACAGTGCCGGCGGCGAGCGCCGTCTGCGTCTGCCGCGTCATCTTGGCTCGCGCAGGCGCCACTTCCGGCTCGGCATGGCTGTGCCCCTGGCGGGTCGCCGTCCGCACAACGATCTCGATCTTGAGGAGATCGGGATCCTCCTGCTTCCACAACTCGGAAATGAGGTCGAGATAGTGACCGTTGATCCATGAGCGCAGGAAAGCGGTGGGCACCGAGATGCGGATGATGCCCTTGGAAGCCTCCGCGACCTTCATGCGGCCGAACCAACTCGAATAGACTTCAGTTCCCAGGCGCGCCTTCAACTGGGTCTTGACCCGGTCGAACTTCTGTTCCGCGTCGCTGGACACCGCCATGTCGTTTGCTCCGGTCAAAGTTCCAGGAAATGGGAGGTCGCCCGTAAGCTCCCGTTCGATGCCGCTCTGCATGGTCTCTTCCTTGTCTTTCCGTACCCTGTTCCACCGGGGATGCGCCCCTGCACCCGTGTCCCGGCAACTGCGTCTTCGCTACGATGCCTGCTGCCGCCGCCGGCAGATGACATCGCCAACATTCGGGGGAAACCGGTGCCGGCCCATGGAAGCCAGTCCGCGTTGGGTATGTCTGGGCAATACGACACCATCCGGCGAAAAGTGCGCCGGCGCGCCGTCTACCTGCCATGTCTAGTTACGCCAGTCCCCTACCGTATCGAAAAAGACAAACCAAAGCCGTCCACGGACTTGATCCGCGTTGCAAATCCCGCCAATTTAAGCTGGCCGTTACAAGCTGGGTTAAGGCCCGGAGCCCGTCCCTTTCGATAGACCGACATTACCGAAATCGCTGTGGATAGGGCAAGGCCGGGACTAACTGATTTTTAAGGAATCTGGTTAGTGGAGGCGGGTTCGAGTGGCGTGCCGCTACGGCACTTTTTAACAAAGCCATTGTGATTCAAACTCTTTTCCGGCGAATATGAAAAAGCCGGCCCGTCACGAAATTTTATGAAATAATTCGCTTGACAGCGACTTGTCCCCCATCCCCCCGGCTCGATGTGAACAAGCTGTGGACGACTGTCCGCAACTATTTGAAAAGTATAGATTATTTCTGAGTGTCGACTTTTTCCGAGTGAACCCTTTTCAGGGATACCGGCGATCAACCTGCATGGCAGTGCCGGCAAAGCATTTCGAGCCGCCAAAGGGCTGTTTCCGGCCATTCTTTTTAAGTGCTTGCCGGCAAACGAAAAAACCCGGCACAATCGGCCGGGTTCTCAGAACGTCAGTCCAGGACGTGATGTCAGGCAGACAAAACCTTGACCCGCTGGGCCAGTCGCGACACCTTGCGGGACGCCGTGTTCTTGTGGATCACGCCCTTGGTTGCGGCGCGCATCAATTCCGGCTCCGCGATCTTGAACGCAGCCTGTGCGGCAGCCTTGTCGCCGGAGGCAAGTGCCTCTTCGACCTGGCGGATATAGGTGCGGACGCGCGAGCGACGGTTCTTGTTGACCGCCGCGCGGCGTGCGATCTTGCGCGTTGCCTTTTTGGCCGAGGATGTATTGGCCATGATGCCTCTCTTCTGATCTGGTCGGCGCATGCGGGATGCCGCAGGGCGCAAAAAACAAACGGGCAGCCACGGGGCCGCCTCGGTTGGTGCGGCTTATAGTTCAGCTTTTCCGGCGCGTCAACGCTGCCTGGCCTTCTTTTTGGCGGCTATCAAACTGGCGTCAGCGGTTGCTGAAATTCGGCTTCCGCTTCTCGGTGAAGGCCGCCATGCCTTCCTTCTGGTCCTCGAGCGCGAACAGCGAGTGAAACAGTCGGCGCTCGAAGCGCAATCCCTCGGCGAGCGTTGTCTCAAAGGCGCGGTTGACAGCCTCCTTGGCCATCATCACCGATGGCAGTGAGAAGTCGGCGATCCTGGCAGCCGCCTTCAGCGCCTCCTCGACGAGCTCGCCGGCAGGTACGACCCGCGACACCAGGCCCGAACGCTCGGCTTCGGCTGCATCCATCATCCGCCCGGTCAGGCACATGTCCATCGCCTTCGACTTGCCGACGAAGCGGGTCAGCCGTTGCGACCCGCCCATGCCGGGAATGACGCCGAGCGTGATTTCGGGTTGGCCGAACTTGGCCGTGTCGGCGGCAATGATGAAGTCGCACATCATCGCCAGCTCGCAGCCGCCGCCCAGCGCATAGCCGGCCACCGCAGCGATGATCGGCTTCCGCGCCCGCGTAAACTCCTCCCAGCCGACGAAGAAGTCTTGGCAGTACGCATCCACATAGGAGATTGCCTGCATCTCCTTGATATCGGCGCCGGCGGCGAAGGCTTTTTCGGAACCGGTGATGACCATGGCGCCGATGCCGGCATCGGCGCCGAAACCGTTCACGGCTGCCACCAGTTCGGCCAGGATCTGGGAATTCAGCGCGTTGAGCGCCTGTGGCCTGTTCAGCGTGATCAACCCGACCTTGCCGCGCGCTTCGGTGACGATCGTCTCATAGGCCATGACTTGCTTCTCCTCGCTCGCCCATCGTCCAGAGCGGGTCATCGTTTCACGGAAACGCGGAACCCGTCTATCTCCTTGTTTTGATGCAACTCCCTAGGGAAAGCGCTACGCGCTTTTCCCAGGAAAGCCGTCTCGCACGTTTCCTGGAACTGCTCTAACTCACCGCTGACACGTCCGGCAATAGAAGGTCGATCGGCCGCTCTGCACGATCCGCTCGATGTGGCCGCTACAGCCGGGTTTCGAGCAAGGCTCACCCTCGCGGTCGTAGACGGCGAAGGAATGCTGGAAGTAGCCCAGCGATCCATCAGCCTGCATATAGTCCCTGAGCGAGGATCCGCCGGCCGCGATCGCATCTGATATCACCGAGCGAATGGCTTCGGCGAGGCGCTCGCTTTGAGCCTGGGCCTTCTTCCCGGGCTTGGCGATCGTGCCCGCCTCGCGCAGCGGCGACAGGCTGGCGCGCCACAGCGCCTCCGAGACATAGATGTTGCCGAGCCCGGCGATCAGTCTCTGGTCGAGAAGCGCTGCCTTCAGCGGTGATCGCCGCCCTTTCATCAATGAGGCAAGCAGCGGGCCGTCCAATGTGTTGCCGGTTGGCTCAACGCCGAGCCCTGCCAGCATCGGATGGACATCCGGCGGTCCTTCGGCAAACAACATGAAGCCGAAGCGGCGCGGATCATTGAAGATCACGCGCGAACTGGCGCCGCCCACGGATACGACATGGAAGACGACGTGGTCGTGGTTGGAGCTCTTCGAGCGGTCGTGGTGGAAGATACCAGGCATGTCGCTGCCATCCGCCGTCTCGATGCGGAATGAGCCCGACATGCCGAGATGGCAGATCAGCACCGGACCGCCTTCAACGTCCATCGTCAGATATTTGGCCCGGCGGCCGAGCGCGGTGATCGTCTTGCCGGTCAGCCGCTGCGAGAATTTTTCGGGAAATGGAAAGCGCAAATCCGGTCGGCGCGCCTCGACACGGGTGATGGTGGCGCCTTCCAGAACCGGCTGCAGCCCACGCCGGACCGTTTCGACCTCGGGCAGTTCAGGCATGGCCGCCAATCGCTGCATAGAAAGACGTGCCGTAACGGCCGGCCGCCAGCCCAAGATGCTCCGCCACGGTTTCACCGATGTCGGCGAATGTCGTTCTCAGTCCGATGTCACCGCCCTTGAAAGCCGGTCCGGTGCCGATCACCGGAATGCGTTCGCGCGTATGGTCGGTCCCGCGCCAGGTCGGATCGTTGCCATGGTCGGCCGTCAGGATGAGAAGATCGCCCTGCCGCAGCCTTGCAAATGCCTCCGGGAGCCGCCGGTCGAAGGCCTCGAGCGCGGCAGCATAACCCGCAACGTCGCGGCGATGCCCGAATTCGGTGTCGAAGTCGACGAAATTGGCGAAGACGAGGTCGCCATCGCCGGCATCATCCATCGCGCCCAGCGCCTCGTCGAACATGGCCATGTTGCCCGCCGCCTTGCGCACTTGCGAAATTCCGCGATGGGCGAAGATGTCGCCGATCTTGCCGATCGCGATGACACGGCTGCCACGCGCCGTCAGCCGGTCGAGCAGGGTCGGCTCCGGTGGCGGCACCGCGTAATCATGACGGTTGTAGGTTCGCTCGAAGGTCGCGGTGGTTTCGCCGACGAACGGCCGTGCAATCACCCGCCCGATCCTCAGCGGGTCAACCAGTCTGCGCACCACCTTGCAGAATTCATAAAGCCGCTCGAGGCCGAAATGGGTTTCATGCGCGGCAATTTGCAGGACCGAGTCGACCGACGTGTAGCAAATCGGCTTGCCGGTACGGATGTGCTCCTCGCCGAACCGCTCGATGATTTCGGTGCCCGGCGCATGACAGTTGCCGAGAATGCCCGGCACCTTGCCCTCGCGGATGATCGCCTCGGTCAGATCCGCCGGAAAGGCGGGAACCGTATCCGGGAAATAGCCCCAGTCGAATCGCACCGGCAGGCCGGCGATTTCCCAATGGCCCGACGGCGTGTCCTTGCCGCTCGAAACCTCTTGCGCCGCGCCGTGGAAGGCCGTGGTGAGCAGATCCGTGCCGCTGCTCGCGAAGCCCAGTCCCGTGGCGGTTTCGGCGGCCTTGCCAAGCCCGAGCGAGGCCATGTAGGGGACAAACAGCGGTCCACTGCGAAGCCCTTCGCGATCCGCGCGGCCTTCGGCACAGGCTTCCGTGATGTGCGCGAATGTGTTGGCACCTGCGTCGCCATAGCGGTCGGCGTCGGCCGCCCCGCCGATGCCGAAGGAGTCCAGAACGAAGAGGAAAGCGCGCGCCATCGAATTGTTGCCAGTTTGAACGCCCAGACATAGGGTTCCGCGACTTCGTTGGCAATTCGGAAACCAAACGGCAACGACCAGGCGTGATAGTCCGATGCATGTCGCCCAAAAGTGCGCCGCGGCTTTGGGGCAACGACACGCATAAACTGAGAATGCATGTCGCCCAAAAGTGCGCGGCGCTTTTGGGGCAACGACATGCATGGTGCGTGGCGGTTTTGGCATGTCGCAACGATGCGGCGGGCAAGGGCATGGATCAAGGAAAGCAGACGGCGGTTCTGTCATGAGGGTTACCCTGAAGGCATACGCCGCTCTCATGCTGGTGCAGGGTGCGCTCTGGTCCAATCCGGCGCATGCCGACTGGCGCGATGATATCGGCACGTTCCGCATCGGCATTGTTGCCGAGCCAGGCGCCGGCAACACCGTTCCGGGGCTGGCACGGTTGACCGACGCCTATACCAAGGCCTTGGGGATGAAGGTCGAGATTGTCGTCGCCCGCGACTATGCCGCGCTGATCGAGGCGCAGGCCAATGCCCGCATCGAATACGCGATCTATTCGGCGACCGCCTACGCGACGGCGTCGCAACGCTGCGGATGCATCGAGCCGCTTGTGGCTCCGGTCGATTTTGACGGCGCGATCGGCATCCGCTCCGTTCTCTTGACGCGCGACGGCAAGCTGCCTGATCTGGCGGCAATGGAAAGCCATCGCATCGCCATGGCCCCTTCGGACAGCGTCGGCGGTTCTCTGTTGCCATTGGCGGCGTTGACTGCGGAAGGCCGCAAGATTGCGCAAGATGCACCATTTCTGGTCCATGCCGAGTCGGCTGCGGCGGCGGAAACGATGCTGCTCGATGGCAAGGCCGATAGCCTGTTCGGCTGGGTAACGGCCGCTGCCGACGGCCGGCCGGAAGCATCGGGCACTCAAGCCTCAGGCGCGCAGGCATCGGGCACCCAGGCGAGGCTCGAAGCTGCGGGACTTTCGGCAGCGGCGCTTCAGGTCGTATGGGCGTCAGGCCTGCTGAGATATGGTCCCCACGCCGTCCGCAGCGACCTCGATCCGGAAGCCAAGCGCCGGCTCACCGTCTTCCTCACCAACCTCAAGTCGATGACGCCAGACATCTACGATCTCCTGGAATCAAAGCATTCCGGTGGCTTCGCTATCGTGGTGCCAAAGGATTACGACATGGCCGCCGCTGTCGTGCGCTTCGTCGCGGGCAGTGGTCCGGGGCAGTAACGCGAGGCTTTGGAGCGGTTTTGCGAGCGGCTCAGCGGTCCCGGTTCAGCAATCGCCGCAAGGGATCGTCACGCTTCTACGCGGACGCAGATAGTAGGACTCGCCCATCGTCAGGGCGTTGAAAGCCGTGGTCAATCCAAGCTTCTGTTGGCTGCCCGCCGACCAAGTGATGACCGGCTTGTAGCCAAGAGTGCTGTCGACGCGAATGAGGAAGGTGCCGGCGACCTTGAGTTTTGCTGGAACCGTGGTGGTGGTGGGGCCAGTGCTGGCGACGCCATTGACCAGTTTGCGCGACCACACCACTTGCACCAGCGGCGTTGCGTCGGTCGTGACCTGTATGGCCGTGATGGTGATGCTCGGGACCGAGCGGTTGTAGGGCTGAAGGGTGACGGCGCCGATCGCCATGATGGCGTCGATATCCGCCTTGACGACTGTCGTCTGCTGGGTGACGAGATCAGCCACCATGCTGCCGAGACGACTGACCTTCTTGCTGGTCTCGATGGCTTGTGACGCCTCCATGGTGATGAAATACATGGCCAGCAGAAGAGGCATGATCAAGGCGAACTCGACTGCCGCGATACCGCGGCGATCGGACCCGAATCGAATTGCTGTGCGCCAAATTCCTGAAGTCTTGAGATGTGCCCCCGCACGCATCATGCCCATTGCCCTCTTTCTTTTACTGCTCGTGCATCCGCCTCGAACTCAATTGTCGAACGGCTCGTTCTGCCAGGTTACCGACGCGAAATGCAGGGTCTTGTTGCCGCCCATCGACTGGGCCAGTAGATCGGTCATGATCGGCCATTTGTAAAAGACCCGCAGCATGTTCTTCGATTCCGCAGCACCCGCCGTAACGGCAAAGGACTGGTTGGCGCCGCCGTTGGTCAGGACGACTTGGCCAGCCTGTATCTTGAAGCCGGCCGCGGCGGCGGCGGCGAACGTCGTATATTGGCGAAGATCCACGTCCAGCTGATTGGGACAATCCTGCGAGACGATGATCTCCAGTTTGTTGCAGATCATGTTCTTCAAATTGTCTCCGGCGACGTCGGCTGCCCTTAACTGGCCGGTGCGCAAGCGGCGCGCGACATCGTCGGTGATGTTGGACAACACTTCCTGGCCGGCAAATGCGATGCAGCTTTCCAGAATGGCAAAGACAAGCAGCGCAAACGGGATTGCAAGGATTCCGAATTCAATTGCCGTACTGCCGCGCCGGTCGCGAAGGAAGCGAGCGAAAAACCTTGGGCGTCTCGCTTTGTGCTCGTCTGCGGAGCCGAATTCCTTGCTCATGTCTGATCCTGCCGATCTCTATGCGGTCTCGGAAGGCGTATTAGCGCAAACCAATTGAGGCCCGGTTTGAATGATCGTTAAAGTCGTCGATGGCGTCTTAACCAGCCGATAACCTGAACGGCATTCCACCGCGCCATCCTATCGGGTGCCGTTCATCTCAGCCTCGGAGGATTTCTCCGCATCACTCTTATAGGAGCTTTCGCAATAGGGCGTGCAGGACATGGTCTGTATTTCTGCACGGCGATAGATACGCACCGACGAGGCGGCCTGCCGCACGACGGTAACCTGTTCGTCGACGATCGGGCTGCCGTCCGTATCGAGCACGACCAGATTGGTGACGCCGAAACCCTTGCCGGTCAACACGATCGTCGAGGCGTCCTGTACGGAAGCGTCGGCGATTGCCGGATTGCCGACCACGATCGTATCGGCGGGACGCGACAGTTTGACGATCTTGGCCTGGTTCATCGTGACCTCGATGCCGGCCCCGGCCATGGCGGGCGCGACGAAGCTCGCGGCGACAAGAAGCGCAGCAATCACGATTGACGATCTCGGCTGGGCCATTGAGGCGCTCCACGCAAGCAGACTGATCAACGGAACATGAACGAGATTGGTGAACCAACGGTTAAGCGGACACCCCAGCAGAAGGGTGCGGCGTGCCAACTTGATTGCCTGCGGAGCGCGATCTCCCCACCATCGACCCCTGCAAACGGATGGGGCCGGCCGGCATTTAGTGCTGGGTTAACCACGCAATATATTCGAACCGGGAAAGGAATCGGTAAGGCTGTTTATTAAGCCGATCGAAAGAGCTTCTCCCTAGATTGCCAGTATCCGATCAACCAACGCAGAAGTTGACGGAAGTGCTGTAACACGTGGAGTAGGAGCTCTCGAATGTCTAATCTCATCGCACGTTTTGTGAAGGACGAATCCGGCGCGACCGCTATCGAATATGGTCTGATCGCCGCTCTCATCGCGCTCGCCATCATCACTGGCGCTGGCGCGCTCGGCAATGCACTCAACACCAAGTTCCTGGCTATCGGAAACACCCTGAACAGCAGCGGCAGCTAATATTCCGCATAGCTGAGCGCTGAGCGCTGAGCGCTCGGATCACGTTCTGTAGAAGGGCTGCCGCGTGGCGGCCCTTCTCTATTCCGCTGCCAATACCAGTCGCCTTTTCGTTCCGGGCCTCACCAATCGTTAATCGAACATGGCTAGATTGAGCCCTGTGAAATCGGACAATAGGCATAGCGCCGATGCTTGAAGCCCTGATCTTCGTCGTGTTTCCGTTCTGCATGCTGTTTGCCGCGATCTCCGACATGCTGTCGATGACGATCGCCAATCGCGTGCCGGTGCTGCTTGTTGTTGTTTTCGCGCTGGTTGCGCCACTGACGGGTATGGAATGGGCAGCCTATGGCGGACATATCGCCACTGGCGCCCTGGTCCTGGCCGTGACGTTCGGCCTGTTTGCAATGGGTGGCATGGGTGGTGGCGACGCCAAGCTGCTGGCCGCCTCCGCGATGTGGATGGGTCTCAATATACATCTCGTCGAATATCTTGTGGTCTCGACAATCATCGGCGGCCTGCTGACGCTCGCCATCCTCCTCTACCGGAAATCGCTGCTTGCGGCCGTTACCGGCCAAAATCCGTTTCTGCGCCATTTCGCCGAAGAGTCAAATGGGGTTCCCTACGGCATCGCGCTTGGCCTTGGTGGGTTGCTGACCTATCCGGATTCGCCCTTGATGGTCTGGGCGCTGACCAGGCTGGCGACCTGAACACGATCCGATTTCGGTTATCCACCAGCATTGTCGCAGCCGGCTTTCGACAACGCCGGGACGGCCCGTTTTGGCCGGTCAGGCCACATTCCGGCTAATTTATGTAAACGTTAAATTAATCACGATCGTAAGCATTACATTAACCTTGTTTTGACGATTGCCGCTGCAAAGTCCGGCTTGGCTACGTGGTTTGCCAGGGCAAGGGTTCGGACAGATGCCAGCATCGCGATTGATAATTCTGAGCGTGGCGGTGGCCGCGGCGGGTGGTGCCGGTTATGTCGCGAAGAACATGGTGGCACCGCCGCCCCAGATCGTCGTCGATTCCGGGCCCCAGGCGCCGGCGGTGTCGCTGCAGGATGTGCTAGTGCTTTCGGGCGACGTTCCGATGGGCAGTCCGCTCGAGAAAAACATCGCCTGGCAATCCTGGCCCGCCGACGGCATCAACGCGAATTTCATCACCCGCACCGCCGAGCCAGAGGCGCTGGAAAAGCTGAAGGGCTCCGTTGCCCGCGTGGCGATGTACGCCGGAGAGCCTCTGCGGCGTTCCAAGCTGATCGGCGAGGGGCAGAGCTTCATGTCGTCGATCCTGCCTTCCGGCATGCGGGCGGTCGCCACCGCCATCTCGGCCGACACGTCGGCCGGCGGCTTCATTCTTCCCAACGACTTCGTCGATGTCATCATGACCCGCAGGGGCGATGCCAGCGGCGGCGGCGCCACCAGTTTCAACACTGAAACCATCCTCAAGAACATCCGCGTCCTGGCAATCGACCAGACCATTCAGGAGGACGAGGAAGGCAAGAAGACCAGGGTGGGCCAGACAGCCACGCTGGAACTGACACCGCGTCAGGCGGAGATCATCACCGTTGCCCAGCAGATGGCGGATCGCCTGACCCTGGCGCTGCGGGCGGTCGCGGACACCCAGGAAAAGAACCTGGGCGAGGCCGACTATCTCGTTTCCGGCAATGGCCGCAGGGGAACGGTGAGGCTGATCAAGTCGGGCGAAGTTTCCGAAGTGGGGGCAAGGAAATGAGGCTAAGTGGTAAACTGCCGGCAATTGTAGCCGCGGCATTCAGCCTGCTGCTCATCGGGACGAATCTGCAAGGCGTCGTCGAGGCAAAGAACGCGCAGGTCACTGCATCGACGGCAACCCAGCGCGTCAAGCTTGGCCTCAACAAGTCGGTGGTCATCGACCTGCCGAGCGATGCCTACGATATTCTCGTCGCCAACCCGGCGGTTGCCGATGCGGTGACCCGCACCGCAAGGCGTATCTATCTGTTCGGCAAGGCGGTCGGCGAGACGAACATCTTTGTCTTCGGTCCGAATGGCGAGCAGATCGTCAGCCTGGATCTGGCTGTCGAACGCGACGTTGCCGGCCTTGAAGACTATATCAAGCGCTTCATTCCAACGTCGGCAATCAAGGTGGAACTGCTGAATGACAACGTCGTCCTGACAGGGACGGTCGACACGCCGCTGGACGCAAAACGCGCCGTCGACCTGGCGACGATCTTCGTGTCGGGCGGTGAAGCGACCACGGGACAATATTCGCAGACCGCGGCCGGCGGTTCGGCGCAGAACGGTGTCCAGATCGACAATCCGGACCAGGAACGCCGCACCAGTAAGATCGTCAACCTGCTTCAGATCATCGGCGACGATCAGGTCACGCTGAAGGTGACGGTCGCCGAAGTCAGCCGCTCGGTGATGAAGCAGCTCGGCGTCAACATGGTCGGCAGTGGCGGCAGCAACGGCATCAGCTACGGCGCGGTCAGCGACAATTTCACCGGCCTCGGCAAGCAGCTGTCGAATTCGGGCTTCAACATCGGCGCCTCGGGGCTGCAGGCCTATATCAACGCCATGGAGCAGTCCGGCGTCATGAAGACACTGGCTGAGCCGACCTTGACCGCCGTGTCCGGCGAGAAGGCGACCTTCAAGGTCGGTGGTGAATACAACATGGTGAGCGGCGTCTCCCAGAATGTATCGACCGACAACCAGACCGGCCTGAAGACCTACAGCGTCGACAAGATCGAGTACGGCATCGGTCTGGAATTCCAGCCGGTGGTGTTGTCTCCCGGCCGCATAAGCCTGAAAGTCAGAACCTCGGTTTCCGAGCCGACAACGGAAGGGTCGGTTTCTTTTTCCAGTGGCGTGACCAGCCCCGGCATGAATGCCCTGTCACTGCGCAAGCGCCTTGCCGATACGACCGTTGAACTGCCCTCGGGCGGCTCCATGATGATCGCCGGCCTGGTTCGCGACGATGTCAGGCAAGCCGTCAACGGGTTGCCAGGGCTGACAAAGATTCCGGTGCTCGGCGCGCTGTTCCGCAGCAGGGATTTCGTGCGCAACGAAACCGAGCTGGTGATCATCATCACGCCGTATCTCGCACGGCCCGTGGCACGCAACGACCTTGCCAAGCCGGACGACAATTTCAACGCTGCCAGCGATGGCGCCGCCATGTTCCTTGGCAGGGTCAATCGCGTCTACGGCACCATGCAGACTGACAAGCCCAACGGCCGTTACCATGGCGTTGTCGGCTTCATCTACAAATAGGCGGGAGCGGATATGTCTCAGTCAGCATTGAAGGCAAGCACCATCGCCACGACGATGCGCTTTGGCCGTTCGCGGATTTGCGGGCGAGCCGTTCCGGTCCTGGCAATTGCGGTAGCGGCGCTGCTGTCCGGCTGCGCCAATCGCGACAGCGTCACCGTCGGTGCGATTCCGGATGATTATCGTACCAATCATCCGATCGTGATCGCGGAGAAGAACCAGAAGATCGACCTGCCTGTCGGCGCCGGCGATCGCGGCATGACCGGATCGCAGCGCGACACGCTTCTGGGCTTCCTCGACAGCTATGACAAGAGTGCCGCCCCGACGCTGACGATCCAGGTCCCGAGCGGGTCGGCCAACGAGGTCGCCGCGACGGCGGCGGCCCGCGATTTCGCCCGGCTCGCGGTCGCCGCCGGTGTCAAGCGCAACCGGGTCGTCGTCACCTCCTATCAGGCCGCCTCGAGCGAGATCTCCTCGCCGGTTCGCGTCTCCTTTGTCTCGGTCAGAGCCCAGACCGACAAATGCGGACGCTGGCCAGCTGACCTGGTCGAGACCTCGGAAAACAAGCATTATGCCGACTTCGGCTGCTCCTATCAGAACAATCTCGCCGCGCAGATGGCCAACCCGGCCGATCTGCTCGGCCCGCGCAAATCTACCGACATCGATGCTGAAAATCGCGGCGCGGTGATCGATGTCTACCGTCAGAGGGGCATCTCGGGCGAGTTCCTTAGCAATTCGGAAGTAGATTTCTGAGCCGCCGTCTCGGACAGAACAGGCCACGCGAAAGAGTATGATCATGAGCAACCTTGCCTACGACGCCCCGGTGGATGGCAGCGATACTTCGCAGCAAGACATCGCCGCGATGCAGGCATTGCGGCCGATCCCGCGCATCTCGATCCAGGCATTCTGCGAGACCGAGGGCGTTGCAAATCCGGTCGAGCGCGCCGGCGAGGACCGCCGCATGACGAAGGCGCATCTCAAGGTCCATATGGGCGGCGTCCCCACCGCCATCGAATTCTATCAGTCGGCGCCGACGCCCAATCTTATCCTGCTGGAATCGCGCAGCGAGCCGAAGCAATTGCTGGAGCAACTCGCCCAGCTCTCGGAATATTGCGATCCGACCTCGAAGGTGGTGGTGATAGGTCATTACAATGATGTCGGTCTCTATCGCGAGCTCATCCGCTCCGGCATTTCCGAATATGTGATCGCACCTGTGTCGATGGCTGACATCGTCAGCGTGGTGTCGTCGATTTTCATTGATCCGGAAGCCGAGCCGCTCGGCCGCTCGATCGCCTTTGTCGGCGCCAAGGGCGGCGTCGGTTCCTCCACGATTGCCCACAATGTGGCCTGGGCGATGTCCACCCTGTTCAAATCCGAGGTGGTCGTCGCCGATCTCGACCTCGCTTTCGGTACGGCCAACATCAATTTCGACCGGGATCCGGCGCAAGGCATCGCCGAGGCGGTGTTTTCGCCGGAGCGCATCGATGAAGTATATCTCGACCGTCTGCTGACCCAGTGCGCCGAACACCTGTCGCTGCTGGCAGCCCCTTCGACGCTCGAAAGGGTCTATGACTTCGATCCCGAAGCCTTCGCGCAGCTCATCGACACCGCCCAGCGCAGCGTGCCGCTACTGGTGCTCGATATTCCCCATGCCTGGACGGGCTGGACCAAGAACACGCTGATCAAGGCCGACGAGATCGTCATCACGGCGACGCCGGAACTGGCCAATCTGCGCAACACCAAGAACATGGTCGACATGTTGAAGCGGCTTCGTCCCAACGACCCGCCGCCGAAGCTGATCATCAACCAGGCCGGCGTCCCCAAGCGCCCGGAGATTTCACCGTCCGATTTCACCGAGCCGCTCGGCCTGACGCCAATGTCGGTCATTGGCTTTGATCCGTTGCTGTTCGGCAATGCCGCCAACAACGGGCGCATGCTTGGCGAAATGGATGCCAAGAACTCGGTTGTCGCGATGATCAACGAAATCGCGCACGTGCTGACTGGGCGCAGTGAAATCAAGACGAAGAAGAAGGCAGGGCTTGGCAATCTGCTTGGCAGGCTCTCGCGCAACAAGAAATGACGTTTCAGCGGTGGAATCGGTAGCAGATCATGTTTGGTAAAAGAGGCAGCGACGACGGAAACCGGTTCACGCCGGAATTTCGCCAGCCGGCACCGACCCCGGTTGCGCCGGCGGCCGTAAGTTCTGCGGATACGGCGGTGCTTGCCCGCCCCGCTGCGCCTCCGCCAAGCGCACCTGTCGCGCCGCCGGCGCGCCGCACAATCGATGCGCCGTCATCGGCACCGGACCTGAAGCGGGTCCAACGCGAAAAGAGCGAATCCTATTACGACACCAAGAGCCAGGTTTTCTCCGCGCTCATCGACACCATCGATCTGTCGCAGCTCTCCAAGCTTGATCCCGAAAGCGCACGCGAAGAAATTCGCGACATCGTCAACGACATCATCGCGATCAAGAATTTCGCGATGACGATCGCTGAGCAGGAGGAACTTCTCGAGGACATCTGCAACGATGTGCTCGGCTATGGGCCACTCGAGCCGTTGCTGGCGCGCGATGACATCGCCGACATCATGGTCAACGGCTCCAAGAACGTCTACATCGAAGTCAACGGCAAGGTCGAACAGACCGGCATCCGCTTTCGCGACAACCAGCAGCTCCTCAACATCTGCCAGCGCATCGTCAGCCAGGTTGGCCGCCGTGTCGACGAATCCAGCCCGATCTGCGACGCGCGTCTTCCCGACGGTTCACGCGTCAACGTCATCGCGCCGCCGCTCTCCATCGACGGTGCCACGCTCACCATCCGCAAATTCAAGAAGGACAAGCTGACCCTGGATCAGCTGGTCAGGTTCGGCGCCATCTCACCGCAGGGAGCCGAAGTTCTCAAGATCATCAGTCGTGTTCGCTGCAACATCGTCATCTCGGGCGGTACCGGCTCGGGCAAGACGACTCTGCTCAACTGCCTGACCAACTATATCGACCGCGAGGAGCGCGTCATCACCTGCGAGGACTCGGCCGAGCTGCAATTGCAGCAGCCGCATGTCGTGCGCCTCGAAACCCGCCCGCCCAATCTGGAGGGCGAGGGTGAGGTAACGATGCGTGACCTGGTCAAGAACTGCCTGCGCATGCGTCCCGAGCGCATCATCGTCGGCGAAGTGCGCGGACCCGAGGTGTTCGACCTTCTGCAGGCGATGAACACCGGCCATGACGGTTCGATGGGAACGATCCACTCGAACAGCCCGCGCGAGTGCCTGAACCGTATCGAATCCATGATCGCGATGGGCGGTTATTCGCTGCCTCAGAAAACCGTGCGCGAAATCGTCGTCGGCTCCATCGACGTGATCATCCAGGCGGCGCGCCTGCGCGATGGATCGCGTCGCATCACCCACATCACCGAGGTGATCGGCATGGAGGGCGACGTCATCATCACGCAGGATATCGTCCTCTATAACATCAAGGGCGAGGACGCCAATGGCAGGCTGCTGGGAGAGCATGTATCGACCGGCATCGGTCGTCCGCATTTCTGGGACCGGGCTCGCTACTATGGCGAGGAGCAGCGCCTCGCCACTGCGCTCGAAGCGATGGAGAAACGCGCTGACTGACGGCGTGAGGGTTCTGGCCAATGTTTGGAATTGACGGCACAGTACTGGCGTTTGTCGTGCTCGCCGGCTTTAGCGCCGGCGCGGTCGCCTATGCATTCCTGTTCACCCGGATCAGCAACGAGAAACAGGTCGGCAAGCGGCTTGAAACGATCAAGTCCGCCGAGACTGATCGCTCCGTCGTCAAGGCCTCGCGTGACCGCGCGGCGGAAGCCGTCAAGCGGCGCAAGTCGGTTCAGGATTCGCTGAACGAGCTCGACGCAAAGCAGAAAACCAACGACAGCAGGGTCAAGAAACCACCGCTGAAAGCCCAACTCCGTCAGGCTGGCCTGAAGATCACCGTCGAGCGCTTCTATATATACTCCGCCATATGCGGCCTCGCTTTGACGATGGTTGCCTTTGTGGCCGGAGCGCCGCGGCTCGTTCTGCCGGGCGTGCTGCTGGCCGGCGCACTCGGCCTGCCGCGCTGGTTCGTCTCGTTTCGTCGCGCCCGCCGCGTAAAGGCATTCCTCAACGAATTTCCAAACGCGCTCGATATCATCGTGCGTGCAGTCAAGTCCGGCCTGCCGCTGAACGACGCGGTGCGCCTGATAGCCAACGAATCTCCCGAACCGGTGAAGACCGAATTTCGTCGTATCGTCGATTCCCAGCAGATGGGCCTGTCGATCCCCGATGCGACCTTGCGCATGCCCGAAACCATGCCTTGCACGGAGGCGAGCTTCTTCGGCATCGTCATCCAGATTCAATCGCAGGCTGGCGGCAACCTATCCGAGGCGCTGGGCAATCTTTCGCGCGTGCTTCGCGATCGCAAGAAGATGAAAGCCAAGGTCCAGGCACTGTCGATGGAAGCGAAAGCGTCCGCCGCCATCATCGGTGCGCTGCCTTTCATCGTTGCGTTTCTCGTCTACCTGTCGAGCCCGAACTACCTGATGCCGCTGTTCGTCACCAACGTTGGACACCTGATCCTTGGGTGCTCGGCGGTCTGGATGTCGATCGGCATCTTTGTGATGCGCAAGATGATGAACTTCGAAGTCTAGGATGCTGGCATGACCGACCAAGTCATCAAATCCCTGACCGATCCGAGCTTCCTGATCGCGATGCTGGTCGCCATAGCGGTGTTTGCGACCGTTTTCACCTTGCTGCCGGCGTTTGGCGGAAACCAGCTCAAGTCACGCATGAAAACCGTCGCGCTGGAACGCGACGAACTGCGTGCCAAGCAGCGCGCCCGGCTTGCCGTCGAAGCGGATCGCCGTCGCAAGGGCCTGCGCGAGGAACAGTCGGTTGGTATGCGCAACATTGTCGACCGGCTGGATCTGAGGCGCGCGCTCGCCGATGAGGGCACATTGCAGAAACTCAAGGTCGCCGGCTTTCGCGGACAGAACCCGCTGACGCGGTTTCTTTTCTTCCGTCTCGTGCTTCCTTTTGTCGGCTTCGCGCTGGGCGCAATCTACACCTTCGTACTCGGAGGATTGCCCGACAAGCCATTGGTCATCAGGGTGTTCGTCTGCATCCTCGTTGCCTATGGCGGCTTCTACGCTCCGGTCGTCTACGTCAACAACCGCGCTACCAAGCGCAAGCAGTCGATCCAGATGGCGTGGCCGGATGCGCTCGATCTGATGCTGATCTGCGTCGAATCGGGCATGTCGGTGGAAGCGGCCCTGCGCAAGGTCGCCGACGAGATCGGCGCGCAATCGGTGGCGCTGGCGGAAGAATTCATCCTCACCAACGCCGAGCTTTCCTATCTGCAGGAGCGCAGGCAGGCCTACGAGAACCTGGCAAGCCGCACCGGCCTGGAATCGGTCAAGTCGGTGTCGCAGGCACTCGTCCAGGCCGAACGTTACGGCACGCCGGTGGCGCATGCACTGCGCGTGCTGGCCGCCGAAAGCCGCGACATGCGCATGAACGCGGCGGAGAAGAAGGCGGCGGCCTTGCCGCCGAAGCTCACCGTGCCGATGATCCTGTTCTTCCTGCCGGTGCTTTTCGCGATCATTCTGGGCCCCGCCGGCATTCAGGTCAGCCAGCGCGGCATCTTCGGCGATCGTTCGGCACCATCATCGACAGCGCAATAGAGGCGAGGCTCGTCCCGCATCAGAAATGAAGAAGCCGCGCTGAACGTAGCGCGGCTTCTTCATTTCAAGGTTGTCGCAGATTGTCGTCCATAGCATGTCGCACAAGAACGCAGCGGTATTGGGCCAACGACATGCATCAACAAAGACTTAAAGCGAGTTCGGCGCGACGAGATCTAGTTGGTCGCAGACTTTGGCTTGTCCTGGTCCTTGAGCTGGCTCCAGGCGTTCTGCTGGGCCAGCATCTGGCGCAGATAGGCGACGTTCGCCTGTGCCTGTTCGGGCGAGAGTTCCTGCGAGGCGATCTTCTCGGCTTCGTCGAAACGGCCCTGCAGGCCGACGACCAGCGCCAGGTTCTGGCGCACCCGGCTGTCTGCGTTCGGCTGCTGCGCGGCGGAGCGCATATAGGTTTCGGCGGTGCGCAGGTCACCTTCCAGCACGTAGGACATGCCGAGATTGGAGAGCACCGAAGGCTCGTTCGGCTTTAGTTCGAGAGCCTTGCGATAAAGCTGGCGCGCGTCGTCTTTCTGGCCGATCTGGTCGAGAATGGCCGCTTCGGCCGATACCAGCCTCCAGTCGGGATATTCCGGTGTCTGGGCGCGGCGCACGGCGTCCAGTGCGGCCTCGAACTGGCCATTGGCAGCCAGCGCCTTGCCATAGGAGGCGAGCACGTCGCGATCCTTCGGCAGGGCGATCGCCAGCTTGCGCATCACGGCGAGCGACTGGTCGGCGTCGCCATCCATCTGCAGCGCCGCCGCATAATTGGTGGCGATACGCTTGTCGGTGGGGTTCCTGGCGTAGGATTGGCCAAGTGCCGCCGTTGCAGTGTGCAGTTCCCCGCCCGACATGGCCTCCAGCGGTTTGCCGCTGTTGCGTCCGATCGAACCGGTGGTGAACTTGTCGGTTGCGCAACCGGCGACACTGGCCGCGAGCGCCAGCACGAGCGCCGTGGTGATGAACCGTTTTCCCGTGGCATTGATCGTGCGGTTGGTCGGCATCGGCACCGGGCCTCCATTCATACGCGGCCATTGCGTGGCCATCTTCCCTCCCGAAGAAATATTCTGTTAACCCTAACGGACGGTTAAGAATGGCGACTCAAGGGCGCCGCACGGAGAACATCGAATGCCTGTCGAACTCGTCGAAAAGAAACTGCCGGGCGCGCTGCCGGTCCATCTGGTCGCCAGGGATGGGCTGGAAGCAGCCGGTCTTGCACCTGCCGCGGTCGCCTGGGCCAGGGCAAACGGCTTTTCAGGCGAGGCAGGCAGGACGCTGGTCGTGCCCGGCGAAAAGGGAGCCCTCGGCGGCGCCTTATTCGGTATCGGCGATGGCGAGGGCGCACTCGCTCTTGGTGCGTTGTCGAAAGCCTTGCCGGAAGGCGATTGGCATTTCGCCTCCGCGCCGGCCGAGCCGGAGTTGGCGGCAACCGCACTGGTGCTCGGCGGCTATGCCTTTACCCGTTATGGCAAGAAACCCGGCAAGGCGCTGCGCTTCGTATTGCCGGCCGGCGTCGATGCCGGGCGCGTTCGCCGCATTGCCGATGGCGTCTTCCTGACACGCGATCTGGTCAACACGCCGACCAGCGACATGGGTCCGGAAGAATTGGAGAAGGCGGTGCGGAGCCTGGCCGCAGCGCACGAGGCCGAAATCTCGGTGGTGAAGGGCGACGATCTCCTCGATCGGAATTTCCCGATGATCCATGCCGTCGGTCGCGCGTCGACCGGCGCGCCGCGCCTGATCGACATGAGATGGGGGCAGCAAGGCGCGCCGAAGGTGACGCTGGTCGGCAAGGGCGTCTGTTTCGACACGGGCGGTCTCGACATCAAGCCGTCGTCCGGCATGCTGTTGATGAAGAAGGACATGGGCGGCGCGGCCAATGTGCTTGGTCTCGCCTCGATGATCATGGCCGCCGGCCTGAAGGTGCGTCTGCGCGTGCTCATTCCCGCGGTCGAGAATTCGATCGCCGGCAACGCCTTTCGGCCGGGCGACGTGCTGACGAGCCGCAAGGGCATCACCGTCGAGATCGGCAACACGGACGCGGAGGGGCGGCTGGTGCTGGCCGATGCACTGGCCTTGGCCGACGAGGAGGAACCGCAGCTTCTGGTCGATATGGCGACGCTGACCGGGGCAGCCCGTGTCGCGCTCGGTCCCGACCTGCCGCCCTTCTATACCGGCGACGAAGCACTGGCGTCCGACCTAGTGGCGGCTTCCGTCGCGGCCGAGGATCCGTTGTGGCGCATGCCGTTGTGGCGGCCTTACGATGCAAAACTGTCGTCGAAGATCGCCGACATCAACAACGTCACCACCGACGGTTTCGCCGGCTCGATCACGGCGGCACTCTTCCTCAAGCGCTTTGTCGAAAAGACCGCCGGCTGGGCGCATTTCGACATCTTCGCCTGGAACCCCGCCGACCGTGCGCATGGCCCCGCGGGCGGCGAGGCGCAAGGCATTCGCGCGCTGGAGCGGATCATCTCGAAACGCTTTGGCTGATAGCGACAAGCAGAGCCGGCAAATTGCAGAAACTGAAACGGAACCGAAACAATTTGCCGTCATGCTGCTCGGATGTCGATTGCCATGCGCCCGAGCCAGGCCTTGCGACTGTGGCAGCAAGTGATGCTGTCGCAGGTGCGCGACGACGCGCCGGACCTGACCATGCGCCAGACGGCGATCCTGTTCACCATCTATCTCGATCCGCCGCCGCACACGGTGCGCGGGCTCGCCGCCCGCCTCAATGTCACCAAGCCGGTGATCACCCGCGCGCTCGACACGATGGGTGCGTTGAAGCTCGTGTCGCGCCATCGCGACGAGCTCGACAAGCGCAATGTGCTGATCAGGCGCACGGTCGAGGGCGCGCTCTTTGTCGAGCGCTTCGGCGATGGTATCATTGCCAAGGCCCACGAATTGCCCATCTAAAGCACGATCCCGAACCGCAGGTCAGCGCAGCAAGAAGCGGGAACCAGTTTTTCGGACAAGATCATGCGTCAACATAATAAAGCAGAGTTGCTGATTTGACCGCCAGGGATGCCCGCCTTCACGCTTTCCGTTCCGACCTTGCCGATGCGCGGCTGAAGGGCGAGGTCGCCGCCGACCGCTTCGTCGCCGGCCGGCCGGCGCGGATCACCGCGTCCGTGGCCGATGTGCGCAAAGCGCCGCGGCCGGATGCCGGCGTCAACACCCAAGCCCTGTTCGGCGATGATGTCCTCGTCTTCGAGGTCGCCGAAGGCTGGGCCTGGATCCAGGCCGAGCGCGATGGTTATGTCGGTTACGTCGCCGATACCATGCTGGGCGGGCGGGATCAGGCGGCGACCCATATCGTGTCGGTGCCGCGCACTTTCCTTTACCCCGCGCCGGATCTGCGGTTTCCGATCGCCGGACAATTGTCGATGGGATCGACGGTTGCGGTGACGGGTGCAGCCGAAACGCGCGGCACGCACTATGCCGTCCTGCCTTCCGGCGAGGCGATCATCGCCGGCCATCTGCGGCCTGTCGGTGATGCGGCCGCCGACTATGTTGCGGTGGCCGAGATGTTTCTCGGCACACCTTATCTGTGGGGCGGCGCTTCGGGTTTCGGCATCGACTGTTCGGGCCTTGTGCAACTGGCGATGCGCATGACCGGAAGCGACGTGCTGCGCGATTCCGACATGCAAGCGGCGACTCTCGGCGAGCCGCTCGATCCTGGCCCGGATTACACCGGGTTGCGGCGCGGCGACCTCGTCTTCTGGAAAGGCCATGTCGCCGTCATGACCGACGCCGATACCATGATCCATGCCAATGGCCACACCATGCTGGTGTCGCGCGAAGGGCTGAAGGAGGCGATCGCCCGCATCGGCTATCTCTATGGCGGCCCGACCGGGTTTCGGCGGCCTTAAGGCCTTCGATCCCCTTTTGTTCCGATTTTTCTTGGCGATTGCCCACCTTCGCGCTACCTCTGGCGCGTGACAGAGCAGCCTCGCCTTGCCGAACAGAATGCCACCGTGGCCCTGCCCGAACCATTCATCAGGTGGTTCGGCGAGAAAGGCTGGTCGCCGCGTGCCCACCAGATCGAATTGCTGGCAAGGGCCCAGAGCGGGCAATCGGTGCTGTTGATCGCCCCTACCGGGGCCGGGAAGACGTTGGCCGGGTTCCTGCCTTCGCTGACCGAGTTGGCCAACCGGCCAAGGCGAAAACCGGGGCAGGCGCATCGCGGCATCCATACCCTCTACATCTCGCCGCTGAAGGCGCTGGCGGTCGACATCGAGCGCAATCTCGGCAAGCCGGTCGAAGAGATCGGCCTGCCTGTAACCATCGAGACGCGCACCGGCGACACGCCGTCGCACAAGCGTCAGCGCCAGAAACTGGTGCCGCCCGACATTCTGCTCACCACGCCCGAGCAACTGGCGCTGCTGATCGCGGCGCCCGATGCCCGTCGCTTCTTCGAGGATCTGCGCTATGTCGTGCTCGACGAGCTGCACTCGCTGGTGACGTCGAAGCGCGGGCATCTGCTGGCGCTCGGCCTGGCGCGGCTGCGCAGCTACGTGCCTGGCCTGCAGACGATAGGCTTGTCGGCTACGGTCGCCGAGCCCGACGAATTGCGGCGTTGGCTGGTCGGCCAGAATCCGCCAGGCGCCATGGCCGGCCTGATCACCGTGGCCGGCGGAGCCAAGCCCGACATCTCCATTCTCGACTCCGAGCAGCATGTGCCGTGGTCCGGCCATTCGGCCCGATACGCTATTCCTGAAATCTACGAGGCGATCAAAAGGCATCGCACGACGCTGCTGTTCGTCAACACCCGCAGCCAGGCCGAATTGCTGTTCCAGGAACTGTGGCGGGCCAATGAGGACTCGCTGCCGATTGCCTTGCATCACGGTTCGCTCGATGTCGGCCAGCGTCGGCGGGTCGAGAAGGCGATGGGCGAGAATGCGCTGCGCGCCATCGTCGCGACGTCGACGCTCGATCTCGGCATCGACTGGGGCGATGTCGACCTGGTCGTGCATGTCGGCGCGCCGAAGGGCGCGAGCCGCCTGGCGCAGCGCATCGGCCGCGCCAACCACCGCATGGACGAGCCGTCCAAGGCGATCCTTATTCCGGCCAACCGTTTCGAGGTGCTGGAATGCCGTGCCGCACTCGACGCCAACTATCTCGGCGCGCAGGACACGCCGCCGCTGATCACCGGCGCGCTCGACGTGCTGTCGCAGCACGTGCTGGGCGTCGCCTGCGGCGCGCCCTTCGATGCCGACCATTTGTTCGAAGAAGTGCGCCGCGCCGCGCCCTATGCCGGGCTGGCACGCGAGACCTTCGACCGTGTCGTCGATTTCGTCGCCACCGGCGGCTACGCGCTGAAGAACTACGAGCGCTACGCGCGCATTCGAAAGACGGTCGGCGGGCTGTGGCGCGTCTCGCATCCGCGTGTCGCCCAGCAATACCGTCTGAATGTCGGCACCATCGTCGAAATGCCGGAACTCAATGTCCGCTATGTCAGGCAGGGCCGTGGCATGGCTGGACGCGGCGGGCCGGTGCTGGGCAAGATCGAGGAGTATTTCGCCGAGACGCTACGCCCCGGCGACAATTTCCTGTTTGCCGGCAAGGTGCTGCGCTTCGAGGGCATCCGCGAGAACGAATGCGTCGTCTCCAACAGCGCCGGCGCCAACATCATCGTGCCGTCCTATGCCGGCGGCAAGTTTCCGCTCTCGACCTATCTCGCCGATCAGGTGCGCGGCATGCTGGCCGACAGCAACCGCTGGCAGGCGCTGCCCGAGCAGGTCGCCGACTGGCTGCGGCTGCAGAAGGAAAAGTCGGTGCTGCCGAAGCGCGGCGACCTTCTGGTCGAGACCTTTCCGCGCGGCAACCGCCACTACATGGTCGCCTATCCCTTCGAAGGCAGGCTGGCGCACCAGACGCTCGGCATGCTTTTGACGCGGCGGTTGGAGCGTGCCAACGCCCGCCCTCTCGGCTTCGTCGCCACCGACTATTCGCTGGCCGTCTGGGCGCTGGACGACATGGCGGCGCTGTTCAAGGCCAAGAAGCCGTCATTGGCCGCCCTGTTCGACGAAGACATGCTCGGCGACGACCTCGAGGCCTGGCTGAACGACAGTTGGATGCTGAAGCGGACGTTTCGCACCTGCGCGGTCATCGCCGGACTGATCGAGAAGCGTTTTCCCGGGCAAGAGAAGAGCGGCCGCCAGGTGACGGTGTCGGCCGACCTGATCTACGATGTGCTGCGCAGCCACGAGCCGGACCACATCCTGCTGCAGGCGACGCGCATCGATGCATCGGCGGGACTGCTCGATGTCAGCAGACTTGCCGAGATGCTCTCGCGTGTCCGCGGTCGAATCATGCATAAGCATCTTGAGCAGATATCGCCGCTGGCCGTGCCGATCATGCTGGAGATCGGCAAGGAATTGGTGAATGGCGGCGCCAACGAGTCCCTGCTCATGGAAGCCGCCGATCTGGTCGAGGAGGCGATGGGCCAAAGATGAGACTGATTTCGAGATGAATTTTTCACTGGCGCGCACGTCGCTGATCGCCGAGGCCGACCTTGTCGGCATCGCCGGCGAGCGTGCGGTCTGCGACCGGCGCGGCGTGCTTTATTTTCCGGATCTGCGGCTTCTGGCCGTTTCCGACCTGCATCTCGAAAAGGGTTCGTCGCTGGCGCGGCGCGGCGCGCTGATCCCGCCTTACGACACCGGCGCGACGTTGCTGAGACTGCAGGCCGTGATCGCTGACTACCAGCCATCCATCGTCATCAGCCTGGGCGACAGCTTCCACGATGGCGGCGGCGCCGAGCGCATGCATGCGAGCTTCCGCGAACGGCTGGAAGCGCTGATATCAGGCCGCGACTGGTTCTGGGTTGCCGGCAATCACGATCCGGAAGCGCCCGCCGACCTACCCGGCGAGACGGTGCGCGAACTTGCCATAGGCTCGCTGTTGTTCCGGCATGAGCCATCGAAGGAACGTGTCGAAGGCGAGATAGCGGGTCATCTGCATCCGTGCGCGCGCATCGTGCAGCGTGGGCGTTCGGTGCGGCGGCGCTGCTTTGCCGGCGATGGCGGCCGCATGATCATGCCGGCCTTCGGCGCCTATACCGGTTCGCTCAACGTGCTCGATCGCGCCTATGCCGGACTGTTTCGGCTGGACACGCTGATGGCCTATATGCTCGGCGCCGAGCGCATTTTTGCGATTTCACGCTCGATGCTCAGGCCGGGCTGAGGTCAGCGTCCGTAGTAGAGTGTTACCGTGTGCTTTGCCTCGGCGAAGAACAGCCAGCGTTCGACCAGCATGCCGGCGAACTGGACGCCGGCCGCGAGCAGCGACAGCAGCGCCGCGAAGGGCCACGGCGAGGCAAATACGGCGGCCAGCAACAGGATGGGCAAAGCGAAGGCCAGAACCTGGGTGATCTGGCGCAGGCGTGCGCTGTGCTTGCGCGCGATGCGGAACCCCATCTCCTTGAGCAGATAATTCTCTTCGGTATGCGGCCATTCCAGCGATCGTACCGTGCCGCCGGCGAGCCCCGTCGCGGTGTTGGCATTGGTTGGGATTTCCAGCCGGTCGTTGTAGCGCCAGGTTGCCAGCTTCCAGCCCCAGCCGAGCAGACTGAACAACACCGAGGCCGCCAGAAGGGTCTTCGAGCCGAGAGCAAATCCCTGCAGCAGCGCGTTCAACAGCACGCTGCCGGTCATCGCCGAAAAAATGAGGTAGCCGGGCAGCGTGAAGCGGCTGTGCCACTGGGCGATCGGCTTCAGCGACGCATAGATCATGCCGGTGGTACAGACGGTGACGACCGCACCACAGGCCGCCAGCAATCCGGCCACGGTCACCCAGCCGCCGCTGCGGCCGAAAAACACCCAGCCGATGCCGAACAGGCCCGCCGGAACGAAGGTGATGACAGAGGCAACGCCTTCGCGCGACAGCCATGAGCTGCGCCATTGCGAGAACGCCCGCCAGGCGCGTTCGGGTCTGCCGAGATGACCTGTCGAGGACAGCAGCCCGGCCATGATCAGGCCGAGCCCCAGGCCCATGCCGATGAGGCCCAGCCAGAAATCGGGCGGGATGATCTGGAAGCCTCCGAGCACCCCAAGCAGCGCCAGCAGCCCATAGCCGGCGCCGGTCGCGGTGGTGAAGAAGACGACGGAGGAGGCTGGATGCATGGATGTCAGTTCGAAAGCATGCGGTCGACCCAGCCCAGGAAGCCCCCTTCGGCCCGCACCGCTTCGAGTGCCGGTGCGGCCACCGATGCGGCGCGCTTGGTGTGGGCGCGTGGCGGCAAATATTTGTTGGTCGGGTGATAGCCGAGTTCCGGCATCAGGTCGACGCCGCCACGCTCCGCCACCAGTTGCGAGACAGCCGACGCGGGATCGCCGAGATCGCCGAAATGCCGGGCGCTGGTCGGGCAAGCGGCGACGCAGGCCGGCACGCGGTCTTCCTCGGCCAGATTGTCATTGTAGATGCGGTCGACGCACAGCGTGCACTTCTTCATCACGCCGACATCACGATCGAATTCGCGCGCCCCATAAGGGCAGGCCCAACTGCACAATTTGCAGCCGATGCACTTGTCCTCGTCGATCAGCACGATGCCGTCCGAGGCCCGCTTGTAGGAGGCGCCGGTCGGGCAGACCGTGACGCAGGCCGGCGTCTCGCAATGCAGGCAGGAGCGCGGGAAGTTCACGGTCCGCCCGCCCATGTCGGTGGTGTGTTCGTAGCTGTGGACGCGGTTGAACCAGACGCCGTCGACATGGCCGCCATAGGGGTCGATGTCGGTCAGCGGCGCCATGTGGCCGCCGGTGTTCCATTCCTTGCAGGCCGTGACGCAGGCCTGGCAGCCGACGCAGGTGTCGAGATCGATGACGAGGCCGAGCTTCTTGCCGCTTTGACTTGGCAGACAGGTCATTCGGCCGCCTCCCTTGCCCGGCGGAACTCAGCGCCGAAGGTCAGTCTGTCGGGGGAGGGTTCGAAGCCAGGCGGTTGTTGGAAACGTTCGAATTGCGGCTCGGTGAAGCCGGCTTCCTCGGCCGCACATTTGACGATGCGCACGCGCAGGTCGAACCACGCCGCCTGACCGGTCACCGGATCGGAGTTCGAATAGCGTTTGCCGTTGGCGTCTGCCGAAGTCTGGTCGCCGATGATGTGGTTGAGCAGGAAGCCGCGATTGGATTCGGCGGCGTCATCCTTTAGCCCCCAACTGCCGCGCCGCTTGCCGATCGCGTTCCAGGTCCAGACCGTGGTTTCGTTCACCCCGTCGACCAGCTTGATCTGTCCCTTGACCTTGCCGTTGATGCTTTCGATCCACACCCAGTCGTCATCGACAAGGCCGAGACCAGCGGCGGTCCGGTGATGCACGAACAGCCGGTTCTGGCTGGTGATTTGTCTCAGCCACGCGTTTTGCGAACCCCAGGAATGATACATGTGCATCGGCCGCTGCGTCAGAGCATGCAGCGGATAGTCTTGCAAATCGACGGCCGCTTCCTCGAAGGGCATATACCAGAACGGCAGCGGGTCCATATAGGTCTCGATGCGCTGGCGGTCGCCCTCTGGCGGCACCACGCGGCCATGGCCGCGTGCAGCCAGCCTGAAGCGCTGCAGAGGCTCGCAATAGAGCTGAAAGACGACCGGCTCAGCCTTGGGGATGAAACCCATCTGCACCGCGAAGTCGAGATAGGAGCGGTTGGCCATCTTGTAGTAGCGTTGGTCCTCGGCGAAATCGTGGTGCCAGAAGCCGCCATTGTCGATGTAGCGCTGCAATTGGTCCGGATTGGCCTCGCCCTTGCCAAACGAGGCTCCATCCTTGCCGCGCCAGCCGGCAAGCGGGCCGATGCCGGGCGTCCGCTCATGGTTGACGATGTAATCGGCATAGTCGCGGTATCTGGCCGAGCCATCGTCCTTGACGAAGCACGGCAGGCCAAGCCGCGCGCCGAGTTCGATCAGCACCGACTGGAACGGCCTGACATCGCGATCCGGCTCGACGACGGGATGGCGGATGGCGTCGCCCGGTCCGTCGGCATGGCTGATCGGCCGGTCGAGCAGGCTGATGCAGTCGTGACGTTCGAGATAGGTTGTGTCCGGCAGCACGAGATCGGCGAACGGCACCGTCTCGGAATAGTAGGCGTCGGAATAGATGATGAAGGGGATCCTGTAATTGCCCGCTTCGCCGCTGTCAGTCAGCATCGCTATGGTCTCGACGGTGTTCATCGAGGAATTCCAGGCCATGTTCGACATGTACATCATCAACGTGTCGATCGGGTACGGATCGCCGGCCCATGCGTTGCGGATAACGGTGTGCATGAGGCCATGTGCCGCCAGCGGTGCATCCCAGGAATAGGCCTTGTCGATGCGAACAGGCATGCCGGCCTCGTCGACCAAAAGGTCGTCCGGCCCGCAGACGAAGCCGAGCGGCATGCCGTCGAGCGGCGTCATCGGCTTGACGGTCTTGCCTAAAGGCTTTGGGCCCGGCGGCGCCGATCTCGGGTAGGGCGGCTTGAAGCGGAAGCCGCCGGGGACATCCACGGTGCCGAGCAGCACCTGCAAGAGATGGATGGCGCGGCAGGTGTGAAAGCCGTTCGAATGGGCGGAGATGCCGCGCATGGCATGCATCGACACTGGCCGCCCCTTGATCGTCTCGTGCCGGCGCCCGGCCCAGTCGGTCCAGGCGATCGGCAATTCGATCGTCTGTTCGAAGGCGACATGCGCGAGTTCGGCGGCGATCCTGCGGATCGTGTCGGCGGGAATGCCGCAGCGCTCTGCCACCGCGTCGGGTGCGTAGCTCTCATCGAGATAGCGGTCGGCGATGAGCTGGAACACCGGCACGCAGCGGCGACCGTCGACGGTGAAGCTGCCCGTCAGTGCAGGCTTGGCCTCGGTATCGGTGGCGCTGACCGGTCTCTTCGCAACCCTGTCCCAAGCCAGCGGATTGCCGCCGGCGTCACGCACGAACAGACCGTCATCCGCCGCGCCCGGCTCCTGGATGACGAGCAAATGCGCATTGGTGTACCGCAGGAGATAGTCGAGATCGACGCGCCCGGCCTTCAGCAATTCGTGGATGAGGGCGAACACGAACAGGCCATCGGTGCCGGGCCGGATGCCGATCCAGTCGTCGGCAATGGCGTTGTAGCCTGTCCGGCACGGATTGATCGAAACCACCTTGGCACCGCGCGCCTTGATCTTGCCGAGGCCGATCTTGATCGGGTTGGAATCGTGGTCCTCGGCGACGCCGAACAGCATGAAGTATCTGGTGTTGTCCCAGTCGGGTTCGCCGAACTCCCAGAACGACCCGCCGATCGTATAGAGGCCGCCGGCCGCCATGTTGACCGAACAGAAGCCGCCATGGGCGGCGAAGTTCGGTGTGCCGAACTGGCTTGCCCACCAGCCGGTGAGCGACTGCGACTGGTCGCGGCCCGTGAAGAAGGCGAGTTTTTTCGGATCAGTCCGGCGAATGGCCGAGAGCCGCTCGGTCGCGATCGAAAACGCTTCTTCCCACTCGATCTCGCGGAATTCTCCTGAGCCGCGCGGACCGGTCCGCAACAGCGGCTTCTTCAGCCGGGCCGGGCTGTAGTGCTGCATGATGCCGGAACTGCCCTTGCCGCAGATCACGCCGCGATTGACCGGATGGTCCTTGTTGCCGTTGATGTAGCGGACCTTGCCGCCCTTGATGTGCACGTCGATGCCGCAGCGGCAGGCGCACATGTAGCAGGTCGTCTTGGCGATGCTGTCGGAAATGCTTGGCGAAGTGTCGACGCCGTCGCCTTCATCGGGCGCTCTGGTGTCGACAAGCGGCCGTTGCGATGGTGCCGAATTTGCGCCGCGCGGCGATCGGTGCATCATGATCCGCTGGTGCCCGCACGGCCGGCGGACTTGGCTCGAGTCTTCGGCCCGGGGCCGCGCATATAGTGCTCTTCCGGGTGGTATCGGTCACCGGCCAACCGCCGCCGGATACCGCGGGTCCAATGGGCAAGCAGGGATCTGAACCGCCCGATCATTTTGTTCTCTGCGATTCGATGGCGAATTTTTTCTAACTTCACTCGAAAACGTAGAATAAAGGTATCGATCTGTCTAATCAGTTGTTCTTGTAAATTCGATCGATATTGGTTCTTAATGCGCCCATGACCCTGGACCAATTGCGGATTTTCGTCGCCGTTGCCGAGCGTGGCCACATGACCAAGGCGGCTGAGCTGCTTGGCATTTCCCAATCGGCCGCGTCTGCCGCTATTCGCGCGCTTGAAGAGCAGCATGGCGTCCATCTGTTCAACCGGGTCGGCCGCAACATCGAGCTCGCCCAGACCGGGCACCGCTTCCTGCCGGAAGCCAAGGCCGTGCTGGAGCGGGCAGCCGCTGCGCGCAACGTGCTGGAGCATGTCTCGCAGACGGTCACTGGCAGCCTCTCGATCGCCGCCAGCCAGACCATCGCCAGCTATTGGCTGCCGCGCCGGCTGGCTTCCTTCCACGAGGCCTATCCCGCCGTCAGGTTGAGCGTCACCATCGGCAACACCAGGCAGGTCGAGGCCAATGTCCTCGATGGTGCCGCGGATCTCGGTCTGGTCGAGGGGCGGACGGAATCCGACATCCTGCGCCGCGCCAAGGTCGACGTCGACAGGTTGATGCTGGTCGTCGCCAGCGCCCACCCCGAGATCGCCGAAGTCTCGCAAGGCCGGCCCGACATCAAGGGCCTGCGCTGGATCATCCGCGAGGGTGGTTCGGGCACGCGCGAAGTGCTGGAGGATCTGGCCCGCCGCGAAGGAATTTCGCTCGCCGACCTGCAGATATTCCTGGTGCTGCCGAGCAACGAGGCCATCCGCCAGGCGGTCGAGGCGGGTGCCGGCGCCACCATCATTTCCGAACTCGTCGTCGGCGGCGCGATTGCCGAAGGCAGTTTGCGCGCGGTGCCTATTGACCTGCCGAAGCGCGACTTCGCCATCATCACCCACCGCGACCGGCAGGCGAGCCTTGCCCAGATGGCGCTCAAGGTGCATCTCAGCGCCAGTGCTGATGAAGCGGTGCCCGCCCGCCCGTGAGTGGGCCGTGTCAGCCAAACTTTCGCTGGGCGTCGAGCGCCAGGCCAAGCCCGACCGAGCCGAACATGTCGCCGTCGATGACGGATGCCTGCGGCACCAAGGAGAGAATCTCTCGTCTTGCCAGCGGGATTGCGGTCGACCCGCCGGTCAGGAACACCGCGGTGATGTCGGATGGCTTGACCTGGGCGTCGCGGATGGTCTGCCCGACCGTTGCGGTGACCCGCTCGATGTCCCTTGCAATCGTGGCGTCCAGCCCGGTGCGCGTGATTTCGGCGGCGAACGCCGCCCCCGGCAGCTTCACCGCCACCTGAGCCGATGATCTGTCGGTCAGCTCGATCTTGGCCTTTTCGACAAGGGCCGCCAGCGCATGTCCATAGCGATGCTCGACAATGTGGATGAAGCGGTCGACCAGGTCGGCGCGCTCGGCCTCGTAGCGGATCTGGCGCAGATGCGTCATTGCCTTGGCGGTGTAGACCAGGTTGATGCGCTGCCATGTCGCGAGATCGATGAAGTAGCTGGCCGGCAGATTGCGCTTGCCGTCCTTGGTCGGGGTCAGATAGCCGAGCTGCGGCATCACATGGGCGATGCTCAACAGCCGGTCGAAATCCGTGCCGCCGATATGGATGCCGCGGCTGGCCAGGATGTCGTCCTTGCGGTCGAGCGAGCGCGAGCGCTGCGGTGAGACGCGCACGATCGAAAAGTCCGAGGTGCCGCCGCCCATGTCGACGATCAGCGCCAGTTCCTCGCGCGTCACCTTCTGCTCATAGTCGAGCGCCGCCGCGATCGGCTCGAACTGGAAAGCGATGTGTTTGAAGCCCTGGGCGCGCGCGGCCTTCTCAAGTTCGCCCTGGGCGTTTGTATCGGCCTCGGGGTCGTCGTCGACGAATTGCACCGGGCGGCCGAGCACCACCGTTTCGACCACGCCGCCGGCATCTTCCTCCAGTTTTTTGCGGAGGTGGCCGAGGAACAGGCCGACGATCTCCATGAAGCCGATCGAGCGGGACTTGATGCGGGTCTTCTCGTGGGCAAGCGAACTGCCGAGCACGCTCTTCAGCGAGCGCATCAGCCGGCCTTCGATGCTGTCGGTGTAGTTGGCAATGGCGTGGCGTCCGAAACAGGTGCGGTTGTCCTCGAAGTTGAAGAACACGGCACTGGGCAGCGTGACCTGCCCATCTTCAAGTGCGACGAGGCGCGGCTGCCCGTTGCGGACCACGCCAACGGTGGAGTTTGAAGTGCCAAAGTCGATACCGCCGAATGCTGGTCGCATGGCAAGTTTCCTGATTTTGTCTTTGGGGAGCGGCAACTCGTGTCCGGTCGGGCCGGGGGCGTGCTCTAACGCATGACGCCGGAAAGGGAAACCCTTTTTGGAAATCCGGCGCCTAATCCTTTCGGAAGATCACCCTACCGAGCCAGCCCGTCAGCATGGCCAGCGATATCGCGAAGACGCCGTAGAGGAAGGAATAATTGTGCGCGACACGGAAGATCGACTGCTCGAAACCGGATTTGCGGATTTCGAGCTGGGCCGAGCTTTCCTTGATGAACACGCCGCTCTTGAACAGGAAGGCGCGTGCCTTGTGGGTGCCGACCGGAACATTCGGTGCCAGCCTTACGGTGGCGCGGAACAGGTTCTGCGACAGGAACTGCACGCCGCCGACATTCTCGCTGTAGAGGCCGGTCGCTGTTTTGCGGCTGCGCAGCGCCGCGGTGAATTCCTCGATGGTCGCCGGGTTGTCGCCAGCGTCGGCCGGCTGCATGTAGAGGTTGGATGCGCCGAGCGACAGCTGCTTGTAGCTGTTCGGTTCGGTGATGTCCTGGAGCGGCCGCGTCGTCGCCACTGAATAGGACATCGGCACATTCTCGAAGGTTTCGGACTCCAGATTGACCCAGACGCCGAGCACCCGGTCCTTGCGGCGCACCACGACCGGGCGCGGCGGACCCTCGAGCACGACGATGACATCGTATCTGCCTTGACGGGCAACCAGCGGGTCGGGATTTTCCAGCGAGCCGAAAATGGTCAGGTCGGCGCCGGAAAAGCCGGCGGTGATGGAAACATTGTCGGTGGAGAGGCCGATCTGGATGCCTTCTACCGGTGGTGTCTGTGCCTTGACCGGAACGACGGCCGCGAGCAACGACAGGACAATGGCGGTTGCGAACGCTTTAGGGCCCCTCATCAGTTGAGGCCCGTGGCGGTCAGCGAGTAGAGATTGGGCGGGGTTACGAAGAGGTCGATGGCGAGGCGGATCGCCACCGCCAGCACCAGCAGTGCCAGCAAGGCTCTGAGCTGCTCGCCGCGCAGCCTCTGTCCGGCCTTGGCGCCATATTGCGCGCCGGCAACGCCGCCCGCCATCAACAGGAAGGCCAGCACGACGTCGACCGTCTGGTTGGTGGTGGCATGGACCAGCGTCGTGTAGGCGGAGGTGAAGATGATCTGGAACAGCGAAGTGCCGATGACGACATTGGTCGGCACTTTCAGCAGATAGATCAGCGCCGGCACCATGATGAAGCCGCCGCCGACGCCCATGATCGACGACAGGAAGCCGATGCCGGCGCCAAGACCCAGCACCGGGATGACGCTGACGAACAGTTTCGAGGCCCTGAACCGCATCTTCAGCGGCAAGCGGTGGATCCAGTTGTGCTGGCCGGATTTTTTCAGCACCGGTGCCGCACCGCTGCGCGTCGCGCGCAGCGCATTGACGCTTTCGACCAGCATCAGCCCGCCGACCGTGCCGAGCAGCACGACATAAAGCAGCGAGATGAACAGGTCGAGCTGGCCGAGCCTGCGCAGGAAGGCGAAGACGAAGATACCACCGGTGGAGCCGACGATACCCCCGGCCAGCAGCACGCCGCCGAGCTTGAAGTCGAGCGTACCTCGCTTCATGTGCGAAAGGACGCCGGAGAAGGAGGAGGCGATGACCTGGTTGGCGCCGGTGGCGACGGCGATCGCCGGGGGGATGTTGTAGAAGATCAGCAGCGGCGTGATGAGGAAGCCACCGCCGACGCCAAACATGCCCGACAGGAAGCCCACTGCCGCACCCATGGCCAGCAGTACGAAGACGTTGACGGAAATTTCCGCGATCGGGAGATAGATGCCCACCCGTCAGTCTCGATCAGTTTTGCCTGTCGGTGAATGCAACCGTTGCGGGCATCTTGACCCGACAAGCCAGTTTGTTCTTGCGCCGGAGGTGCTACGAAGTCAAACCACGCAGCATTGCCGAAACAAAAAACATCTCAATCAGTTAACAGGCAAATGTGTGGCAAGGGCGTCGTGGAAGCGACGCATCTGCCGTTATTTGCGCGCCAGCAGCGCCTTGACCAGTTTTTCGTCGACCGTGCCGGTCGCCGGCAGCTTGTTGTCGGTCTGGAAAGCCATGATCGCGGTCTTCGTCTTCTGGCCCATCCTGCCGTCGGCGTCGCCTGCATCGTAGCCATTCTTGTTGAGAATGCGTTGGATGTTCTCGACGGCCTTCTTCATGTCGACGCTGGCGGTCGTCTGCGGCGCGCCGTCCTGCCACGATTCGGGAATGTCGACCGAATTGGCTGCCGCATCCAGCGGCTTGGCCTTCCACAGTTCGGCCGCGGCACGGGCGCGTTCGAGCTGCTCGGGCCGCATCGCATTGGCGATCTCGTCACGCTTGGCCGCCGCATCCTTGTCGCCGGTCTTGGCGACGAGCGCGAACCATTTGTAGGATTCCTCGAGGTTCTGCTTCATGCCGACGCCCTTGGCGGCGAGGATGCCGAGGTTGAACTGGCTGTCCTTGACGCCGACGTCTGCCGCCGCCTGGAACCAGTGCGCGGCCGACTCATTGTCGGTGACGCCATCCGCGGCCATGGCGAACAGCACGGCCAGGTTGTGCATGGCGCTGGCGTTGCCCTGCTCGGCGGCGAGCTGGTACCAGGTCTTCGCCTTCTTGATATCGCGCGCGACGCCAATGCCCTTCTCGAAGAAATTGCCGATGCGGTATTCGGCCGGCGCGAAGCCGAGTTCGGCCGACTTCTCGTACCATTTGGCGGCTGCCGCCATGTCTTCCTTGACGCCACGCGACTCGGCGTAGCGCGAACCGACCTCGAACAACGCCTTGGCGTCGCCGCCGGCAGCGGCATCGCGCAAGGCGAGCGGGCCGACGTCGGTGGGAATGTCGAACTTGGCGGTGGCTGCCGCCGGCGAAGTGTCGGCCGGTGGAACCGCTCCCGTGGTGTCCTTGGCGGTGTTCGGCTCGGCCGTCACAGGCCCGGTATCGGCATCGGTCGCTTCCGCGGCGACCGGGGCCGGACCAGCCGGGAGCGCAGCAGCCGAAGCTGTCATGTCGGGTGCCGTCGGGCTTGCGTCGGCGGGTGTCGCCGAAGCAACAGGCGCAGGAACCGGCTGGGCTGTCGGTGCCGCATCCATCGAAGGCTCGATGCTTGGCGGCGTGGCCATCGTGCCTTGCGCGGCCATGTCATCCTTGGCTGCCGGTTCGGACGGCTCGGCCTGTCTGACGGAACGGGTCGGCGCGCTTTCCACGGACTGCGGCTGAACGTCCGCCTTCGGCTGGCTAGCCGCATCGACCGAGGCGGTTTGCACCGGTTGCGAGGCGACGATCGGCGCGGCGTCGTTGCTTGCCACCTGCGCCGGATCGGCGAAGAAGGCCTTTCCCAGTTGCAGGCCGGCGAGCGCCAGCATGATCGCGGCGGCCGCCATCAGGATCGGCTTGCGCCGCGCCTTGAGCAGATCGCCGATCCGCAGTGCCTTCACGGGTCCGGTCATCGTCGACTGGCGCTTCAGTGCATCGGCCTCGGCGGCCGCCGCTTGCGCCGCGCGCCGCGCTGCGGCGATGAAATCCGATTTTGCGGCATCGGTGTCGCTTGGCTTGGCCGGCTGGCCGCGCTCGTCGCGCACGCGCTTCATGATGGCATTGAGGTCAGGTGCGCCGGAGCCGGGCTCCAGCGGCCGATTGGCCAATTTTGGGTCCAGCGGTTCGTCGAGGTCGACGCTCGGTGTCGGGGCAATCGGCGCCGAGCCGGCCAGCGGCGGAATGTCGGCCTCCTTCTTGCCCCTGAATGCACGTGCCAGCCCGCCGAACAACGATTTGCGGCCGCCTGCCTGTTCGCTTTTCTCGGCGATGGTATCGGAACTGAGGGCAGCCAGGGCCGCGGCAGCGGCGGCTTCGGCTGGTGAGCGCGTGCCCACGCCGCCACGCATATCCAGGTCGCCACGCGTATCCAGGTCGCCACGCATGCCCGGATCATTGCGCAGGATAGCGGCGGCGCGGCCATCGAGATCGGCCATGTCCCCGGTCAGCGGCATCGGCTGATCGATATCCATTGACGGTGCCTCGACGGCCATCTTGGACCGCCGCGCACCGCGCCGGCCGGCGGGTCCGACCGCAGCCGCATCCAGGAGTTCGCTCACCGCCTCGACCGGTTCGCCGGGTTCCAGCGAACCCAACCGGTCGACGATCTTGAGCAGCGTGTCGTGGATGGCTTCGAACGTTCTCGAATTGCGCTCGTCCGAGCGCCGCGTCAGCGTTTCGAGTGTCTTCAGATCCTGGGCGAGGCCGGAAACGGCTGTCGTGTTGGCGCTCGAACCGGCCAGCGAACGCACCGCGTTCTCGGCTGCTTCGCGCGCCGCGCCGAGGATGGAATCGCGGGTTCCGGACAGCGACTTCTCGATCTCGTCGAGACGCGGGCTGATGTCCTCGAATTCCGGCAGCGGCGTGCTGGGCCTTGAAAGGTGGGCGGACAGGCCGGCGACCTGCGCCTCCAGGCTGCGGATCAGCGCCGGATCGATGCCGGCCACCTGCGCGGCCGATGCGTCCAGCCGGCTTGAAATGTCTTCGAGCCGGCTTTCCAGGCCGCGGATCGCGGCTTCGCCTGCGGGATCGGGAACACGCGTTTCCAAGCGCTTAGCCAGCGCGGTGAAGCGGGCGTCGATGGCTTCCATGATGCCGGCGCTGTCGACATGCGGCATGCGCTGGTCCAGCCTGTCGGCCACCTCGTCCAGCCGCCGCTCGAGATCGCGGAATAGCATGTTGCCCTGTTCGATGGCGTCGCCCTGGCGACGTTCCATCATGCTCGACAGCACGTCGAAGCGTTGCTCCAGGCCATGGAAGATATAGTCGGCGTCGGGCATGGCAGGCGCCTGGTCGATCTTGTCGGCAATGAGCGCGATCTGCTTGGCCAGGCGCTCCATCGCCTGCTCGGGCAGGTTGGCGCGGCCGGCGAGCTCGTCGACACGGCTCGACAGGGTGCTCAGCCGGTCCATGACAGCGTTGCCCGGGCGGTCCTGCGCGACTTCCTCGATCTGTTGGGCAAGCGAGTCGATCCGCTTCTCGATGCGCTCGAAAGCCTCGTGGTCGAAAGAATTGGCTTGCGCGGCGACCGTCGAGGCGACGATGGCGCGGGAGATCTCGTCCAGCCGCTCGTCGATCATGCCAAGCGTGTCGCTGCCACGATTGTCCTGCTGGCTGGCGAAATGATCGACGGCGCCGGCAAGCGTGCGGACCTTTTCCTCGAGCGAGCGCAGCGACAGCGATTCCGGCAGATTGTTGACGGCGTTGCTGATCTGCTCCAGCCGGTCGGTCAGCATTGATAGGCCGGGGTCGTCGGAGCGCTTGCGCTGATCGGCGTCGACGCGGTCCTCGAAGGCCGTCCAGCGGCGATCGAAATCGTCCCAGCGGCGGTCGACCTTCTGCACGCTCTCCTCGCGCGCCAGCGTGTCGAGCGCGGCCTTGACCTGTTCGAGCTCGAGCCGCAGCATGTTGACGCTTCTGTCGTCGCTCTTCTCGGCCAGTGTCTGGATGGCGCCGGAGAGCCGTTCGAATTCAAGGCCGAGTTCGGCGCTGCCCTTGGCCGAGGTGCCCGGCCTGGCGCCCGACTGGAAAGCCCGCTCGATGTCCTTGCGCAGCGCTTCGAATTCCCGCTGCAGCCCAGCCGTCATCTGGTGGCGCAGTTCCTCGCGCATGCCGCGCAACTCGCCGGCGATCTTGCCGACCATGGCAACGCCGTCCTCCTGGCCACGCACGCGATCGATGTCGCGGGCGATGGCCTGGCAATTCTGCCCGAAGGCGGCGGCGGGCGGCGGCGGGCTCGTCGGGCGCGGCGCCGGCTGCGGATCCTCGTACCACCGCTGCTGGCTGGAGGGTTGGCCAGAGGGTTGGGCTGCTGGATAGCGCGCATCGGCCCCGTATTGGCGGGGCTCGGGCCGTGCCATCGGGTCCTCGCGCGTACGCTCCAGCCGCTGCTCCAGCGTTTCGAGGGAACGGTTCAACTGCTCGAGCGTGGTCTGCGGCCTGCGCTGCCTGCCGGCGTTGAGTGTATCGAGGTAGGACCGCTTGCTGTTCATCGGTGCGTCCGTCTTTCAGATTGGCTGGCTCGCGGCCAGTTCCCCCAAGTCCCTGTCGGAACGAGGCGACAGCGGCTATGCCGCGGTGGAAGACGAGCTTCCCGGGCTCTCACCCGCGCTCCGAAAAACCGTGAAAAATTCGATACAGGATAACCACGGGTAGCCGACGCGCCCACATTTCGCCCAACGTGGTAAACAACGCGTTAACCAAACTTAAGAAGTTGCAAGGATGTCGGATGCCGGCAGCACGGTGCGGCATAACGCTCGCCGCGCAGAACGCCCTTGCGTCATGAGGCGGCTATCGGTATAGAATTGACGTAAACGTAAAAGGCGCCCTGAGCGTGCTGTTTGCGATTTGTTTGTTGAAACCACGACCGGAAGCAAGCCCCCGCTTCCAGTCAGGCGACGCACGGTCCAGGACCGCGACGCCACCAGATGGGGAAAGCCAGTGACCATGAAGCTTATCTCGGCCGGCGAGACCGCGGCCAATACCAACAATATGTCTGTCGAAACCGGCGAGGACCTTGTCCGCATCGGTGAGATGGCCAAGAAATATGGAGTGACGCTGCGCACGCTGCGTTTCTATGAAGACAAGGGCCTGCTTAACCCGCAGCGCGACGGTTCGACCCGTCTCTACACGCGCCGCGACAAGGCCCGGCTGAAGCTGATCCTGCTTGGCCGCAAGGTTGGGTTCTCGCTGCGCGACGTCAAGCAGATGATGGACCTCTACGATCCGACCGGCTCCAACACCAAGCAGCTGCGGCTGGCGCTGGACAAGTCGGAAAAGCAGCTTGCCCGGCTGCAGAAGCAGCGGGCGCTGATTGATGACGCCATTAACGAGCTGAGCGGCTCGATGTCGGCGGTGCGCCAAATGCTGGCCGAGCGTTCGGCGCCGCAGGCGAGCGTCGCGGGCTAATTCATCCGCTGACTGTCTGACTATCAAAGCCGCGCGGCAGGGCCACGCGGCTTTTCGTCGTCTTGGCCGCGGCCCAATGCAGCCTCTCGCCGCTAGCTTGTGCAACGCCTCGCCGCTACGTTCACCGCGCGGTGGGCGGGAAATCTTGTCGCATCGAAAAAATTGACGTTTACGCAAACGTCAATTTTTGCTATCCCGCTCGCAACATGGGTCCGCATGCCACCCTTGGTAGACTTCGGGGGCATTCGGACAGGTCTGCAGGGTGGAGGAAAGCATGCCGACATACAGGGCTCCGGTCCAGGATACGCTGTTCGTGCTCAACGAGGTGCTAGGCTATCAGCGCTATTCGAACCTTCCCGGATTTGCCGACGCCACGCCCGATGTACTGGAGGCTATCCTCGCCGAAGGCGCCAAGCTCGCCGAAAACGTCATGCATCCGCTGAACCGTGTCGGCGACATGGAAGGCTGCGTGCGCCATGACGACGGCTCGGTGACGACGCCGAAAGGTTTCAAGGAGGCCTTCGGCCAGTATCGCGAGGGTGGCTGGATGGGTCTGGCCGCACCCGTCGAGTTCGGCGGCCAGGGCCTGCCCTATGCGGTGCACACCGCCGTTGCCGAATATATGGTGTCGGCCAACATGTCGCTGATGATGTATCCGGGCCTGACGCAGGGCGCGATCGCGGCGATCATCACCCACGGCACCGACGAGCAGAAATCCAAATGGCTGCCGAAGATGGTTGAGGGTGCCTGGACCGGCACCATGAACCTGACCGAGCCGCATTGCGGTACCGATCTTGGCCTGCTGCGAACCAAGGCGGTGCCGAATGGCGATGGCACCTACAAGATTTCAGGCCAGAAGATATTCATCTCGGCCGGCGAGCACGACATGTCGGACAACATCGTCCATCTGGTGCTGGCCCGCATCGAGGGCGCGCCTGAAGGCGTCAAAGGCATCTCGCTGTTCATCGTGCCAAAGCTCAAGCTCGACGCATCAGGCAATCCCGGCAACAGGAACACCGTCTCCTGCGGTTCGATCGAGGAGAAGATGGGCATCCACGGCAACTCGACCTGCGTCATGAACTATGACGAGGCCGAAGGCACGTTGCTCGGCGAGGCCAATGGTGGTTTGAAGGCGATGTTCACGATGATGAACGAGGCGCGCCTTGGCGTTGGCCTGCAAGGGCTGTCGCTGTCGGAGATCGCCTACCAGAACGCCGCCGCCTACGCCAAGGATCGCTTGCAGGGCCGCTCGCTGTCGGGGCCGAAGGCACCGGACAAGAAGGCCGACCCGATCATCGTCCATCCCGACATCCGCCGCAGCCTGATGACCATGAAGGCCTTCAACGAGGCCGGCCGCGCGCTGGCGCTGTGGACGGCGATCAAGTCCGACGTCGCCCACCGCTCCGGCGACGACGAGGACCGCCAGGCCGCCGACGACTACACCGGCCTGTTGACGCCGGTGGTCAAGGGCGTGCTCACCGACAAGGGGTTCGACCACGCCGTGATGGCACAGCAGGTGTTCGGCGGTCACGGCTACATCGAAGAGCACGGCATGAGCCAGTTCGTCCGCGATGCCCGCATCGCCATGATCTATGAAGGCGCCAATGGCATCCAGGCGCTCGACCTTGTCGGCCGCAAGCTCGGCTTGAATGGCGGCCGCGCCGTGCAGGCCTTCTTCAAGGAGGTCGGCGAATTCTGCGAGGAAAACCGTTCCGACGAGAAAATGGCGCCGTTCACCAAGGCGCTGAAGAAGGGCCTCAACGACCTGCAGGGCGCCACCATGTGGCTGCTGCAGAACGGCATGGCCAAGCCCGACAATGCCGGCGCCGCCTCGACCGATTTCATGCATCTCTTCGGCCTTGTGGCGCTGGGCTACATGTGGGCGCAGATGGCCAAGGCGGCGCTTGGCAAGACGGGGGCCAACGGTTCGCAGTCCTTCTACGACAACAAGGTTGTGACGGCGCGCTTCTTCATGGAGCGGATCATGCCGGAAACCGGCGCTCACCTCGCCCGCATTTCGAGCGGTGCCGACACGCTGATGGCCCTGCCGGCGGAAGCGTTCTAAGCTCGAACGCCGGCACCGCCGGTCCTGTCAGTCGATACGCGGAGGAAATCGTGGCGACAAATCCCGCCGAAGTGCTCTCTTTGCCGAAGCCCGCCTGGGCGGCGGATGAGGTCGGCATGCTCTACGACATGGCGCACCGCTTCATGTCGGAGGAAATCGCGCCGCGCTACGACGAATTCGAGAAGAACGAGATGGTCGACCGCGAGAGCTGGTTGAAGGCCGGCGCTGCCGGTCTGCTCTGCGCCTCGATGCCGGAGGAATACGGCGGCTCGGGCGGTACCTTTGCGCATGAGAGCGCCATCATCGAGGCCATAGGCCATGTCGGTGTCGATGGTTTCGGCATCGGCCTGCACAATTCGATCGTCGCCCCCTACATCCTCCACTACGGCTCTGAAGAGCAGAAGAAGAAATGGCTGCCGAAGCTGGCGACCGGCGAGCTGATCGGCGCCATCGCCATGACCGAGCCAGGTGCCGGCTCCGATCTGCAAGGCGTCAAGACGCGGGCCGAGAAGGATGGCAACCATTACAAGATCAACGGTTCCAAGACCTTCATCACCAATGGCCAGCTTGCCAACTTCGTCATCGTCGTCACCAAGACCGATCCGGAGAAGGGCGCCAAGGGCACCTCGCTGATCGTCGTCGAGACCGATGAGGTCAAAGGCTTCCAGCGCGGCCGCAACCTCGACAAGATCGGGCTGAAGGCCAACGACACGTCGGAGCTGTTCTTCAACGATATGCGCGTGCCGACGTCCAACCTGCTCGGCCACGAGGAAGGGCAGGGTTTTGTCCAGCTGATGCAGCAATTGCCGCAGGAGCGGCTACAGATCGGCACCAGTGCCATTGCCATGATCGAGCGGGCACTGGCGCTGACCATCGATTATGTGAAGGAACGCAAGGCGTTCGGCAAGGCGATCATCGATTTCCAGAACACCCAGTTCAAGCTGGCCGAACTCAAGACCGAGGCAACCATCGGCCGGGTCTTCTACAATGACTGCGTCGCCCGCCACATCGCCGGTGGCCTCGACCCGGTGACGGCGTCGATGGCCAAATACTGGCTCAGCGACCTGCAGGGAAAAGTCGTCGACGAATGCCTTCAATTGCATGGCGGCTATGGCTACATGAATGAATACCCGATCGCCCGCATGTTCCGCGACGCCCGCGTCCAGCGCATCTACGGCGGCACCAACGAGATCATGAAATTGCTGATCGGACGCTCGCTCTAATGCATGTCGTCCAAAGGTCCCATTTTTGGGAGATCGACATGCATCAGTCCAAAGCCGTTCGATAAACCCAAGGAGCAAAAAAGATGGCCGAAGCTTATGTCTATGATGCTGTGCGCACCCCGCGCGGCAAGGGCAAGAAGGACGGATCGCTGCACGAGGTGCCGGCGGTGCGGCTTGCCGCCAAGACGCTCGAGGCATTGCGCGATCGCAACGGGCTCGACACCGGCAATGTCGACGACATTATCTTCGGCTGCGTCGATCCGGTCGGCGAGGCGGGCTCGGTCATTCCGCGCGCCGCCGCTTTCGAGGCTGGCTACGACACCAAGGCGCCTGGCATGCAGATCTCGCGCTTCTGCGCTTCGGGCCTCGACGCCATCAATTTCGGCGCCGCCAAGATCGCGCAGGGCGCCGATGACATCGTCATCGCTGGCGGCGTTGAATCGATGTCGCGGGTCGGCATGGGCGCCTCTGGCGGCGCCTGGTTTATGGATCCTTCCGTTGGCCTGCCCGGCTGGTTCGTGCCGCAAGGCATCTCGGCCGACCTGATCGCCACCAAATACGGCTTCTCGCGCGACGACGTCGACGCCTATGCAGTCGAGAGCCAGAAGCGCGCGGCCAAATCCTGGGCCGACGGCCGCTTCAAGAATTCCGTCATTCCGATCAAGGACCAGAACGGCCTGACCATCCTCGACCATGACGAACACATGCGTCCGTCGACCGACATGCAGTCGCTGGCCTCGCTCAACCCGTCCTTCGTCATGCCCGGCGAAATGGGTGGTTTCGATGCCGTCGCCGTGCAGAAGCACCCCGAGGTGGAAGAGGTCAACCACGTCCACCATGCCGGCAATTCGTCCGGCATCGTCGATGGCGCCGCCGCCGTGCTGCTCGGCTCGAAGAAGGCCGGCAAGGCGATGGGGCTGAAGCCGCGCGCTCGCATCCGCACCTTCGCTAACATCGGGTCCGAACCGGTGCTGATGCTGACCGGTCCGGTCGACGTCACCGAGAAGCTGTTGAAGCGCGCCAAGATGAAGCTGTCGGATATCGACCTGTTCGAGCTCAACGAGGCCTTCGCCTCGGTGGTGCTGCGCTACATGCAGGCCTTCGATATCGAGCACGACAAGATCAACGTCAATGGCGGCGCCATCGCCATGGGCCATCCGCTCGGCGCCACCGGCGCGATGATCTTCGGCACGGTGCTGGACGAACTCGAGCGCCGCGATCTCAACACCGCGCTGGTGACGCTGTGCATCGGTGCCGGCATGGGCACCGCAACGATCATCGAACGCGTCTGACAGGGGAGAGAAATCATGAGCTACACCAATTTCACCCTCGACATCGACGCCGACGGCATTGCGCTGGTCACCTGGGACATGCCGGGCCGCTCGATGAACGTCTTCACCGAAGAGGCGATGCTGGAACTGAACGCCATCGTCGACATGGTGGCGGGTGATGCCGCCATCAAGGGCGCGGTGATCACCTCCGGCAAGGACACCTTCTCCGGCGGCGCCGACATCACCTTGCTGCAGAAGATGCTGACCACTTTCGCCGCTGAAAAGGACAAGGATGTCGAAAAGGCCACCAAGGCGCTGTTCGACCAGGCCGGCACTATGACCGGCCTGTTCCGCAAACTTGAAACGTCGGGCAAGCCGTGGGTGTCGGCGATCAACGGTACCTGCATGGGCGGCGCCTTCGAATTGTCGCTCGCTTGCCACGGCCGTGTCGCCGCCGATAGCGACAAGGTCAGGATGGCGCTTCCCGAAGTGAAGATCGGCATCTTCCCGGGCGCCGGCGGCACCCAGCGCGTGCCGCGGCTGACCGATCAGCAACAGGCGCTGCAGATGCTGACGTCCGGCCAGACACTGTCGCCGCAGAAGGCCAAGTCGATGGGCCTGATCCATGAGATCGCCGAACCGGCCAAGCTGGTCGACACCGCCAAGGCGATGATCAGGAACGGCCTGAAGCCGGTGGCGCCGTGGGACGAGAAGGGGTTCAAGCTGCCCGGTGGGCAGATCTATTCGCCCGCCGGCTTCAATCTGTGGCCGCCGGCCATCGCCATCCTGCGCCGCGAGACCTATGGCAATTATCCAGCTGCCGCCGCGATCTTGAAATGCGTCTATGAAGGCCTGCTGGTGCCGTTCGACACGGCCCTGCGCATCGAGCAGCGCTATTTCACCGAGATCATGCAGACCCAGGAAGCGGCGGCGATGATCCGCTCGCTTTTCGTGTCGCTGCAGGAACTGAACAAGGGCGCGCGTCGCCCGGCCGGCGTGCCGGAAACCAAGTTCAAGAAGATCGGCATTCTCGGCGCCGGCTTCATGGGCGCCGGCATTGCTTATGTCACCGCCAAGGCGGGCATTCCGGTGGTTCTGCTCGACCGCGACATGGAGTCGGCCGCCAAGGGCAAGGCGCATTCCGACAGCCTGGTCTCGGATCAGGTGAAGAAGGGCCGTGCAAAGCCCGAGGAGAAGGACAAACTTCTGTCGCTGATCACGCCGACGGCTGACTATGCCGACCTTGCCGGCTGCGACCTGGTGGTCGAAGCGGTGTTCGAGGATTCCGCCGTCAAGAAGAGCGCCACCGAGCAGGCGGAAGCGGTGCTTAAAGCCTCGGCCATCTTCGCCTCCAACACCTCGACCATCCCGATCTCGTCGCTGGCCAAGAACTCGGCGCGGCCGAAGAACTTCATCGGCATCCATTTCTTCTCGCCGGTCGACAGGATGATGCTGGTCGAGATCATTTTAGGCAAGAAGACCGGCGACAAGGCGCTCGCGACAGCCATCGATTTCGTCCGCGCCATCAAGAAGACGCCGATCGTCGTCAACGACACGCGCGGCTTCTATGTCAACCGCTGCGTGCTGCGCTACATGTCGGAAGCCTACAAGATGCTGATCGAAGGGGTGCCTGCACCCATGATCGAGAATGCGGCGAAAGCCGCCGGCATGCCGGTCGGCCCGCTGGCCCTGACCGACGAGACGGCCATCGACCTCGCGCAGAAAATCATGAAGCAGACCATGCGCGATCTCGGCGACACCGCAGTCGACCAGAAGCAAATGGCGTTGATCAACACAATGGTCGACGACCATGGCCGCTTCGGCCGCAAGAATGGCAAGGGTTTTTACGACTATCCCGCCAAGCCGGCCAAGAAGAAGCTGTGGCCGGGCCTCAAGGACCTCTATCCGCAGCTTGCTGCCGAGAAGCTCGATTATGAAGAGCTGCAGCAGCGGCTGCTGGTCACCATCGCGCTGGAAGCGGCCCGGGTGATGGAAGAGGGCATCGTCACCGACCCGCGCGAGGCCGATGTCGGCTCGATCCTGGCCTTCGGCTTCGCGCCCTACACCGGCGGTGCGCTGTCCTATATCGACGGCATCGGCGCCAAGGCATTCGTCAAGATCGCCAAGAAACTGCAGAAGAAATACGGCGCCGAATTCAAGGCGCCCAAGCTGTTGCTCGATATGGCCGAGAAGGGCGAAACCTTTTATGAGCGCTTCAATCCTTACGCCGGTGACGTGAAGCAGGCAGCCTGACGCGGGCCGATCTATGTCTGGGTGCGGCGGCAGCGCTGGGCGTCCTTCGGAGACGCAAAGGACGCTTGTCACCCTTTAGTCTGCGTATGATGGCCACGGCACGTAGCCGTGGCCGGCGCGCTTCAGCTTTCCCATGCGGTCCGTCGGTGATAAATTAGCTTTTGCTAACCTAAAGTTGGCAGAAGGACGTAATCGTCATGCGTATGATGCTGAGAGTTTCCATCCCGGCCGAGGAAGGCAACAAGGCGATCAAGAACGGCAGCATGGCCAAGTTCATCGAGCACACCTTGTCCGACCTCAACCCGGAGGCCGCCTATTTCACCGCCGACGGTGGCCGGCGAACGGCCTATCTCGTGGTGGAGGTAAAGGACAGTTCGGATATGCCCTATGTCGCCGAGCGGTTCTTCTTCGCCTTCAATGCCAGCGTCGAGATGATCCCGGTGATGAACGCTGAGGAACTCAGGAAGGGCTTGCCGAGAGCGATGGCGGCGATGGCCGGATAGGTTCATCGGCGATCATTGATGTCCGATCACTGAACCGCGCGTCGTTGTCGCGGCGGCACACAGTTTTGTCGGCAATCCGCCTGCTGCGCCCGGTGGACATGGCGGCGGTTGCGCGTTAGACAGGAAGAGGCATTTTTTCCTGTTTCGAGGAGAGCGAGCTTGCTCTCGCATGACCGTGTCTGGGCTGCCATAGATGCTCTCGCCGAGCGCTATTCGCTGTCGGCTTCGGGGCTGGCCCGGCGCGCGGGGCTCGATTCGACGGCCTTCAACAAGTCGAAACGTCTGTCGTCGGATGGCCGGCCGCGCTGGCCGTCGACCGAATCGCTTGCCAAGATCATCGAGGCGACAGGGGCTACGCTCGACGAATTCACCGGCCTGATTGAGGGCAGGGCCGCGTCAGCCCAGGAAGCACGGGTAGCCCACAGGCGCTCGGTGCCGTTGCTCGGCTTTGCCCAAGCCGGCGCCGGCGGCTTCTTCGATGATGCCGGCTTTCCGGCCGGGCAGGGCTGGGACCTGGTCGAACTGCCGGCGCAATCGACGGAGAGCTCCTATGCGCTGCAGGTGCAAGGTGATTCCATGCTGCCGCTCTACCGCGATGGCGACGTCCTCATCGTCGAGCCGGGCGCCATCACCCGCAAGGGCGATCGTGTCGTCGTCAAGACCACCGCCGGCGAAGTGATGGCCAAGGTGCTCGAGCGCCAGACCGTCAGGTCGATTGCACTGGTCTCGCTCAATCCCGATCATCCGGACCGCGACATTCCCATGCGCGATGTCGAATGGGTGGCGCGGATTGTCTGGGCAAGCCAGTAGGTCCGGCTGGTGCGGCTCCCTCATCTTGTCCTGGCGGTTCTGATGGTCCCGGCGATGGCGGCAATGGTCGTCGCTGGCGGTCGCACGCTGAAGGGAAGTGCAGGCGTAGTCACGGTGGATCAGGTCGATCCGGGCGCCGACACGATCTCGCAGGAGGGCGCCGAGACCGTGCTCGCAGAGCCGGCGACATCCGCCATAACCGCTCCGCAGCCGCCAAAGCCGGCGTCACATTCGAGGGCGATCGATCCTGAAATTATCGTACCACCGGAACTGCCCGCCGAGGGGCTTGAGCGTGTCGAGCCGCGCGAGCCGTTGAGCAAGCTGGCGCTGGCCGTGCCGCCCAGGCCGAAAATGCCCGACGACTGGAACGGGACAAAGCTGTTCCAGCCGGTCGCGCAGGCCGCCGGCCTGATCGAGGCCAAGGGCTATTCGGTCGCGGTGTCGGGCATCGACATCGTCAGGCATGACGAGACCTGCAGCGATGACGGCAAAGCCTGGCCGTGCGGTATCCGGGCGCGAACGGCGTTCCGCGCCTTCCTGCGCGGCCGCGCGGTGGTCTGCACCGTGCCGCCCGAGGGCGGTCGCGACCTGATCGCCGCCGAATGCCGGATCGGCAAGCAGGATGTCGGTCAATGGCTGGTCGAAAACGGCTGGGCTCGGGCCGCCAAAGGTGGACCCTATGTCGAGGCCGGCGACAAGGCGCGCACGGCCAAGAAGGGCATTTTCGGATCGGCGCCGAACCTTTCCGACATGCCGGCGATGCCGGCCGCACCAAGCCCTGCGCCTCAGGCGCCGAGCTCGATCCTGGAAGAGGTCGACGGCGTTCTCAAGCCAGCTGACCAGCCAGCGCCCGCTCAATGAGCGCCCGCGTCTCGGCAATGCCATAGAGCGCGGCGAACGAGCCGAAGCGCGGGCCGCGCTCCTGGCCGATCAGCACCTGGTAGATCATCTGGAAGAAGGCGCCCGACACGCCGGGGCCACCTTCCGGGCTCTGCTTGGAGTGATCCTGATAGCGTTCGATCCTACGTGCGACATTGAGCGAAGCGTTCTGGATCGCTTCGCCGTTGGCGTCCGTCGGCAGCGCGCCAAGCGCCGTGTCGAGGGCTGCCAGCGCCGCGCGCTCGACCTCGTCGGCGGGGCGGAAGGTCTTCGTCGGCTTCACGAAATCGTCGAAATAGCGGATCGCATGGCCGACCAGCTGGTCGAGCTCGGGATGCGTCTTAGGCGTCACCCCCGCGGTATGACGCGAAATGAAGCCCCACAGCACATCCTTGTTCTGCGCGTTGGAAGCGCTGACCAGGTTGAGCAGCAGCGAGAACGGCACCGGCATGTCGATGGCCGGCGGGTTGCCGTCATGCATATGCCAGACCGGGTTGCCCAGCCGCTCCTTCCAGTCCTGCCGCGGGTAAGCCGCAAGGAAGGTGTAATACTCGTCCACTGCTCTCGGGATGACATCGAAATACAGCTTCTTGGCCTGCCGCGGCCGCTGGTACATATAGAGCCCGAGGCTCTCGGTCGGCGCATAGGTCAGCCACTCGTCGATGGTCAGCCCGTTGCCCTTCGACTTCGAGATCTTCTGGCCGTTTTCGTCGAGGAACAGCTCATAGACGAAATGCTCTGGAGCACGCCCACCCAGGATGTTGCAGATGCGGTCATAGACCACCGCATTGGTCTGGTGGTCCTTGCCGAACATTTCGAAATCGACGCCGAGCGCTGCCCAGCGCATGCCGAAATCCGGCTTCCATTGCAGCTTCACCCTGCCGCCGGTGATCGAAAGAGTGGTCTCGGTGCCTTCATCGTCGAAGGTAATGGTGCCGGCCTTGGCGTCTACATGCTTCATCGGCACGTAAAGCACGCGGCCACTTTTCGGCGAAATCGGCAGGAACGGGCTGTAGGTGGCCTGCCGTTCGGAGCCGAGCGTCGGCAGCATCACCGCCATGATCTGGTCATAGCGTTCTGCGGCGCGCAGCAGCATCGCGTCGAAGCGGCCCGACTTGTAATATTGCGTCGCGCTGGCGAACTCGTAGTCGAAGCCGAACGTGTCCAGGAAGCGGCAAAGCATCGCGTTGTTGTGATCGGCAAAGCTCGCATAATCGTCGCCGAACGGATTGGGCACCGACGACAGCGGCTTGTGCAAATGTGGCTCCAGCGCTGCGCGATCCGGCACGTTGTCGGGGATTTTGCGCATGCCGTCCATGTCGTCGGAAAAGCACAGCAGCTTGGTCGCAACCTTGTCCTGCGTCAGGACGCGGAAGGCGTGCCGCACCATCGTCGTGCGCGCCACCTCGCCGAACGTGCCGATATGCGGCAGGCCGGAGGGTCCGTACCCGGTCTCGAACAGGATGGTTTCAGGAAAGTCGGTGCCTTTGTAGCGTCCGATGATCTTCTTGGCTTCCTCGAACGGCCATGCCTTGCTCTCGGTCGCGGCCGCCAGCAGCTCGGGATTGAGATCGAAGATGTTTGATCCCGCCATGTCACAGTTTTCCAAATAAATCGCCGGTGTTGCCCGAAGCAGGGGTTTTCAACCGGTCTCTAGGCGTGCGTGGCCGGAGCGTCAACGCGTGCAGCGCTTTTTCCTTGCGGTGCCGATACCGCTTTCCTACCTTCGGAGCCCATTCAAGGAGCACAGAATGCCGTTGCCGACGCCGCATGAAGCGCTGATCTACCTGATGGTCATCACCTCGGCTTCCGATCGCGACATGACCGATGTCGAGCTGGCCCGGATCGGCGACGTCGTCCGTTCGTGGCCGGTGTTTGAGGATTTCAACCACGACCGGCTGGTCGGCGTCGCCCAGGCTTGCCAGAAGATGCTGAATGAAAAGGACGGCCTAGAAGGCGTTCTTGCGCGGGTTGCCGAGGCGCTGCCCGAGCGCTTGCGCGACACCGCCTATGCCGCCGCCTTCGAGGTGGCCGCCGTCGATCTCGAAATGCGCATGGAGGAAGTCCGGGTGCTGCAGCTCATCCGGCGTCAGCTTGACCTCGACACCTTGACGGTCGCCGCCATCGGTCGTGCCGCCAAGGCGAGGCTGCGCACCCTGACTTAGGGCGCTGCCTTTCGGGGCCTAGAAAAAGCTGACCGGGAAATAGCGCAGATAGAATTCGGCGAACGTGCCTTTCATCGAGATCTCCTGCAGCGCGTAGTCGAACGCGGCGGCCAGTGCTGGATCGTCCGCCCTGGTGGCGATGGCCATGCCAGAACCCAGGTATTCGGGCGCTAGATACGGTCCGCCGGCAAAGCGGCAGCAGCCGGCCGCATCCGATCCGCCCAGCCAGAAGGCCAGCCGCATGCCGTCGCCGAAGGCGGCGTCGAGCTTGCCGGCCTTGAGATCGGCATAGAGATCTTCCGGCCTGTCGAAGGGGACGATCTGAACGGTGTTGAAATAGTCGCGCAGCATGCGCTCATGCGCCGAGCCGGCGAGCACGCCGACACGCTTGCCGCGCAATTTGTCAAAGACCGGGTCGGTTAGATCCTTGCTCTTCTGCGTGACGAAGCGGGCCGGGAACTGCAGGTAAGAGCGTGAGAAGGCATAGGTCGAGCGCGATTCGGCCGTTGCGGCGATGCCGGCGATGATCGCTTCGCCCTCGCCTTTCTGCAGCGCGCCTTCGAGCTCTGCCCAGGGCAGGGCCTGGATCTGGCATTTGTCGACAATACCCAGCTCGGCGCAGATGGCGCGCGCCAGATCGATATGGAAACCGGACAGTTTTCCCGAGCCGTCAAGGAAATTGAAGGGTGGAAAATCCGTGGTCGTCAGGAAGCGCAGCCGGGGCAGTGCCGAAAGGTCCGGTTTCGGCAGCCGCTCCTTTGCATCCCACAGCACCGGCACCTGCGGCTCAGCGGCGCGCGCGGTACCGGCGACCGACAGCGCTGCGATCAGCAGCGACGCAAGAGCCAAAGACCTCCACTGGAACGCCACGATAAGACTCCGCCGCAGTCGTGTTGGCAGGTTTTGGTACGAAAATGACAAAGGTACAATGCTTTTTGATTTCAACGCGTCAATTTCAGGATATGCTTTAGGGAGTTTGCAAATAGCAGTGGCTGCCTTGGTTGGGGGACCAAGGTGAGAACCACGACCGGAAACATGCGGTTTGCAATCCGTGGTCGGTGGTGAAGTGCAAACGAAGCACGCATCATTGGTCGCAATGCATGAGGCAACATAGGGTTGATGTTGCGATGGGTCAGTTCGATCGCACGCTGGAATTCATAGACCAACTGCAGCACGCCGGAACGGCGGCGGCAGTCTGCGAAACGTTGCTGGGTGTAACGTCGGATTTCGGGCTCACCGCTCTGATGGCGGGAACCGTGCCGCAGCCGGGCACGCCAAGCGGCCAGCAAAAGCAGCATGTGCTTCTGTGCGACTGGCCTGTTGAATGGCTGGAGCGCTATGTGGCGCGCAACTATGTCGATCACGACCCGGTCGTCAGCCACATGAAACAGCTGCAGGCGCCGTTCCAGTGGCGCGAAGCCTCACAGGGCGCCCGCATCGACAAAAGCAGCGGCGAAGTGATGGGCGATGCCGGCGCGTTCAAGTTGCGCGACGGACTGGCCTTCCCGCTGATCACGCTCGACGGTCAGATCGTCATGGTGTCGCTGGGCGGCGAGGCAGTCGAATTGTCGGCGGCCGATTTCGGCCTGGTGTCGCTGGTGTCGACCTATGCGGTCGGCCGCGCCATGCAGCTCCACACGATGGCGAGCAACACCATCGATCACATCGTACTGACGCCGCGCGAACGCGAATGCCTGCAATGGGCCGCCGTCGGCAAGTCCGAGTGGGAGATATCGCAAATCCTCGGCATCTCCGAACATACCTCGGAGAAACATCTTCTTAACGCCAAAAGCAAACTTGGTGCCGTCAACCGGGTTCAGGCGGTCGCCGAAGCGATAAGGCGGGGCTACATTAGTTAGGTCGGCCGTGCCGGCCTAGCAATTCTAGCCTACGCGATCACGCAATTTTCTCATCGAAGCACGGCCGTATCTTCCTCTGAAACCAGGAGATGACGGAATGCTTTTTTCTCTCACAACCCAAGAATTGATGGAACGCCCGGACCTTTGGGAGGCGGTCCATCGCTTGCGCTACAAGATATTCGTCGAGGAGATGGGATGGGAGGACCTCAGGCGCCCCGACGGGCTCGAATGCGACCAGTTCGATCATGACGAGGCCGTCCATCAAATCGTCATAAGGGGCAGTGAAGTCGCGGGCTACCAGAGGCTTTTGCCGACGACGCGGGGACATCTGCTGACCGAGGTGCTGACCGACCTCTTTGAAGGAACGCCGCCCTCCGGACCCAACATCTACGAGTTGACCCGCTATGCGGTCGCTCCAGGTTACCGCGATGGCCGTCGCGGCGTGTCAACCGTCGGCACCGAGCTGATCGCTGGCTTCGTCGAGTGGGGACTGAAGCGCAACGTCAACCAGGTGATCATCGAGTTCGAGCCGATGTGGGTGCTGCGTGCATTGCAACTGCATTTCCTGGCGACCCCGCTGGGTTATCAGCGCACCTATGGCAACCAGCAGGTCGTAGCCACCTTGCTTACGTTCAACGAGCACACGCTCGATGTGGTGCGTTCGCGCCGCAATCATTTTGCTCCCGTGCTGACCAGGGGATACCCCGACATGCTCGGTCAAAGGCGTGCGTCGTGAAATCGGAGACAGTCATGAGCCCCCATCCGCAACCAGAACTCCGCAACCACACGCTAATTGTCACCGTATCGTCGAATGACGGCCGGCCGGTGCTGGACAGAAGAGCCTATGAAAGCCTGGCAAAGACCTTCCATGAAGCCGCCGACAATGAGGAGGTGCGCGTCGTCGTGCTGCGCGGCCTGTCAGGCTGCTTCTGCCTCGGCGGCGATTTCTCCGAGTTCCTCGACGCCACCAAGCACCAGAAACTGATCGCCGCCGTCACCGATCTGTTTCGCACGCTGGCGACGTTCCCCAAACCCATCCTTGCCTGCGTCGATGGCGATGCCGTCGGCGTCGGCTGCACGATCCTGTTCCATTGCGACATGGTGATCGCGTCCGATCAAAGCACGTTCCGGGTGCCGTTCGTCGATTTCGGCCTGGTCCCGGATGCCGCGACCAGCATCCTGGCGCCGCAGAAACTCGGCTATGCCGGTGCTTTCCGCTTCTTCTGCCTCGGCGACACACTTCGCGCCGAGGATGCCAGGGCGCTCGGCCTCGTCGCCGAGATCGTGCCGGGCGGCAGCGTCGAGGACGCGGCCCTCGGCCGGGCGAGACAACTTGTCAAGAAGCCGGTCGCCGCCTTGCTGCAGACGCGCGGCCTGCTCAAGGGCAACACCGGCGCGCTGTGCGACCGTATCGATCAGGAGATTTCGCTTTTCCAGCAGGCGCTGCAGGACGACACCACGCTGCGGCGATTGCAGCGCATAGCCCGGCTGGTGGCTTGAACGGTCCGACCGAAAGGCGCCGATGACGAACGCGCCGCGCGGCCTCTGGCTGCGCGGCGCAAAAGACGTCAGTCTTGCTTTCCCAGAAACGACGGCCCTTCGCCAACGATCTTCTTGTCTTCCTTGCCGATGATGTCGAGATCGCGCCCGTCATAGGGCAGCGATAGGAGGATGCGCCGAATGACCCCGAGCCGCGCGCGCCGCTTGTCATTGGCCCGTATGATGATCCACGGCGCGAATTCTTTGTGGGTGCGCTCGAACATGGTGTCTCGGACCTTGGTGTAGTCGTCCCACTTGGTGATGCCGGCAACGTCGATCGGTGAAAACTTCCAGCTTTTCAGCGGGCTGAAGCGGCGATCGTGAAAGCGCTCGAGCTGCGTCTCCTGCCCGATGTTCAGCCAGAATTTGAAGAAGTGGATGCCCTCATTGGCGATCATCCGTTCGAAATGCGGTGTCTCGTCGAGAAACTGCTCGTGCTGCTGCGGCGTACAAAAACCCATCACCGGCTCGACGCCGGCGCGGTTGTACCAGGAGCGGTCGAAGGTGAGGAACTCACCCGATGTCGGAAAATGGTCGACATAGCGCTGGAAGTACCACTGCCCCTGCTCTGTCGGGGTCGGCTTGGTCAGCGCCACGTTGCGCGCGGTACGAGGGTTCAGGTACTGGCGCAGCACGAAGATCGTGCCGCCCTTGCCGGCGGCGTCGCGGCCCTCGAACAGCGCCATCACCCGTTTTCCGGTCGACTGCAGCCACGCCTGCGCCTTGACCAGCTCGATCTGCAATTTCTCGAGTGTGTCGTCATACTCCTCGCTTTTCATCTTCTTGTCGTAGGGGTAACCGCCGGCGGTCAGCTTGTTGTCCTCGACCCAGTCGGGAAGTACGGGATTTTCAATATCGAACTCCCGCTCCTTGCCGCCGATCCTGATCTTCAGCGGACCCGAAGTCGGCACGGCGGGAGTTTCCTTGGCTTTTTTCATCGAGACGAACCCTTTTCTGCTTCCGGACTCATGCTATTGGGAGCCACTACAGCACTTTTGATTTTGCGCATGATCCTTTCAGAAAATCGATTCCGATTTTCTGGGTCATGCGTTAGACCAGTCGCGCGGAAGTTTCCGTCGCCGGTCGACCGGGTGCGAGGCAAGGGTGCGGGCGCGCGAGCGAATGGCTGACCTGGACGCAGAGCAGAGTGGCATGGCGCGAGGCCTGGCGGTCCGGCTGTGGAGCAGCCGCTGGCTGCTGATCGCCGGTGTCGTCGCGGTTCTCGCTGTATATGCCTTGGCCGCCATATCCGGCTTTGTCGTCTTTGCGGCGCTGGCGCTGCTGCTTGCAGCGGCAATGCTGCCGGTCACCGGCACGCGCCAATCGGCCGAGAGTGCCGCGGCGATCGAGGCAATCGGCCTGCAACGGCTCTCCGGCGAATACCTTGCGGCAGCCGTCGCCGATCCGCTGATCATCTTCGACCGGACCGCCACCATCGTCCACGCCAATGCCGCCGCTTTCGCCGCCTTCGGCGGGATCGCGCCCGGTCTGTCGCTGTCGTTGAAATTCCGGGCGCCGGAAATGCAGGCTCTGCTGGACGGCGTGCTGTCGGGCGATGTCGCCTCTGACGTCGTCGACTATACGGAGAAGCTGCCGGTCGAACGGGCTTACCGGGTGAGTGCCTCCTCGGTCGGCCACGGCACCGATCTTTATGTGCTGGTGTTCAAGGACCAGAGCGAAGCGCGCAGGATCGACCGCATGCGCGCCGATTTCATAGCCAATGCCAGCCACGAACTGCGCACGCCGCTCGCCTCGATCTCCGGCTTTATCGAAACGCTGCGCGGACCGGCCCGCAACGACCCGGCGGCGCGCGACCAGTTCCTGCAGATCATGCAGAGCCAGACCGGGCGCATGGCGCGCCTGATCGATGATTTGTTGTCGCTGTCGCGGCTCGAGATGAAGCCCTATCTGAAGCCGGGAACCGAGGTCGACCTGCGCGAGACGGTCGACAGCGTCATCGATTCGCTCGGACCGCTGGCCAGGGAAAACAGCGTTGTCGTCGAACGGGATTACGCCGACGGCCCGCTTGACGTGCCGGGGGATCGCGACGAGCTCTTCCAGGTTTTCGAGAACCTCCTGGAAAACGCCTGCAAGTACGGGCAGTCGGGCGGCCGCGTGGTGGTGTCGATCGCGCGCGGCGATCCCGGCTCGGAGCCAGGCATCGACGTGACCATCAGGGACTTTGGCCCCGGCATTCCCGAGGAACACATTCCGCGCATCACCGAGCGCTTCTATCGCGTCGATGTCGAGACCAGCCGCACTCAGAAGGGAACCGGCCTCGGTCTGTCGATCGTCAAGCATATCCTGACACGCCACAATGGCCGGCTTTCGATCAAGTCCGAGTTCGGCAAGGGCGCTGCCTTCTCGGTTCATTTGCCGACGCACTGATACTGCCCTAGTTTTCCACGGGACCGTTTCTTTTTTCTGTCATCCGGCTAGCGTATCAGCGGGGATTCGAGGAAACGACTCAAAACAAGACACCCGTGGGAAGGCATTTCGCCATGCAGTCCGTGCATATCATGAGCGCCTATGACGAGGAGCTGAAATATCTGTCGAAGCGCATCGCGGCGATGGGCGGCCATGCCGAGCGTATGGTCGAACAGGCGGTTGCCGCCCTCGTCAATGCCGACCCCGGCCTCGCCCAGAAGGTCATCCGCGACGATGCAGTGCTCGATGAAGGGCAACGCGAAATCGACGACAAGGCGATCATCATCATCGCCAAGCGCCAGCCGATGGCGACGGACCTGCGCGAGATCGTCGGCGCCATCCGCATTTCCGCCGACCTCGAACGGGTCGGCGACCTCGGCAAGAACGTTGCCAAGCGGGTGGGCGCCGTCACCGACGGACGCCAGCCGACCAGCCTGTTTCGCGGCCTCGAAGCCCTGGCCAATCTGGCGCTGACCCAGCTCAAGGAAGTGCTCGACGTCTACGCATCGCGCTCGGTCGACAAGATCGGCTTCGTGCGCGACCGCGACGACCAGATCGACGCCATGTACACGTCGCTGTTCCGCGAATTGCTGACCTACATGATGGAAGATCCGCGCAACATCACGCCGTGCACACATCTGCTGTTTTGCGCCAAGAACATCGAGCGCATCGGCGATCACGCCACCAACATCGCCGAGACCATCTACTACATCGTCACCGGCGAGCAGATGCCGGCCGAGCGGCCGAAGGGCGACAAGACCGACAAGATCAGCCTTTCCGCGATGCCTCCGGTTAATTGAACGGTCGCACTCTCGAACCATCATCCGAATTGCGCTAGACTTTCCAGGCTTTCCTGTATCCTCGTCCGTGGATTTGCTTCGGGAGGTTGTGATGGAAAATGTTCGGAACCTGACTCCGGCGCCTGCGCCGACCTCCGGCATTATCGCTTCCGGCGTCTACACGGCTGGGCGTCGCATCGCCGACATTCCCATCGAGGAGGCCGGCGAATGGGCAAAAAAAACCGGTCATGTCGTCTGGATTGGCCTGCTCGAGCCCGACCGCAACCTGCTGCTTCGCGTCCAGGCGCAGTTTCACCTGCATGAACTGGCGATCGAGGACGCCGAGCACCCGCACCAGCGGCCGAAGATCGAGCAATATGGCGACGCCTTGTTCATCGTCGCCCGCACCGCGCAGCTGATCGACGGCCGGGTCACCTTCGGCGAGACCCATTTGTTCGTCGGCAGCGGCTACATCGTCAGCGTCAGGCATGGCCCGTCCACATCCTATGCCGCCGTGCGTCAGCATTGGGAAAGCTGCCCGCATTCGCTGGCCAAGGGCGAGGATTTCGTCCTCTACGCCATTCTCGATTTCATCGTCGACAACTACATGCCCGTGCTCGAGCAGATCGAGGACGAGGTCGAACTGATCGAGGACAGGGTCCTGCTGAAGCCGATGACAGGTCCCGACATCGAGCGGCTCTATATGCTGCGCCGCGATCTTTTGCGTCTGCGCAATGCGGCACTTCCGCTTGTCGAAGTCTGCCGCCGACTAACCAGTGCCGACCTGCCACAGATCCACACGGCCATGCATCCGCTGTTTCGTGACGTGACCGACCATATCCGCACCGTGCAGGAAAAGATCGACAGTCTGCGCGAGGTGCTGGCGTTTGCTTTCGAGGCCAGCCTTCTGGTCGGCCAGAGCCAGGAAACGGCGATCTCCAAGAAGCTAGCCTCCTGGGCCGCCATCTTGGCGGTGCCGACGGCATTCGCCGGTATTTACGGCATGAATTTCAGCGACATGCCGGAATTGAAGATGGAATATGGCTACCCGGTGGTGCTGGCCACGATCGCGCTGATCTGCTCGTTTCTCTACTGGCGCTTTCGCAAGAATGGCTGGCTGTGAAGAAGAGGGCAGTAGGGCAGTAGGGCAGTAGGGCAGTAGGATGACATTTCGCAAGCGCGACTTTCCGCACGCCTACTGCCGTATTGCCTTACTCCCCTATTCCCTTCTCTGTTATCGACTCCGCCGCCGCTCCGATGCCGGCTGGAACGCCACGCGGGCGTGGTACTTGCAGTAGGGGCCGGTTTCGGCGGCTTCGTTGCCGCAGAAATTGAAGTCCTCCGAAAGCGGATCGCCGTTCGGCCATTTGCAGGTCCGCTCGGTCAGCTCGACGAGCTGCAGATGCCGTGAGATCGGCACCACGACATTCTCGACCGGGCGGATATAGTGGCGTGCCACAGGTTCGGCGTCGAACTGCGTCTGCAATGCCGTTGCGCCGATCGATGTCGTGACATGACGGACCGTGCTTGCGGCGCGCGACACCGATTTCTGAACCGTCGATCCCTGCGCCGCCTTCTTCTGGCGTGCCGGCGTGGCGGTCGACCGCCCGCGGCCCGACAGTTTCAGCCGGTGCACCTTTCCAATGACCGCATTGCGGCTGACCCCACCAAGCTGCGCAGCAATCTGGCTTGCGCTCAGACCCTCGGACCACAGTTTTCTGAGAAGTTCTACCCGCTCGTCAGTCCAGTTCATGAGACCGCTCCTGCTAAGCGTGCGGCAATCGGAATCCACTCCCGGCCCGGCAACATTTGCCGGGGCAGACACCACATATATCTGGTGATTAGGTCCGCCGCACGAAATCTAGTTATTTCTTGACTACAACTACTCTATGCGCTGACTCGGTGACAAGAGTCCCAAGTGCAACACGAATCGGTTTTTTAGGTTTTCCCCAACTTGCCCGGTCGCTCGTGAGCCGGCGTTGCGTCGGAGGGCTTGCCGCGGGGCACTACGCGACGTTTTCGTTGACTTCATGGCCGAAAAACACGATAAGCCGCACAGGCCGCCGCTTTGGCGGCTTTTTTGATTTTCCGGTACCGGAGACGCATATAATGAGCGGTTCGGCGCTTTACGAGACCTTTGCTCGCGCACCCCTGGCCTTCGACCATGGGGAAGGCACCTGGCTGGTTACCGACAAGGGCGAGCGATATCTCGATTTCGCCGGCGGCATCGCCGTCAATTCGCTGGGTCACAGCCATCCGCACCTGGTCTCAGCACTGACCGAGCAAGCCGCGAAGCTTTGGCATGTCTCCAATCTCTACGAGATTCCGGGGCAAACCCGGCTCGGCGAGCGGCTGGTGGACGCCACCTTCGCCGACAAGGTGTTCTTCACCAATTCCGGCGCCGAAGCGCTGGAATGCGCGATCAAGACGGCGCGGCGCTACCATTTCGTCAAGGGACATCCCGAACGCTTCCGCGTCATCACCTTCGAGGGGGCCTTCCATGGCCGCACGCTGGCGACCATCGCGGCCGGCGGTCAGTACAAGTACCTTGAAGGGTTTGGCCCCAAGGTCGAGGGCTTCGACCAGGTCGGCTTCGATGACATCGACGCGGCCGAAAAAGCGATCACGCCAGAGACCGCGGCGATCCTGATCGAACCGGTACAGGGCGAGGGCGGCATCCGCCCGGTGCCGACGCAATCGCTGAGGCGGCTCAGGCAGTTGTGCGAACAGCACGGCCTGCTGCTGATCTACGACGAGGTCCAGTGCGGCATCGGCCGAACCGGCAAGCTGTTCGCGCATGAATGGTCCGGCGTCACCCCCGACATCATGGCGATCGCCAAGGGCATTGGCGGCGGCTTCCCGATGGGCGCCTGCCTTGCCACCGATGAAGCGGCCATTGGCATGACGTCCGGCGTCCATGGCACCACTTTCGGCGGCAACCCGCTGGCCATGGCGGTTGGCAACGCGGTGCTCGACGTGGTGCTGGAAGACGGCTTCCTCGAAGATGTCCAGCGCAAGGCGCTGCTGATGAAGCAGGGGCTGGCGGCGGTCGCCGACGAGTTTCCCGAGGTCATCGAGGACATCAGGGGCACCGGGCTGATGCTCGGTCTCAAGTGCGCCATGCCCAACACCAAGGTGAACATGGCATTGCGCGACCAGCACCTGCTGGCGGTTCCGGCCGGCGACAACGTCATTCGCCTGTTGCCGCCGCTCACCGTCACCGATGCCGAGATCCACGACGCGCTCAGCCGCATCCGCGCCGGCGCCAAGGGCCTGGCGGAGGCGATCGCCGCCGCCGCCGCGAAGTAATCCCGGAACCATTGCTGATGTCAGTTCGCCATTTCACCGATCTTTCCGCCGTTTCCGAAGGCGATCTGCGCTTCATGCTTGATGATGCGGTGGTGCGAAAGGCTCGCCTCAAGGCTGGCGAGCGCACCAGGCCGCTCGAAGGCAAGGTGCTGGCGATGATCTTCGACAAGCCCTCGACGCGCACCCGCGTGTCCTTCGACGTCGGCATGCGCCAGCTCGGCGGCGAAACCATCATGCTGACCGGCACCGAGATGCAGCTCGGCCGCTCCGAGACCATTGCCGACACCGCCAAGGTGCTGTCGCGCTACGTCGACGCGATCATGATCCGCACCACCTCGCATGAGCGGCTGCTCGAACTGACCGAGAATGCCACCGTTCCGGTCATCAATGGACTGACCGACGACACCCATCCCTGCCAGCTGATGGCCGATATCATGACCTTCGAGGAGCATCGCGGTCCGGTTGCCGGCAAGACCATCGCCTGGACCGGCGACGGCAACAATGTGCTGCATTCGCTGCTCGAGGCCTCGGCGCGGTTCCGCTTCAACCTCAACGTCGCCGTGCCCGAAGGCAGCGAGCCGGAACAGAAGCATATCGACTGGTCGCAGGCGCATGGTGGCAAGCTGCACTTCACCCGCTCGCCCGAGGAAGCCGTCGACCAGGCCGACTGCGTCGTCACCGATTGCTGGGTGTCGATGGGCCAGGAGCATCGCGCCCGCGGCCACAACGTGTTCTCGCCCTACCAGGTCAATGCCAAGCTGATGGCGAAGGCCAAGCCGGAGGCGCTGTTCATGCACTGCCTGCCGGCGCACCGCGGCGAGGAAGTGACCGACGAGGTCATTGACGGGCCGCATTCGGTGGTCTTCGACGAGGCCGAGAACCGCCTCCATGCCCAGAAGGCCGTGCTCGCCTGGTGTCTCGGCGCTTGATCTCTGGGGGTGTGATGCCTATTTGCGCCGCATCACGCAAATCAAGCGCGTTTCGAAGCATGCGCCCTCCAGGGCGGCATGGCCGCGCCCTGGAGCATTGTCATGTTGGAAACCTATCAAGTGACTGAACATCACCCCAAACTCGGCGAATTCGGCTACGCCGGCGACGATCACGTCGTGCCCTTCGAGGTCGGCCCGCTCGATGTGCGCGGCCGTACCGTCCAGCTCGGGCCGATGCTCGACGCCATCCTCAGCCGTCACGACTATCCCGAACCGGTCGCCCGCCTGCTGGCGGAAGCCTGCGTGCTGACGGTGCTGCTCGGCACCTCGCTGAAGTTCGAGGGCAAGTTCATCCTGCAGACCCGCACCGACGGGCCGGTCGACATGCTGGTGGCGGATTTTTCCACGCCCTCGGCACTGCGCGCCTATGCCCGCTTCGATGCAGACCGGCTGGAGGCGCTGGTCGCGGCCGGCGAAACGTCTCAGCAGACGCTGCTCGGCAGCGGCGTGCTGGCGCTGACCATCGACCAGGGTGCTCACACGCAGCGCTATCAGGGTATCGTCCAGCTCGATGGCGAAACGCTGGAAGACGCGGCCCGCACCTATTTCCGCCAGTCGGAGCAGATTCCGACCGATATCAGGCTTTCGGTGGCCAAGCTGCTGACGCCTGGCGTCGGCGGCGCTCGCGAGCAGTGGCGTGCCGGTGGCATCCTGGCGCAGTTCCTGCCGCAGTCGCCCGAGCGCATGCGCGTTCCGGACCTGCCGGGCGGCGATGGCGATCCGCGCGAGGAGATCCACGATCCGGCCGACAATTCCTGGCAGGAGCTGCTGGCATTGCTCGGCACCATCGAGCCGACCGAACTGATCGACCCGACGATCGGCGCCGAGCGGCTGCTGTACAGGCTGTTCCACGAGCATGGCGTGCGCGTCTTCGGCGGCGTACCGGTCGCCGACCAGTGCTCATGCTCGAGGGACAAGATCCGTGGCATCCTCGAGGGCTTCTCGGCGCAGGAGATCAAGGACAGCACCGAAGACGGCGGCATCCACGTCGCCTGCGAATTCTGCTCGAAGCAATATGACTTCGATCCGGCGGAATTTGCGGCGGCCCAGTAGAGAACGAGCCTCACCGGCTGCTTGGCGGCCGGTGAGGCGAAGCTAATTCACCGTCCTTCGCGTCCCCGGCAGATCCAGCGAGAAGGCGGGGATGGCGATGTCGAACGTCTCGCCCCGCTTGTTGCGCATCGTGTAGTGCCCGACCATGATGCCGGACGGTGTCGAAAGCGGGCAACCGGACGTGTATTGATAGCTGTCGCCGGGATTGAGTTCGGGCTGGTCGCCGACGACGCCGGCACCGCGCACCTCCTCGACCCGTCCGGTGCCGTCGGTGATGTGCCAATAGCGCGACAACAGCTGCACGAACTCATCCGACTGGTTGTCGATCGTTATCTGATAGCCCCAGACATAGCGGTTCTCCGACGGGTCCGAACGGTCCTCCAGATAGAACGGCCTGACCTGCACTTCGATGTTGCGCGTCACGGCGCGGTACATAAGCGGCTCCAAAACAATCCAAGTCGAACTGTCCTCGCTCCGGGCGAGCAGGTCAACGTGCGCGTCTTGTCGCGCCCGGCCTGAAAGGCAGGTGCCGACAAAGAATGTCATTTAAGTGACACATGACAATGGTGGTGTGCACGAAGCGGGCGACTCGGCGCTCTGTCGAACTGTTGAAAACGGCCATCACGCGGGCCGTCTTTTCTGGAGTGGCCAGGTCTCGATGGAACTCACCCTCATAGCCGCCTCGCTTTCGATCGCTCTCATCCTTTCAAACCTCGCCAGCATCCTGCTCGCCGCTTCGCGTCTGAAGCGCCACCGCACCATCGCGCCGCCGGCCGGCAAGCCGCTGCCGGTGTCGATTATCGTGCCATCGCGTGGCGTCGAGCCGTTCACGCAGGAGACGCTGGAGCGCGCCCTCTCGCTCGACTGGCCTCGCTATGAACTGGTCTTTTGCGTCGCCCATGCGGACGATCCGGTGGTCAGGCTGATCCGTGCCGCCATCGCCCGTTCTCCCAAGGTGCCGGCGCGGCTGCTGATCGGCGACGACCGCATCAGCGCCAATCCGAAACTCAACAATTGCGTCAAGGGTTGGGAGGCAGCGCGCCACGATTGGGTTGTCCTGGCCGATTCCAACGTGTTGATGCCGAGAGACTACGTGCAGCACCTGATGGCTGCATGGCGGCCCGACACCGGCCTTGTCTGCTCGACGCCGATAGGCTCGCGGCCCGCTGGCTTCTGGGCCGAGGTCGAATGCGCTTTCCTCAACACGCTGCAAGCGCGCTGGCAATATGCCGGCGAGGCGCTTGGCCTCGGCTTTGCCCAGGGCAAGAGCATGCTCTGGAACAAGCCGATGCTCGACGCCAGTGGTGGCATCCGTGCGCTCGCCGCCGAGATCGCCGAGGACGCTGCCGCGACCAAGCTGGTCAATGGCCTTGGCCTGCGCGTCAATCTCGTCGCCGCGCCCTTCGAGCAACCGCTCGGCCGGCGCACCTTTGACGAGATCTGGTCGCGTCAGGCCCGTTGGGCGCGCCTGCGCCGCGTCACTTTCCCATGGTTTTTCGCACCCGAAATCCTGACCGGGGCAGTGGTGCCGCTGGCACTCGCGCTGTTGGCGGCGGCAAGCGCGGGCGTCAGCCTCTGGGCAACCGCCATTGCCGTGCTGGCGGCCTTCTACCTTCCTGAATGCGCCCTGGCCTGGTCCAAAGGCTGGTACCTGTCGTCGCGCATGGTCGCGGCGATCATGATGCGCGACCTGATCCTGCCGGCGATGTGGGCGCGCGGCTGGCTGGGTGGCGCCGTCGACTGGCGCGGCAACGCGATGACCATCGGCACCAAGGCGGCCGAGTTGGAAGAGACGCCGTCCGGCGCCTGATGGCCAAAGGCCTTTTACTTGGCCGACTTCAGCGCCTGTTCGATGTCTTCCAGAAGATCGTCGGTATCCTCCAGGCCGACCGACAGCCTGAGCGTGCCCGGCCCGATGCCGAGTTCGGCACGCGCTTCGTCGCTCAGATTCTTGTGCGTCGTCGTCGCCGGATGGGTGATCAGGCTCTTGGCATCGCCGAGATTGTTGGAGATCAGTACGATGTCGAGCGCGTTCTGCAAGGCGAAGGCCGCCTGCTTGCCTCCCTTGACGTCCAGGCAGATCAGCGTCGAGCCGCCCGACATCTGCTTCTTGACGATGGCCGCCTGCGGGTGGTCGGCGCGGCCGGGATAGATGACGCGGACGATTTCGGGCCGCTCGGCCAGGAAATCCGCGATCCTGCTGGCGCTTTCCGTCTGCTGGCGCACGCGCACCGGCAGCGTCTCCAGCCCTTTCAGCAGCGTCCAGGCATTGAACGGCGACAGGCTGGGGCCGGTGTGGCGGAAATAGTCGTGCAGGTTCTCGTCGATCCACTTCTTGTCCGACAGGATGACGCCGCCGAGACAGCGGCCCTGGCCGTCAATATGCTTGGTCGCCGAGTAGACGACGATGTGCGCACCGAGCTGCAGCGGCTTCTGCTGCAGGGGTGTGGCAAAGACATTGTCGACGATCAGCCGCGCACCGATCGAATTGGCAAGCGCGGCAACCGCGGCGATGTCGACCACTTCCAGCGTCGGGTTGGTCGGGCTTTCCAGGAAGAACAGCTTGGTGTTCGGCTTGACCGCCTTTTCCCAGTTGGCGATGTCGGTGCCGTCGACCAGCGTCGCCTCGATGCCATATTTCGGCGCCAGCGTCTCGACCACCCAGCGGCAGGAGCCGAACAGCGCGCGTGCTGCCACGATATGATCGCCGGCCCTGGCGCTGCACAACAGCGAGGCCGTCACCGCGGCCATGCCGGATGCGGTGGCGCGCGCGTCCTCGGCGCCTTCGAGCGCGCACATGCGTTTTTCGAACATGTCGACGGTCGGGTTGGCGTAGCGCGAGTAGATGAACCCCGGCTCCTCGCCCTTGAAGCGGGCTTCGGCGGCCTGCGCAGTTTCGTAGACATAGCCCTGGGTGAGGTACATCGCCTCGGAGGTTTCGCCGAAACCGGAACGCAGGGTTCCGCTATGCACGAGTGTCGTTTGAGGCTTCCAGTTACGCTTCTTGGTGCTCATCGCTTTTGTTCCAGACACAAAAAAACCGGCCGCGAAAGTCGCAACCGGTCCATACGGCCTTGCGGCCCGACGGTCCTTTAGCGACTTGTTTAACGTGGCTGCAAGCCGACCGGCCAAATCACCACGGGATAACGACCCTTTAGACCCGCGCCACGCTTGCGTCAATTGCCGGCTTGATTAAGAGGTTTGTACCAAGCAGGTTCCGCAGCAGTGTTCCACGGTTTTGCGGCAAGAACCTGCGAACAGAAAATCGCCTGGCCCCAAGAATCGCCTGGCCTAGGAGTGGAGCCTTGCGGCAGACAGGCATTCTTCCCGATCAGGACATTTCGGCGCTGTTCCGGTCCGGCGCGCTGAAGTCGGCGCGCGCGTTCGATGCCGATCAGATCCAGCCGGCGAGCCTGGATCTGCGCCTCGGCGACAAGGCCTGGCGGGTGCGGGCCTCGTTCCTGCCGGGTCCCAACCACAAGGTTTCGGAAAAGCTCGACCGGTTGCAGCTGCACGAGATCAATCTTGCAGAGGGGGCGGTGCTGGAGACCGGCTGCGTGTATATCGTGCCCTTGCTTGAAAGCCTGGCATTGCCGGCGGACATTTCGGCCTCGGCCAATCCGAAGAGTTCCACCGGGCGGCTCGACATCTTCACCCGCGTCATGACCGATCGCGGACACGAGTTCGACAAGATCGCCGCCGGCTATCACGGCCCGCTCTATCTCGAGGTCAGCCCGCGCACCTTTCCGATCGTCGTGCGCACCGGTTCGCGTCTGTCCCAGATCCGTTTCCGCACCGGCAATGCACTGCTCTCGGAAGCCGAGCTGCATGACCTGCATCGCGCCGAGATGCTGGTCGCAACCGAGCCGCCGAACATTTCCGGCGGCGGCATCGCGCTGTCGATCGATCTTAACGGCGATCAGAACGGCCTGGTCGGCTATCGCGGCAAGCATCACACCGGTCTCGTCGATGTCGACAAGCGCGCGGCACAAGAGGTCGTCGATTTCTGGGAGCCGATCCACAAGAGCGGCGCCGGCGAACTGGTGCTCGATCCCGATGAATTCTACATCCTCGTCAGCCAGGAAGCGGTGCATGTGCCGCCGCTCTACGCCGCCGAGATGACGCCGTTCGATCCGCTGGTCGGCGAGTTCCGCGTCCACTATGCCGGCTTCTTCGATCCGGGTTTCGGCCATTCGGCGTCCGGCGGCACCGGCAGTCGCGCAGTGCTCGAAGTGCGCAGCCACGAAGTGCCGTTCATCCTCGACCATGGCCAGATCGTCGGCCGGCTGGTCTACGAGCATATGCTGAAGCGGCCGCAGGCACTCTACGGCACCGATCTCGGCTCCAACTACCAGGCGCAAGGCCTGAAGCTGTCCAAGCATTTCCGCCCAGCGCGCTGAACCCAATTCCCGTCGGGCAATACACTTGCCTGCGATGGCTCGTCATGCTTGGCTGGCTTTCTGGTCGCCAAGCTGGCGGCGTTCAAGGGAACCAAGAAAATGCGGATTTCAAAATGGATCATATCGGCAGCAGGTGCTGCCGTGTTGCTGATGGCGGCCGGCTCTCTGTCGGCGCAGGCTGCTGAGAAACTGAAGATCGGCACCGAGGGTGCCTATCCGCCGTTCAACACCATCACCCCGGACGGCAAGGTCGTCGGCTTCGATATCGACATCGCCAATGCGCTGTGTGCGCAGATGAAGGTCGAGTGCGAGATCGTCACCCAGGACTGGGACGGCATCATCCCCGCCCTGCAGGCCAAGAAATTCGATGCCATCATCGCCTCGATGAGCATCACCGAGGAACGCAAGAAGCAGGTCTCCTTCACCAACAAATACTATACGACGCCACTCGCGCTGGTGGCGCCGAAGGATACCGAACTCACCTCGACCGAACCGGCGGCCCTTGCCGGCAAGACGGTCGGCGCCCAGGCCTCGACCACGCAGGCCGACTATGCCCAGAATGTCTATGGCAAGGCTGGCGCGGAGGCGAAACTCTACCCGACCCAGGAAGAGGCGATCACCGATCTGACGAACGGCCGTCTCGATGCCGTCATCTCTGACAAATTCGTGCTGGTGGACTGGTTGAAGAAGGCAAGCGACGGCTGCTGCAAGCTGGTCGGTGACGTCAAGGGCACGGAGACCCAGGCCGGCATTGCCGTTCGCCTGGAAGACACCGCGCTACGCGACAAGCTCAATGCGGCAATAGACGCCATCGTTGCCGACGGGACCTACAAGAAGATCCAGGCCAAGTACTTCGACTTCGATATTTATTGAGCTTCGAACGGCCGACCTCCCCACTCGTAGGGGAGGTCGTGCTGTCAAAGCGCCTTCACCGCCACCTTCACCGGCTGCTCGATCTCGAGTGGGTTGCGCAGCGGCAGGCCAAAATCCTTGGCCTCGATTTCGAACACATCGCCAGCCTCGGTCTTGATGCCGTCGGCAAAGGACAGCGTCGCCGTTCCAAACATGTGCACATGCACGTCGCCTGGCTGGCGGAAAGCCGCATATTTGAAGTGGTGGTGTTCGAGATTGGCGATGGTGTGCGACATGTTCGCTTCGCCTGACAGGAACGGCTTTTCCCACAGCACCTCGTTGTCACGATAGATGCGCGAGCTGCCGCGGATGTCGGACGGCAGGTCGCCGATCAGGATTTCCGGCCCGAACGAGGCGTTGCGCAGCTTGGAGTGGGCCAGGAACAGATAGTTCACGCGCTCGGTGACGTGGTCGGAAAACTCGTTCGACAACGTGAAGCCGACACGGAACGGTGCGCCATCGTCGCCGATGACATAGATGCCGGCCACTTCCGGCTCTTCGCCGGCGTCCTTGGCGAAAGCCGGCGACAGCAGTGCGGCACCTGGCGCCACAGCCATCGTGCCGTTGCCCTTGTAGAACCATTCCGGCTGCACACCGATCTGGCCTTTCGCCGGCTTGCCGCCCTCCAGCCCCATGCGGAACATCTTCATGGAATCGGTCAGCTGTTCCTCGCCCTCGGCGCCGAGCTTCTTGTGCATGGAATCGCGCGTCGCGGCCGAGCCGAGATGCGTCAGTCCGGTGCCGGTCAGATGCAGGTGCGCCGGATCGGGGTGGTTGATCGGCGACAGCAGCCGCCCCTTCTTGTAGGCGGCATCGAGATCGATTGTCTCGCCAAGCCCCTTGCGTTCGATCAGCGCGACGAGCCCGACGCCGGTGCGGGCGGCCTCCATCGCCAGCGAATAGACGCTGCGCGCACCATTGATGATCCGGGTCTTGCCGCCGTTGCGGGCAACGACGCGGATGGTCTCGGCGTCATCGAGAATCTGGGAGATCAGCATGATGAATCCTCTCTCATTTGCCTTGGCAGGGGCTGCCGGGACGGCAAACCTTGCCCAGCGCGGCCAGGACCTCGTCCATGCCACGGGTGAAATTCTCCATTCGGATTGCGCTCGCGAGCCTGGTCCCTCAGGGACTTCTTTTCGTGCCGCCGGGCAGCGCCGCGATGTGACCCGTATGCCTTCCTGGTTCCCTCAGCCCTTGTTCTTGTTGTAGACGTCGAACACCACCGCGCCGAGCAGCACCAGGCCTTTCACCACCTGCTGCCAGTCGACATTGACGCCCATGATCGACATGCCGTTGTTCATCACGCCCATGATGAAGCCGCCGACCACCGCGCCGATGACCTGGCCGACACCACCCATCGCCGAGGCGCCGCCGATGAACACCGCGGCGATGACGTCGAGCTCGCTGCCAAGGCCTGCCGCCGGCACTGCCTGCCCAAGGCGGGCCGCGATGATCAGGCCGCCAAGCGCTGACAGCACGCCCATATTGACGAACACCATCAGGGTCAGTCGCTCGGTCTTGATGCCCGATAGCTGTGCCGCCTTGGCATTGCCGCCCATTGCGTAGATGCGCCGGCCGATCGTCATGCGTTTGGTGACGAACACGAACAGTGCGATCAGCACGCCCATCACCATGAGAACGATTGGCAGGCCCCTGTAGCTGGCGAACTGGTAGACTAGGAACAGCGCCAGCGCGCTGGTCACCAGGGTCTTGATGACAAACAGCGTGAAAGGCTCGGCTTCGTAGCCGTGCTGCTCGCGCGTGCGCCGTGCCTTGAGCCCGAAATACGCATAGGCGAGCACGGCGACGACGCCAATCAGGATCGTCGTCATGTGCAGTGTCAGGCCGCTGCCGATGATGGTCTTGCCGGCGGCGTTCACCGTCGGCGGGATCAGCGTCAAGGGGCCGATCACGTCCGGAATGAAGCCGGAACTGAGCGCCTTGAAGCCATCTGGAAGCGGTCCCACGGAAGACCCGCCACCCAGCAGCGCCTGGCAGATGCCGCGGAAGATGAGCATTCCGGCCAGCGTCACGATGAAGCTCGGTATTCGGTGATAGGCAATCCAGTAGCCTTGGGCCGCGCCGATGCCGCCGCCGATGATGAGGCAGATGATCGATACAACCAGCGGATTGCTGAGGGGGCCAAGCGGCCAGATGACCATCATCATTGCCGCCAGCGCGCCGATGAAACCGGCGACGGAGCCGACGCTGAGGTCGATATGGCCCGAAACGATCACCAGAAGCATACCCAGCGCCATCACGATGATGAAGCTGTTCTGCTGCACCAAATTGCTCAGGTTCACCGGCTTGAAGAGCGTGCCGGACGTGGTGAACTGGAAGAACACCATGATGGCGATCAGCGCCAGGATCAGGCCGTATTCGCGCAGATTCGTGATCAGCGCCGAGACGGCCACACGCGGCCCCTGCTGCACATCTTCGGCGACGCCGCTTTTCGGCGCGGGAGCGCTTTCGGTGGTCATGATGCTTTTCCTTCTCCCCGAACGATGGCGCGCATGATCTTTTCCTGGCTGGCTTCGCTCGCCGCCATTTCGCCGACGATGCGGCCTTCGTTCATGACGTAGATGCGGTCGGTGATGCCGAGCAGTTCTGGCATCTCCGACGAGATGACGATGATCGCCTTACCCTCGGAGGCGAGGCGGGCGATGATGGTGTAGATTTCATACTTGGCGCCGACGTCGATGCCGCGCGTCGGCTCGTCGAGGATCAGCACTTCCGGATTGGCGAACAGCCATTTCGACAGCACCACCTTCTGTTGATTGCCGCCCGACAGATTGCCGGTCATTTGATAGACGCTGGACGAGCGGATGTTGGTCTTGGCCTTGTAGTCATTGGCGACGGCAAGTTCGCGCAGGTCGTCGATCACGGCGTGGCGCGACACGCCGGGCAGGTTGGCCAGCGTGATGTTGTGCTTGATGTGATCGATGAGATTGAGACCGTAGGTCTTGCGGTCCTCGGTGACGTAGGCAATGCCGTGTTCCACAGCCTTGCTCACCGACGAAACATCGATCGGCTTGCCCTTGAGCAGCACGTCGCCAGTGATGCGGCGGCCATAGGAGCGGCCAAACAGGCTCATGGCGAATTCGGTGCGTCCGGCGCCCATCAGCCCGGCAATGCCGACCACCTCACCCTTGCGGACATCGATATCGATGCCCTTGATCACCTGCCGCTCGGCATGGATTGGGTGATAGACCGACCAGTTCTTCACCTGGAGCACGACCTCGCCGATCTTGGGCTCGCGCGGCGGATAACGGTCGTCGAGCGAACGGCCGACCATCGAGGTGATGATGCGGTCCTCCGAAATGTCTTTCTTGGCAAGTGTTTCGATGGTCCGTCCGTCGCGGATGATGGTGACCTTGTCGGCGACCCGGTTCACCTCGTTGAGCTTGTGCGAGATCAGGATCGAGGTGATGCCTTGCCGCTTGAATTCGAGCAGCAGGTCCAGCAGTGCCTGGCTGTCCTTTTCGGACAGGCTCGCCGTCGGCTCGTCGAGGATCAGCAACTGCACTTCCTTGCTGAGCGCCTTGGCGATCTCGACCAGCTGCTGCTTGCCGACGCCGATATTGGTGATCAGCGTCTTGGGGTCCTCCTTGAGGCCCACCTTCTTCAGCAAGGCGCTGGTACGTGTCTCGTTGGCATTCCAGTCGATGATGCCAAATCTGGCGTGTTCGTTGCCAAGGAAAATGTTTTCGGCGATCGACAGCATCGGCACCAGTGCAAGCTCCTGGTGAATGATGACGATGCCCTTGTGCTCGCTGTCGTGAATGCCCTTGAAATGGCATTCCTCGCCACGGTAGACGATCGCGCCATCATAGGTGCCGGACGCATAGACGCCCGAGAGCACCTTCATCAGCGTCGACTTGCCGGCGCCGTTCTCGCCGACCACGGCATGAATCTCGCCTTCCTCGACGCTGAGGTTGACGTTCGACAGCGCCTTCACGCCGGGGAACGTCTTGGTGATGTCGCGCATCTCCAAAATCGTCGAGGCCATTGGGACTACCGCTCCCTGAGAGGTCGGCAAACACTGCCGGCGAGGTCGGTAACAATACCGGGCCTGCTGGTGAACGAAAAGGGGCCCTGCGTTGCGCAGGACCCCTGGATTTGAAACCGAATTACTTCAGCTCGTCGGCCTTGATGTAGCCGGAGTCGACGACCAGCGCCTGGTAGTTCGACTTGTCGACTTCATGTGGCGTCAAGAGGATCGAGGGAACGACCTTGACGTCGTTGTTGTAGGTCTTGGTGTCGAGGGCATCCGGCTTGCCACCCGACAGCACCTTGTCGACGAGCTCAACGGTCGACTTGGCCAGTTCGCGGGTGTCTTTGAACACGGTCGAGTACTGCTCGCCCGAGATGATCAGCTTGACCGAGGCGGTCTCGGCGTCCTGACCGGTCACGATCGGCCAGGGCTGAGCGTCCGTGCCGTAGCCGACAGCGCGCAGCGATGCGGTGATACCACGCGACAGGCCGTCATAGGGCGACAGAACGCCATCGACGCGGCTGCCGTCCGAGTAGTTGGCCGAAAGCAGATTGTCCATGCGGGCCTGAGCGGTGGCCGCCAGCCAGCGCAGCGTGCCGACCTTGTCCATGCCGGTCTGGCCGGACTTGATCTTGATCGAGCCGTCGTCGATCAGTGGCTGCAGGACGGAAATCGCGCCATTGTAGAAGAAAAAGGCGTTGTTGTCGTCGGGCGAGCCGCCGAACAGTTCGACGTTCCACGGCTTGGTGTTCGGGAAACGCTCCTTGAGGCCCTTGACCAGCGAATTCGCCTGGATGACGCCGACGCCGAAATTGTCGAAGGTCGTGTAGTAATCGACGTTGGCGGTCTTTTTGATCAGGCGGTCATAGGCGACGACGACGACGCCGGCGTCAGCGGCCTTCTGCAGCGCGTCCGACAGGGTGGTGCCGTCGATCGAGGCGATGATCAGCGCCTTCGGGCCCTTGGTGATTTCATTTTCCAGCTGGCTGAGCTGGTTTGGAATGTCGTCCTGCGCATATTGCAGGTCGACGGTGTAGCCCAGAGCCTCGAGCTGGGACTTGACGGCGTCTCCGTCGTTGATCCAGCGCTGCGAGGTCTTGGTCGGCATCAGCACGCCGACGAGGCCTTTGTCGGCTGCGTAGGCGGTGGCCGACATGGCCGCGATGCTGACCGCCAAGGCGGCGACTAACGTCTTGATGATTTTCACTTAACTCTCCCTGGTTGATGGACGCGGCACCCCGGGGGTCGCGGGCCGCGCAATCGTGCAGAAGCGCCAAGGCACTGCTGCCGTCATATCGATCTCCGGTATCCTCCCATGGCCCCGAGGCGCTGATTTCAATCGATACGATTTTTCTCGTCTGCGACCGTCGCGTCTCGGAACGCGCGAAGGTTGTGATCCTTTGCCATAACTGTCAAATGCGATCTTTGATGATTGCTATATCAATATTGGTATATGCTATCGAGGCGAGACGGCTGGCACGACCGCTGGCCGCCTGCGCGCAGAAGCAAGGAGAGGCTATGGCGGCGCTAAGGAATCCGACTGCGATTTCAAATGGTTACAGAGAGATGCCGGGCGACGGCGAAACCTTGCTGCGCAGTGGCCTCAGCTTGCGCCACATGCGTATGATCGTCGCGCTCGACGACCATGGCCGGGTGAGCGCGGCAGCCCAAGTTATGAACATTTCTCAGCCGGCGGCTTCGCGCATGATCAGCGAAATGGAGGCCGTGCTGGAGGTCAAGCTGTGCGAAAGGCTGCCGCGCGGCATCACCTTGACGCCTTTCGGCAAGGCATTATCCAGGCGCGCGCGCTCGATCCTCCTGGAAATGCGCGAGGTCGACCGCGAAATTTCCGAACTTAAGGCGGGCAAAGGCGGCTCGGTGTTCCTCGGCGCTGTGACGGCACCGGCAATCGAGCTGGCGGTGCCGGCGATTCGCGAAATCCGCCGTATCTATCCGCGCATCGAGATCACCATGCAGGTCGAGACCTCCAACGTGCTGGCACGCGAATTGATCGCCACGCGCCATGATTTCATCATCGCGCGCATCCCTGACGATCTCAATCCGCGGCTGTTCGAGTCGCGCGTCATCGGCGTCGAGAAGGCCTGCCTGATCGTGCGCAGGGGCCATCCGCTCACCAAGGGCGAGGCAGTGCGGCTGGAGGACACCGCCGCCTACGATTGGGTTTTCCAGTCGGGCGGGTCGCCTTTGCGCCAGGCGATGGAGAGCAATTTCCTCAACCGCAACATCGCTTTGCCGGACCGTATCCTCAACACCAGCTCGCTGCTCTTGACCCTGGTCATGGTCGCACATTCCGATGCGATTGCGCCGGTATCGGTCCAGGTGGCGAAATTCATCCAGAATCCCGATGGGCTGGCCGGCGCCATCGACGTCGTCCAGACCGAATTCGACATCGAGGTCAGACCCTACAGCCTGATCACGGTGAAGAACCGTGTGCTGTCGCCGGCCGCCAAGATGCTGCACGACTTCATCCTGCGAGAGGTGGGATGACGGCTCAGCCAGGCTTCGGGTTCGGGGCTGGCGAACAGCAAGGCGGGAACATTATTTCCTGCCGATGCGTTGATATTCCTGCAACGGACGATTTCTTCAGGAGACCGAACATGCGCAGCTTCGAAATGATCGACCTGCTTTGCGTGGTCGAGGCCTGCAAGCACGAACGATCGGTCGGGAATTTCGTGTCGATGGCTGAAGGCGTGGAAGAATTGCGGGTACTGACCGGCGATTTCGTCTCATCGGATGACGTAGTGGCAAACGCGCTTGCAACGGTTGCGCTTGCACGAGGCTGCTCGGTTGTGTTCGACGAACAGGCGGGCGCTGAAATTGTTGCTGGCGCCATTGGCTGGAGCGGGTAGAGGGAATCGAACCCTCGCGTTCAGCTTGGGAAGCTGACAAGCTACCATTACATCATACCCGCGCGATCCCTCGTTACCATGCGGGTTGGCCTTCGGGCAATCGCAAAGCGGCTTTTACACCGCAGGCTGCGGCGATGCATATCGACCTGCGATTGCTATCTTGCCCTGGCGAGCTTGTTGCCGGCGGCAAAGCTTGGCCAGTACTTCGAGATGGCTAACGTCGCGCCGGCGGAAGAGAAATGACCATAATCGAAATAGAGAAATTGCTTGCTGTCGGCATCTGCGTACGAACAGCCGGCCGCATCGCACAGATATGCCAGCGGATCTATGAATGTCGCCCCTTTGGCGAACGGCAGCACCCGCTTGTTGATCCCCGGATCCATGGCAGTCGGCCAGGACGTGTTCCCGGCATGCTCCCGCCTTGCGAAGAAAGCGATTTTCTGGACGTCGGCGATGAATTCGGGCGACTGGCCGATGACATAGACCTTGACGCCCATGTCGCGAAGCCGATCGATCGTTTTTTGCAGGCCATCGAAGCCCCTGACCTGGTAGTCGGTCCATCGGCCGCTCAGGATCACCGCCCGGATGTTAGCGTCGCGGATAATCGACAAGGCTCGTTCGTTGAAAAGCGTACAGCTTGGCCGGGCATAGGAAAAATAGGTGAGGTCGGGCGGGCAGCCGGCATAGGTGTACTGGATGACATTGGCCTGGATTTTCTGGGCGTTGGCGTCGAGTCCCGAAACATAGTGGGCGGCGAAGGAATCGCCCCACAAAAGCACGTTGGTGGCAAAGCCTTGGGTGCGGGTGCAGTCGGCGAGGTTCCAGGTGTCGATGCGGGCCCCTTCGTTGAAGCAGACGCCGTTGCGCCAGTCGCCGACCCGGATCGGCTCGGTCGAGAAGTCCGGGAACCGTTGCGGAAAACCACCGCCGAGCGCGCCGGCCAAGCCGCCGACACAGAGCAGGACGATCGCCGCCCCCGAAAAGGCGAAGATCGGCAATGGGGCGGTGAACGCCCGTTTCCGGCGAAACGGCTGCTCGACATATTTCCAGGAAAATGTCGCCAGGGCGAAACTGGCTACCATCATCGCGATGACCGTCGGCACGCCGATGGCCTTCAGCGAGAGATAGTGGACGAACGAATTTATCGGCCAGTGAACGAGGTAGAGCGAATAGGAAATGAGGCCAACCCAGACCAGCGGCGCGAACCGAAGGACGCGGGTCGCAAGAGGTGCCGGCCTGTCGGCGCCGGGGTGATCGTGGCCCGCATAGATGAGCAGGGCGGTTCCGATGCAGGGGAACAAGGCATTGTAGCCCGGAAACGGGTCGCTCTCCGAAATCGTTAGAAAGCCGAAGGCGATCAGGGCAAAGCCGGCGAGGCCGATAAGTTCCATCGCCAACCGGCTGGCAAGCGCCGGCGGCTTCTTCAGCATCAGCATGGCGCCAAGCGCCAGTTCCCAGAAGCGCGTCGGCAAAAGGTAGAAGCCGGCTGTCGGCGCCAGCGAGGTTGCCATGACCGCTACGGCAAAGCTGCCGATGGCGATCGGCAGCAGTACCGTCAGCCAGCGCTTCGAGACATATCGGTAGATCAAATAGAGCAGGATCGGTGCGAAGATATAATACTGCTCTTCGACCGAAAGCGACCATGTGTGAAGCAGTGGCCGCAGTTCGGCGTCGATGGAGAAATAGTTCGTCGTCTTCCAGAAATAGATGTTCGACCAGAAGGTCGAGGCGGCGATCACGCTCAAGCTGAATTCGTGCAGATCCGACGGCAGCAGGATGAACCAGGCGGCAATGCTGGCGAGCAGGATGACGAAGGTCAGCGCCGGCAGGATCCGCCGTGCGCGGCGCCAATAGAAGCGACCGATCGAAAACTCGCCGCGCTCGAGATCGTCGAGCAGGCTGCCGCTGATCAGGTATCCCGATATGACGAAGAAGATGTCGACGCCGGTGAAGCCGCCGGGAATGGCGGAGACGCCGAAGTGGAAGAGCAGGACGGGCAGCACCGCCACGGCCCGAAGGCCATCGATGTCGCGCCTGTAGTTCATCCGGACAGGCTCGCGCGCCGCGGCCGGAAGCTTTGGTTCTGCGAGTTCAAGACGCCGCTCATGCGGCGATGTCCCGCTCGTGCAAAAAATTCCGGCTCGTCGCTCTCACATGCCTATCCTCTGCGGTGCAACTTTGCTGCACCGCAACATAAGTGTCAAGGCATGTGCCAGTTCGAATGCCGGCGAGGCCGATCCGCGCCGGCGCGGCGGGATCAGGCGCCGGGCAGGTAGATCACCGCATGATCGTCCGAATAGGCCCGCTTCCAGCCCAGTTGGTCGAAGAAGGGAATGCGACTGTCGTCGGCTGCAATCAGCGCCCAGCCTATCGCGTATTTCTTCAGTTGGGCTTCGAGAAGGGGCTTGCCGTTGCTGTGTCCCGTCTCGTCATCGGCTTTTGTGAAACCACCGAGGAACAGCTGGTCCGTCCGACCGTCGATATAGGTCTTGATCCCGTGGAAGATCAGCGTGCCGCCGAAATTGTAGGAATTCAGCACGTTGCCGGACAGATGATGGCTTTCGGCGAATGCCAGCGCCCCACTGGCCGACGTCTTCGGGCTCGGCGCGACCTGGTAGACGCTGCCGAACATGGCGACCGCGCCGATGACCAAAACAGCTGCCGCGCCGCAGATCGCGTAAAACCGCCTGGCGAAGAATTGTTCCAGTCCGTCGCGCTTTTCAGCCAGCCATGCGGTAGCCGAAAGCGAGGGATATTGCTGTGCGACCTCCATCGCGATCACCACCGGAACCAGGAGGAAGAACAGATACATGAAACGCAGATGGGCGAGAAAGGCATGCAAGGTGAAGACGATGAACAACGCCTTGGCCCAGCCAATTCGCAACCGTGACACCAGCAGCCCGAACAGCCCCACCAGCATCGCAACTTCCTGGACAACGAGATCCTGCGCATTGAACGGTCGCCATTCCGCGATCAGCGACACCGCCTCGTTGCCATAGGCCACGGCGAAGGTCGCCAGGATGGCCTGGACGCCATAGGGGTGGATCAGGCTGACCAGCGGACAAAGCAGACCAAATGCGATCCATTTCGCCACGAGGGCCGGTTTTGTGAGACCTGTACGCGTCAGCAGATCGAGACCGGCGAAAGCTGCTATGACGAAGCTCAAGGTAAAGGTGGCGTGCAGGTTCGCCCACAACACAACCAGCACAAGCAGCCACCAGGGTGGCGCCCGTTCTTCCCATGCCGCACGAAAGAGCATCGCCGTCCAGACGACGATGATCGGGAAAGTGAAGATATGTGGACGCCCCGTAAAGATCGGGGTGATCAGGGCCATTGCAATGAAGGCCAGCGCAATCGACAGGATCGGCTTCAGCCATCTGCTGAGAAACCACCCCATCAGGAAAACCGTCAGGGAAATCATGGCGATGATCAGCGTGACCACGCCGTTCCAGCCTCCCGCCCGGTAGGCAAGAGCCAAAAGGACCTGCCCCAGCCATTCCTTGGCGATCCATGGCTGGCCGGCAAACGTGTAGGAATAAGGGTCGACTGTCGGAAATGTCCGGCTTGCCAGGAGATCCAGTCCTACCTTTACTTGCCACCAACTGTCGGGATCCTGCAGGATGGAAGGGGCAAAGGCGGCCAGCACCGCCGCCATGATACAGGCGGTGAACAGGCAGAATATCAGTTGGATACGCTGATCGTACGTTGCCGCGCCCGCACTGGCCTGAGCGTTGTTCATGGCGCCGCCTCTAATCGCTTCCGATGACAGTTGGTTCAAGGATTTCGACTGGTCGGCATCCGCCGAGACCCACCGGCCATCGGAAGGTTCCGGTCGGCTTCATCGTCTTCGCGACCTCCGCGCCCGACAAACACGAAGTGAGCCGAACCGAGGTAGAAAACAACCGAATAGACGCAGATTCCCGCGAGGTGAACCAGGGGGCTTTCTGTGATGCCTGCTGACCGGGCGGCGATCACGACTGCCAGATTGATGCTGTAGGCGACCAGGAAGACGCCCCCATATCGCAAAAGGGTTCCTGACCGGAAGCCATCGGCGCTGGTGAAGGTCCATTGGCGGTTGAGGAAGAAGCCGAGGACAAGGCCGGCGCCAAAGCCCGTGGCATTGGCGACGATGTCGCCAAAACCCAACGCAAGTCCGGCCAGAATGACGGCGTAGCCCAGCGCCGTGTTCAACAGACCGACGACGCCAAATCGCAGCATCCTCGGATAGTCAAACGGCAGGTTTGACCGCATGCGCAAAATATTGGGCTCCGACAGGAATCTTGGTGAGGAAACGCTCGAACGGCCTCAGCCGCGCAAGCAGCCGAGGAAAGAAGATCCGGTAGATGATCCGGGTGTTGGCAAGACCCGCCTCGGCCATGCGCCTGCGCATCTCGTGCGAATTGATCAAAACCGCGTTCTCGTCGAAAGCGCAATTTCTCACCGCGTGCGTGGTCAGCGGGTTCCACGGATTGTGCTCGAAAACAAAGAAGCTGCCGCCACCGGCCAGCACCCTGCCAATCTCCGCGAGCAGTCCGACCTGGAGGTCCTCGGGAATGTGGTGGAAGACGCAGGCCGCGAAAGCCAGGTCGAAGCTGCCGTCGGCAAAGGGAATTGTCTCGCCGTCGAAATGCGTGAAGGCGGCCTGGCCGGGGAAGCGCTTGCTGGCGATGTCGAGCGATTCCCGCGAAGGATCGAGCAAGGTGATCTCGCTGTCCGGAAAAGCGTTGCGCATATGGCCGAGCGAGTTGCCGACACCGGCGCCGAAGTCGAGTATCCGTCGCGGTTTTACGCCGGCCCGCCGCAGCGTCGCGGCGATGTCGTCGATCTTGTACTTGGCGAAGAAGTCCGGGGTTTCGCCGCTCAGCCTTATGCTGGCGGCATGCTGTTCCTGGTACTCTCGTGCAAACTGGTCGAACTCCGCCTCAAGCACGTGCGGCCCTCTTTGCCATCTCCTGCAGGCGGTGGACGGGCAGATCCTTGTCCTCGACTGCCTGGCTGCGCGAAACGATCTCGTTGACGAAGTAAAGCGGCCGCCGCTTTGTCTCCATGTACATGCGCCCGAGATACTCGCCGAAGATACCAAGCACCATCAGCTGGACGCTGCCAAGAATCAGCACGATCGCGGCAAGGCTGGTCCAGCCGGGCAACACGTTTCCGACCGACCATTCGACCAGGGTGTAGCCGAGCACGACCAGGCCCAGAAGCCCGAACAACATTCCAAGTAGCGAGGCGAACCGCAAGGGTGCGATGGAGAAGCTGGTCATCGCGTCGACCGCCAGAAGAACCATCTTCTTCAGGGGATAGTGGGTGGTGCCGGCAAAGCGCCGATGCCGTTCATAGGGGAAGGCCACCTGCTTCAGCCCGATCCAGCTCACCATGCCGCGAATGAACCTGTAGCGTTCGGGCATCGCGTTCAGATGGTCGAGCGCGCGGCGGCTCATCAGCCGGAAATCCCCTGAATTCGAAGCGATCTCGACATCGACCATGCGGCGCAGCAAGCGATAGAACATCGAGGCGGAGGCGAGCTTGAACCAGCTTTCCCCGTCGCGGCTCTGCCGTTGGCCGTAAACGACATCGAAGCCTTCATTCATCTTCGCCATCATCGCGCCGAGCAGTTCAGGCGGATCCTGCAGGTCGGCATCGAGAATGAGAATGCGCTGGCCGCGACAGAATTCGAGCCCCGCGCTCAACGCGATCTGGTGGCCGTAGTTGCGGGCAAGGTCGATGGCGACGACATGGTCGTCCTTTTCCGCCAATTGGAAAATGGCCTCGCGTGTACCGTCGGTCGCGCCGTCGATTACAAGCACGATCTCATAGGAGGATCCCTGTTCCAGGCATGCGGCCGTCACCCGTCGATGAAGTTCGGCCACCCCGTCCAGTTCATTGTAGCATGGGACGACCACCGACAGCATGACGGCGCGTCGCGCGGTGTTTTTCTCCATTTCCACCAAAAGCCTTGCTCCCGCTATTCGATTGGGAATAGCGGCAATTGGTTAGAAAACAGATAAGCCAGCGGGTCGGTCGCGGCCATTGGCCGGTCGCCTTTTTCCGCCGCCGGCGGCCACGGTCACGACCGAACCGGCAGTTCCATGCGGATGCGCGCGCCGCGCCAGGACCCGGCCAATATCCGGATTGTGCCGTCATGCAGAAGCGCGATCTGGCAGGCAAGGTTCGACCTTGGTCGAGAGGCCACCGGCTAAACCCTGCTCGATACCGGCGCCGAAGAGATAGCCGAGTTTCCATCCGTCGCTGCTGCTGACCTTGTCGCCCTTGTCGAATTTGGTCAGCGCAACGCTCCCGGTTTCGAACAGCAGCGTCTGGTCGATGCTCACGCCGGCTTTGGCCTTGGCGGCACCGCGCCACTTTTCCTTGACCTTGCCGCCCTCGACGTCGTGCTCGGCGCCGCCCAGGTAGGAGCCTTCGATCTCGGCCCCCAGGACTCCCGAGCCTAGCTGCTGATTGTAGCCGGCCTGGATACCGCCGCTGAGGCCGTTTCTGCCGGCAAACGGGTTCGGCATCCCAGTGAATGCCGTGTCGCCATGTACGCCGACATAGGCGCCGCTCCACTGAAAGGCGGGAGGATCGTTGTAGGCAGGCGCGAGATCGGCAGCCATTGCCGAGCCGTTCAGGCACATGGCAAGCGCACTTGCCGTCAGCAGCATCATTGCTTGGGGGGACATTGCATTACTCCAACACGCACGCGCATCCGAAGATACGCAGGTTGATCTCTTGGGAGCCTGACCATTGGGGCGGTCGCGCTCCCGCTCACTTGTCTCGCCGGGAACGGTCGCGCTGGTCACGGAAACTGACACAAGGCAGTCGTGGTGGGTGACCGGATCTTTTCGCGCAACCTCTGCCTGAAAGACGTGGGTTATCTCGCAGTCGAAAATTGCACGCACATTGCGAGAAATCGAAAAATGAAGATTTTTCGCTTTATTTTCAACAAATTAGATAGGTGCTGTTTACCGATTCTTAGCAAATCGGCATGGGCTCGATCAGTATCATTCGCACGACAGGGCCGCGCTCTGTCTCGCCCAAGGCCTAGGCTATCCAGGCAAACCTGTCGGCTTGAAGCCAGGAAGCCAAGTGCGTATGTCTGGGCCGACGCCCTCGAGTCTGGGCACCTCAATCGGGAGACGGGCCTTGTCCGCATTGACGCGCTTTCTCGGCGACTCGCCGCTCAGGGTGATCCTGAAGCTGCTGGTGGTGTCGTTCCTCGTCGGCCTGGTCATGAATGCCTTCGGCTGGTCGCCGATGGACGTGTTCTATGGCATCCGGAAGTTCTTCACCGATCTCTGGAATCTCGGCTTCCACGCCATCGATCGCTTTCTCGGCTACATCTTGCTGGGTGCGGCGATCGTCGTCCCGGCCTTCATCCTGATCAGGATCGCCAGCTACCGGAAGTAGAGCATGATCCCGAAAAGTGGGAACCGGTTTTCGGGCAAGATCATGCGTAAAAGGATTATCTGATATAGCTTGACGCCACCTCGAACAGGATGGCGTGGCGAGCGGCGAGCGTTGCCACATCGGTTGAATAACCGCCACCGATGACGCCGCAGACGGGAATGCCCAGCGTGCGAAAATGGCGGATCACCATGTCGTCGCGAGCGCGCAAGCCGTCATCCGATAGCGACAGCCGTCCAAGCCTGTCCTCGGCATGGACGTCGACGCCGGCATTGTAGAAGACGATGTCCCAATGCGCTTGGGCCGACAGTTCCGGCAGAATGGCGGCGAGCCTTTCGATATAGGCAGCGTCACCTGTGCCGTCGGGCAGCGCGACATCGAGGTCGGAGGCGATCTTGCGCGCGGGGTAGTTGCGGTCGCCATGCATGGAAAAGCTGAACACGCGCGGATCGCCCGCGAGAATGTCGGCCGTCCCGTCGCCCTGATGTACGTCGAGGTCGACGACCAGGATGTTTTGTGCGGCGCCCTCGGCAAGCAGGACCAGCGCGGCGACAGCGACATCGTTGAAGGTGCAGAAGCCGGCGCCTTGCGCGCGCCGCGCATGATGGCTGCCGCCGGCGGTGTTGCAGGCGATGCCGTGGCGCAAGGCGAGCCGCGCCGCCAGCACCGTGCCGCCGGTTGCAAGCTGTGCGCGCAAGGAGACGCGTGGGCCAACCGGAAAACCGATTTCGCGCTCGATTTTTTCAGGCACCGAGCAGCTGATGACCTGGTCGACATACTCCGCCGCATGGGCAAGTTTCAGCCATGATGCCGGCGCCGGTTCGGCGATGTTGAGCGCGTCGGGCCCGGCCAGACCGCGTGCGCGCAAGGCGTCCATCAGCAGCGGATATTTGCTCATCGGAAAGCGATGGTTGACGGCGAAGCCGGCGTCGTAGTCGGGATGGTGGACGATCTGCAGGGGCATGAACTGGGTCCGGCGGGCTCGCGCCAGAAAGGGGATTCGGTTGGCCGTCACGGGATGGGTGATTGCGCGATGCCGGCAAAATGGGGCACACCGGCTGTTCGATCAAGCCGCAATCAGCAAGGCAGCAATCCTTTGGACAAGGGTGCAATCCCAGCCGACGCCAGGTCCTTTGTCGTCACCAACCGGTCCGTGCTCGCAATCGCGGTGCCGATGACGCTTGCCTATCTGACGACACCGATGCTCGGCCTGGTCGACACGGCTGTCGTCGGCCAGTTCGGCGACGCCGCCTTGCTCGGCGGCCTGGCGGCAGGCGCACTTGTTTTCGACGTCGTCTTCACCACCTTCAATTTCCTGCGCTCGGGTACCACCGGCCTCGTCGCCCAGGCCTTCGGGCGCGGCGACGAACTGGAGGAACAGGCGGTGTTCTGGCGCGCCGTGCTGATCGCGGTTGTCGCCGGCATCGTGCTCGCCGCACTTGCGCCGCTGGTTGCCATCGCCGGGCAAAAGTTCATGGGCGCCGAACCGCGCGTCAGCGAGGCAATGGCCGTCTATATCCACATCAGGATGCTCGCAGCCCCCTTCTCGCTGATCAACTATGCCATCCTCGGCTATGTCCTGGGGCGCGGCGAGGGCGGGCTAGGGCTGATGCTGCAATTGGTGCTGAACGGCATCAACATCGCGCTCTGCTTCCTGCTTGGATTGAAGCTTGGCTGGGGCGTGGCAGGGGTCGCCTGGGCTACCGTCGCCGGTGAGTTCCTTGCCATGCTGCTCGGCCTGGCGATCGTGGTCCTCCGGTTCCGGGCGGCGCCGTCCTTGCCACGCCACCGTCTGCTCGACATGGCTGCCTTCCTGCGCATGCTGTCGCTCAACCGCGACATCATGATCCGTTCGTTCTCGCTGCTGGCCGCCTTCGCACTGTTCACCCGCCAGGGTGCGCAGTTCGGCACGGTGACGCTGGCCGCCAACGCCGTCCTGATGAATTTCTTTCTCGTTGCCGGTTATTTCCTCGATGGCTTTGCCACCGCCGCCGAACAACTGGCCGGCCGTGCCGTCGGCGCGCGTGCGGCAACACCGTTCCGGCAGGCAGTGCGGCTCACCTTGTTTTGGGGGTTCGGGCTGGCGGGTGCGGCGACCCTGTTGCTGCTGCTGGCCGGCGCCAATCTGGTCGCTCTCGTGACGACGGCGGTGGAGGTCCGTTCAGTGGCCGATATCTACCTGCCATGGGCAGCGTTCACCGCGTTGAGCGGCGTGCTGGCATTCCAGATGGATGGCGTCTTCATCGGCGCGACCTGGTCGCGTGACATGCGCAACATGATGCTGCTGTCGTTCCTGGTCTTTGTAGTCGCGTTGCTCACCTTGGCGCCTGCCTTTGGCAACCATGGCCTGTGGGCGGCGTTGCACGTCTTCTTGCTGGCGCGGGGCTTCAGCCTGCTGACGATTTTGCGGCTGCGACTGCGGACGGCGTTCAGCTGAGCGGTTTCGACGCCCATTGATCGAGATGGCTGTCGCGCAAATCGCGAATGGATCTGAGGCGCCCCGTTTCGGCAAAGCGTGCCATCCCGGCGACGATCCGGCCCGGCAGTGCGGGGCCGGCATAGATCATGCTGGTGTAGAGCTGAACGAGATCGGCGCCGGCTCGGATCTTTTCCAGCGCCGCGTCGGTCGAATCGACGCCGCCGACGCCGATGATGGCAAGCTCTGGCCCGAGCAGTTTGCGCATCCTGGCCAGCACGATGGTCGAGCGTTCGAACAGTGGTCTGCCGGAGAGCCCGCCTGTCTCGCGCGCGGCGTCGCCACTGCGCAGCCCTGGCCGGGAGATGGTGGTGTTGGAGACGATGACACCGTCGATCCGCTTCTCGGTGACCTCGGCGGCGATGTCTTCCAGCTCGGCCTCGACCAGGTCCGGCGCGATCTTGAGGAAGACTGGCGGCTGCGCCGTTGCGGCGGCGCGCGCGGCCATGACGCGTGACAAAAGCTCGCCGAGCTGCTCGCGCGCCTGCATGTTGCGCAGCCCCGGCGTGTTGGGCGAGGAGATGTTGACCGTCAGATAATTGGCATAGGGCGCAAAGCGGGTAACGCCGCGCTCATAGTCGCCGATGCGGTCGGCGCTGTCCTTGTTGGCGCCGATATTCACGCCAACGATGCCGGGACGCCCCTTGCGGGCGGTGAGGCGCTTTTCGGCGGCCGCGTGGCCTTCATTGTTGAAGCCCAGCCGGTTGATCACCGCCTCATCCGCCGTCAGCCGGAAGATGCGCGGTTTCGGGTTGCCGGCCTGCGGCAGCGGCGTGACCGTGCCGACCTCGGCAAAGCCGAAGCCGAGCCCAAGCAGCGCATCGGGCACCTCGGCGTTCTTGTCATAGCCGGCCGCCATGCCGAGCGGGTTGGGGAAATCGAGGCCGCAGACCGTCACCTTCAGCCGCGCATCGCGCGTTGTCCGCGCGCCGACAGGCAGGCCGCATCGCAGCGCTGCGATCGACATGCCATGAGCGGTTTCCGGATCGAATGTGAACAGCAGCTTCTGGCCGAGCCTGTCGAGCACGCTCATTCGGCCTCCAGTGCCGGGAACTGGTGGGTACCGTCGGCGCCAAGCGGCAGCGGTCGGACCCAAAGGACGGCTTTCAGGTCCAGCACGCCATAGAGATGCGGAAACGGCGCGCCGCCGCGCGAGACCTCGTATTTCAGCGCGGCGCCCAGACGCGAGCCGTCGATGGCGACCAGCAGGAGGCCGGTCTGGCCGGCAAAATGCTTCGCCGCGGTTTCCCTGACCTGCCCTGCCGTGGAGAAATGGATGAAGCCGTCGGCGACATCGATCTGCGCGCCGGTGAAGCGGCCATTGGCTTCGGCCTCGCGCCAAGGCCCTTCCGGGGTTATCTTGTAGATAAACTGAGACATGGTTGCGCTATAGTCCGAACCAGCCACGCGGGAAAGACCACGCCAAGGGTCTTCCCCAATTCCGGCGCAAACATGCGATAAATCAGGCTTTGGCCATGGAGGACAACATGCGTCTGCAGCACATCTTGATCCCCGCCGCGCTCGTTTCGCTGGTCGCGGCTTCAGCGTATTCGGAAGAAACCGATCGCTACCGGCTGGAAAAGTCTGATAACGGCTTTGTCCGCATGGATACGCAGACCGGTGCGATGTCGATCTGCGAGGAACGCTCCGGCCAGCTCGTCTGCAAGATGGCGGCTGACGAACGCGCCGCTTTCCAGGATGAGGTCGACCGCCTCCAGACCTCGATGAAGGCGATGGACGAGCGCGTTACCAAGCTCGAGAATTCGCTCTCCGCCCGCCTCGAATCGCAATTGCCGAGCGAGGAGGATTTCAACAAGACGATGAGCTACATGGAGCGTTTCCTGCGTGGTTTCATGGGCATCGTCAAGGATATGGACAAGGACAACGGCGCGCAGCTCAACTCGCAGAAGACCTGAGCGCTCGAAACAGGGAAAACGCGGCGCGCTGGCTTTGCCGCTTGAAAACAGCGCGCAGCCCCTCATAATCGTCCAACTGGTCCCGGAAAGAGCTAAAAAATCATCGGGATTCGGGGAGGGACATTTGCCGTCAGGCTATTCTTTCGTCATCGCCGACGACCACCCGCTGTTTCGCGGTGCGCTGCGCGAAGCGCTCGCCGGCATAGGCAATGTCGCGGCAATCCACGAGGCCGGTGATTTCGAGAGCGCCAAGGCGCTGGTCGTGGCCAACGAAGATGTCGATCTGGTGCTGTTAGATCTGTCGATGCCGGGCGCCAGCGGCCTTTCCGGCCTGATCTCGCTTCGCGGCATCCATCCGGCGGTGCCGCTGGTCGTGGTCTCGGCGCATGACGATCCGGCGACCATCAGGCGTGCGCTCGATCTCGGTGCTTCCGGCTTCATCTCCAAGTCGGCCAGTATGGAGGAGATCCGCGACGCCGTGCAGTCGGTGCTTGCCGGCGACATCGCCGCGCCCGTCGGCATCGATCTCGGCGTCGAGCGCGATCCCGAGATTTCCGACCTGATCAAGCGCCTGCAGGCGCTGACCCCGCAGCAGACCCGCGTGCTCGGCATGCTGGCCGAGGGCCTGCTCAACAAGCAGATCGCCTATGAGCTCGGCGTCTCCGAGGCCACGATCAAGGCGCATGTCTCGGCCATCCTGCAGAAGCTCGGCGTCGACAGCCGCACCCAGGCAGTGATCCTGCTGTCCAAGATCGGCAGTGACCCGCTGCAGCCAGCCGGCTGACACGCGGGTCTCGTCGGAATCGTCATTCGGCGGCCGATGCCAGCGGCCTGACCCTGGCCATCATCGAACGCAGCACCGCCGGCTTCAGTGGCTTGTTGATCACCGGAATCTCGAGCCCGGCCGCGGCCGTGCGCACCTCGTTGGTGCGGTCGGCAGTGACCAGCACAGCCGGCAGCGCGTCGCCATGGATCGCGCGCAGCCTGACGATGATGTCGAGGCCGGTTTCACCGTCGAGATGGTAGTCGGCAAGGACAATGTCCGGGCGGTGCATCGTGGCACCCGCCAGATCCCTCGAGCCTGATATCGTGTCGACATTGCAGCCCCAGCCCTCGAGCAGGAGCCGCATGCCTTCGAGGATGCGGGCATCGTTGTCGATGCAGAGCACATGCAGGCCGGCCAGCGAAGCTGTCGCGCGGGCAGGGGCCCTGGTTTCGATCTCGCGTCGTGGCTCCTGCACGGCGGCGACCGGCAGGATGACGGAGAAGCGCGTGCCCTTGCCCGGATTGGAAAAGATCCGGATCTCCAGGCGCAAAACCCGGGCGATACGATCGACGATGGAAAGGCCGAGACCGAGGCCCTCGGCTTCGCGCGCACCTTCGTCCAGCCGGGTGAATTCGTGAAAGACGGTGTTCAGTTCGTCGCCGGCGATGCCGATACCGGTGTCGATCACCTGGATTTCGGCCAGGTCGCCGCGACGGCGAACGCCGACCAGCACACGGCCGTTCCGCGTGTACTTGATGGCATTGGAGACGAGATTCTGGATCAGGCGGCGCAGCAGGTTGCGGTCCGTCATCACGGTCAGCGACGACGGCATGATCGTCAGGCCGAGTTTCTTTTCGGCAGCCAGTGGCCGAAAATCGTTACCGATCTGGCGCAGCAATCCGTCAAGGTTGAAAGCGGTGTCGTCCGGCTTCATCGCGCCGGCATCGAGGCGGGAGATGTCGAGCACGGCACCGAGAATGGTCTCGACCGATTCCAGCGAGGATTCGATGTTGACCGCTGCCTTGCCGGCAGGCCCCTTGCCGGCCTTCTCGATCAGCGACGAGCAATAGAGCCGGGCAGCGTTCAGCGGCTGCAGGATGTCGTGGCCAGCGGCGGCAAGGAAGCGTGTCTTGCCGAGATTGGCCTCCTCGGCCAGCATCTGTGCCTGCGCCAGCTCTTCGTTGACGCGGGTCAGCTCGATGGTGCGGGTCTTGACGCGCTGCTCCAGCGATTCATTGGCGCGCTTCAGCGCCAGGTCCTGTTCGACGCGTCCGGAAATGTCGGCATAGGTGGCGACAATGCCGCCATCCGGCATCGGGTTGGAACGCAGCTCGAGGATGCGGCCGCTGGTCTTCAACTCCATCTGCCACGGACTGACGAAGCTGGTCAGCCGGTTGAGCATGGCCACACGCTGGTCCGATGGAATGTCGCCGCGCTCGGCAAGATGGCGCAGGATGCGGTCGAGCGAGACGCCGACCTGACCCATCTCGTCGGGCAGGTCGAACAGCGCGCGGTACTGGCGGTTCCAGCAGATCAGGCGGAAATCGCGGTCGAAAACGGTGATGCCTTGCTCCATCTGATCGAGCGCGATCTGCAAGAGGTCGCGATTGTGCTGCAGTGCCTCGGTGGCGTCGTCGAGCAGCCGGAAGGCATCCCTGGATTCGCGGTCGTGGCGCCGAAACAGCAGCGACAGGATCAGCCGTGCCGAGGAAGAGCCGACGGCGCTGGCCAGCAATTGCTCGGAAAAACGGATGACGTCCATGCTCGCCTGCTCTTTGCCGTGCAGCGAGGCGCCATTGGTCTTTTCGAACGACTGGAAGGAGCGCTCGGTGCGCTCGACGCCGAGATAGCGCGAGATCGTGTCCTTGAGGTCGTTGACGGTGATGGCGGTGCGGAAGCGGCGCAGGCTGGGCATCGGGCCGGCATCGCGCGGCACGAAGATCGACGCCTGGATGCGCTCCAACGGCACCGACGCGCGCGACAGGGAGCCGAGCACGAAGAACACCGCGTTGATCGACAGGCTCCACAACACGCCGTGGTTCAGCGGTTCGGCGACTGTGCCGAACAGCGCCTGCGGCCGCAGCGCCTCGAAGCCGAACAGCCCGTGCGCGATGATGTCGGTGTCGGGTGCGGCAAGCGATGGAAGCAGCAGCGTGTAGCCCCAGACGAGGATGCCGGCGACCATGCCGAGTGCAGCACCCCGGCCATTGGCGCCACGCCAGATCAGTCCGCCTATCAGCGCGGGCGCGAACTGGGCAATGGCCGCAAACGACATCAGGCCGATCGACGACAGCCGCGCGCTGTTGGTGCTCTCGCGGTAGTAGAGGAAGGCGATGAACAGCAGGATGAAGATCGCCCCGCGCCGCACATTGAGGATCAGCGTCGACCAGTCTTCATCCTCGGAGGTCGACGTCTTGAGCAGGCGGCGCACGAACAGCGGAATGACGAGGTCGTTGGAGATCATGATCGACAACGCCACGCTTTCGACGATCACCATGGCCGTTGCCGCCGACAGGCCGCCGATGAAGGCTGCCATCGCCAGCAGATCATGGCCGCTGAACAGAGGCAGCGACAGCACATAGAGATCGCTGCTGGTCCCGGTGCCGACCAGCGACAGGCCTGCAAAGGCGATCGGCAGCACGAACAAATTGATTGCCACCAGATAGAGCGGAAACACCCATGTCGCGGTGCGCAATTCGCTCTCGCCGCGGTTCTCGACGATGGTGACGTAGAATTGCCTCGGCAGCATGATGATGGCGAAACCGCTCAGGCAAGTCAGCACCAGCCAGGTGGCAAGGGAGGTGTTGTAGCCCATCGCCTGCCGGACCTGTGCGTTCTGCGCCAACTTGTCGAACATGTCGCCAGGGCCGCCGAAAATCAGGAAGGTGACCATCAGGCCGATCGCCAGGAAAGCGGCGAGCTTGACTACGGTCTCGACCGCAACTGCCAGCACCAGCCCGTCCTGGTGTTCGGTGGCATCGGCATGGCGTGTGCCGAACAGCACCGCAAACAGCGCCAGCAGCATGGCGACGACCAGCGAGATGTCGCTGACGAACGGATCGAAGGAGGGTGGCGAGCCGGTGTAATGCTCGACCATCAGGCTGACCGAACCGGAGATCGCCTTCAACTGCAGCGCGATATATGGCACCGCGCCGATTGTCGCGATCAGCGTCGCGATCGCCGAGACGGTGAAGCTCTTGCCATAGCGGGCGCCGAGGAAGTCGGCGATCGAGGTGATCTTCTCCGTCTTGGCCAGCCGCACGATGCGGTTGAGCAGCGGAAACCCGAACACGAACACCAGCACCGGGCCGGTATAGATGCCGAGGAATTCAAGACCGCGCTCTGAGGAGAGGCCAACCGAGCCGAAGAAGGTCCAGGACGTGCAGTAGATGGCAAGGCTGAGCGCGTAGATGAACGGCCGCGCCCGGCTCGGCCCGGATATCGCCGAGCGGCGGTCGCCCAGGCTGGCGATGGCGAACAGCAGCGTCACATAGGCGATCGCGATGATGACGATGAACAAGCCCTGCACGCCTGGAATTTCCTCCTTTGCCGCCTTTTTATCCGGCTTGTCCGAACGCAATCACAGCTTGGCGTCCGAGTCCATTGCGGCTTTGGAAGCATGGTGGCGACATTCAGACAGCAACCAAGCTGACGTCCAAGGCGCTGCCCGAGGTTCCGCCCGAGGTTCCGTCATGTAAGGAGAAACCGGTTGCTTTCCCCTTTTTGCCCATGTTGCAACCCCAGGTTTTTGTTATGTTGCCCTCGGGTCGATGCCGCAAGGACGGAACGGCAGAGCGGCCGGTCACGACAAGGAGGGTCGAATGCTGAAGGAATTCCAGGAATTCATTTCCAAGGGCAATGTGATGGACCTTGCGGTCGGCGTCATCATCGGCGCGGCCTTTGGCAAGATCGTCACTTCGCTGGTCGACGACGTCATCATGCCGATCGTCGGCGCGATCTTCGGCGGACTGGACTTCAACAACTATTTCTTTGGACTGTCCTCGGCAGTCAACGCCACCGCGCTGGCGGACGCCAAAAAGCAAGGCGCTGTTTTCGCCTATGGCAGCTTCATCACCGCGGTGCTGAATTTCCTCATCCTTGCCTTCATCATCTTCCTCATGGTCAAGGCGGTGAACAGCATGCGCAAGCGGCTTGAGGCCGAGAAGCCTGCGGCACCTGCCGCGCCGCCGCCCGCCGACGTTGCGCTGCTGACCGAAATTCGCGATCTGCTCGCCAAGCGCTAACCTCTCTGGCGGCTTTGCTGGACCAAAACCCCGGTCGTTCGCGGCCGGGGTTTTCTGCTTTCGCATCTGGTAAGGAGCGCTGATTGACGCCCGAGATTGGAACGGACCCGCCATGACCTTGATCGACAGCTTGCGCGCGGAAGCCCGTGCGGCGCCCGAAAGCGGTATTGTCGCCGTCGTCAATTACGGCCGCCTGCGCGAGGGCATGATCCCGCTCTGGGCCGGTGAGGGCGACCTGCCGACGCCGGCCTTCATCACCGATGCAGCTTCGAAGGCTCTGGCCGGCGGCGAGACGTTCTACACTTGGCAAAGGGGCATCCCCGATCTGAGGCAGGCGCTTGCCCGCTACTATGCCAGGCATTTCGGCAAGACGTTCCCCGAGGAACAGTTCATCGTCACCGGGTCTGGCATGCATGCCATCCAGCTGGCGCTCGATGCGCTCGCCGGCGCCGGCGACGAGGTTGTCTATCTGTCGCCGGCCTGGCCTAATTTCGACGCTGCCGCGGCGATATCGGGAGCCGTTCCGGTGGCGGTCACGCTCGATCACTCCGGCAATGGCTGGTCCTGCGACGTCGAGAAGATCGCGGCGGCGATCACGCCGCGCACCAAGGCGCTGTTCATCAACACGCCGTCGAACCCGACCGGCTGGACCGCTGACCACGAGACCTTGCAGGCGATCCTCGATCTCGCCCGCGCCAAAAACCTCTGGATCATCGCCGACGAGATCTATGCGCTGTTCCACTACGGCCATGGCCGTGCGCCCTCCTTCCTCGACATCGCGACGGCTGAGGATCGCATCCTGTTCGTCAACAGCTTTTCCAAGAACTGGGCGATGACCGGCTGGCGCGTTGGCTGGATCAAGACCCATCCTGCCTTGCAGCAGGTGTTCGAGAACCTGATCCAGTATTCCAACTCGGGCGTCGCCCAGTTCATGCAGCGCGGCGCGGTCGCCGCCCTTGATGAGGGGGATGGTTTCATTGCCGAACAGGTCGAGCGGGCGAGGAAGGCGCGCGACCTGGTCTGCGGCATTCTCGGTGCCACCGGCCGCGCCCGGTTCACCGTGCCGCAAGGGGCGTTCTATCTGTTCTTCACGGTCGACGGCATCACCGATTCACGCACCGCCGCTTTCGACATCGTCGACAGGGCCAATGTCGGCCTGGCGCCCGGCACGGCCTTCGGCCCCGGTGGCGAAGCCTTCCTCAGACTGTGCTTCCACCGCCGCCTCGACCAGGTCGAGGAAGCGGCGCACCGGCTGGCGAAGTGGATGAAGACTGTTTGAGCCGCCGTCGGACCGAGGTTCAAACGGGGTTCAGCCGCCTGACTTGGGCACCAGCAGTGGAATGATCCGGTCGCTCTTGGCGACGGAGGGGCGACCAGCGGAGCCATAGGGTATGCCCAGCGCATCCCAGGTCTCGATCAGCGCGTCCTGCAGTTCGGCGATCAGCGCGTCGGAATGGAACGGTGTCGGCGTGATACGCAGCCGCTCCGTGCCGCGCGGCACGGTCGGATAGTTGATCGGCTGGATGTAGATGCCGTGCACGCCAAGCAGGCGGTCGCTGGCCATCTTGCAGAGTTCCGGGTCGCCGACCAGCAGCGGCACGATATGCGTCGGCGACTCCATCACCGGCAGGCCGGCGGCCGAGAGGATCTGCTTGGTTCGCGTCGCCTGCCGCTGCTGCGCGTCGCGCTCGGCCTGCGAGCGCTTGAGATGGCGGATCGAGGTGGTCGCGGCGGCGGCGATCGCCGGCGGCAGGGCCGTGGTGAAGATGAAGCCCGGCGCATAGGAGCGCACGGCGTCGATGACGGCACTGGTGCCGGTGATATAGCCACCCAGCGTGCCGAACGCCTTGGCCAGCGTGCCTTCGATGATGTCGATGCGGTCGGCCAGGCCTTCGCGCTCGGTGATGCCGCCGCCGCGAGATCCGTACATGCCGACGGCATGGACCTCGTCGATATAGGTCATGGCGTTGTGGCGCTCGGCGAGTTCGACGATCTGCTTGATCGGCGCGATGTCGCCATCCATCGAATAGACGCTTTCGAAGACGATCAGCTTGGCGCGTTCGCGGCCCGCCGCCTGCAGCAGGCTTTCCAGGTGCGCGACGTCATTGTGACGGAAGATCTTCTTTTCCGCACCCGATCGCCGCACGCCTTCGATCATCGAAGCGTGGTTCAGCTCGTCCGAAATGATCAGGCAATTGGGCAAAAGCCGTGCGATGGTCGAGATCGACGCTTCATTGGAGACGAAGCCGGAGGTGAAGACGAGTGCGGCTTCCTTGTCGTGCAGGTCGGCAAGCTCCAGTTCCAGCTCGACCAGCGGGTTGCTGGTGCCGGAAATGTTGCGGGTGCCGCCGGCGCCGGAGCCCATCTTGCCCGCCGCATTCTGGAACGCGGCGATGACATCGGGATGCTGGCCCATGCCGAGATAGTCGTTGGAGCACCAGACGGTGATTTCCTCGGCGCGCCCATTGGAACGCCAGATGGCGCGCGGAAACTTGCCTGCAATGCGCTCGAGGTCGGCGAAGACGCGGTAGCGACGCTCGGCATGGAGCTGGTCGATCGCTTCCTCGAAGAACCGCTGATAGTTCATGTCGACTTCCCAATTTTGCGCGGGATCATAATCATTGGCCCATTGGTCGTCCACCGGGCCTTTTTGGTCAAAATGCCACGCCCCGGACCTGTTCCTAACGACCACGGATCGTGGCCTATTCCCTTGATGTGGATCAATTTTGTTTCAGCATGATGCCACATGCCGATGATGCCGGTTACCAAGGGTTGTAATGGCCATGCGGCAGGCTTTCCAGTAAGGCGGTGGTTGAGACAGTTTCCGATAAATCTTGAGATGCGAGGACTGGGATGACGGTTTTGGTAACAGGCGGTGCCGGCTATATCGGCAGTCATATGGTCTGGGAGTTGCTGGATGCCGGCGAGAGCGTGGTCGTTCTCGACCGCCTCTCCGCCGGCTTCGAATGGGCAGTGGCGCCGGAGGCGAAGCTGGTGGTCGGCGATGTCGCCGACAGGGAACTGGTTGGCTCGATCATCAGGGACAACAAGGTCGACGCGATCATCCATTTTGCCGGCTCCATCGTGGTCCCGGAATCGGTCGCCGATCCGCTCGGCTACTACGAGAACAACACCTGCAAGACGCGCACGCTGATCGAGACCGCGGTGCGCGAGGGCGTGCCCAATTTCATCTTCTCCTCGACCGCCGCCGTCTATGGCGGTGCCGGGCTGGAGCCGGTGCGCGAAGATGCCCGCCTGGCTCCCGAATCGCCCTATGGCCTGTCCAAGCTGATGAGCGAATGGATGCTGCGCGATGCGGCGATCGCGCATGGGCTCCGCTACACCGCGCTGCGCTACTTCAACGTCGCCGGCGCCGACCCGAAGGGCCGTACCGGCCAGTCGACGCCGGGCGCCACCCATCTGATCAAGGTCGCTTGCGAAACGGCGCTCGGCAAGCGCCCGTTCATGCAGGTGTTCGGCACCGATTATCCGACGCCGGACGGCACCTGCATGCGCGACTATATCCATGTCAGCGATCTGGCGGCGGCGCATCGCCTTGCCCTGCAACGACTGCGCGAAGGCGGCACAAGTCTCGTTGCCAATTGCGGCTACAGCCATGGTTATTCGGTGCTCGAGGTCATCGACAGCGTGCGCCGCGCCTTTGGCCATGATTTCGAAGTCAAGATGGGCGCTCGCCGTCCCGGCGATGCCGCGGCAGTGGTCGCCAATTCGGATCTCGCCCGCGCCGAACTCGGCTGGACCCCGCAACGCGACGATCTCGACCAGATCGTTGCCGACGCGCTCGCCTGGGAGCGCATCCTGACCGGCAAGAACTCCGCACGAGGATGAGCCGGGTCCTCCCCAGGGCTCGCAAGGCGCCCAGCGAAGCGCTATTGAAGGCATTCGCGGCAGGGCGCTGCGCCGCGAAGAGTTTTGGGGGATGGTATGAAAATAACGGTGCTTGGAGCCGGCGTCGTCGGTACGGCGGCCGCCTACTATCTGGCCAGCGACGGCCACGAGGTCACCGTGATCGAGCGCCATCCGGCGCCGGCGCGCGGCACCAGCCAGTCGAATGCCGGCCTGGTATCGCCGGGCGACGCCACCGCCTGGGCCTCGCCGGCGGCGCTGAAGACATTCCTGCGCGCGCTCTATAACCATGATCTCGGCATCAAGGTGCGGCTGCGCTTCGATCCCTATTTCCTCGCCTGGAGCCTGCGCTTCCTGCGCCAGTGCACGAAAGAGCGCTTGCGCGCCAACAGCCGGGTCAAGCTGCGCCTGGCGCTCTATTCCCGCGACTGCATCAACGCCATCTCCGCCGATACCGGGATCGGCTATGACGAGCGCAAGAAGGGCATCCTCTATTTCTTTCGCTCGCAGCACAGTCTCGACACCGGCACCGACAATTACCGCTTTCTGGCCGAGCATGGCCTGCCGATCGAGATCGTCGGCCGCGACCGACTGATCGAGCTTGAACCAGGTCTTGCCGGCGTGAAGGAAAAGATCGCCGGCGGCGTCTATTCGCCGATCGACCAGACCGGTGATTCCCGGCAGTTTGTGGAAAAGCTCGCCGCCCACGCCGCCGAAAAGCTCGGCGTGAAATTTCTCTATGGCACGACGGTCGAGGGCCTCGCCATCGAGGGCGACCGGGTGGGTGCGGTGATGACCTCGGCCGGTCCGATTGCCGGCGATGCCGTGGTCATCTCGATGGGACCGGAGAGCGGCCTGCTCGGCCGCCGCTATGGCATCGACCTGCCTGTCTATCCGGTGAAGGGCTATACGGCGACGATCCCCCTGGAGGACGAGAGCAAGGGTCCGACCATGGGCGGCGCCGACGAGGACCAGCTGATCGCCTATTCCAGGCTGGGTAACCGGCTGCGGCTCGCCTCAACCGCGGAATTCACCGGCTTCGACCGCACCCACAAGCCAAGCGACTTCGCCGCCATGTTCAGAACAGGCAAGGATCTCTTCCCCGGCGCCTTTGACGAGAAGAAGGCCGAACTCTGGGCTGGGCTGCGACCGATGATGCCCAACTCCGTGCCGGTCATCGGCCAGGCGCGCTACAAGAACCTCTATCTCGACACCGGGCACGGCCATGTCGGCTGGACCATGGCTTGCGGCTCGGGGAAATTCCTTGCCGATCTCGTCGCCGGCCGCAAGCCGGAGATCGACCCACAGGGACTGGTCTACGGAGGCTAGGAATGTCGGGACCGCAAGTCGCCATCGACCTTGGCCGCATCGAGCGCAACACGCGCACGATCGTCGAGCGTTGCGCGCTGTCGGGCATCAAGGTGTTCGGCGTCACCAAGGGCACCTGCGGCATGCCGCAAGTGGCGCGCGCCATGCTGCGCGGTGGTGTCGCCGGCATCGCCGAATCGCGCTTCGAGAACATCCGCCGGCTGCGTGACAGCGGCATCAACGCGCCGATCATGCTGCTGCGCAGTCCACCGATGGCGCGTGTCGAGGAGGTGGTGCGCACCGTCGACATCAGCCTGCAGTCGGAACTGACCATCATCCGAGAGATTTCACGCATCGCCGAGCGCATGGGCCGCGTCCACGACATCATGCTGATGATCGACCTCGGCGATCTCCGCGAAGGCATCTGGCCGAGCGATCTGATCCCAACGGTCGAGCAGATCTTGCAGTTCAAGGGCGTGCGGATCGCCGGCATCGGCACCAATCTCGGCTGTTTCGGCGCCATCATGCCGACGCAGGAAAATCTCGGCCAGCTCGTCGCCCACGCCTACAAGACCGAGCGCCTGTCCGGCAAAAGCCTCGACTGGATTTCCGGCGGCGCCTCGTCATCGCTGCCGCTGCTGCTCGAAGGCAAGCTGCCGGCCGGCATCAACAATCTGCGCGTCGGCGAGGCGATCCTGCAAGGCGGCGTCGAAACCTTCCGCGATGTGCCGTGGGCTGAACTCGAACCCGACGCCTGCCGCCTGACCAGCGACATCATCGAGGTCAAGCTCAAGCCGTCACGGCCGATCGGGCAATCCGGCTACGACGCCTTCGGCAACCAGCCGGTCTTCCCCGACGAGGGCGACAGGCTGCGCGCCATCGCCAATATCGGCCGCGAGGACGTGCTGGTCGAGGGACTGACGCCGATCGCCAAGGGGGTGCGGGTGCTCGGCGCCTCCAGCGACCATCTGCTGCTGGATGTGGCCGACGCCGACCCGCCGCCGGCCGTCGGCGACCGCGTCGCCTTCCGCATGAGCTATGGCGCCATGCTGCTGGCGATGACCTCGGAATATGTCGAAAAGGCCCCGATGCACGATGTCGAGGACTTTTCCGGCCGCAAGATGGTGTCGATACTGGCGGAACAGGGCGCCGCCGGTATCCTGGCTCGGGAAGGAACCGGCGCGCGGCTCGAAGCGATGAATTTCGATGTCGTCGAACTGGCCGATATCGAGCGGCCGCCATCGGGGCTGATACGGCTGGCGGCGGGTGCCGACCGTCGCATCGCGCACAAGGCGCTGACCGCAACGGCGCGCGCGACGCACTCCTTCGGCCTGATCTGGATCGATTCCATCGCCGCCCTGATGCCCGAGGACGAGGACGGCATCGATCTGCCGGAACGCTCGGTGCTGGCCCGCGCGCTCGGCCTCGACCACAAGGCGGGCGCGCTGCAGCCGCAGCTGTCGCCGGAAAATGTCGTCATCATCGGCCTGCGCCACGCCGATCCGGCGGAAGCGCGGGTGCTCAAGGATTCGCGCGTCTCGGCCTTCACCATGACCGACATCGACGCCATGGGCATGCGCGACCTGATGCACGAAGCGATCCGCATCGCCACCTCGGGCACGCAGGGTTTTCATGTCAGCTATTCGCCTGATGTCACCGAATTCGCTGGCTGGGCGGCAGGTTCCGGTGGCCTCACCTTACGGGAAACCCATCAGGCGATGGAGGCGATCGCGCTCTCCGGCGGGCTGTTGTCGATGGATGTTTCGGGCCTGACCGCGGATCTAGAGCCGCGGATCGGCACCGATACGGTCAACCTCGTTATGTCGGCCTTCGGCAAGCGGATATTGTGATCAGCATTGCGCTTCGACCGCTGCCCGCCATGCACTGACATAATCAGCCCAGGCCGGATCGGTCGGCGGCCTCATTCTCTCGCCTTTACCGTGGGCCGTTACCCGGTCCGTTGCCAGCAACGCGGCGCCGATGCTGGTGCCGGTGGCGGCCTCTGAAGCGCCAACGGCGCGCGCCGTGCTGGCCGCCAGCATGCCGACGAAGAGCCCGTTGCGGGCAAAGGGCCCCTCGACCGTGGTCGGTCCGTCGGCGCCGATCAGGTCGAGACAGGTCGCCGTCATCAGCGCCAGATAGAACGAGATGGCGGCAAAGCGCTGCCCATTGCTCATGCCTTCGGTGTTGAGCCATGTCGCGGCATGATGCGGGAACGGCCCCGACCCTTGCTGGGTCGAGGGCAGCAGCAACGTCTTTTGCGTCAGCACGGCGCCGACATCAGCTTCGGTCCAGTTGTCCGGCTGGCCTTCGGTCAGCAGGGAGAATTCGCGGCCACCCATGAAACGCGCCGAAGGGACGGGATCGCCCAAGGCGCTGACATTGACCAGCGTATCGCGGGCCGCGTCCAGCACGATCTGTTTGCCGCCGACCGCCATCGACACGACCCAGGTCCCGGTCGAAACCACGGAGAAGGGTGGCGCGTCGGACAGAAGATGCGGCAGCAGCGAGGCGTTGGAATCGTGCAGGCCGCAGAACACCGGCGTCTGCGGAGCGAGCCCGGTCCGCGCGGCGAGCGCAGGCAAGATCGGGCCGAGGCGGTCTTTGGCTGGCCGCACCGGCGCCATCAGCTCGCGCCAACCCAGGCGATCGACCAGCGACGAAAAGTCGGCTGTCCACGGGTTCCAAAGATCGGTGTGGCAGCCGAGCGAGGTCACCTCGTTGGCGGCGACGCCAGTCAGGCGCAAGGCCCAGTACTGCGGATACATCAGCATCGCGGCGGCCTTGGCGAACTCCGCCGGGAAGCTTTTCTGCTGCCAGAAGAATTGCGCGCCGAGATTGAGGCCGAGCGGCAGCCGCGGCGTGCCGGTCTCGGCGAAGGATGGGCGGATCGCATCATAGTCCGCTGCCAGCCTGTCGGGGCCGTCGAACTCATAGTCGAGCACCGGCAGCACCAGTTCGCCCGCGGCGTCGACCAGCGCGCCCGTCGCGCCATGCGTGGTGATCGAAATGGCGTCGATGCGCTGTTCGCGGTCGATGTCGGCAAGGCTGTCGAGGATGAACGCCCACAACGCCTCGACATCGTGATGAGGATAGGGCGCCTGCCGCACCGGCGCATTGGCCATGCGGCGCAGCGCGACCTCACTCAACGTCGCGAGATCGACCAGCGCCACCTTGGCATTGGTCTTGCCGATGTCGATGACGGCGATGTGGCGCATCGCGCTCATGCCATGTGGAACACGGTTTCCAGCGGCACGGCCACCGGCTCGTTGTCCGGCTTGGTCTCCATGATGTCGGCCATGTGAGCCCACCAGCGCTGCATCACCGGATGCCTCGGCAGGTCGTCCATGCCATGGCCATCTCGCCGCCACAGCACGCCAAACAGGATGTTGGTCTCTTCGTCGAGGTGGATCGAATAATCGGAAATGCCCGCCTGCTTCAGGAGAGCGACCAGCGACGGCCAGATATCGTCGTGACGCTTCTTGTATTCGGCCTTCATGCCCGGCTTGAGCTTCATCTTGAACGCGTATTTCTCAGCCATCATCGTCCTCCGCGCAGCCGCCGCCAGACGATCGGCAGCGCGATGACGATAATCAACAGCAGGCCGATGAAGATCGACATGACGATGCCGGGCACGTTGAGCAGGCCAAGCCCGAAGGTCACCAGTCCCATGATGAAGGCGGCAAGCACGACGCCCAAAATGCTGCCGGCGCCGCCCAGGATGCTGACGCCGCCAAGCACCACCATGGTGATGACTTCGAGCTCATAGCCCTGAGCGATCGACGGCCGCGTCGATCCGAGCCGCGAGGTGATCAGCACCGAGGCGATGCCCGACATCAGCCCGGTCAGGCAAAACAAGATGAACTTGATCCGGCCGACGCGCACGCCGGAAAACTGCGCCGCGACCGGATTGTTGCCGATGGCAAAGACGCGGCGGCCGAAACTCGTCCGGTGCAGCACGAGCCAGTAGACGATAGCCGCGATGAGGAAGAGCACCAGCTCGAACGACGCCACCCACCACACATAGCCCTGACCGAAGAAGACAAAGCTTTCAGGGTAACCCTTGTAGGCCTGGTCGCCGAGGATGATGAAGGCGATACCGCGAAACAGGCTCATCGTGCCGATGGTGACGACGATCGACGGCAATCCCAGCCTTGTGACCAGCAGGCCATTGAAGGCGCCGCAGCCGAGCCCGACGACGATGCCGATCAGCACCAGCACCGGTGTGCCGGCGCCGGCCTGCACCGCCATGCCCATCATGGTCGACGCCAGCGCAATGATGGCGGCGACCGACAGGTCGATCTCGCCGGAAATGATCAGCAGCGCCATGGCGAAGGCGATCAGACCCTTCTCGGTGAAGTTGAAGGTGAGATCCGACAGCGAATAGGGATCAAGGAAATAGGGCGAGGCGAAGCTGTTGATGGCGAAGATGGCGACGGCCACCACAACCAGCAGCGCTTCCCAGGAGAAGATCGCCGAGCTCAGCGGCTTGTCGAGCCGGTCGGGAATGTGGCGCGGGGCAGGGATTTCGGTCATGCCGCCTCCACTTTTCTGAGGATGATGCGGCCCTGCTGGCGTTCGCTGCGCGCATTGAGCACGACGGCAAGGATGATGGCACTGCCCGAAATCGCCATTTGCCAGAAGGGCGAGATGTTGATGACCGGCAGCGCGTTGGAGATGATGCCGAGAAACAACGCGCCGAGCACCGCGCCGCCGACCGAGCCGATGCCGCCGGCGATCGAAATGCCGCCGATGACGCAGGCGGCTATGATGTTGAGCTCATAACCGTTGGCGACTTCGACCGAGGCGATCACGTAGCGTGATATCCAGAGGTAGCCGGAAAGGCCGCCGATCATGCCGGAGATGCAGAAGACGATGAATTTCGTCCGGCCGACATCGATGCCGGCATAGACCGATGCCGTCGGGTTGACGCCGATGGCGTAGATCGAGCGGCCGAGCGCCGTGCGCGTCATCAAGACGAAGAACAACGCGATCACCAGGATGGCGATCCACGATAGCACCGGAATACCGAGGAAGGCGGCACGCTGAAAGCCGATGAAGTCGGGGCTCATCTTGTCGGCATTGACCCAGGCGCCGCCGGACAGGACGAAAGTGGCGCCGCGATAGATGGTCAGCGTGCCCAATGTCACCACGATCGAGGGGATGTTCAGCCGCCAGACCAGCAGGCCGTTGATGGCGCCGAGCACCAGACCGACGGCCAGTGCAATGACGATCAGCAGCGGGATCGGGATTGCCGGGTGCGCTGCGTTCAGCATCGCCACCACCATACCGGTGAAGCAGAGGTTGGACGCCATCGACAGATCGATCGACCGGGTCAGGATCACCACCATCTGGCCGAGCGCCAGGATCATCAGGATCGAGGTGTCGTTGAACACCTGGCGCAGATTGCCGGGATCGGCGAAGGCCGGGAAGCGTGTCGAGATCAGTCCGATCAGCACGATGATTGCTGCGAGCAGCCAGATTTCGCGGTATTTGAGAAAGGCTTTCATGCCGCGATCCCCGCTGCCGTCCTGACCAGCGTCTCGGCGTCCAGTTCCTTGTTGTCGTAGACGGCTGCGACGAGGCCCTCGCGCATGACAACGACGCGGTCGGACATGCCGAGGATTTCGGGCAATTCGGACGACACCATGATCACTGACAGGCCTTGCGCCACCAGCTCGGCCATGAAGCCGTGCACGGCGGCCTTGGAGCCGATGTCGATGCCCTTGGTCGGCTCGTCAAGGATGATCACCTTGGGCGCGGTCGCCAGCCATTTGGCGATGACGATCTTCTGCTGGTTGCCGCCTGACAGGGTGCCGACATCCTGGCTGAGCGAGGAGGCGCGCAGGTCGAGCCGCTCGGTGTAGGAGCGGGCGAGCGCGAACTCCTCCGACAGCCGCAGCAGGCCGGATTTCGAGGTGCGCTTGAGCGAAGGCAGCGAGACGTTCTGGAAGATCGGCAGGCCGATCACCACGCCTTGCTTGCCGCGCTCCTCCGGCACGTAGACGATGCCGGCATCGATCGAATCCGCCGCCGATTTCGGCGCGATCGTCTTGCCTTCCAGGGTGATCGTGCCGCCTGTGGTGCGGGTGATGCCGGAGATCGCCTGCATCACCTCGCTGCGCCCGGCGCCGACAAGGCCATAGAAGCCGAGGATCTCGCCCCTGTGCAATTCGAAGCCGATGTCGTTGAATTCGGTTGGGTGCGACAAGCCGGAAACGGAAAGCACCGGCGCGCCGATCTCGGCCTTGCGCTGCGGAAAGATGTGGTCGACGGAGCGACCGACCATCATGCGCACGATCTGGCTCTGGCCGGCATCCTTGATCAACCCTTCACCAACCATCTCGCCATCGCGAAACACCGTGTAGCGGTCGGCGATGCGGTAGATCTCGTCGAACTTGTGGCTGATGAACAGGATCGCCTTGCCTTCGCTCTTGAGGAACTCGATGAGCAGGAAAAGCTCCTCGATCTCCTTCATCGAAAGCGCGGCCGTCGGCTCGTCCATGATGACGATCTGGGCGTCGATCGACATCGCGCGGGCGACGGCGACGAGATGCTTGTTGGCGATGCCGAGGTCCTTCAGCCTTGTATCGGCGTCGATATGGCCGGCGTGCATTGTATCGAGCACTTCGCGCGCATTTTTGCGCATCGTGCGCCAATCGATAGTGCCCAAGCGCGTGCGCGGCGCGTGGCCGAGAAAGATGTTTTCAGCCACTGTCAGGTCGTCGAACAGCACGGTTTCCTGATGGATGGCGGTGACGCCATAGCCGAAGGCGGCATGCGCGCTGGGCAGAGTGACGGCCTGGCCGTCAATGCTGATGGTTCCAGTATCGGGCTGGTAGATACCGGTCATGATCTTGACCAGCGTCGACTTGCCGGCGCCGTTTTCGCCGATCAGCGCCGTCACCTGGCCCGGATAGAGCGACAGGCTGACATCGTGCAATGCGCGCACGCCGGGAAAGCTCTTGGAGACGCCGGACAGCGTCAGGCGAGGGGTTGCGTCACCCACCCCCTTGTGGGGAAGGTCGCGAACAATTTGAGCGGGGTGGGTGTTGTCTAGCATATCAAGGTCCTGGTGTGTGGAGATGTCGCCACCCCCACCCCGTCTCGCCGATTTTGCTGCGCAAAGCCGGCTCGCCGACCCTCCCCACAAGGGGGAGGGTGCAAGCGTCCGAGATCAATAGATCTTGGAGAACTTCTCGATGTTGCTCTTGTCGAACTGGAAGGGCGGAGCCATCGCAGCCGAGTTGGTGTCGTCGAGCGTGACCTTGCCGACGCGGCCGATCGACAGCGTGGCGCCAGGCTTGGCCTCTTCCTTCTTCACCGCCAGATCATGGGCGAGGTAGACGGCCGAATAGCCGAGGTCGATCGGGTTCCACAGCGCAACCGCCTGCGAGGCGCCGTTGTCGATGAACTTCTTGAACTCGGACGGCAGCGCGAGACCGGTGACATTGACCTTGCCGATCAGGTTCTCGTCGGTGACCACCTGGGCGGCGGCAACAACACCGACGGTGGTCGGTGCGATGATCGCCTTGAGGTTCGGGTAGGACTTCAGCAGGCCCTTGGCTTCGTCCGTGCTCTTGGCCGAATCGTCATCGCCATAGACGGTGGCGACGAGTTTGATCTTGGGGAACTTCTCCGGCAGGATTTTCTTGGCCGCGTCGATCCAGGCGTTCTGGTTGGTCGCGGTGGAAGACGCCGACAGGATGGCGACGTCGCCGCCTTCCGGCAGATAGTCGGCGGCAAGCTTGATGATGGTCTCGCCGATCAGTCCGGTGTCGGACGGGTTGAGGTGAAGCTGGCGGCCTTCCTTGGCGACGCCCGAATCCCAGGAGATGACGGTGATGCCGCGCTCCATGGCCTTCTTCAGCACCGGCACCAGCGCGTCGGCGTCATTGGCCGAAATGGCGATGGCGTTGACCTTCTGGGCGATCAGCGAATTGACCACTTCGATCTGGGCCTCGGCGGTCGCCTTGGTCGGGCCGGTGTAGATGATGTCGACACCGCCGAGTTCCTTGGCCGCCTCTTCGGCGCCCTTGTTGGCGGCATCGAAGAAGCCGTTGCCGAGCGACTTCACCACCAGCGCGATCTTGACGTTTTCCGCGTAGGCTGCATTCACGAACATGGCGGCCGAGAATGCCGCCGTCACCATCAATTTCTTCAAAAAGCTCATCGAATATCCTCCCTTGAGCGTTGCATTCCATCGCCGCTGCGGGCGTGAGTTGGTCTCAGGCCTGCAGTGAAGATTCTTCCTTGTTGGTTGCCGACTTGCGGGCGACGATCAGCGCCACCCCTGCGGTCTCGAGCATTTTGGCTTCACGGTCCTCGATGCCGTCGTCGGTGATGACGGTGGCGATACGCGACAGGCCGCACAGGATCAGGCTGGAGCGTTTGCGGAATTTCGAGGAATCGACCAGCACCACCAGTTCGTCGGCCTGGTCGATCAGCTTCTGCTCCGCCTGGATCAACAGCGGGTCGCCTTCCATCAGCCCGAGCGGCCCAAGACCCTGCGCGCCCATGAACATGCGCCGTGCGTAGAAATTGCGGGTCACGTCATTGTCGAAGGGCGACAGGATGATGTTCTGTTCGCGGTAGATGGTGCCGCCCGAGAGCATGACCGTGTTCTTGGAATGCTTGAGCAGGTGCTCGGCGATCGGGAACGAATTGGTGAAGATCGGCATGCGGCGGCCGGTCAGGAAATGCACCATCTGGAAGGTGGTGGTGCCGCCATTGATGATGATCGGTTCGCCGTCCTTGCAAAGCTCGACCGCTTCGCGGGCGATCGCCCGTTTCTGCGCGGCGTTGAGGGTTTCGTTGACGGAAAAGGGCCGGCCGGCAAGGCCGATGAACTGCGGCGGCGAGATCGCCTCTGCGCCGCCACGCACACGGCGCAGGCGCTTTTGCACGTGGAGTGCAGCGATGTCGCGCCGGATCGTCGCCTCGGAGGACTCCGTCAGGTCGACCATCTCCTGCACCGTCACCACAGGCTTTTCCTGGACGGCGGACAGAATGATCCTGTGGCGCTCTTTTTCGTGCATGGTTCCTCCCTGCCCAAACATCTAGGCACCCAAACCGCGCAGTGTCAATCATTTCCAATCATATAATTTCATTGTGCAGTGCAATATGCTCGATGTTGATCGTTTGTGATTGACAAGTCGGACGCTTCCGTGGAAATTCGGACCAAATGGGCCGCACCGTTTGCGTGCCTTCGGGAGGATCATCCATGCTCGACAAGCGCACCGGCGCGCGCCTCGCCAATCTGTGGGACGAGGCAAAGGCCCAATCGATGAGCGAGCCGGAGCGGCTGGTCTATCGCTCGAACACGCTCGGTTCCGATAAACGCGTCACCAATTATGGCGGCGGCAACACTTCCTCGAAGATATGGCAGAAAGATCCGCTCACCGGCGAGGACGTCGAAGTGCTCTGGGTCAAGGGTTCGGGCGGCGACAGCGCCTCGATTAAAACAGATGGTTTCGCCACGCTCTACATGGACAAGCTGCGCGCGCTGAAGGGACTTTACCGCGGCCTCGCGCATGAAGACGAGATGGTCGGCTTCCTACCGCACTGCACGTTCAATCTGAACCCACGCGCGGCCTCGATCGACACGCCGCTGCATGCCTTCGTGCCGAAACCCTATGTCGATCACATGCATCCCGACGCGATCATTGCCATCGCCGCCGCGAAGGATTCCAAGGCCCTGACCAGGGAGATCTTCGGCGACGCCATCGGCTGGCTGCCGTGGAAGCGGCCGGGCTTCGAACTCGGCCTATGGCTGGAGAAGTTCTGCCTCGAACATCCCGCCGCCAAGGGCGTCATCCTGGAAAGCCATGGGCTGTTCACCTGGGGCGACACCCCTCGGGAATGCTACGAGACGACGATCTCTGTGATCAATCAGGCGATCGAATGGTTCGAGCGCCGCTCCGAAGGCCTTGCCATCTTCGGCGGTGAAGCGGTCAAGTCGCTCGAAGCTGCCGAACGTCGCGCCATCGCCGCCAAACTGATGCCGAGGATTCGCGGCCTGATTTCGGAAAAGAGCCACAAGCTTGGCCATTTCGACGACCAGCCCGCCGTGCTCGAATTTGTCAACTCCAGGGATTTGCGCCCGCTGGCCGCACTCGGCACCTCATGTCCCGACCATTTCCTGCGCACCAAGATCCGCCCCCTGGTGATCGAATTCGATCCGGCCAATCTCGATGTCGATGCCGTCATCGCGCGCCTCGCCGACGACATCGCCGCCTATCGCGTCGGCTACCAGGCCTACTACGACAGCTGCAAGCATCCGGATTCGCCCGCCATCCGCGATCCCAACGCAGTGGTCTACCTGATGCCTGGTGTCGGCATGTTCACCTTCGCCGGCGACAAGGCGACGGCGCGCATTTCGGGCGAATTCTACGTCAACGCCATCAACGTCATGCGCGGCGCCTCGACGGTCTCGTCCTATGTCGGCCTGCCGGCACAGGAAGCCTTCGACATCGAATACTGGCTGCTCGAGGACCTGAAGCTGCAGCGCATGCCGAAGCCGAAGGCGCTTGCCGGTCAGATTGCGCTGGTCACCGGTGGCGCCGGCGGCATCGGCCGTGCGACCGCCAACCGGCTGCTGCGCGAAGGCGCCTGCGTCGTGCTGGCCGACATCGACGAGACAGCGCTCGCCAGCGCCAATGACGAACTGGCCAAGGCCTACGGCAAGGATTTCGTCCGGCCGGTGCTGATCAATGTCACCTCGGAGGATCAAGTGATCGCGGGCTTCGCCGAGACCGCGGTCGAATTCGGCGGCATCGACATTCTGGTGTCGAATGCCGGCCTGGCGTCCTCGGCGCCGATCGAGGAGACCACGCTGGCGCTGTGGAACAAGAACATGGACATCCTGTCGACCGGCTATTTCTTGGTCTCGCGGGAGGCATTCCGGCTGTTCAGGGTGCAGAAGATCGGCGGCAACATCGTCTTCGTCGCCTCCAAGAACGGCCTCGCCGCCTCGCCCAATGCCGCAGCCTACTGCACGGCCAAGGCTGCCGAGATCCATCTGGCGCGTTGCCTGGCGCTGGAGGGCGCGGAAGCGCAGATCAGGGTCAATGTAGTCAACCCGGACGCCGTGCTGCGCGGGTCGAAGATCTGGACCGGCGAGTGGAAGGAACAGCGCGCCGCCGCCTACAAGATGTCGACCGACGATCTGGAGGAGCATTACCGCTCGCGCTCGATGCTGAAGCGCTCGGTGTTTCCCGAGGACATCGCCGAAGCCATCTATTTCTTCGCCTCCGACATGTCGGCCAAGTCGACCGGCAACATCATCAATGTCGACGCCGGCAACGCCCAGAGCTTTACGCGATAATCGTTTGAGTCGGTGCCGGAGCGCTTCCCTTCTCCCGTCTCTATACGGGGAGAAGGTGCCGGCAGGCGGATGAGGGGCAGCGGCGACCGAACGCTATCTGGGAGGAAACAACAGTGTCCGAATCCATCATCTCCGCCGACCTCGTCGACAAGGACAATGCCGCGCGCAAGGCTGATCTCGAGCGTGATTACGCCTCGCTCGGCGAGCGCCTCGACCGTCGCGGCATCGCCATCGACGCCATCCGCGATAAGGTCGAGAAATTCGCCGTGGCGATCCCGTCCTGGGGCGTCGGCACCGGCGGCACCCGCTTTGCTCGTTTTCCCGGTGCCGGCGAGCCACGCGACATTTTCGACAAGATCGAGGACTGCGCCGTCATCAGGCAATTGACGCAGGCGACGCCGACGGTGTCCCTGCACATTCCGTGGGACAAGGCCGACCCGAACCGGCTGAAGCAGGCGGCCTCGCGCTTCGGCCTCGGCTTCGACGCCATGAATTCCAACACCTTCTCCGATGCGAAGGGCCAGACGCTTTCCTACAAATTCGGCTCGCTGTCGCACGCCGATGCCGGCACGCGCCGGCAAGCGGTCGAGCACAATCTCGAATGCATCGAGATCGGCAAGACGCTTGGCTCCAAGGCACTGACGGTGTGGATCGGCGACGGTTCGAACTTCCCCGGCCAGGTCAATTTCGCCAAAGCCTTCGAGCGCTATCTCGACGCCATGAAAGAGGTCTATGCCGGACTGCCGGACGGCTGGAAGCTGTTCACCGAGCACAAGATGTACGAACCGGCCTTCTACTCCACCGTCGTGCAGGACTGGGGCACCAACTACATGATCGCGCAGGAACTGGGCGACAAAGCGTTCTGCCTGGTCGACCTTGGTCACCACGCGCCCAACGTCAACATCGAGATGATCGTGTCGCGGCTGATCCAGTTCAAGAAGCTCGGCGGCTTCCATTTCAACGATTCGAAATATGGCGACGACGACCTCGATGCCGGTTCGATCGATCCCTACCGGCTGTTCCTTGTCTTCAACGAACTGGTCGATGCCGAGCTTTCCAGCGCCGAAGGTTTTGACCCGGCCCATATGCTCGACCAGAGCCACAACGTCACCGACCCTATCGAAAGCCTGATGCTGTCGGCGGTCGAGGTCCAGCGCGCCTATGCGCAGGCGCTGCTGGTCGACCGCAGGGCGCTGGAAGTCTATCAGGACGGCAATGACGCGCTGATGGCGACGCAGACGCTGAAAGCCGCCTACCGCACCGATGTCGAGCCTATCCTCGCCATGGCGCGGTTGAAGACCGGTGGCGCCATCGATCCGGTCGCCGCCTACCGGGCGGCAGGCTACCGCGCCAAGGTGGCCGCGGAACGCCCGGCGGTCGCCGGCGGCTCGGGTGGCATTGTCTGACATCTCAATTGATCCGTCTGGTCCATCATTGACGGGTGGACTCGGCGATCCCGAGGGGTTCTTCTAGGCGTCCCCCCGCCCGGAGAACCGCCATGCCTCTCAACCGTCGAACACTGATCGCCGCCAGTCTTTCCATCACCTTCGTCCTGGCGCCCTTGACGAACGCCTTCGCCGCGTCACCCGCGCCGGCCAAGGGCGAGCACGGCATGGTGGTGACAGCCCAGCATCTGGCGTCTGAAGTCGGTGTCGAGATCCTGAAGAAGGGCGGCAATGCGATCGATGCGGCAGTCGCCGTCGGCTATGCGCTCGCCGTCGTCTACCCCAATGCCGGCAACATCGGCGGCGGCGGCTTCATGACCATCCGCTTCAAGGACGGCAAATCGACCTTCCTCGACTTTCGCGAACGGGCGCCGCTGGCGGCGACCAAGACCATGTATCTCGACAAGGATGGCAACCCGGTGAAGGGCGCCAGCCTCGACGGCTATCTCGCGGTCGGCGTGCCTGGTTCCGTTGCCGGCTTCGAGATGGCGCGCGAGAAATACGGCACCTTGTCCAGACAGGATCTGATGGCGCCGGCGATCAGCTATGCCAAGGATGGATTCATCCTCAATCAGGGCGACGCCGCCTCCTTTGCCGGCAGTGCCGACAGGTTGGCGAAGGATCCCGCGGCTGCCGCCATCTTCCTGAAACCCGATGGCAAGCCCTATGGCATCGGCGAGCGGCTGGTCCAGCCGGACCTTGCCGCCTCGCTCGCCGCCATTTCCGAGAAAGGCGCTGATGCCTTCTACAAAGGTGCCATTGCCGACGCCATCGTCAAGGCAAGCGGCGCCAAGGGCGGTATCCTGGCCAAGCCGGACTTCGAGCAATATGCGGTTCGCGAACTGAAGCCCGTGACCTGTACCTATCGCGGCTATGAGATCACATCGTCGCCGCCGCCAAGCTCCGGCGGCGTCATCATCTGCGAAATCCTCAACGTGCTGGAAGGTTATCCGTTGTCTTATCTCGGCGCCGGTTCCGCCGACACTGTCCATGTCATGGTCGAGGCGATGCGCTATGCCTATGTCGACCGCAATTCAGCACTCGGCGATCCCGATTTCGTCGACAACCCGGTTTCGAAACTGTTGGACAAGGCCTATGCCAAGGACATTCGCGACAAGATCGATCCGTTCCGGGCCGGCGTGTCGCAGGACCTGATGCCGAAGGGCTTTGGCGAGAGCAAGGAGACGACGCATTATTCGATCATCGACAATGACGGCAATGCGGTCGCCGTTACCTATACGCTGAACGGCTCGTTCGGCGCCGGCGTCGTCGCCGACGGCACCGGTATCCTGCTCAACAACGAGATGGACGATTTCACCCAGAAACCCGGCGTGCCTAACCTCTATGGTCTGGTTCAGGGCGAGGCCAATGCCATCCAGCCGAAGAAGACGCCGCTGTCGTCGATGAGCCCGACCGTCGTGGCCAAGGACGGCAAGCCGTTCATGGTCATCGGAAGCCCGGGCGGTTCGCGCATCATCACCATCACGCTGGAAGCCATCGTCAACGTCGTCGACCATGACATGAACATCCAGGAGGCGATCGACGCGCCGCGCATCCACCACCAATGGCTCCCCGACACTGTTTACATCGAGCCGTTCGGCCTGTCGCCGGATACCGAAAAACTGTTGGCCGGCATGGGCTACCACCTCGGTCTCGGCGATAAGACCTGGGGCCAGGCTGCGGGCATCCTGGTCGGTGGCAAGAGCCTGGCGGAGATCGAGAAGGGCGGCGGCGCGCGCTACAATGGCGCTATCGACAGCCGTGCCGCATCGGGCGAAGCGCTCGGATATTGATGTCTTAATTCACAAGCCGGACCGTCACGAAATCAGCGTGACGGTCGACGCTATCAGCAACAAGGCGGCGATGCCGACAAACAGCGCGTAAATGCGCGGCCGGTCGAGCAGCAGCGCGTTTCCCGATATCCAGGCCGATGTGGCGCCGCCAAGTGCAAACAGGAACCCATTGCGGTGCCCGAAGGTCATCGACGCGGCCATCAACCCACCAATGATCAGCGCGCCGAACACGATGATCACGGCAACCGCATATTTCTCGAAGTCGTTGCCGCTTCCCATGCTTGGACCTATCGCATTCAACGTCGGCAGATCGTCCGGGTCGAAGGGATTGGTCGACCCATATTCGTCTTGACCGGCAGGCTCACGCATTACTCGTTCTCCGTATAGCGGCAACAAATCATCAAGCCTTGCCGAGCGCAACCCGATCGCACTGCCCTCGATGCGTTCGGCACGGTCTTCTACACCTTTCCGCCGCAGCGTGCCGCCGACTTTTTTGATTCGTGCCCTTGGCCGTCTTTGATCTCGGATAATCCTGGGCACACCTGCCCGAAGGCTGCCGTGGACCATCCTGTCATGGAACGAATTCGTGGAGGAAAAATGATGCTGAACATGGATTGGTCATCCGTGCGGCGATTTTCGGTGGGACGTGACGTCGCACTGTGCGTAGCGTGGCCGAATCGCCTTGCCGTCGCTCGCCGACAGCCTGATCGCTCAGGACGCGTCGCATCGCCACAGTTTCATGCGGCGCGTTTCAAGCCGCTGATGGCCTGCGCCGCGTCGCTTTGCTCGTTGCTCCGACCCAAGATGACGAAATGTGAACGTATCCATTGATCGCCAAGGCATGCGGCCAAACTTCTGTCCCGACACCGCGATTTCTATCCGCGAGCCGGCGGCAGCTCGAAGACAGTGGCGCCGTTCTCCTGGCCGCGCTCGACATAGCCGATTAGGTGAAACCATCTTGCGACATCCGACCCCTGCAGCCAGCTGCGCGAGTGGATGGGCAGGTTGCCGGCGAGTGCCTGGATGTGCCTGATATGCCGTTTGCAGAAGCGAATGGTCGCGGCACGGAAGAAATCCTCCTGTGCGGCGAACAGCGTATTGGCAGCGTCGCTGTTCTCATGCCAGGCGATGATCGCCACGGTCTTGTCGCCCTCGACAAGCGCATGCGCACGGCCTTCCTTCAAGTTCATCATCAAATTGTCGTAAGCGATCTTGCTGTCCTTGCCGGCAGCGACGTATTCGTCCGACATCCGCTTCGACAGGCCGCGAAAGACATCCTCGAGATCCCCGAGCGTTGCAGCGCGTGCTCTCATTTCTCCTCCTGGAGCCCCGGCAGGTAGTTTGCCCTAAGGTTGGGGGATCACCAAGCAAATCAAATCCGCTGGTGGGCCAACGAGCGCAAAGTTGTTTCACTCGACGATGTGCTATGACGCCACGGGCAGGCTTCGGCGTCTCCGTTAAGGTGTAGAGATGCGCCGCGAACCCGCCCAAGTCAGGCGGATTTTTCGCGCGTCAGTCTGGGATCGCGCGCATGAGGGGAAATGCACCCCGACCGTCAACGGCGATAGCGCAGAGGCGGAAGGCGCTTAGCGGTTTAATACCCATGGTAGGTGATGCCGGTAACGTACCAATAGGTCAGCATGATAGCGGCGCCAATAACAACCAGCCGGAGGAAGCCCCTAGCTGGACCGGGATCCATTCTCGACTCGTAGACAAAGCCGGTTCCGCCGCACTTTGTGCAGTTCATCCTCAGTGGTCCAGCGCCCGGCATCTGGCAGTTAGGGCAAACGACTTTGACTTGGTGCATAACGCGCCCCTTTAGTCCAGCGGTAGCTTGAATGCCAAGCAACGCTGCGGCGTACTTGAATTTAACGGATATTGGGAGGTGAGACATCATGTCTAAAGGTAGTAGTGGGGGGTAGAGATTTATTGATCTGTTTTCACGTACTCTTAGCAGGCCATGGCTGGCAAATCGGTACCATATCCACCAATGCGACGATCATCGCCGGAAATTCAAAAAGCATCGGGGAATTTCATGGGATCGGGTGCCCTCAAGGCCGTTTTGCAGCCCCTCCCAGGTGCAAGAATACGTCGACAGCAAGGGGGCGAGGTTCGCTAGCGGCACCACTTTTCGACGGCAATGGCGATCGCCTTGGTGCAATCGACGAGGTCTCGCACCGAGACACGCTCATTGGGTTGATGCGCCTGCGCCGGGTCGCCCGGGCCGAAGTTGACCGTCGGCGTGTTGCCGAGGCCGGTCGGCAGGCCAATGTCGCTGTGCGCGCCGAAGCCGCTGAGCACCGGCGACAGATTGGCGTCCTTCACAGCTTCCTGGAAGACACTCACGAACGGGCTGTCGGAGGGGATTTCGGCGCAGTCGGCATCAAGAATCCATTCGACGCGGGCAGGGTGCAGACGCAGATAAGGGTCCGCCTGGCAGACATGGGCAATATGCTCTTCGATCTCGCGCTTGACGTTGCCGCCCAACCTGAATTCGTCATGCTCGCTCGGCAGGTACTGCGCGTCGATGATGATCTCGCCGCGCCCGGCCATGGAGGAGGGGTGCTCGCCGGCATTGATCTGAGTAACGATGATCTGGTTGGGCAAATCCATCAGCGGATGGTTCTTTTTCGGGTCGAACATCCAGCGCCGGTTGAGGATGTCGATGCCGTCGAGGATTTGCCGGCACAACTGCACGGCATCGACCGGGCCGCTCGAATACCAGGCATTCGGCGTCAGCTCGGCATGCCCACCTATGCCGTCGATGACGATCCTGCCCCACAGTATGCCGTGGCAGAGCGGCGCGATCCTGTTTGCCGTCGGCTCGGTCATGATGCCGGCGTCGGCGTGAAAGCCGCGGTCGACCATGGCAAGCGAGCCCATGCCGCCGATCTCCTCGTCGACGACAGTGGTAAAGACGATGTCTCCGGAAAGGGGGATTTGCAGCTCCCTTAGGATTTCGACCGCCATCAGCATGCAGGCGACGCCGCCCTTCATGTCGACGGTGCCACGGCCGTGCAGGAAGCCGTCTTTCAGCACGGGCTGGAACGGATCGGTTGCCCAGTGTCCGGCGGCGCCCGGCGGCACGACGTCGATATGGCCGGTGAGCATGATCGAACGCCCACCGCCGGTACCCTTCAGGACGCCGCCGAGATTGGGCCGGCCGTCAAAGGTCCTGCCCTTGTTGGCGCCGGCACGTCCCTTGTATTTTTCATAAAGCGCCGGGCCGTCCGGATCCCAGAGATCGGACGTGAAGCCGAGCGCTTCGATGCGTTTTTGCAGATAGAGCTGGCAATCACGCTCACCCGGCCCGGCCTCCTTCGGATTGGATTTCACGATCGAGGGGAAGGCGACGAGATCGCTCAGCGTTTCGACGATACGATCGGCCGCTGCCTCGACGCGGGCGGCGATAGTCTCTTCCATGGAAGGCATCATGATCTCCAACGTTGGGAAAGCCGGTCGGCAAGAAGGACGAACACCAGAAGGGCGCCGACAATCCCCACTTGCCAAACCGTGTTGATGTTCAATTGCAGCAGGCCGGTCTTCAGCGTGACCAAAAGCAGCACGGCCGCGAACACGCCGCCGACGCCGCCGCGCCCGCCGGTGATAGCGATGCCGCCAAGCATCGCGGCGGTGAGCGATTCCAGTTCGAGGTTCTGGCCGATATTGGGCCTGCCGCTGCCGAGCCAGGCGAGCGAAACAAGGCCGGCGGCGCCGGCGAGCGCACCGCTCAGCGCATAGAGGATGAGGCGGACGCGATCGACCGGAATGCCGACCAGCCTGGCCGAACGTTCATTGAAGCCCATGGCGTAGATCCAACGCCCCCAGGCGGTCGACATCAGCACCAGGCCGGCGAGCGCAAAGCAGGGGATGGCGAGGGTGAGAAACGGCATGGGGATGCCTATGACGACGCCACGCCCCCACACGAGCAGCCAGGCCGGCACGCCGGATTGAGCCGCACCCCCGGTAACGGCAAGCGCTGTGCCGGAATAGACGAAGAAGGTGCCGAGCGTCGCGATGAAGGGCAGAAGCGCGAGCCGGTTGACCAGCACGCCATTGAGGGCGCCGAGCAGTGCGCCGGCCAGGACGCAAGCTAGCGGCAGCAGCACCGGCGGCAAACCCAGTTTGAGCGACAGCATGGCGATGATGGCGGAGAGCGAAACCGCGCCGCCGACCGACAGGTCGATGCCGGCGCCGCCGGCGAGGATGACCAGGCCCTGGCCAAGCCCGACCAGCGCCAGAATGGTCGAGAACTGGAGGATGGTGGTGACGGTGCCAAGGTTGAAGACCGCGGGCTTGAGCACAGCCAAGCCGACAATGACGATCAGCCAAAGCCCGCACAGAAGCGCGAGCGTAAGGGCCGGGCCTTGCAGATTGCGCAGCGTCTTCATGTGCGGGCTCGCTGGAAGCGGGTCAGCGGAAGGCGATTGGAAATGGCTTCGAAGCCAAGCACGCCGATGATGAGAACGCCGGTGACGACAGGCTGCCAGAGCGAAGGGATGCCGATCAGAAGCAGGCCGTTCTGGAGGATCCTGAGCAGCAGCACGCCAAGCACGGTGCCGAGCAGGCTGCAGCGGCCGCCCAGTATGCTGGTGCCGCCGAGGATGACCGCGGCAATGGCGTCAAGCGCCAGCGTGCTGCCGATGCTCATTTCGACATTGCGGTAGGTTGCGACGTAGAAGGTGGCGGCGATGCCGGTCAGGATACCGCTGACGACGAAGGTCATGAAGCGAACCTTGACCACCGGGATACCTGAGAGCCGCGCCTTCTCCTCCGAATTGCCGATCGCCAGCAGATGCAGCCCATAGGGGGTGCGCCGCAGCGCCAGCCAGACCGTGAAATAGGCTGCAGCGATCACCAGGGCGGGGACAGGAATGCCGAGCACACTCGCGGCGAGCAGATCGGTAAGGGTCGAGGGCAGGCCGGAGAGCCATTGCCCGCCAAGCAGCACGAACACGGCGGTGCGGTAGATGCCGAGCAGGCCGAGCGTTCCGACAATGGCCGGAACGCGACCGAGGACGACGACGGCGGCGGTCACACAGCCGAGCAGCGCGCCGACCAACGGGCCGACGACAAGCGCCAGCAGCGGATTGCCGTCGGTGCCGAGCATGCGGCCGATCGCAATGGCCGCCAGACCCATGACGATGCCGATCGACACATCGATGCCGCCCATGGCGAGCAGCAGGGTCATGCCGAGGCCGATCAAAAGCAGTTCGGCGCTGTTGCGCAGCACGGTGACCGCATTGCCGGAGGTGGCGTAGTGCGGCGATGCGACAGCAAAGACGACGATCGCCAGCAGACAGGCGACAAGCAGAGACCACTCCCGCCCGTTCATGGAGATGACACCGTTTCCAGACTGTCGCACCGCGCTCACGTCAGGGCTCAGAAGTTGAACTTGTCGACATTGTCCTTGGTGAAGACAGCTGGCGGCCCGAGCAACAAGATGCCTTTGGCGGCGTCATAGGTGGCGGGCTTCTCCAGGCCGGCAATTTTGTTTTCGGCCTCGAAAGCCTTGCCGTCGATGAGCTGCTTGCCAGCCCAGACCGTGAGATAGCCGAGCTGCTCGGGATCCCACAGCACGGTGAAGCCGAAGGCACCGCTCTTCAGGTAGGAGCGCGCGGTGTTGGGGCTGCAATAGCCGGCGCCAATGACGGAGCCGATTTTCCCGGCGGTCTCGATCGCCTGGGCGACACCCGGGCAGGTCGAGGAGGCAACGGCGATGATGGCCTTGATGTCGGGGTTGGCCGCCATCAGGTCGCCGGAAATCTGCGCGGCGCGCTCGGCCGTGCCGCCGGCGAATTGCGGGTCGAGCAGCTTCAGCTTCGGATATTTGGCGGCGGCCTGTTTCTGCATGAAGCCGATCCAGGCGTTGAGATTGGACGCCGTCGCCTCGCCGGAGACGATGCCGATTGTTGCGTCTTCGCCGACGCGCTTGACGAGTTCGTCGATGATTGTGGTGCCAAGGCCCTCATCGGTTGCCTGCGCGACATAGACGGCGCGGCCGCTGTCGGGCGCATCGCTGTCGCTGGTGAACAGCTTTATCCCTTTCGCCTTGGCGCTCTCGACTACGGGGGCGATGCTGGAGGCATCGAGCACGCTGACCGAGACCGCCTCGACGCCCTGGTCGATCAGGTTCTGGACGATCTGCAACTGGTCGACCGGATTGGTGTCGACGGGGCCGGAATAGATGAAGTCGACGCCGAGATCCTTGGCGGCGCGGTTGCCGCCGGCTTCCATGGCGTTGAAATAGGGAATGCCGATCAGCTGCGGCACGAAGGCTATCCTGTGCTTATCGGCGGCGGACGCGGCCGAGGCAATGGCGAGCGACAGTACGGAGACGGCGAGCGCTTTTTTGAACTGCGAAAGCATTGTGTTTGATCCTCTCTGGAATGACGCGCGTTTCATGTTGTTTTTTCGAGCGCCCGCACGTCGGGATGGGCGCCCGTTATGAGCGAAACGACTTCCTCGTGGTTGGTCTCGGCGGCCAGCCGTTCGGCCACCTTGCGGCCGCGCCGGAACACCACGATGCGGTCCGCAACCTCGAAGACTTCGGAAATGTTATGGCTGATCAGCACCACGGCGCAGCCGCGCGCAGCGAGCCGCCGCGTCAGCGCCAGCACCTTGCGTGTTTCGGCGACGGCAAGGGCGGCTGTGGGCTCATCCATGATCACCAGCCTGGCGTTCAGATTAAGCGCCCGGCAGATGGCGACGGCCTGGCGCTGACCGCCGGACAGGCTGCCGACCGGAGCTTCAGGATCGGAAATATGGGCGTCGAGTTCCTGCAGGAGACCATCGACGCGCTGGCGCATTTCCTTGCGCTTGAGGAATGGGATGCCAAAAATGGAGCGTTTCAATTCTCGCCCGAGAAAGACGTTTTCGGCGATCGACAGGTTTTCGGACAGCGCCAGTTCCTGGAAGATCGTCGCGATCCCCGACGCGGCCGCGTCCTTGGGCGAGGAGAAGACGACCGGGCTGCCCTCGATGACGAGTTCGCCATCGCTCGGCGGGTGAGCGCCGGCCAGGATCTTGATGAAGGTCGACTTGCCAGCGCCATTATCGCCAAGCAGCGCCAGCACTTCGCCGGAGCGGATTTCAAGGTCGACGTCGGCAAGCGCCGTCAACGCGCCGAAGCGCTTGGCGATGTTCCTGGCGACGAGAAAGGGTGCCGTCATGGCAGTTGCTCCGGCGGTGATGGATTGGCTCAAGCAGCTTTGCTGACCCAGCGCAGCACGTTGGTCCAAAGGCGCGCATATCCCGGCCATTCGACAAAGCTGTTCGGTAGCCAGTGCGGGCCGATATCCGATGTCCACACCAGCGTGCGGCCCTCGCCATGACGCCCGGTCACGAGCAATGGATGGCCGCCCTGGTCCTGCGGCAGCCGCGCCAGGATCTCGACGTCGCCGCGATCGCGTGCGATGACCTCATTGGCGCCGAGCAGGATCGGCCATTCGCCCTTTATGCCGGCAAAGAGCGGATGATCCGCGGCGCCGATGATCTCGGGCCGAAAACCTTCGGGAATTTCGAGCCGATCGTCATAAGGGAGGCAGGTCACCGGCAGCGCCTCCTCGACCGCGGTGCGATGCCAGCGCGCCTTGCCGTCGATGCCCTGGAAGGAGAAATAGCCGCCGATCATCACCAGGCCGCCGCCGGCATGCGTCCAATCGCGCAGCAGCTTGAGCCGGTTGGGCACCGTCTTGCCATGCAGCCAGACGTCGGGATGCAACAGCAGCGAGTTGGCGCCGATGTCGGAGAGGATGATCGCCTTGTACTGCGACAGGCCTCCGATGGTGAAGGGCAGCTTTTCGACGGCCTCGTGGGCCGGCATGTAGTCAAGGTCGAATTCGCTGTCCTTCAAGGCGTTGACTAGCGGCGTCGCGCCGAGATGGAAGGTGACGCTGCCGAACTGGTCGAAGCCTTTGTAATGCGTCGCCGAGCTCATCCAGCTCTCGCCGACCAGCAGGACTTTTGCTTTGGTCATGGTGACGTTCTCCAATTCTGGCTGGTCAGCCTGTTGCTTTCTGGGTGGCGCGGGTCTGGTAAGCCATTGATCTAGCTTGCTACCGCGTCGTTGTTGGCCGCGGCGGCGGCCTTCAGCGTGGCAAAGTCGGCAATGTATCCCTGCGCGCCCTCGACCGTCGTCGTCAGACTTGCGCCGGTCGCGGCGTAGCGGGCGGCCGTCTCCTGCGACGCGCCATGCAGCCAGAGACTGAGGAAGATGCCGGCGAAGCTGTCGCCGGCGCCGGTCGCGTCCACCCGGTTGACCGGCAGCGCCGGCACTTCGATCTGCGGTCCGCCCGTAGCCGGAAAGACAACTGCGCCGAATTCCCCCAAGGTGAGCACGACCGTCCCGCGTGGTTTGATGCGTGACAGCACCTGCCGCACCTCATCGATCATAGACGCCATGCGCGCGCCGAAGCCGTAGATCTCCCTGATCGTCACGTCGTTGATGAAGGTGAGGTCGATCTGTTTGACCATCTGCGCAAAGACCTCAGGCGTGCGCGCGCTTTTGGGCAGGCCGGGCGAATGCAGGCTCACCTTCCAGCCCGCCTGGTGAAAACGAGCTATGGACGCCGTCATCGTTTCATAGTGGAAGCCCTCGATGTGCAGGCACGTCGGGCGCTGCTCGGGCTGGATATCGAGGTTGGCCGTAAGGTCGACCTCGCCCAGCTCGAACGGCTCGCTGATGATGGTGCGGCTGCCGTTGCGCTCGATGATGACGATCGCCTGTGACAGCCGGTTGTTCGGCGTGCTGCGGATGGGTAGGGCGTGGACACCCAGTTTGGAAAGCTCGCCCAATGCCCAGTCGCTCTCCGCGTCCTGGCCGACTGCAGTCGCCAGCGTCCGGTCAGCGCGAGAGTAATGCGCCGATGCCATCCAATGTGGCATCGACCAGACTCAGGTTTCCGGGACTTTCACTTCCCACGGCGCCACCCAGTTGCCGGCAACGCGAAGCTCCACGCCGGCATCATCCTCGATCACCTTGCATACGGTCATCTCTCCAGCTTCCTTGCCATAGCGCGAAGCCGCTTCCTTGAACCGATCATGCGTCGCGCGGGTGAGTTCGTTGCGCGTCCCTGTCTCGTTCATCAGGTCTTCGATCAGGCCCAGATCCTTGAGACAGAGCGCCAAGGGGAACGAGGGGTCATAATGACCGGCGAAAACAGAGGGCACGTCATGCTGCATAACGAAGCTGTCGGCTGCGCCGCCCTTCATGGCCGACCACCAAATTTCCGGCTCAAGGCCGGCGAGCTTGGCTGTGATCATCGCCTCGCCGATCGCCGCAGCGTGGACCTTCCAGAGCTGGTTGTTGACCAGCTTGGCGACATAGCCGTTCCCGTGCTTGCCGACCTTGCGCACCTCGCCCATTGCTCGATCACTGGGCGACATGCTCGACATCGACATCCTCGCCGCCGACGACATAACCGTCGGGTCGTGGTGTGACGGTTCTGCTTGGGATCTGGCCACATTCTCCCGTCACCGGATCGCCGTGGCAGCAGGCCGGCGGATAGGTCCAGGTGCTATTCGGCCTGTGCGCTAACGCAGAGCCATCCTCCAGCACTGCAGCCGCGGCTACCACGCCTGCCAGTCCCGCCATGTGTCGTGTGCCGACCGCATGCACCGAATGGTCCCCTAACGGCGACCGATGTCGTCAAGTCGATCATACATCCATTCGCGAGCGCTAATAAGGGAAAAAGGCGTGAAACGGTTTGGCTAACACAACCGTTCATCACGGCGCTCTAAAGCACGGAACATTTTAGCATGAGCCGCATTCCATCGGTCAGTTAGCCAAGGGAGGCTTTCTTGACCCAACGACGCGTCGACAAGGAACGGATTGACCGCGCTGATCGCGAATCGAAACTGACGATCGAGGCTGAGCGTCTAGCGAGAGATGCCAAGACGGCGCGACTGCGCGAGCAGCGCCTTTCTGTGGAAGCATCTATCGAAAAGACGGCTCCGGTCAAACGTCGTCAACCGGCAGCCAAGAAGCCAGGTCGGAAGATTATCGAGGTCGACTAGCACGCGTGGGAACCGAACGCTAAGCACGCACGCATTGCTCCAGGATTTTCGAGAGGAAGATTGAAGGCTATATCAGCCGGATGGCAAAGGGCTGGACGTTTCAATCACTGATCGACGCGAAGATGACGGTGACGGCGTTTTGCCATTACGCGCCTTGCAACCATAGCCAGTCGCTCGACCTAGTGAAGCTCCGCGATCGGTTCGGACCGGATGCGCCGGCAATGGCAGATGACCTCGTTCGAAAACTGAAATGCGGCAGGTGTGGCGGCAGGAAAGTCGGCCTGATCTATACGCCGGACAGCAGTCCCGGCGCCTAAAGGGGAAATCCAAGGGCAATTAGTGAAGCGCGAGCACAACGCGCTTCGGCCTGAAAAAGAAAGGGCCGCCCAATCATGGCGGCCATTCACTTGGGCAGACCACCGCGAGGCTCAGTTCGCGGCGGTGGCAACTCTCTTGCCGGCGTTCTGGGTAGCGTTGACGGTGTTGGCAGCATCCTTGCCGGCGCCACGGATTGTGTTTGCGCAGGCCGATACCAAAAGCGCACTGGCGAGCAGCGCGATGACTGCATATGTGGATGTTTTCATGGACGGTTTATCCCTCTCTCGGTAGACTCGCCCTACAGCAACGAAAGCCGGCTCAGTCTGGTTCCATGGCCAAGCCACAAAGAGGAAAACAGACCAAGCGCGCGAGGTGTTGGCCGTCAAGGAACAGCCGGTTACTGTCCACAGGCTTGGCGCGATATATGAGTTGGCGGCTTCTGATCGGGCCGCTCTTTGCCGAGGCGCGGGAAGAGATAGCCGACAACCGTGTTCGAGAAAAGGGCCTTTGCCATGGCGAAGGAGATCGGCGACAAGGTGAGGATCGAGGAGATCACGCCAAAGCCGAAGAGGCGATAAGGTCGTTACTTCTTCGGCGTCTGAGGTGGCACTAGTGTGACATAAGGTGTCCTCGGCTCCCTTGCCGGGCTCCCGGTAATACGGTGCCGACTCGCCGGGTGGTCCGAGCGATTTGAATTTGAAGCCGGGCCTTGGGAGGATCGATTGGGAACCCCGAAAGGGGAGGATCGAACCCCTTCGGCGTTACTAATCTTCATCGCCATTGTGACGCCTGCATGAAGCCAACCAAGGTGCTAAATATATGCAGATTGACTAAAAATAAGCAGTTCCGTTGATGTCGCCATTGCCAGTGCTTCGCGTCCGAGCTTGATCGTGCTGCAAACATTACCGGGCACACCTCGTTGGCCCGTGCTCTGCCTCCCCCGTCAGGGCGCTGCGGCATTGTCAGGTTCGCAGGGGGGCTGGCCTTTGAAGGCACGAGCAAGGCATCCATACTTGTCGAACGTCTGACCGGTTTCCCTCGCAGCTTTGGCCATACCACAGCCCGAAATGGCCAGGCAGGAGAGCAGAGCAATCGCGGTTCTCTTAGCGAGCATCGATTTCTTCCTCAGTGGCGGGCTTCCGTTTTTGCCGCGTCGAGCTCCTTGAAGGCGCCAGAACCGGTAGTCGGCTTCCCGTCCAGCAAAGCGCGCCTCCAAGGCGCAGCAGGCCGCTGCGGTCGGCGCTTCAGGTCCACATTCAACGCCGGAATTCCTTTACTTGCCTCACTGCGGAACGTGCAGCAGGTCACGCAGGTGGATCGGCAAGCTGGGCGAAGCGCCCAATTCGGCGCAACTCGCCTCCCATCGCCCGAGATACTCGCCGATCGGCACACCCGTGCGGCCGGGCCAGCGGTTGAGTGCGCCGAGCGCCTCGACGCACTGCGGCGCGCGGTCGTATGCGGCAAGGATGGTCACAGACATCGCCCGGGCGAACGGATTGAGGGCGGGCATCTCAATCTCGCCGCGATGGTCGGCGAACCACGCCGCGGCGTCGCGCGTCAGCCCCTGGCTGCCGGCGAGCGCGGAATAGCCTCGGATGATATTCTCGCGGTACGCGGCAATGGCATCGCCGAAAGCGTTGTCGCCGGTGAACGGCGGGTTCTCCTTCCAGTCCTCCGCCAGACGCCCGAGGCCGCGCAGCGAGAATGCTTCAACCATCGCTTCCTCGAGCCACTGGCAGGGCGTTGCCGGCTTGGCATCCGGCTGCCAGCTATTAGCAAACACGTGGCCGAGCTCGTGTCCGAACTGGTAGGTTAGCTTCGACCAATCGCGCTCGCCGATATCGACAATGATCCAGGCCATGCTGCTGCCGTCGGGATGCAGCCAGACCGCCGGCGTGCCGGAAGTGTGCTCGTCGACACGCAGGCGCGTCGGCTGGCGGTCGGAGAGCAGGCGGACGCCGTCAAGGCATGCATGCCGCATGCGCTCGACGACCTGATCTGCCGCGCCCTCCAGCATGCGGCCCCAGTCGCCGGCAAGCTCGATGGGAGCGGTGAGGAGGATACTTGAAGTTTCCGTCATCATCGGTTCCTCGTCGCGGTTTGTTGATGCGCAACGCCCGGCCGGCCCCTTTGTTGCAGCTCCGGTTCCGGTTTTGGAACCATTTTAAGGATTTCAGGGAAGAGCAGTGACCGTTCGACCTTACGAATTTGTAAAGCAGTTCGACTTGCGCCGCGAGGCGCTTCGGCAGCAGGATCGCTTGCACCCCCGCCGGCAATAATACAGCCGGCAAATGGCCCGACCTGCAAAATCCTGTGTCACCCTCGATGAGCAGGTCGGGCTATCCGGGCGCAGACGTTCGACAAACTTTGCGGTCCCTACGGATGGATGCCGCTTGGTTTGCAGTCTTTTGCGATGCTGTCTAAAGCCATCCTGATATCGTCAGGACTATCGATGCCGCCGCTGAAAAGAGCGATCAGGCGACGTGCCAAATGCTCGCGCGCAGGGTGCGAGCCTTCCATGCCAGCTTGCTCGCAATAGTCGTCCAGAATCTTGGTAAGTGTTGCTAACTGCTTCTCGTCAGCTATGCCACGAAAGGTCATCGCGCTTCTCCCTAGTCGGGCGAAAGCGTGATCTACTCTTCCAAGCGCTCGTTGCCGTGCAGATCGAGCGACAATCGAATTGTACGCTTCGGTGCGCAATTGGCGAGTCATTTATCTACGGAACTAGAAGCCCCTAGGCACGTTGCGCCCCTAGCAATGGCCGAAATACCCCCAAGCGCTGAGAACGTTGCAGTTCATCGCTTGATTAAAGAAACAGGCATCACCGAAGCACAAGCACGCGAGCTTATCGCCTTCCTTGGGCCTTACAATTGGCCATCGCTTATGCGGGAAGCGCGCGTCCTGGCCGCCCGAATACGGTAGCGGTACGGAACTGAAACCTAGGCACGAGCTTATGGCTCGATGAGCACACGCGGAATCAATTTCCTCGATCAATGGATTGCCAACAACGTCCCAGAGACGACGAAGGCAGATGTCATTTCGGTCGATGAACTCACCCACAAGCTGATTGCTGACGCCAAGTCGATCGGGATCAAGCGCGTCCCGCATTGCCCTCGGGGTTGAAGGCTGAGCCCGGAGCAGAACTGGCGTGGCCAGGGGTGGCACTTCCTGTTTCAGCGGTTCCAATCGTTTGGCTGGGCTGACCTGTCTTGCCTGTTACGGTGTGGACATTGGCAGCCAAAGCAGTGCCAGCGGAGGCTACGAACAAGCCTAGCACTATCGGAATGAGGCGGTGTTTCATGGTTGTTTTCCCAATGCGTTTTTGATTGTTGGGGCGCTCGGAGTCTTGGGAGCACCCGGCGAACTAACGATTAAACGCTTTTGGGACCATCATTCATCCCAGGGCATCGCAAACTCGTGGATGTCGCTTCCGCCCCCGCAAGCGGCGCGGGCTTTTGAACCAGGGGCAGTTTATACCCGTTTGAACTCGGCAAGCCCCAGGCGTATTCGCTGGCCCTCCGCATAGGCGAGAGCGAAAGATTCCAGCTCGAAAGTCAGCGTCGTTTCTCGGTCAACCTCGATGACGCGGACGTGCCATTCGCCGCAGGCTTCGACCACCTCAATGCAGGGGTGAACCTCATCGCAGCCTCCCTTAGAAAGCAATGGGGAACGTCCTGAATTTTACGACCGGCGAACGAGCCCTTTCAATTCGAAACTCTGTACGCTTTTTTTACCTACGGAGGGTCAGCCCGTTAGAGCGCGACCAAAGGCGACGCCAAGGCCGATAGCGACACCCATGACGAGCTTGCCGGCGAAGTCTAGGGCGAAGGCGCGGACAGGCTTCCAGGCGTGGGCATATGGAACCTCAGCGCCTATCACCGTGGCATGATGGGCGGCTCGACGCCCAACATTGACCGGCTTGCCAAGGAGGGTGCGCTGTTCACCGACTACTACTCGCAGAATTCCTGCACCGCCGGGCGGGCTGCGTTCATTACCGGCCAGAGCCCCTTCCGGGTCGGACTGTTGAAAGTCGGCCTTCCGGGAGCAAAGCAGGGTTTGCAGGACAAGGACCCAACCATCGCCGAACTGCTCAAGCCGCTCGGCTATGCCACCGCTCAGGTTGGCAAGAACCATCTCGGCGACCGTAACGAGTTCCTGCCGACCCGGCACGGCTTCGATGAGTTCTTCGGCAACCTCTACCATCTGAATTCGGAAGAGGAACCCGAAGACCCGGATTATCCGAAGAGCCCCGAGTTCCACGCGAAGTTCGGTCCGCGCGGAGTCCTCGACGTGAAAGCCACCGATGTAGACGACCCGACGGAAGATCCGCGCTTCGGTCGCGTCGGGAAACAAGTCATCAAGGACACCGGCCCTCTGACGCGCAAGCGAATGGAAACCGCCGAAGAAGAATTGCTCGCCCGGTCGCTGGACGTCATGGACCGAGCGGTAGCCGCCAAGAAGCCGTTCTTCCTTTGGCACAACACGACGCGCATGCATGTTTGGACCCGCCTGTCGCCCAAGTGGCAGGACAAGACCGGCTACGGCCTCTATGCCGACGGCATAGCCGAGCTTGACGACGTGGTCGGCCGGCTGCTGAAGAAGCTGGACGATCTCGGGATCGCGGACAACACGATCGTCGTCTTCTCTACCGACAACGGCGCAGAGAGTTTCTCGTGGCCCGACGGCGGAACGCAACCATTCCGCGGCGAGAAGGGCACCACCTGGGAGGGGGGCTTCCGTGCGCCGTGCGTGGCCCGTTGGCCAGGCGTCATTCAACCCGGCACGATCGTCAACACGACGATGTCGCACGAAGATTGGCTGCCAACCTTGCTCGCCGGGGCCGGCGCGCCGGATATCAAGGAGAAACTGCTCAAGGGCGAGAAAGTCGGAGACAAGACTTTCAAGACCCATCTCGACGGTTACAACTTCATGCCCTTCTTCAAGGGCGAAACCAAAGACGTGCCGCGCAAAGAATTCTTCTATTTCGACGATCAGGCCAACATCAATGCGATGCGCTATGGCGATTGGAAGATCTCGTTCGCCTGGATCGAGGGCAATCTGTTCACCGGCAAGCGCGTTACGCAGAATGTGCCGTACGTGGTCAACCTTAGAGAGGACCCGTTCGAGAAGTACCAAGACGAAGCGGGAGCCTATGAACGGTGGTGGAGCGATAAACTGTGGACGATGGTTCCCGCTCAGTCGATCGTTGCGGAGTTCCTCGCAACCTTCAAGGACTATCCGCCAAGCCAGAAGTCCGGATCGTTTGGCGTAAGCCAATTCCTGGAGGCCCTCCAGAACGGAGCCAGCGGCGCCGGGAATTAGGTCCCTGGTAGCCACTGCCTTCGCACGACTTAGTTGCGACAGGGTACCCCGCTTGTGGGGCTCCCTGTCGACCTCGAGAGGAGGCTTGAATGAGGCTCACCCACGCGATCTTCGTGCTGATGGCCCTGACGGGTTTGGGAATAGCCACGTTGGCGGCTTCGCCGGCAATGGCTCAAACGGACCAGCTTCCGTCGTGGAACGATGGCGCTGCGAAGCAGGCGATCCTCGACTTCGTAGCGAAGTTAACCAAGGAGGGCGGCCCGCAGTACGTCCCGCCAGCCGAGCGCATCGCCACCTTCGACAACGACGGCACGCTCTGGTCCGAGCAGCCTTTGTACTTCCAGTTCCTCTTCGCCATCGACCGCGTGAAGGCCGTGGCGCCGCAGCATCCGGAGTGGCAGACCGAGGAGCCATTCGCTTCGCTGCTCAAGGGCGACATCAAGGGCGCGCTGGCCGGCGGGGAGCACGCCCTGATGGCGATTGTGGGCAGCAGCGTCGCCGGGCTTACGACCGATGAATACGCTAAGATTGTAGGAGACTGGCTCTCCATCGCCAGGCATCCTAAGACCGGCAAAGCCTTCCCCGAAATGACCTACCAGCCGATGGTCGAACTCCTCGCCTATCTCCGCGCCAACGGGTTCAAGACGTTCATCGTTTCGGGCGGCGGCGTCGAGTTCATGCGCGTCTTCGCTGAGCAGGCCTATGGCGTCCCCCCAGAGCAGGTTATCGGCAGCAGTGGCAAACTGAAATTCGAAATGCGCGACGGCAAGCCGGTGCTGATCAAGCTGCCCGAGATCAACTTCTATGACGACAAGGAGGCTAAAGCCGCCGCGATCCAGACCTTCATCGGTCGCCGGCCGATCGCTGCGTTCGGCAATTCCGACGGCGATCTTGCAATGCTGCAATGGACCTGTGTCACGGACGGCCCCCACTTCTGCCTCTATGTCCACCACACCGACGCGGAGCGGGAATGGGCCTACGACAGGACGTCGTCCATTGGCCGGCTCGATAAGGGCCTCGACGAGGCCGCCAAAGGTGGTTGGACGGTCGTCGACATGAAGGCAGACTGGGCTAAAGTGTTTTCGTTCGAGCCCTGAGTTGGCCACACGGGCATTGCATCAAGGACGACGCGACAAGCCATGACAAAACTTGCCGACACCGAAAGAACGCTCGCCGGCTCAACGCCGGTCAGTTCACCCCAGGTTTGGATTCCCGGCGGCACGTTCCTCATGGGATCTGACAAGCATTATCCGGAAGAGGCGCCAGCGCACCGAGTGACGGTGGGCGGTTTCTGGATGGACATTTGCACCGTTACCAACCGCGACTTCGCGCGCTTCGTCGAGGAAACCGGATATGTGACGGCGGCCGAGCGGCCGGCGAACCCGGACGACTACCCCGGTTGGCAGCCGGACATGCTTGCGCCTTCGTCGGTGGTGTTCATCAAGGCTAAGCAACAGGTCGATCTTCGCGACCACTACAATTGGTGGGTGTATGTGCGCGGCGCCAATTGGCGTCGTCCACGCGGCCCGGCGAGCTCGATCAAGAAGCTTGCCGACCACCCTGTTGTCCATGTGGCCTATGAGGATGCCGAAGCCTATGCAAAATGGGCCGGCAAGGAGTTGCCGACCGAGGCCGAATGGGAGTTCGCTGCGCGTGGCGGGCTCGAGGGTGCCGAGTTCGCATGGGGTGATGAGTTGACGCCGGGCGGCAAGCATATGGCCAATATCTGGCAGGGCGAGTTCCCTTACCGCAACACGCTCGATGATGGGTTCGAATATACGGCGCCGGTCGGTTCGTTTCCCGCCAACGGCTACGGCCTGCACGACATGGCCGGCAATGTCTGGCAATGGACGACCGACTGGTACCAGGAGCATAGCCGGATCGACAGCCCGTGCTGCACGATTGACAACCCGCGAGGCGCCAGGCGCGAGGACAGTCTCGATCCCAGGCAGCCAGCGATCAGGATACCGCGCAAGGTGATGAAAGGCGGGTCGCATCTTTGCGCCCCGAATTATTGCCGGCGCTACCGCCCGGCGGCGCGAATGGCTCAGCCGGCCGACACATCGACCAGCCATCTGGGTTTCCGTTGCATCGCGCGGTGAGGGCCGACGCTAGTATCGCCCGCCGGGGATGGTCCAGTATGATCAGCAATAATGTCCGCTACGCCCTGTTAATGGTCGTTGAGACGGCCGCGGCGATATTCCTGTTTTTGACGATTTTCCCAATGTTCCGGCAAGTGATCACCCAATTGGGAGAACCACAGGATATCAGTCCCTACGAGCAGTCCGCGGTGGTTTGTGGTGCCCTCGTTCTACAGACCTGCTACTGGGTCAGGTTTCGCTGGGTTGCGATCCCCGCACCGTTTCGCAATGCCTTAGTCAGGCATTTGTTCCTGTTTGCCAGCCGGGTCAGCTTCTTCTTTGGAGGCGCTTTGTTTTCGGTTTTCTTTTTCCGCCACGTGCCGGAACTCGATCAATTTCCTTCTTTCATTCAGGGAGCAGTCAAGCTGTTGGAAGTCCTGCTGGTTCTGTTCAGCCTGTTTTGCTATTCGCTCGAAATAGAACGGTTGGGCAGGGCAAGGGAAGACCATTTCGCTGCATCCGGCCGCAGCAGATAATTCAGGCTGGCCAAATCCAGAATTCCTTTGATGGACGGCTTATGATCCATATTGGTCGCAGGAGACCCGATATGGGCATTACCACGCCCGCCGGATTCAAATGGACTGCAACACTGCGGCATCGCAAGCAACGTCGTTGCGGCCAAGATGGGCGCCAGCGAAATGGCACCTTTCTGGCTAGTTCGTCCCAGAACCGGACCGTCCCCTTCTGATGCGGTGGACGGCTCTCCTCCCTCCCTGCGGGTATGTTCGCGGGATCAGAGATGGAGGAGCGCTATGATGAGCAACGTTATGACGATTGGTCTGGATATCGCGAAGTCCGTGTTTCAAATCCATGGCGTGGATGCGGCGGGCGAGGTTGTCGTTCGCAGGAAGCTGACCCGCGGGCGCGTGCTAGGGTTCTTCGAGAGGCTACCAAGATGCCTGGTCGGGATCGAGGCCTGCAGCTCCTCGCACTATTGGGCTCGCGAGCTCATCGCGCGAGGCCACGATGTTCGGCTGCTGCCGGCACAATATGTGAAGCCCTATTTGAAGCGTCAGAAGAATGATGCGGCCGATGCAGAGGCCATTTGCGAGGCGGTGACCCGACCGACCATGCGCTTCGTTCCGGTAAAGTCGCCCGAGCAGCAAAGCGTGATGATGCTGCACCGGGTGCGGTTAATGCTCAACCGCCAGCGCACGCAGATATCGAACGCGATGCGATCCCACCTGTCCGAGTTCGGGGTCGTGGCGCCGATCGGGCGGAATGGAATCGAGCAACTGCTCATGGTCATCAATGACGAAAACGACACTAGAATACCCGCTGACGCACGGCTATGCCTGCGAATGCTGGAGGCACAGCTCCGGGTCGTGAAGGAACAGATCCTCGAAAACGATCGCCGGGTCCGCGCGAATGCGCGAGAGACCGAACTCGGGCGCAGGCTGATGGAGATCCCCGGGGTCGGTCCGCTGCTGGCGAGCGCGTTCATAGCGACCGTCGCCGATCCGCATGCGTTCAAGTCGGGACGCTGTCTATCGGCCTGGATCGGGCTCGTTCCAAAGCAGAACTCGAGCGGAGGCAAGGAGAGGCTCGGCAGCATCTCCAAGGCTGGTAATCGCTACCTGCGACAGCTGCTCGTGGTCGGTTCTATGGCGGTCATCCGCTATGCCGAGCGGAACGGAACCAGGAGGCCATGGCTTATGCAGTTGATGGCGAGGCGAACGACCAAGGTTGCAGCGGTTGCGCTGGCCAACAAGACAGCCCGGATGGTTTGGGCATTGATGACAAACGGCGGGCGCTACAGGGAGCCGGACATTCGCATAGGATAGACAGGGCGAGCGATCGCCGACGAGGTTGGAAAGGGCGCACAGGAGCTAATGCACAAAGCCGGTTGAAACCGCCGGATCAGGAAAACCCACTGGGGCCGTGCACCTCGAGTGCGTGCTTACGATCGGGACCTGAGCCGCGCGTATGGCATTATGGCCAGCGGCACATGAAAGGCCGCACCTACAGGTCGGATACATGGCCGCACCAACCAGCGACTGCAAAAGCCTCAAAAAATCCCTTGCCAACGGAGAGCCGTCCATACACGGCCCCACTTCGGTCATTTGCTGCCTGTCCCTAAGGGCCGCTCATGGCGCAAGGCGGTCGTCTACGGGGTACGTTCCGAAGGTCTGCACCTGACGCTACTGCTCGTTTTGCAGATAAAGCCGAACAGCAGCTTTCCAACCGATCTCCCCCACAGGCGGCAGCGGATGGCGGTCGGCACCAACCGGGTTCATCGGCAGGTGGGGATGGGGAGTGGCTTGTGGGGCCCACCAGCAGGCCGAATAGCTGAGGCGCACGACACCGTCGGTTGCACTGAGACAGCGGCTCTGCTACTGCCAACCCACATCCAGAGAGGGCTTCGGCCCCGCCAACCAGCCTTGACCGGCAACGGTGGTGACAATGATGTGGCCTCTCTCGAGGCAACAGTAGGTCTCTCTCCAGATGCGTGTGTGAATTCTGGAGTTTTCTTATGCTCTCACGACGTGGTTTTTTGATCGGAGCAGGCAGCCTGCTCACAGCGGCGTTCGTCAAGGACGCGCGAGCGTTCGTTGGTAGGACCGGCCAGCCCCTGCTCGCGTCCCCGGCGCAGGTCGCCGAGACCATGTTCTGGTATGACAGTGGCGAGCAGGGCTATCTGTTGACTGTCGGCCATTGGACCTTCTGCCCCCGCCGCCAACCTGGCGGGAGTTCTTCATCAGCGAGGGCATCGCACACGAGGCTGAGGCCGAACATCGCGCCATTTGGGAGATACACGAGATCGATCCCGGAGATTACGATGACGACGTTGACGGATTTTTCTGGGAGACCCGGTTCGATCTTGAGACGGGTCCGACTGCCAAGGCCTACCGCCTGCTGAAGAAGCTGGACCTCGGCCCAAAGCTCCAGCGCGGGAGCGATGAACCCCATCTAGTATTCCGCGATGGTGATGTCGCCAACGACGATAGCAGATGGGTCGATGCACGTGACGAACTCACGCTATCCCTCCTGCAGGCTCGGCTGATCGATCTGAAGCTGCCAATCCGAATTGCAGAAGGAATTTGAGGGGCCGACATGATAGGCGACAAGCCGACGCCGACCGCCAGCGCGCGGAGTCCCGGTATCGTGCCCTACTCGTGCCGGTACTGTGGCTGGGTGACCGAGGTGCCGAGCGAGGCCGGAGCACGTCTCTGTGTGCGGTGTGTGCGTTTCGAGGGTGATGTGCATCCGGCTATGACAGGAGCGCGGATTTCGGCACATAGCGCCCGCATCATGGGCATGATCAAGAACAAGGACTGAAGTTAGTCGAGACTGCAATCGTGCGTCAGATAGCGGATCGACCCGGGGCGGCTGCCTGACGGCGGGGGGCGGGGGTGGCTTTGTGGGCCCCCTGTCAAACTTCGCTGACTGACACCCATTCGCCGTTCTGCTTGTGGTGGAAGATCGTGCCCCTGGCGGCACAGTCGTTGCGGAAGTAGCTATACCATTGCGGGTTGCTCGGCCGCGCCCGGTGCTTGCATTGGTCGGATTCGCCGCCGGTGATGATCTGATCGATGCGCATAAGCGAATGTTGGGCTGGGTCCAGCGGATCGTAATGCGTGTCGCGCGGCCGAAACCAAGAGCGCAAGCCGTCCGGTATTGGCGCCGCCCGCGCGCGGATCTCGCCGAGCAGCGGCTCGGCCGATACGAAGGCGAATATCGGACGCAGATTCCTTTTAGCCTCGATCAGCGCCGGGACGTTCAGATCCCAGCGCTTTTGATCCTCGCAGGTGGTGCCGATCGCGACGAAGATGCGAGGTATGCCGCTCGGTGACGTATGGGCGGATATCGCCCCCGATCAACTCTCAGGCCCAAGAACTGCTTGGCTACACCACACAAAAACCTCTGGCGTTGCTGGAGCGGATAATCGGCCTAAGCGCGAAGCCGGGAGATGTAGTGCCTGATCCGTTCTGCGGCTGCGGAACGGCCATCGAGGCTGCCCAAAAAGCTTGAGCGCAGATGGATCGGCATCGATGTAACCGGGCGACGCACCTTCCCAATTGCGGGGAATGCCTTCAACGTCAGCGCAAATATTTCTGCTTAGTTTCATGCCCTTTAATCGGCGTTCAACGACATCAATCGCTAGCGCGTCTCTTTGAGGATGACCCGCATGATTTCCGTGGGCTTTGACCTCGCGTCCAACTTCGCACAATTCAGGAATTGTTCGACGGCAAGAAATTGGATCGCCGCCCGTCGTGCGGACGCGCGACGGCTCCCGCGCGTACCGACACCAGAGGAAATCAGAGAATCACGAGGTTCCGACGGCCTTGCCACAAGGCGTCCCGCCAGGAGAAACCGTGCCTCTTACATCGACGCCTTGAACGGCCCGATCCGGCTCCAACCACGGAATTTGCCTGTCTGGTGTCAGACGACATACGCCCGCGAATAAGCACGAAGCCAACCAGCCAGACCGGCAACACGACAACCAGATCGCCGATCAGGGTCGTTTTGAGGAAGGAGAAAGCTTGTCGCGTGTTTAAGCCTTCCTATGCTTACAGGCGGCGCACGATCCGCCTGCCGTGGACTTCCGCAAGCAAATCAGCCTTTCCTTAGCCGGCTGGCGTGTACCAGATCGGCGATGTGTAGGCTCGTTCCTGCGTGGTCATGGTCACATCCGGCGACATCTTGATGCCAAAGTATTTCGCGTCATAGGCGGGCCAGCGCGGCGTCGGGATCTCAATGACGCGGCCATAGTAGAAAGCCCGCTGGGACGGATCGAAATTGGGGTCCTTCCATACGGCACTGAGCTCTGGCGCTCCGATCGTGTTGGTCCATGTGGCATTGGCTACGTCGACCGTGTCGCCAACCGGCGGCAGCTTGCCGTCGGTGCCCGGCTTGCGGTCGCCGGACCAGGCGACATCGTACACCTGTTCATGCACCTCGCCGGCGGCGTCCAGCCAACCTTTGACGATCTGATAGCGGTCGAGATTGGCGCCGATCGGATCCTTCAATGCCGCAACCAGGAAGGTCGGCACCTTGCCCGCTGGCGCCTGCTTGAGGTCGCCGCCCATCGGCACGCCCTTGGTGTAACCGGCGATGGCCGGGCTGCGGGTATTGGCGTCGGCTTCGACGAAATCGAAACCGCCGAAGAACCGAACTGCCATCCGCGGCCCGGTCGTGGCATAGGTCTCGCGCCGTTTCATGGCGTCGAAGATCGATGCGCGTGTGTTCTCCTGCGCCCAGACGGCGGCATAGCCCGACGCAGTTGTCTCCCAGCCCAGGATCTTGAGCCCGAGCTTGGGGTTCGCCATGAAGGGGTGCGACCAGCGTTCCGGGCTTGGCTCGCCGGTCGATATCTTCCCGAAAAAGTTGTCGTCGTCGGCAGTGGAGAGGCCCGTGTGCGAATCCGTGCTGCCGACCAGGCCGAACTTGTAGGGATTGACCCCGAGCTTGGCTTCCAGCTTCAGCCCGTTCTTGAGCGCCGAGCGCGTATACTCGAACTCCAGCATGTCCGGCGTCTTCTTCACGCTGAGGTCAAGATTGCCCTTGTCCCATTTCTCGAAATTGGCGAATTCGTCATTGGGGGAAAGGAAGGGGTGGCTCTCGCCGTCGCCCTTCATCTGGGTGGTCTCGTAAAGCACCTCCCACTGGGCGCGCTGCTCGGCGTATTCGCGATCGATCTCCTTGCCCGTGACCGGCTCGATGATCGGGAACATCTCGCCATTGCTCAGATTGCCATTGTGGGCGATGGCAAGGACATCGCCGCCGGTCTTGTCCTGATAGTTCCGCAGCCATTTCCACAGGTCGCGCGGGTTGTTGCTGCCGACGGGCGGTTGCGTCGTGTATGGCTCGACGAGACCGGCCTTTTCGGCTCCATCGCGGAAGATGACGTTGCGGTGGAGATTGTTGCCCTTGGACAGCGACGTCCATTCGAACCCGATGAAAGCGGTGAAGCGCCCCGGGTCGTTGGCTTCCTCGGCTGCCGAGATGATGCTCTGCCACACCGACCGATAGGCGGGGTTGCCCGGCTGGTAGATGATGTCAGGCGGAAATTTGCCTTGCGAGAAGGTCATGACGATGGACCACGCCGCTTCCCCAGCGTGCCCCGACTGTATCATGTCATACCACTCGCGGGCCTGCGCGTTCTGCAGGATCTCCGGCTTTCCGGCCATGAAATCGGTGAACCATCCCATATTGTCCGAGTGATCCGCGACGACCAGGAAGTCGAGCGGACGCGACAGCCTGGCCGGCTGTCCGGTCGAGGAAATGACCTCTTCGCCCTTCGCAAATTTGTAGGCCTCACGCGGTCCGAGCCTGGCGCCGGCTGCTCCAGCGTCGAAGGACAGGGCCGTGTGCAAATGCGTGTCGCCAAACAGCGGCCGCGTCGGGAAATTGCGTCCGGCATAAGGTGAGTAGGGCCGGGCCTTGATGGCTTGTCCCGCTTCCTCGACGGTATAGGTGCCGGCATCCTGGGCCCGCGCCACGGAGCCTGCGCAGACGGCAAGCAATACAAGACCTGTAATTGTCAGCGGTCTCCGGATCATTGTCTCTCTCCCTCATGGAATGAAATCTCGGTGTGGTCAGGTGTGCGTCCGAGTTCGGCCGGCGCGATGCCAACCGGGTGCGATTGCACCGGAGCGAAATGGGGTGAGCCGGCCGCCGGGCGTACCGGCGGAACGGCCTGTTTCTGAGATAATTCGACAGCACTGTCGGTTGCGCCGACATCCGAATAACTGAGCAGGAATCGGGCAATCTGCGACGCCGGCCCATAGAGACGCGCCACGCCGCGCTCAACAGCCTGGCCGAAGGTCAATCGCCGTGCCGCGATTTCTGCTATTACGGCTTCGCCGGCAACGATGACCAGATCCCCGGGCTGTGCCCCCGAGACATGAACCGTTGTGCGCAAGCCGTCAGGACCCTGATCGAAGCGCGTCCACAGCATCGGCTCAACGACGACCAGAGAGACCGAAGCCTGGGAGGGGCCCGGCGATGCCGAGCGGAGCATGTCGCCGAATTGCTCCAGCGTCGTTGCCGTCAGCTTGAATCTGTGTCCGAACAGATCTGGTCCGGTCTGATCGAAGTTCGCCAGCGGCAGCCGTCCCGCCGCCACCTCCCTCGATATCGCGCCGACGACGTAGAGTGAATCCGGATAGAGCCAATTCAGGAAGCCCTGCGAAACCGTTTGCGGACTATCATAGCCGCAAGTGCGTCCTTCGGAGACCGGAGCAGCAGCCATCAAAGACGCGGCAAGCGCCACGGTGGTTGCGCGTGCAAGTTTCCGGCCCCTCAGGCAAGGTCGGCGCGGCAGTCTTGCGGCGGGTCCCATTTGCTCCTCCTACAAGAACATTGCGTCCAGCCGCTGGACGCTCCAGAATGCCGCGATGATCCCGATGGCATAGGCCGACGCGACGATCGCCTGCCGCGGGATCAGGACGAACCGCATCACCGAATAAACCGCGGTCAGCAAGACGGCGATGAAGGCCAGTTGCCCGAGCTCGACGCCGACATTGAAGGCCAGAAGCGCCAGCGGAATGTCGCCCTGCGGCAGGCCGAGCTCGACCAGCGCGCCGGCAAAGCCGAAGCCGTGCAGCAGGCCGAAAACGAAGGCCACCATCCACGGCTTCACAATGGCCAGGCTGAGCTGCCCGCGCTCCATCCGCACAACCTCGGCAGCGACCATGACGATGCTGATGGCGATCATCGCCTCCACCGGCCGCGACGGCAGCGTCAGCCATCCAAGGGTGGCGCAGCTCAAGGTGATTGAGTGAGCAGCGGTGAAGGCGGTGATCGCTTTCACCAGCTTGCGCCAGTCGCGCACGATCAGCATCAGCCCGGTGACGAACAGCAGATGATCGAAGCCGAAGGCGATGTGCTCGATGCCGTGACGGACGTAGGTGACGAACACCGCCCAGGCGCTCTGCGACGCCGGGATGGCTGCAGACGGCTCGCTGGGGGTAAGCCGCGCCGTCCAGCTGTTGCCGTTCGCGAACACCACGTGGACCAGCGCGTCGGTCATGCTGTTCTGCAACCCGTCGATCACAACGTTCTGGCCTGGGAGCGGCTCCAGCGTGCGCATGCGCCAGGTCTGCACCATGGCATCCCCGGTCGGATGCGAGATGATCGGCGTCACCGTCTCGATCTTGCCGGAAAAGAGTGCCGACAGCGCCAGTCGCGCATTGCCCTGCATCGGCGTTTTGAACAGAACGCTGAACTCGTTCGGCGCCTCCTCCTTCAGGCTGAGATAGGCGGGGCGCACCTCGTGGGAGTAGGCAGCTTCGCAGAACAGCGCAGCAATGGCTGCCGTCAGCAGGACCAGTCGAAGGCACTCCAACGCGGAGCGGCCTCCACGCACGAACTCGGGCCACTTGGCCGGCCGTCTCATTGTGCGGCCACGTTCGTTGCAGGCCCTGACCCCAGTGCCGCTTTCGTACTGTCGTCAAGCTCGACGCCGTACTTGTTGCGCAGCTCGACCAGATACTCTTTGCTCAGTTCGGTCTGCTTCGCGGAGCGCCACTCAGCCAGCACGGCATCTTTCACGGTCTCGAAGGGCTTCGGCGCGGTCGCCGTGCGCTGCGTGACGAGGACCAGATGAAGGCCATAGCCGGATTTCACCGGACCGCGCCACCCGCCCGGTTCAAGTGCAAACACCTCGCGCGCAAAATCGGCACCGAACATTCCGGACAGCGCCTGTTCGTCAGTATCGGCAAAGCTGTCGCCGAACAGCAGCTGGTCGCCCTCGGTCGAATCGTCCTCGACATTCGTTGTCAGCGCACCCAGCGCCGCGGCCGCGTCCGCCGCGGCGTCCTTGCGATGTTCCGGGTTGAAGTAGACCTGTCGGAACGACAGTTTTCCGGGCGTCTCGAAGTGTGCAGGGTTGGCGGCATAGAACTGCCGCAGTTCCGCTTCGGTTGGCTCGGCAAGCTGGGCCGTGTCCTCGAGAAGGAATTTGAGCTTTTGCGCCAAGCGGCGGCGGATGATGGTGTCGTCCTTCTCGAGGCCCATCTCCTGCGCTTCGCGCGCCATCACCTTCTCATTCAGCAGATCGTCGACAAGACCCTTGAGTTCATCGGCGGTTGGCTCGCGCAGCCATTGGCTCGACCAGGTCTGCTTGAGCCACCGCACGTCGCCTTCGCCGATACGGACCGGCTCCGCGGCCGTTGTTTCGACATGCCTGTCATTCAGCCAGGAATAGCCGCCAAACAGGATCGCGCCGACGACGGCAAAATGCAGCAGAGGCTCCCTGAGCAACGTCATGCGCTTTCCTCCGCCCCGGCTACGGCAGCCATCTCGCTTGCGAGCATTTGTTCATGGATAGTAGGCCCCAAAGAGCTGGCGCCGGAATGTAAGTTACGTGGGCAAGCATGTAGTCACTTAAGATAAGAACAGCTAAGGCTTGTGATGCGACGCTCGCTACCGAAGACCGGATGGGCCAGCTGTCGGATGTTTAGAGCGACTTTTGTTTTGGGGACGTCAGCAGCCGGCCATGGTTCTGAACGGGGAAAGCTGGGCCACACATGTCCTACGCCGCAACCGACAAATCCGGGTCAACGGAGATGTCGGCTTCCAGGAGCCGACAGAGTAGACGTAAACGTCTGACATGCGGCGCAATGCGGCCGTTCAGCGGCAGAGGATGGGTCGAGCCTTGGCGGGAGTTCCGGCCGGATCGCCGGAGTAGCGCACCGTCAGACCGACCGCGCTACCCCCACTCCGCGACCGCACGCCTAGCGCAACCTCCTCGACCTGGGCCCGCTGCCGAAAGGTGGCGGGCTTTTTGTGCGGGACGGAACATGGGTGCTCGACGCGACGCCTGTGATCGGCGCCGGTTTCGACCCAATCCAGCCCAATAGGTTAGTCTCAGGAAGGCGATCGCTACGCTGCACACGAAATGGGCCACTAAGCTGCCGTCACGAACAAAAGCCGCAACGGCACGCTCGCAAGCCGGCGTGCCGATCGATTGCCATTGCGCGAATCGATCCATAGCCTGTCCTACGCCGACCAACCTGGCCATGTGCTGTCGAACATGGGCATGCCGTTGCAGTAATAGTCGTCCACGAACCGCCCGGTTCCCTTGTCACGGCACCGCCACGTGAGATTGTAGTATTGGTCGTAGAATTGGTCCCACGCGACGCCATAGGCCGGAGGTGGACGGTAATATCCGCCGCCGCCATAGCCATTGTTGGCAGCGGCCGCGGCGGCTGCGCCGCCTACCGCCGCCACCGCTATTCCAGTTGCTACAGCGTTGTCAGTTTGTATGAGCCTGGTGCATTTCTCTGCCGTTGCACCGCGCCGAACTAGAAGCGCCGCCACACGAGTTCGATATTGCTCGTCAGTGCTGCTCGCCAGAGCATGACACAGATTTATGGTGTTCATGGCAGTTAGGTCGCTGTCAGAGACGTTAGCAGTCGTGCTGCAGCCACTGACGCAAACTGCTGCGCCTACAAGAAGCGCGATCGTTTTCATTGATTTCTCCCCCCAGAAAATACTTGAAGCAAATACGGAGTAGAAGTCCAGAGCCTTGTTTGAGGCTGCGTCTTTAAAGACTGTGCAGGAGCGGCCCGAATTGTTGGCGTCAACAAGAACCGGGGCGGGTCAAGGACGGGCAGGGAAACCAAGCCCTTGGCCGTTCGTTGACCCTATGCTGGTTGATCTCAGCACAATCCTGACTTCGTCCGCTGCCGAAAGGGCTGAAGGCCAAATGCTACGCGATCGACGAATATGAACTGCTTGGCGTCGAGGCCGATAGGTCGGCTCTGCGTTCCTCACCTTGAGCCGCGAGATGCGCGAACGGCTCTGGCCTCGCGTTCAGGACCACGCAAGGCATGGCGCCAAATGAGATGAAGCGGGCGGCGACGCAGTGGGTCAAGCCGGGGCTGATCGTCCCCGCTTCGGGACGGCCTTCAATTGCACGCTGGTTGTCTACCGGCTCTTGGCATTGAGCAGGACACCGATCGACAGCTTCACACTCGCTGGTGCAACCAGCCTCATGGTCGCCGGGATTTCATTCCAGTAGGCGTGTGTGACAGCGAACTTAATACAGTGGGCGGTGAACCGCGCGGCTAGGCAGGCGATGCGTTGAGGCCCGTCAACGGTCGACAGCAGAAATCTCAGGCGGCAGGATCACCTCTCGGCCCGTCGCATTGATCTCTTTGGCAAAGAAATCTTCAACCTCGAACACCGCTTGTCGAAGATCACTCATCGACTCCCGCTTAAGGTCTTCGGGATCGACGTCCCAGTCGGTGTCGGCGTCAAGGTCTTCTTCGATATTGAAGAGATACCGGATCCGCACATAATCGTTCCGGAAAGTGCTGGACCAAATGAACTCCTCGGCGACGCCGGAGATGCGCAAACCATGAGATTTGCCACAATCCAGCATTGCCGTGAAATTGTGCTGGTAGGCCCGGATTTGAACCGGATCCACCCTATTGAGCCTGAGGAAGCCGCGAAGAAAGTGCTCAAGCGCCTGGAAGTACAATAGGCGCCGTGGGTGGTCCGAAAAATGCAACCGAATGTGCGAGGGGGCGAACTCCAAGGCGTCGGCATGTGCGCGGTATGACTGGCCTAGCATATAGATCCCGACGGGTGTTACTCCCGCGCCATAGATTGTTGGTCCTTTCCCCATTCGAGCGGCCGTCTAGGCTCGCTCTGCTTTGAAACGTCCTGTCTCCTCATCAATTTCTGTGACCCGCATTTGTGGGCCGACCCTACGCGCTACGATCCTGCTATGCATGCGATCGCTCGACGTCACGATAATCGAACGAAAGAGGCCACCGCGCTTTGACATCGCATGCTGAAGATGCTTGGCCCGCCGGCGGTTCTCCGGCCGGTCGATCCATCCCTTCCCAGAAAGTCCGAAAGTGCTGTACTGGGATTGCTCGAGGTCTAGGAATCGGTCGGTCCAGAGGGTCACCACCACAGCTTTTCCATCATCGGTGATTGCCGACCAGGTGCGCCGCGGATTGCGGACCGTGGCGCCTAGTCTTGCATAAGCCTCAGTTAGGGTTTTGCATTCCGCTTCGGGCTCGATCTTCAACTGTTCCTCCCTCACATGCTTTCTGGCTGGATCAGCAGAGCGTTTCGCATGCCTTGCCGTCTCCATCGGCGTCAAGCTTGTGGCCCCACGAGCAATTATGAAGATACCACTGCGCCGCGGCGCACGAGCCGACCTGCGCACAATACCGCCGCGGCTGGCACGAATAGCTTTGTGCGACCTGCCCACTGCCCACGATGCCGAGCGGCTGGCTGATCGCCGGCTGCGGATTGTCGGAATGCCCTGCACGCCAATCCCAAGGTTGATCGAACCGGCCTTGCCAAACGCCGCGATGCGCGGCCTTGGCTGTACCTTGCTCGGCAGCGAAAGCCCCGTTGGAATAGCGCGGCCAGTCCAATGCTAGGCCCTGCTCGACTAGCCAGCGCTGGACGCTGCGACCGTCCGCGCGATCGCAGTTTCCGACAAGCCGACCGTACCGATCGCGGTTAACAAAACTGCAATGCAACGGTCGCGATGCTGCCAGGAACTCGTCCAGCGCATCGGCGGCGCGGCGCCCGCAAGGATATTTGACGCCCTTAGCGTCGTCGCAATACTGCTGGCTCTCTGGTGCGTCGATGCCATTGAAACGGATGCGCTGGCCAGCGATCTCGACCGTGTCGCCATCGACGACAGAGGCGCGACCATCCATCGGGTCGGGGAGCGGTTCCGTCCAACTCGATATCGTGCCTTGAAGGCCGGCGCCGTGTTGCATGACGAACTGCGTCGCGTAGGCGGCAATCGCCGCCACGGTCACGAAAACGAGCCGCATCGGCACGCCGGCGAGGCTGCGCCAGCGATAGCGCCTCGCACCAGTGTGCTTACGCCACTGGTTAGACCGATTGCCAGGGTGACGGTAGACCTTGCCCACGCCCCTCTCTCCCCGGAGGGCAGAATGCTTCCAATCGGGGGTTGAGTCCATCCATGAGAGATCGCTAAATCGGAGTAGGCTGGAGGCGGTCTGGTTGCGGTGGCACGCGGCCACAGGCGGGCGCCACGATGCGCGGAGTGCTTTGGCGGTCTAGGCAGCGGCATGTCTCGTTGGCGTTTCAGCCATGTGGATTTCGGACATCCTGTTCGAGATGATCGTCCGAAAGTTCAGACCGGCGGCTGAAGACTGAGGCGGCTACCTTCAAACCACGCTATCGGCGTTCTCTCAGGGGTAACGGTAAATTTTATATTTAGGCTTTATTTGCCGATAAGCCCGATTTGGGTAAAGACTTTCATTTTGAATGAAATCGGAAATCCATATTCTACCGTCATAGATAGCCATGTGTCCGGAAAGATGCCCATCTATTCCCTGTATAACTACAACGTCTCCAGCAATTGGCATGGTTGTATTTGTCTCAACAAATCCAGCGTTTGTTAGATTCCGTCCGTAATCTTTCGCGTCACCAGTTGGAACCAACGTTATGCCGCCGCTTTCAATTGCCTCCCTTACAGATCTTGCAC